>NZ_QXFM01000056.1 GCF_003584015.1 Aurantiacibacter xanthus
AGGACCTGATGGCGGCGCTGCGCTTCGCCGCGCAGCCGGGGGACGACCTGCAACTGGCGAACCTGCTCGTCTCGCCGCTGATCGGGTGGAGCCAGGAGCAACTGCTCGAACACGGCTATCGCGGTGACAATGGCAAGAGCCTGTGGCGCCATATTTATGATAATCCGCACCCCGAGGCGGAAGCGGCACGGGCGATGTTGCTCGACCTGCTGGCGCGGGCCGATTTCGAGGTGCCGCAGGCGCTGTTGCACTGGATACTGGTCGGGCCGTGGCAGGGGCGGCGCAAGCTGCTCGCGCGGCTGGGCAGCGAAGCCTCCGACCCCATCGACGAATTGCTCAACGCCGCGTTCCAGTTCGCCGCCGGCAACACGCCGAGCCTGCAGGGCTTCATCCGCTGGTTCGACGCGGGCGAGGGCGAACTGAAGCGCGAGGCCGAGGGCGGGGGCGACTTCGTGCGGGTGATGACCGTCCATGGCTCGAAGGGGTTGCAGGCGCCGATCGTGATCCTCGCCGATGCCTGCGGCGACCCCGACAAGGGCATGGCAAGCGGGCTGGAGCTGGTCGAGGAGCCGCTTGGTGGCGCCGCGCCGCGCACGATCCCGCTGCTCCCGCTCGGCAAGGACGAGCGCGTGGGGCCGGTGGCCGATGCCGCCGACGCCGCCAAGGCCGCCGAGCGCGAGGAGCACTGGCGCTTGCTCTATGTCGCCATGACGCGCGCGGAAGAGGCACTGTTCGTCGGCGGGGCGCTCGGCAAGCTGGAGAAGGAGCCCGCGCCCGACAGCTGGTATGCCCGCCTCGCGCCGCTGTTCGCGGGCGACCCGCTCGACGACGATATCTGGGGCGCACGCACCGAACGCGGCGAGCGTGCGCCCGAGTTCCCGCACCGTAGCCAGCAGGCGCTGCCGATCCCCGAGGTCTTGCCGCGCTGGGCCACGACGCCGGTCGGCGAGGAACC
>NZ_QXFM01000057.1 GCF_003584015.1 Aurantiacibacter xanthus
CCAGCACCCGCTCGGCCAGTTTCGCCTGGGCGGTGCGCCGCTGCTGCCCCTCGCTCGCGCAGCCCGCCAGCATGGCGAGGCATCCGGCGGCAAGAACGGCGCGCATCAGCATGATGTCAGAGCGTCGCCATGGCCGCGTTGGTGAGCACGATGTCGAGCACCCGCAGCCCCACGATCAGCACCAGCGGCGAGAAGTCGATCGCGCCCGTGTTCGGCATGATCTTGCGGATCGGCCCGAGCAGCGGATCGAGCAGCGCGTTCACCGCGCGATAGATCGCCACCACGAAATCGTTCGAGGTGTTGACCACGTTGAAGGCCATCAGCAGACTGAGAACGAACTGTACGATCACCAGAAAGATGACGATCGAAATCAGATAGCCGACGATCTGCGACAAGGTCAGAAGCAACACTGGCGAATACCCTTTATGTTTGCGTCCCGCCGCGCAATCTAGGCGTTCGGGCGAGGTGTATCAACTGAGTAACACGGGATGCGCGTGGCGCAACCCCGCCCTCAGCCCTTGCTGACCAGCGTGCCCGCCCCGCGGCTGGTGAAAAATTCGAGCAGCATCGCATGCGGCACCCGCCCGTCGAGGATCACCGCCGCCTCGCAGCCCGATTCGACCGCCTGCACGCAGGTCTCCAGCTTCGGGATCATGCCGCCGGTGATGATGCCCTGATCCTCCAGCCGCGCAATGTCGGAGGGGCGCAGGTCGGTGAGCAGCTTGCCCTCCTTGTCGAGCACGCCGGGAACGTCGGTCAGCAGGAACAGCCGCGCCGCGCCCAGCGCCGCCGCGATCGCGCCCGCCATGGTGTCGGCGTTGATGTTGTAGGTCTGGCCGTGGCCGTCGGTGGCGATGGGGGCGATGATCGGGATCATCCCCGCCGCGCTCAGCGTGTTGAGCACCGTGGTGTCGACATCCTTGGGCTCGCCCACGAAACCGAGGTCGACCGCCTGTTCGATCTGGCTGTCGGGGTCTTTCACCGTGCGGCTGACCTTTTCGGCCCGCACCATCTTGCCGTCCTTGCCGGAGAGGCCAATGGCGGTGCCGCCGGCGCGGTTGATCCAGCTCACCAGCTCCTTGTTGATCGCGCCCGAGAGGACCATTTCGGCCACCGAAGCGGTCTGCTGATCGGTGACGCGCAGGCCGCCGACGAACTCGCTTTCCACACCGAGTTTCTTGAGCATGGCGCCGATCTGCGGGCCGCCGCCGTGGACCACCACCGGGTTGATGCCCACGGCTTTGAGCAGCACGATGTCCTCGGCGAAATCGCGCGCGGCCTCGGGGTTGCCCATCGCGTGGCCGCCATATTTCACCACGAAGCTGCGCCCGGCATAGCGCTGGAAGTAGGGCAGCGCCTCGATCAGCGTCTCGGCCTTGGCGAGCATCTGTTTTTCGGTGGTCTGGTTCATGGCGCGGGCCTTAGCCGGTCCGAAGGGCAAAGCCTAGACCGATCGGACTGTCGTCGCACGCCCTGATGGCTCCGTTAGGGACTTGTTGACCCGTGCTCCGCCATCGTGGCGCGATGGGCAATGTGCATTTCATGCGGAACGGCAAACCGGCGCGCGGCAAGCGATCCCGCCAAGGCTGGTTCCCCTTCGTGCTGGTGGGGCTGCCGCTCGCGGCCTTTTGCGCCGTGCTGACGATACCGCTTGAAGACAGTATCGCCACAGAGATCCTTGTCCCCGCCTCCCTGTCTCCCGGCATCGATGCGCAGTTCGCGCGTTGCTCGGGCCGGGTCCGCTACACCTGCGTCGTCGATGGCGATACCTTGTGGGTCGAGGGCACGAAGATACGCCTCGCCGACATCAATACGCCCGAGATCAGCAAACCCGGCTGCGCTTTTGAAAGCGAACTCGGCGAAAGGGCGACCGCACGGCTGGTTACCCTGCTCAACAGCGGCCCCTTCGTGCTCGAACGCGACGGCCCCGACGAGGACCGATATGGCCGCAAGCTGCGCATCGCCGTGCGCAACGGGAAAAGCCTCGGCGACACGCTCGTCGCCGAGGGATTGGCTGAAGAGTGGACCGGGCGCCGCCGGAACTGGTGCGCCTGACCCTGACTTATTCGGCAGGTGCCGATGTTTCCACCGCGCTGTCGACCGGGGTCATCGGCGTTTCGGGCAGGTCGACACCGACCGCTTCCTCATCCGCCGGGGTGGCGATCAGTTCGCCGCCGCTCAGGTCCACGGTTTCGACTTCGGTGGTCGGCTCGGCGGCCTCTTCCTTCTGGCAAGCGGCGAGCGCGAAGGCCCCGGCAAGCGCAAGAACGGCGGCGGTGCGGGCGGGAATAGGGCGCATGGTAGTCTCCTTGAAACGTTCACGGGGCACTGCGCCTATGATGCCCGCCCGGCGCGCGACTGGCCAGTGCAATGTGCAACCGACGAGCGGGCACGGTGGCTCAGGCGGTGAGCACCTGCTTGAGCACGGCGATGCGCTCGCGTTCGGCGGTCAGGTCGTGCTCGGGATGGGCGGCGACCTTGTCGAGCAGGACTTTGAGTTCCTTGCGGCGATCTTCTTCGGTGGTTTCGTGCTTGGCGTCAGTCATCGGTTTACTCCTTTCCTGACCTTTCAATTCGTCAGGCGGGCAGAGGTTCCAGCGGAGCGCGAATTGCAGGGACTTACCATCCGTTCGTCCTGAGCCTGCCTGAGGACTGCTTTCCCTTGCGACCGCGCGGGAGGCGGGAAGAGAAGGACGGCCCTTCGACAAGCTCAGGGCGAACGGGGGTTGGGTTCGTGCGGCGCGGGGCTCAGCGCTGCTCGGAGGCGGGCTGTTTGGCCCAGGGATTGACGTGTTTTGTGGGCTTGTCCTGCGCCGGGCCGCCCGCCGCCTCGACCAGCGCGGCGACCGCCTGCTGCTCGGCCTGAGCGTCGGCGTCGTTTTTCGCGGAGGGGTCGCCCGCATGGGGGACGGTGCAATAGGCGGTCAGGCAGACCCCACCCGCCCAGAGCAGGGCCCGCCAGCGGCTGCGAAAGACTGCCTGGTACTTGCCGAACATGGCGGCGGGTATGGCATGCGGAGGGTTAAGGTTTGGTGGGTGTCGGGAAGGCGGAGGCAGCTGAATTGCAAACCTCCGCCCCTTTTGGTCAACTCACCGATTGTCGAGTTGTGCGCGGACAGCAGCGAGCCCGGACCTTGTGATCCGGTAAGGCTTGCCACCGTTGCTCACAATAAACCCCCGGCGACGAAGCCGATTGAATGTTTCGAGCTCGCAATCAACGAGGTGAAAGCCGTCGCGCGTATAGCATTCCGCTACGACGATCTTGCTACCTTGCTTGAGGACAGTGATCTTGCCCCCTTGCGCCAACGCATGGAGCGTGCGCTGTTCTTTCTTGGATATATTCATGGAAGTGATCCGTGTTCGCGAACAAGCGCGCGCAAGCATCGCTGCGCGCGCGTTCAGGCGAGCAATTTGCCCACCCGGCGAATGGGACGCTTCACCAGCCGATCAGGCTGGCACCGTCCGTTAGCGGATCACAATCTCTGTCATAAATTCCTGTGAAGCGGCTTTTGGCACAGGAGCGGGGCCGTGTCTCTAGCGATTTGACGAGGGGCCTTGGCGCCTTGCCAAGCGCAGGAGGCAGCTCCATTCTCCCCCATGTGCCTGATTGGAAACGCCGCAACACTGATCGAGCCCGGACGTTACGGCGCGAGGCCACGCCTGCCGAACGCTTGTTGTGGCAACATTTGGCGCGCAGTCAGGCCGGAGCGAAGTTCAGTCGGCAGATGCCGGTCGGACCGTTCTTCGCCGACTTCCTGTGCCGTGAATTAAAGCTGGTGGTGGAACTTGACGGGTTCAGCCACGATTTCCGGCCCGAGGCAGATGCGGGGCGCGATGCATGGATGGCAGCGGAAGGCTACCGGGTGCTGCGGTTCACAAATCGGGACGTGCTGGAGAATGCCGAAGGGGTGGTCATGGCGATCAGGAAAGAAGTGCAAGGCCTGAAAAAACAGGGCTGACACTCCCTCCCGCCTGCGGGAGGGAAGCGAGACTTGCGAGCTTGCTCGCTAGTCGCAGCTGGGTGGGCTGGGGCGACGCCTGTTTAAGGTCGCGGTGGAGCCTTGCGGCTCCATGCCCACCCCCGGCCCCTCCCGCAAGCGGGAGGGGAGGCGACTACTCCGCCGCCACGCTCCCGCCGGAAACCTCACCGAACATATCCGGCCCGGCGTCTTCCTCGCCCTCGTTCGCAGCGACGGCCTTCGCGTTCTGGCGCTTGTCGAAGCTCGCCCAGACGTCCTGCCAGTTGCCCTTGGTCGCGCCCTTCGAATATTCGGTCGCGCGGGTTTCGAAGAAGTTCGCGTGCTCCACCCCGTTCAGCAGCGGGGTCAGCCACGGCAGCGGGTGCTCGTCGATCATGTAGATCGCGGGCAGGCCCAGCTGGCCCAGACGCCAGTCGGCGATGTAGCGGATATATTTCTTGATCTCCTTCGCCGTCATGCCGGGCACCGGGCCCTGCTCGAAGGCGAGGTCGATGAAGGCGTCTTCCAGCCTCACCGTCTTCTGGCACATGTCCATGATGTCTTCCTTCACCGCCTTGGTCAGGCAGTCGCGCTCGGCGCAGAAGGCGTGGAACAGGCGGGTGATGCCCTCGCAGTGCAGGCTCTCGTCGCGCACCGACCAGCTCACGATCTGCCCCATGCCCTTCATCTTGTTGAAGCGCGGGAAGTTCATCAGCATCGCGAAGGAGGCGAACAGCTGCAACCCCTCGGTGAAGCCGCCGAACATCGCCAGCGTGCGCGCGATGTCCTCGTCCGAATCGACGCCGAATTCCTGCAGATAGTCGTGCTTGGCCTTCATCTCCTCGTATTCGAGGAACATGCCATATTCGCTTTCGGGCATGCCGATGGTGTCAAGCAGGTGCGAATAGGCGGCAATGTGGATCGTCTCCATATTCGAGAAGGAGGCCAGCATCATCTTGACCTCGGTCGGCTTGAACACGCGGCCGTATTTCTCGTGGTAGCAATCCTGCACCTCGACGTCGGCCTGGGTGAAGAAACGGAAGATCTGCGTGAGCAGGTTGCGCTCGTGCTCGGTGAGGTTCTGCGCCCAGTCGCGGCAGTCCTCGCCGAGCGGCACTTCCTCGGGCATCCAGTGGACCTGCTGCTGTCGCTTCCAGAACTCGTAGGCCCAGGGGTATTCGAACGGCTTGTAGGTCTTGCGGGCTTCGAGCAACGACATCTGGTATCTCCGGTGATCAGCGCGAACAGCCGATATAGCGATTGTGCACCCATTTTCGAAGCACCGCGAGGGCATTTCGGCGGGGATAAGAGTCGCCTCGGCGCAGGTGCCCGAGGGCGGCGGGCAGCGCGGCTAGATTTTCGGGCGGCCCAGCCGGCGCGACAGTTCGAGCACGGTCATGATCGGGGTGCCCCACAGCCACGTGAGCAGGGCCGCTTCGCGCCAATGGCCGCTCTCGGGCAGGTGCATCGAGCAGGCATAGACCTCGAACAGATCGTCGGGCGTGCAGGCCGAGGGCCAGAGGGCCGTGGAGCAGAGATAGACCCCGAGCGCGCTCCATCCGAGCAGCACGAGAAACAGCGCCAAGTAGCGCGAGACCTTCACCTCGCCATAGCCGTGATGCGTCGGAAATCGTTTCGCGCGCGGTGTCATGGTGATCCCAGCATAACCGGCGGGCGGTTAACACCGGCTTGCGTGGCCCCGGCGGTAGATGGCCTAAAGCGGGATGACATAGCATCGACCCACAAAGCCCTTCCCCTGCGGGGAAGGGTTGGGATGGGGGTTCGACACCAGCGTTGAGCCCCCACCCCCAACCCCTCCCCAAGGGGAGGGGAGCGAGGTGGAGCAGATACGAAAACGGCGGCGCGTCCCACTGGACCCGCCGCCGCCTGATTTTCCGCTTCGGTCTCGCCTTACTGGCAGGCGAGGCATTCCTCGTAGTCGGTCTGGCCGCCACCCTGCGCGCTGAGTTCGAACTTCTGCGCATCGGGCGTGTTGTCGGCCTCGACCCCGCCCGCGAACCCGGCGCGCTGCACCGACTTCGAGCGCAGATAGTACAGCGACTTGATGCCCTTCTCCCAGGCCTGGAAGTGCAGCATCATCAGATCCCACTTGTCGACATCGGCGGGGATGAACAGGTTCAGCGACTGCGCCTGATCGATGAACGGCGCGCGGTCGGCCGCGAATTCGAGCAGCCAGCGCTGGTCGATCTCGAAGCTGGTCTTGAAGGTGTTCTTCTCTTCCGCCGTGAGGAAGTCGAGGTGCTGGACCGAGCCGTTCTTCTCAAGGATCGAGTTCCACACGTTGGTGGAGTTCTTGCTCTTCTTGTCGAGCACCTTTTCAAGGTACGGGTTCTTCACCACGAAGCTGCCCGAGAGCGTCTTGTGGGTGTAGATGTTGGCGGGGATCGGCTCGATACAGGCCGAGGTGCCGCCGCAGATGATGCTGATCGAGGCCGTCGGCGCGATCGCCATCTTGCAGCTGAACCGCTCCATCGCGCCCACTTCGGCCGCGTCGGGGCAAGGCCCACGCTCCTGCGCCAGCATCAGCGAGGCCTCGTTGGCCTTGGCGTTGATGTGCTTGAACATCTTGAGGTTCCACGCCTTGGCCATGGCGCTTTCCATGCCAATGCCCTTCATCTGCAGGAACGAGTGGAAACCCATCACGCCCATGCCGACCGACCGCTCGCGCGCCGCCGAATACTTGGCGCGGGCCATCTCGTCGGGCGCGCGGTCGATGTAGTCCTGCAGCACGTTGTCGAGGAAGCGCATCACGTCCTCGATGAAGCGCTTGTCGCCGTTCCACTCGTCCCACTTCTCAAGGTTGAGCGAGGACAGGCAGCAGACCGCCGTGCGGTCGTTGCCGAGGTGGTCGATCCCGGTGGGCAGCGTGATTTCCGAGCACAGGTTCGAGGTCGAAACCTTGAGCCCCAGCTCGCGGTGATGCTTGGGCATCATCCGGTTCACCGTGTCGGAGAAGACGATGTAAGGCTCACCCGTGGCCAGCCGCACCTCGACCAGCTTCTGGAACAGCGAGCGGGCATTGACCTTGCCGCGCACCGAGCCGTCCTTCGGGCTCAGCAGTTCAAAGTCCTCGCCCGCGCGCACGGCTTCCATGAACTTATCGGTGAGGAGCACGCCGTGGTGCAGGTTCAAGGCCTTGCGGTTGAAGTCGCCGCTGGTCTTGCGGATTTCGAGGAACTCCTCGATTTCCGGGTGGTGCACGTCGATGTAGCAGGCCGCCGAGCCGCGCCGCAGCGAGCCCTGCGAGATCGCCAGCGTGAGCGAGTCCATCACGCGCACGAAGGGGATGATGCCGCTGGTCTTACCGTTGAGGCCGACCGGCTCACCGATGCCGCGCACATTGCCCCAATAGGTGCCGATGCCGCCGCCCTTCGAGGCCAGCCACACGTTCTCATTCCAGGTGTTGACGATGCCTTCGAGGCTGTCCGACACCGAGTTCAGATAGCACGAAATGGGCAAGCCGCGCCCGGTGCCGCCGTTCGAGAGCACGGGGGTGGCGGGCATGAACCACAGGTTCGAGATATAGTCGTAGATGCGCTGGGCGTGGTCCTGATCGTCCGAATAGGCATCGGCCACGCGCGCGAACAGATCCTGATAGGTCTCGTTCGGGAGGAGATAGCGATCCTTCAGCGTTTCCTTGCCGAAATCGGTCAGGTTCGCGTCGCGCGCCGCGTCGGTGGCAATCGTGAACCGGCGCGGATTGACGGTCTTGGAATCGGGCTTGGCCGCCTCGGCTGCGGCCACGGCCGCACCGGCCATCGCACCGGCCACTGCGCCGGAAACGGCCTCGGCGTCCACCAGCTGTTCGCTGCCCTGGTCCTTGCGGTCCATCGTCACTGCCTTTTTGCCCTTTTCCTTGGGCGCGCCAGCGGCTGCGCCCGTCGTCTCATCAAGTGCCAAGTTCGCCTCGTCGGTGTTGCGAAATTCCATTTGCGTCTTGCTCCCGGCCCCTGCGTTGCAACACCGGACGAGGCCGCTGCCGCATATGATATGTTCCACACATGTTCCGGACAAGCAGCAATCGTCATGCCGCCCGTTTCCGTCACCCGTGCCCTGCGATCCTGCCAGCCAGCGCCCACCTCCTGCCATCGAATCGCCCCTCGTCTGCCAAGTGGGGCTGCGCAGGGGGAAAACTAGGTCTAGTAGGTGTCACTGGCCCTTCGACCACAACCCTTAGTGAATCGGTGCGCGCAAAGGCGCAATAGGGCAAACCCGGTTTTGAGCCGAACTGACCAGATCTCCACAAGGTGTTTTATATGACCAACACACTGCGACGCGTGGTCCCTCCTCGGGTCGCGTCCTGTGCAAGACCTAAAACGCAGTTGAGGAAAAATATCTGCGCCGTTTCGGCCTTGCATTTCTTTCGAATCGAGCCCCGCAACAAAGCTGCGCAGGTAGGGATTCCTTAACCGTGTTTGCACTATGCGCGAGCCCTGTCAGCCGCGCAAGCGCCGTGCCGCACCGCAGGAGAACGAGACGATGATTGCCTTGTTCAAGGCCATACCCTTCGGCATTTTCCTGAGCCTGATCGTGGCCCTGTTCATGGGCTCGGGCGGGGCCACCGGCGGCATGCTCGCCGTCGAGCCGTTTCATGTCAACATCCCCGAGCTGGGGATCGCCATGAAGCTCTACTGGAGCTGGTATCTGTTCCTCGGCGGCACCCTGCTCAGCTGGTTCCTGCTGCTGATGATGGGCGACTGATCGCCCGCCTAGGGCACCAGTACCGTATCGACCGGCAAGGGCGCGGTCTCGGGATAGTCGAGGATATAGTGCAAGCCCCGGCTTTCATGCCGCTTCAGGGCGCTTTGCACGATCAGGTCCGCGCATTGCAGCAGGTTGCGCAGTTCGACGAGATCGGTGGTGACCGTGAAGTGGCCGTAATAGTCCTCCACCTCGGTGTGCAGCAGCTTGATCCGGTGCGCCGCGCGTTCGAGCCGCTTGGTGGTGCGCACGATGCCGACGTAGTTCCACATGAAGCGGCGGATCTCGGTCCAGTTCTGCTTGATCACCACCTCTTCATCCGAATCGGTAACGCGGCTTTCGTCCCAGCCGCTGATCGGCGGGACGGCCTCGAAGCTGTCCCACCGCGCAAGGATGTCGCGCGCGGCGGCATCGCCGAACACGAAGCATTCGAGCAGGGAGTTCGACGCCAGCCGGTTCGCCCCGTGCAGCCCGCTCTCGGTGCATTCGCCCGCAGCATAGAGCCCCGGCAGATCGGTGCGGCCATCGAGGTCGATCACGATCCCGCCGCAGGTATAGTGCTGCGCGGGCACCACCGGGATCGGCTCTTTGGTCATGTCGATGCCGAGCGTTTCGAGCTTGTCGTAGATGGTGGGGAAATGCTCCATCACGAATTCGGGCGGCTGGTGGCTGATGTCGAGATGGACATAGTCGAGCCCGTAGCGCTTGATCTGATCGTCGATGGCCCTTGCCACGACGTCACGAGGCGCCAGTTCCATCCGCTCGGGGTCGTAGTCGACCATGAAGCGGTGGCCGGTCTCGGGGTGGAGCAGATGCCCGCCCTCGCCGCGCACGGCCTCGGTGATGAGGAAGTTCTTGATTTCGAGGTTGTAGAGGCAGGTCGGGTGGAACTGCATCATCTCCATGTTGGAGACGCGCGCGCCCGCCCGCCAGGCCATGGCGATGCCGTCGCCGGTGGCGCCGCGCGGGGCGGTCGAAAACTGGTAGACGCGCCCCGCCCCACCGCTCGCCAGCACCGTTGCGCGGGCGGTATGGGCGACGACCTTGCCCGTCGTGGTGTCGAGCGCATAGGCACCCCAGACCCGGCCCGAGCCCGAATAGCGCTCCTCGTGCCGCCCGGTGATCAGCTCGACGCAGGTCTGGTTGGGCAGCAGGGTGATGTTGGGATTTTCCTCCGCCGCCTTGAGCAGTGCAGCCTGCACCGCCCAGCCGGTGGCGTCGTCGACATGGACGATCCGGCGGTGCGAGTGCCCGCCCTCGCGGGTGAGGTGAAGGTGGTCGCTCTCACGGTTGAACGGCACGCCCAGCTCGCACAGCCGGTCGATCGCCTCGGGCGCGTGCGAGATCACGAATTCGACCGTCTCGCGGTCGTTGAGGCCCGCGCCCGCCACCATGGTGTCGCGGATATGGTCCTCGAAGGTATCGCCCGCATCGAGCACGGCGGCGATCCCGCCCTGCGCCCAGGCGGTGGAGCCGCTGGTGAGCTTGCCCTTGGCCAGCACCAGCACCTTGAGCTTCGTTGCAAGCGTGAGCGCGGCAGTAAGGCCGGCGGCGCCCGAGCCGATGATGAGGACGTCGTGCGATGTCATCGTGGCGTCATGGCCCGAGCTTTGAAGCTCGGCAAGTGAGGTCAGGCAAGTTTTTCGTCGCTGGGCAGCCCCGCACGCCGCATCGGCTCAGGCCGGATCGAAGATTTCGTCGGCGACGGCCACCGAGCCTTCTTCCTCGCCGGCCATGCAGGTCTGATTGCGACCGCGTTCCTTCGCGCGATAGAGCCGCCGGTCGGCGAGCGTGATACATTCGTCCATCCGCTCCGCCTCGTCCAGCCGGGCGACCCCCGCGCTGAACCGGAGCCGGTAGTCGGCGGAGAAATCGAACCGCTCCTGCTCGGCAGCCTCGCGAATCCGCTCGACGATGCGCGCCGCCTCGTGCGCCTTCGCGCCCGGCGCGATCAGGAGAAACTCCTCCCCGCCCCAGCGACCGACCACATCGCCGGGCCGCACATTGCCTTCGACAATGCGCGCAAACACGCTCAGCACCTGATCGCCCGCATCGTGACCGAACCTGTCGTTGCAGGCCTTGAAGTGGTCGATGTCGATCAGCGCCAGCGAGGCGCGCGGCGCGGCAAGGCTGGAATGGCGCAGCGCCTCGTCGGCCATTTCCAGCGTGGCCCGGCGATTGCACAGACCGGTCAGCGGGTCGGTCATGGCGAGATGGCGGAACCGGCGCCGATGGCGCAGCAGGATGAAGACGATCGCGCCCAGCAACGAAAAGATGATGACCGCCCCGGCAATGACCACGCTGGCCAGCCATAGCCGCGCTTCGCTCCTGCGTTGCTCTTCGGCGAGGTTGCCTTGCAGTTCCTCCGTTTGGAAACGCGCCCGCATAGCGGTTATCCCGCTTTGCAGCTCCGACTTGTAAAAAGCGTCCGCCACTTGGCGGGCCCTGCGCAAATCGGCATAGGCCTCGCCATTCCGGTTCAGCGCGGCGAGGGCCTGGGCACGCGTGTCCAGAGCCATGACCAGGTCGTCCTGCTGTGCGGTTGCGGATTCGTTGGCAATCAGCGGATCGAGCAAGCGCAGCACACCGGCGGCATCACCCCGTTCGCCGAGCAATCTGGCCATCAGGGCAGTGACCGAAAACCGCATGGGTTCCCCTTCCTCGGTCAGGGCCGCGTAAGCCTGTTCGCAAGCCGGAATGGCTTGCGCGAGAGCCTCGCCCTCCAGCGCAGCGCGACAGGTGCCAAGCTGCGCATAGGCGACCGCATAGGCATTGCCGACATGGCGCGCCTGATCCGCCGAAGCGCTGAAATCGCGCAGCGCGCGATCCCAGTCGCCGGCAGAAAGTTCGACCGAACCACGCAGGAACAGATCGTTCGCGGCAAGATCGCTCATCCCCAGCGCCAGCTCGATCTTGAGCGCTTCGGAATGGAGCTGCTCGGCATAGGCGAAGTCGTAGCCCTGCGAGACGAAATAGCCGAGCATCGAGGCCGCCTGTGCTCTGGGGGCAGACATCCGCTTGCCGGCGCTGTTGCGATAGGCCTGCGCGGCAAAGGCAAATGCCTCACGCGGCCGGTCCAGCTCGGAAAAGTAATAGGCAAAATCGATGGCGCGACAGATTTTGGCAGTGCTGCCCGATGGCAAGGCATGGAACTCGCGCTCCAGCGCTTCGAGCATCTGCAAGGCTTCGCCCCGATCCTCCATCTCGCCGACCCCATCGAGGCGCAGAAACAGCCGCAGCTGCTCGGAAGATGCGAGAGATGCGGCGGCACGGCGCGCCTGTTCTCTGGCGTCCGAGACAGTTTTTCCGGTCATCGCAAGGGCAATGGTTTGCGCCGCATAGAGCTCGGCGATGCGGAGCTTGCTGGCCGGATCGGTTTCGGCGATTTCCCTGGCGATATAGCTTACCGCAGCCACAGGATCGCGCCCGATCTCGATCTCCACCCGGGTGATCGCAGGATCCTCGCTGCCGACACAGCGGGCCGCCGCCTCAGCGCTTTGCAAAGTGCAGGCCACCGCGATCCCGGCGGCGAACACGCGGAGGCCTCGCCGAAGCGGCGCAGGACAAGAAGGGGCCTGTTCTCGCACATGGTGGGCGTACGAGACAGGCCTTTACCAATCGTTATTCCCGTTATGGGTACCGCGACCTCGTGCCTTCGCGTGGTCTGGACTGACTCTCCCGTCAGGCCCCGGCGCTGGTCAACTGGACGAACACGTCTTCCAGATCGGCCTCGCGCGTGGTCACATCTTCGATTGCGAAGCCTGCCTCCTGCAACCGCGCCAGCACCTTGCCCGCATTGCTCTCGCGTTTGTCGTAAGTGACCTCGATCAGCCGCTCGCCCGCTTTCTCGACCTTGCGGAAATGCGGATCGGACGGCAGTTCGGTCACTTCCTTGTCGACCGTGACGGCGACGATCTTTTCGCCCATCTGGCCGATCAGCTCAGCGGTGGGCTTGTTCGCCACCAGCTCGCCGTGGTTGATGATGGCGATGCGGTCGCACAGCTGCTCGGCCTCTTCGAGATAGTGCGTGGTCAGCACCACGGTCACGCCTTGCGCGTTCAGCTCCTGCACCAGCTCCCACAATTGCCGCCGCAGCTCCACGTCGACGCCCGCGGTCGGCTCGTCGAGCACGAGGATCGGCGGCGAGTGGACCATGGCCTTGGCGATCAGCAGCCGCCGCTTCATCCCGCCCGACAGCGTGCGGGCATAGGCATCGCGCTTGTCCTCCAGCCGCACCGCGCGCAGCAGCTCTTCGGAACGGCGCAGCGCCCTGGCGATACCGTACATCCCGCCCTGATTCTCCAGCACCTCGAACGGGGTGAAGAACGGGTCGAACACGATCTCCTGCGGCACGATCCCGATCGAGAGCTTCGCATTACGCGGATGCGCGTCGATATCGTGGCCCCAGATGCTTATCGAGCCCGAGGTCTTGTTGACCAGCCCGGCCATGATGTTGATCAGGGTCGACTTGCCCGCGCCATTGGGGCCGAGCAGGCCGAACACGCCGCCCTGCGGCACGTCGAAGGAAAGGCCTTTCAGCGCCAGCTTCGGCTCGGCCTTGCCCGACCCTGCATAACGCTTCACCACATCGCGGATTTCAATCGCTGCCTCGCTCATGGCGCATCCAATGCGCGCTCGCCCGGCCCGAGGCAAGGGGCAGGGCGCCAACCATATTGCGAATCCGCCCGCTCCGCAGTAGGGCTGGCGGCATGGATACGGCACCTGAAACCACCATCGTCGACACCCACCGCGTCTGGTGCGACGGCGCCGGCGATATTCGCGGCGGAGAGAACTATCGCCCCGCCTCGCTCGGCCATCCGCGCGTGTGGATGGAAATCGACGAAAAGGGCTATGTCGACTGCGGCTATTGCGACCGGCGCTTCGTGCTGGCCGGCGGTGCTGCGGACGAGGGAACCGTTACCGGCGCTGCCGCCTGAGCGCGCAGCTGCCCCCCCCGGTGGGGACAGAACGAAAAAACTCTCCTTCCCGTTCTGAGGTCATGGCAGGTTCATTCCGTCTATGAGATGGTACTGCCATAAGAACAGGAGAGCATCCATGAAGCCTCTAATTGCACTTGCCGCCATCTCCGTGCTGGCACTTGGTGTGGCACCGGCCTCCGCAGAAACGCCGGCAGAACGGGCCGAAGCCCGCCTTGCCGAACGCCTCGAAGGCCGCACTGCGGGCGAACCCCGCAACTGCATCACGGTGATGAACAACAACAAGCTCGAAGTGGTCGAGCGGGTTGGCCTCGTTTACGAGCAGGGCGACACCATCTGGGTCGCGCGCACCACCAGCCCGAATCAGCTGCGGTATGACGACATTCCGATCATCGAGCGGATGGGCAGCCAGCTGTGCCGCCAGGACGTGATGCGCACCGTGGACCGGTCGACCGGCTCGTTCACCGGCGCGCTGTTCCTCGATCAGTTCGTGCCCTACACCCGCGCCGCCGACTGATCGTTTCCGCCCGCCGCGGCAAGACGAAACCCGCCCGCGCCCCGGCGCGAGGCGGGTTTTGTTTATCCGGCGCCGGGCGCTATTCGCGGATCACGCAGCGGAAGCCGATATGGCTGGTCGAGCTGTCGATCGCCTGCCCCTGCCGCGCCGCGGGGCGGTAGCGCTGGCAGTAGTTTTCCGCGCACAGGTGCGATCCGCCCTTGGTCACGCGCCGCCCCATCTTCGGGCTGGCGCTCTGGCGGTCGAAGCTTTCGGATTTGCGCCCCCCGCGCGGATTGTCGATCACGCAGCAGGCATCGGGCTTGCGCTTCTCCACCGCCTGCGGCTGGGAATACCAGTCGGCGGTCCACTCCCACACGTTGCCGATCATGTCGTAGAGCCCGAAGTCGTTGGGCGGGAAGCTGCGCACCGGGCTGGTGCGCTCCCAGCCGTCTTCCATGGTGTTGGCGAAGGGGAACAGGCCCTGCCAGTAGTTCGCCAGCATCGCCCCGCCCGGTGCCAGTTCATCGCCCCAGGCATAGGCGCGGCCATCGGTGTGGCCACCAAGCGCGGCATATTCGAACTCGGCCTCGGTCGGCAGCGCCTTGCCCGCCCACTGCGCATAGGCCAGCGCATCGCCATGGGTGACATGGACCACAGGGTGATCCTCCAGCCCCTCGAGCGAACTGTCCGGCCCGGTCGGATGGCGCCAGTCCGCACCCGCCATGAAGGTCCACCACTGGCCATAATCGTCGAGCCGCACCGGTGTTGCCGTGCGCTGGAACACCAGCGATCCGGGCACCACCATGGACAGGTCGAGATCGGGATAGTCCTTCGGGTCGGGCGCGATCTCGGCGAAGGTGGTGAACCCGGTCTCCTCCACGAAGCGGGCGAACTCGCGGTTGGTCACCGGTGCCTCGTCGATCAGGAACGGCCCGACCTGCACCTGCCGGACCGGTCGCTCCTCGGGGTAGAAGCTCTCCGACCCCATCGGGAAGACACCGCCATCGAGGCGCACCATTCTGTCAGTTTTCATCTCGGCCATCTCGCACAATGCGGCGCGCCGGAAGCACGCCGTCAAACGTCAGCCCGGCTTTTGACGACCCACAGCCACTTCGTAAAGCCGGCCGTCTTGCCGCAGCGCTCCGTCGATCATTCCGAGCAACCGGCGGCAGTCCTGCTCCACCTGCCGTTCGCGCACATTCGCCACGGCCAGCATCAACCCCGAACGCGGCTGCGAAGCCCCGGCGAACCACGGCGACAGCGGCGCGGGGCCGAGGCCATGGGCGCGTGCCGCGCGCGCCAGATGCTGATCGTCGAAACCATCGGGCAAGGGCAGCAACACCGACAGCGCCGCCGGAGCCGCCTGCTCCACGCCCAGCCCGGCGAGCGTTTGCAGCAACCGCTCGCGCCGCTGCCCATAGAGCCGCCGCATCCGCCGCAGATGGCGCAGGTAGTGCCCCTCGCGCAGGAAGCTGACCAGAGCGCACTGCGCGGCGGGATTGGGCGGGGCCGTCAGCCAGGTCGCCACGTCGATCAGCCGCCGCGCCAGTGGCAGCGGCGCGACGAGAAATCCGATCCCCACCATCGGCGCAATCGTCTTGCTGAATGTGCCGATATGGATGACCCGCTCGGCCCCCTCGTCCGCCGCCATCGCATCGGGCGAACGTCCGGCAAGATGCAGCTCGGCCAGATAGTCGTCTTCGATGATCCAGCTGCGATTACGGGCGGCCCATGCGATCAGCGCCTGCCGCCGATGCGGCGCCAGCAACACGCCGCGCGGGGCCTGCTGGCCGGGCGTGACGATGGCCAGCGCCGCGTGCGGGGCCAGTTCGCACCCACGCTCCACCACCAGCCCTGCGTCATCGACCGGCACCGCAACCGGATGAATACCCGACAGCTCCAGCGCGAAGCGGGTCACAGGATAGCCGGGGTCTTCGATCCAGGCCTGCTTGCCGCCCGCACCGATGGCCCGCAGCGCAATGCCGAGCCCGTCGCGATAGCCGCTGGTGACGATCACCTGCTCCGGTGAGCAGGTGATCCCGCGCGCGATGGCAAGGTGCGAGGCGATCGCCGCGCGCAGCTCGGGCAGGCCGCGCGGATCGCTGTAGGCGGATTGCAACGATGTCGCCTGCACCGCCTGCCGGTGCAGCCGCGCCCACAGCGTGGCGGGGAAGGCATCATGCGCCGGAACGCCCATCTGGAACACCAGCGCGCTGCCCGAGCGAAAATGATAGTCCTCGGGCAGCAGCCCGGCGCCGTCTGCGGCAACCGCATGGAGGCCCGCCGGCAACCGGGCGACCACACGGGTGCCAGCCGATCCGGCGGCATGGAGCAGGCCCCGGTCGATCAGTTTCTCATAGGCCGCCCTGACCGTGCCGCGCGCAACGCCCAGCTGAGAGGCAAGATCACGCCATGATGGCAGCCGCGCGCCCGGCGGCAACACACGCTGCGCGATAGCCGCCTCGATATGGCCCGCGATCTGATCGACCAGCGTCGCCGGGCCTGCCCGGTCAAGCGTCAGTTCGCAGGTCTGCCAGGGCACCTGTGTCGTCATGCAACTCCTGTCAGATCCAGAGCCGCCAGCGTTCTGTTCCGCGCCGCGGCGACCTCGTCTGCTTCGAGGAAAGCCGTAGCCTGTAGCGGCAGGAATTGCAGGGACTTCAGCCCCACGCAAGCGAAGGCGGCGGTGAGATAGGGCGTCAGGAAATCCGGCTGGTTGGCGCCTTCCCCTGTGAACACCCCGCCGGCGGCAATCCCGATAAACACCGGACGATCGGCCAGCATGCCTGTCTTGCCCTCGGGCGTTGGCATGATCGTGCGGCCCACACGCAGCAACTGGTCGAGCCACGCCTTCAGCACCGAGGGGACGGTGAAATTGTGCATCGGGGTGCCGATCACGATGGCATCGGCGACCTCGACCTCGCCGATCAGTTGCTCGGACAGGTCCAGCGCCGCGCTTGCCGCCGCCCGCATCGCCGCCGGAGACGACAGCGCGACCGCATAGTCGGGGCTGGCATGTGGCAGCGGCGCAGTACCGAGGTCGCGCCTGCTGACAGCCGCGCCGGGGGCCGCCTCGACAAGTTTGTCGACGATGGCCGCCGAAAGCCAGCGGCTGTGCGAAGCGAGCCTCGGGCTGCAATCGATATGAAGAATGGTCATGCCAGCTCCCGCAGGGGTTTCACAAAGCCGATAGCGATATCGACCAGACCTTCGCGCTTGTAAAAGCGGCGCGCGCTTTCGTTCTCGGCAGCCGTATCGAGCACCAGCCGCGCACAGAACTCATCGCCGCCAATCACGCTCAGCTCCGCCAGCAGCGCGGCGCCAAGGCCGTTACCGCGCTCGCTCTCCGCCGTCACGAGGTCGTCGACATAGAGGAAGTCGTCGTGGATCAGGTTTTCCATCACCCGGTATCCGGCGATGGCGAGCACCCGGTCCCGGTCCCATGCGGCAAGCACACGGTAGCCTTCGGCCGCCATTTCCACCGCCCGCTCGACCCATTCCTCGACCCCCTTCAGGCGCGGACGCAGTTGCGAGATTACCGGAAAGCAGGCGGCCAGCTCCTCGGGGCTGCGCGCGTGGCGCAGAACAATCCCGTTGGGCAGGATAACAGGCGAATAGATCTGAGCGTGCATGACAAGGTCTCACGAAGTGGCGGAATTCGCCACGAAGTAATGGCACCGGGGCGGCCTGATCAGCACCAGGAATGGCCAATGCGACTGGACCAAACCGCCCCTTTCCAACGCCTACGCCGCCAGCAGTTCGTCGGCCGGACCGAAGAACTCGTAGTGGATGCGATTGGCCGCCACCCCCGCCAGCGACAGCCCGCCGACCAGCGCGCGCAGGAACGGCTTGGGACCGCACAGGAAGATGTCTGCCTCGTGCAGCGGGGTATTGGCCTTCAGCCAGTCGACCGTGATGACGCCGGGCACATCGTAAGTCTCGCCCACGACATCGAGCGGCCCCGGGTCGTCGTAGAAGGTCGAGACCGAAATCGCGCCATGGCGCGCCGCCAGCGTGCGGACATGGTCGTCAAGCGCATGGGTGTCGCTGTTGAGCGTGCCGTGGACATAGTGGGTCGCAAGGCCCGGACAGTGCGCGGCGATGGTCTCGACCATGCTCACCATCGGCGTGAGGCCGACCCCGCCCGACAGCAGCACGACGGGCCGCTGCGGCTCTGCCTCAAGGAAGAAATCGCCCGCCGGAGGGGTGATCTCCAGCACGTCCCCCACCAACACCTGATCGTGCAGGAAGCGCGAACCGCCCTGCCCCCTGGCCTCGCGCTTGACCGAGATCCGGTAGTGATCGTCGTTCGGCGCGCAGGAAATCGAATAGTTGCGCTTCATCACCGGTTTGCCCGGCGCGCCCAGACGGAAGGTGAGATACTGCCCCGGCTTGTGGCGCATGACCGGCCCGCCATCCCTGGGCCGCAGCACGAACGAGGTGATGACCGCGCTCTCACGCAGCTTCTCGGCGACCACGAATTCGCGCCAGCCGGTCCAGCCGCCGGAAGCCGCCTCGATCTGCTCGCGCATCACCGCCTCCCGGCCCTTGAGGATATCGGCCAGGAACCAGTAGGCCTCGCCCCAGGCGGCCAGCACCTCGTCGGTGGCGGCATCGCCCAGCACCTCCTTGATCGCCCCCAGCAGAGCCGTGCCGACATAGGGATAGTGCTCGGGCAGGATGTGATAGCCGATATGCTTGTTGGCGATCCGTTCGACCATCGGCGCAAGCGCGCCGAGGTTATCGATGTTCTGCGCATAGCTGAGGATGGAGGCGGCCAGCGCATGAAGCTGCGCGCCGTCATCGCCCTGATTGCTGTGGTTGAACAGCTCGCGGATATGCGCATCCTCGAACAGGCGGGCATACATGGTCTTCGTGATCCGCGGGCCGTGGTCGGCCAGTGCGGGCACGGTGGCCTTCACGGTTGCGATGGTCTGCGGGGAAAGGGGCTCGGTCATATAGTCTGCCTTTGCTGGAAAGCTGGCGCGCGGTGACCGGCCGCGCGGGGGGATGTCCGCGCGGCCTTTGTCATGTCGCCACTGTCTGTTTGTGTCGTGGGTTGGCGGCGGCCTTAGCCGCCGGGAGGCCGGTCGTAGAAATCGACCTGCATCTGCATCTCGCCCATGGGGGTGACGAAATGCGGCTGCTGCGGGAGCACGAGGCCGGGCTCGCCGGGGCGCAGCACCGTCTCCGACTCGGGATCGAGATGGGTGAGCTTCAGCTCACCCGCGATCACGCGGATCACGCCCCAGACCCCGGCCTTGGTCTGGTGTCGGCCACGCAGCGCAGCCGGCAGCGTGTCGTGGTCGAAGACCGGGGTCGAACGATAGGGAACCGGGCTCTCCATCTCAGCGCACCATGCGGATGTCGCTGGCATGCTCGGGATAGGGCGCCGGCTTTGCCGCAGGCGCGATTCCCGCCAGTTCGCTGGCGAACCCGTGGTTCACATCGCGGTGATGTGCCTCGTCGGCACGGACCACCACGACCACATCGCGCAGGGTCGCGTCGTCGGGCATCTTCCAGTAGTGGCGCGCGATGGCGGGCGCCGGCAGGTTGGGGCTGCGGCCCTCGTCGATTTCCTTGAGGTAATAGGTGTAGCTCAGCACGGCCTCTTCCTCGAAATAGCCGACCACGCGGTGCGCGGTGCGCGCGCTCACGAGGTAGAGCACGAAGAAAGCCACGTAGAACACCCACTGCACGGCCAGAATGACCAGCCGCTCGAACAGCGTCGGCCTGGCCACCTCGATGAAGGTCATCAGGTGCATCCGTTCGTTCTCGGCTTCCTCCATCAGGGTGCGGATCCAGCCGTTGTCGTCGCACATCCGGCGCAGGCACTTGAGATGGTTGATCGTCGCCCCGACCATGCCCGGCACGGCGGCCACGGTTTCGAGCACGATCGCGCGGTGGCCATAGCGCTTGGCGAAGAAGGTGTCGGCGCAGAAGCGCAGCGTCTTGGTAAAACCGAACGCGATATGATCGCGCAGGCCGCGCGGCTGGTGATGGGCGTTGATATCGACGTAAGGAAGGTCACTCATCGCATTGCACTCCGTTGGAGGTGGCCTGCCGCCGGGGCGGGCCGGGGAACCGGCTGCGGTTCGAGCCGGAAGAACATCGCCAGCTGGAGGCTTTGCGCGATCCGTCTGGCCTTGGCCTGCAGAGCTGCGGCATCGTCGCGCGCCATCAGCTCGTCGGTGGTCTGCGCCCAGAGCGCGAGCCAGCGCTCGAACAGCTCGGGCGTGATGCGGTCCTTGTGCTTCACGTGGACGGGCACCGGCTGACCCTTGTAGCGCCCGCTGGTCAGCATGATCGACGACCAGAAATCGGTGAGCCGGGCGAGGTGGTCGGGCCAGTCGTCGATGGCATCGTTGAAGATCGGCCCGAGCGCCTCGTCCGCACGGACGCGGGCGTAGAACGCATCGACCAGCTGTTGCAGTCCTGCGTCGTTCAGCGGGAGGGGCATCGTCTCGACTCCATAATCATGCATTTGATATGCATCTATACGGCGAGCCAGAAATGATGCAATAGATATACATCTTTATTTTGGAGGATGGGCCGATGCGCCTCACGCGCTACACGGACTATGCGATGCGGGTGCTGCTCTACCTTGGGCGGCAGCCCGACCAGCTCAGCTCAATCGCCGAGATCGCGCGCGCCTATGGCGTGTCGCAGAACCATCTGATGAAGGTGGTGAGCGATCTGGTGAGCGCAGGCTATGTCGAAAGCGTGCGCGGGCGCGGCGGCGGCATCCGGCTGGGCCGGCCTCCCTCCGAGATCAATGTCGGCGCACTGATCCGTCATACCGAGGACGACTTCGATCTGGTC
This sequence comes from Aurantiacibacter xanthus, assembly GCF_003584015.1. GTDB lineage: Bacteria > Pseudomonadota > Alphaproteobacteria > Sphingomonadales > Sphingomonadaceae > Alteraurantiacibacter > Alteraurantiacibacter xanthus. Next base: position 20,940 of record NZ_QXFM01000057.1, read on the forward strand.
GGCTGCGGCGCGTGCATCATCGCCCCGGCCTGCGGGCTGACCAGTGTGCTCGACGAAGCCATGGCGGCGTTCCTGGCGGTGCTGGAACGCTATACGCTCGCCGATGTGCTGGCGCGCAAGGGAGACTTTTCGCACCTCCTGCACGGTTTCGACGCGGCCGCCAGCCGTGCTGCCGGCCGCGCCTGACGGCATGGTCCACTGCAATTGGCCGTTCCTGGTGCTGTGATCGGCACCCCAGGGCCACGATATCCGCAGCGCATGGGCAGATGACAGCAAGGAGCATCCATGAGCATTCGCATCGACTACGAAAAGGTCGCCCCCGCCGGGTACAAGGCTCTGGGCGGGGTCTATAGCTATGTCAGCCAGTCCGACCTCGACGAGGTGCTGGTCGATCTGGTCTATCTGCGCGTCTCGCAGATCAACGGCTGTGCCTATTGCCTCGATCTGCACACGCGCGATCTGGTCCGCCATGGGGTCGCCCCGGAAAAGCTGGCGCTGGTGCAGGTGTGGGACGAAGCCGGCCCGGTGTTCACCGAGCGCGAGCGCGCCGCGCTGCGCTGGGCCGAGACCGTTACGCTGGTGGCGCAGACGGCCATTCCCGACAGCGATTTTCAGGCGGTGGCCGCCGTCTTCACCGAGAAGGAAATCGCCGATCTCACCATCGCCATCGGCATCATGAACGCGTTCAACCGTCTCTCGGTCGGCTTCCGCCGTCCACCGCGCGCCGCCCTCGCCGCTGCGGAGTGACAGGGCTGTAGTGACAGGGCTGTCTGGCCTGCCGATGTCACCCGGTTGAGCGCGGAGAGACAGCGGCAGGTCAGCGGGCGGGAGCACTCCCGATTCGGCTCCCGCCCCTTCCCGTCTCGCACAGCGCTTGCGCCACGCAGTTAGCGCAGTCGGGGCGGGCCGGACGGCACCATGTCTGGCCCACCTTCTTCATCAGCAGATGATGCTCGTCATAGTCGGCGGCGTGCCATTCGGGCGGCATGACAGGCATGATCGCGGCATAGGCGCGCGCGGTATCGGCCCTGGCCGGAACCAGCCCCATGCGCTGCAGAATCCGGCGGTGATGGCTGTCGAGCACCAGCACCGGGCGATCGAGCGTCGAGGCGTTCATCACCCCGGCGGCGATCTTGCGCCCGACACCGGGCAACTGTTCGAGCCAGTCCATCGCCTCCGGCGTGGCCATGCCTTCAAGGTGTGACAGATCGACCGCTCCGCGCCGCGCGATCAGATCGGTGAGCGAGGCCTTCAGCCGCTCCGCCGCGATGTTGGGGTAGGTCTGGGTGGACAGCGCATCCTGCAACTGCGCCAGCGGCGCATCGGCAACGCGCTCCCAACTGCCGTAGCGTTCGAGCAAACGGTCAGTCGCGATGTTGGAAACCCCGGACTTCGTCCGCGCGCCGATCACGCCCTGCACCAGCACCCATTCGGGCGCGCGCCACTCGGCGGCGGCGCGCCGGATATGCCCGAACCGCTGCACCAGCAGCGGCTGGAGGCGGCGCAACGTTTCGGTGCGCGGATCGGGGCCGAGGGGGAGTTCGCTCATTCGGCGACGAGGCGCACCCGCCCGCTTACTCCCACTCGATCGTGCCGGGCGGCTTCGAGGTATAGTCGTAAACCACGCGGTTGATGCCCTGCACCTCGTTGACGATGCGGGTGGCGCAACTGGTGAGGAAAGCGGCGTCGAACGGATAAACATCCGCCGTCATGCCGTCGGTGCTGGTGACAGCGCGCAGGCCACAGACGCTGTCGTAGGTGCGGTGATCGCCCATCACGCCCACCGTCTTCACCGGCAGCAACACCGCGAAAGCCTGCCAGATCGCGTCGTAAAGCCCCGCCTTGCGGATCTCGTCGAGATAGATCGCGTCGGCCTTCCGCAGAATGTCGCAGCGTTCCTTGGTCACCTCGCCGGGGATGCGGATCGCAAGGCCCGGTCCGGGGAACGGATGGCGGCCCACGAACTGGTCGTTAAGGCCCAGCTCGCGGCCCAGTTCGCGCACCTCGTCCTTGAACAGTTCGCGCAAGGGCTCGACCAGCTTCATGTTCATCCGCTCGGGCAGGCCGCCGACATTGTGGTGGCTCTTGATCGTCACCGAGGGGCCGCCGGTGAAGCTGACGCTTTCGATCACGTCGGGATAGAGCGTGCCCTGCGCGAGGAAGTCCGCCCCGCCGAGCTTGTTCGCCTCTTCCTCGAACACGGCGATGAATTCCGCGCCGATGAACTTGCGCTTCTTTTCCGGGTCGGTGACGCCGTCGAGCCCGGCCATGAACCGCTCCTCGGCATCCACGACCACGAGCGGGATATTGTAATGGTCGCGGAACAGGGTCTCGACCTGCTCGCGCTCGTTCAGCCGCAACAAGCCATGGTCGACGAAGACGCAGGTGAGCTGGTCGCCGATCGCCTCGTGGATGAGGATCGCCGCCACCGACGAATCGACCCCGCCCGACAGGCCGCAGATCACCCGGCCCTCGCCCACCTGCTGGCGGATTTCGGCGACCTTGGTCTCGCGGTAGGCGGCCATGGTCCAGTCGCCCGCAAGGCCGCAGACCTTGTGTACGAAGTTCGCCAGCAGCTTGCCGCCGTCGGGGGTGTGGACCACCTCGGGGTGGAACTGCGTGCCGTAGAACTTGCGCGCCTCGTCGGCGATCACCGCGAAGGGCGCGCCGTCGGATACGGCGACGATCTCGAAGCCGGGGGCGAAGCGGGTGACCGTGTCGCCATGGCTCATCCACACCTGATGCCGCTCGCCCTCGGCCCAGAGGCCATCGAACAGCGCGCAGTCCTTCGTCACGGTGAGATAGGCCCGACCGAACTCGCCGCCATCGCCCACCTCGTGGCCGGGGCGCACTTCGCCCCCGAGCTGCTTGCTCATCACCTGCTGGCCATAGCAGATGCCGAGGATCGGCACGCCGGCCTCGAACAGCGCCATCGGCGCGCGCGGGCTGCCCTCTTCGGGCACGCCGGCAGGGCTGCCCGAGAGGATAATGCCCTTGGGCTGCATCCGGGCAAAGGCCTCTTCGGCCAGCGTGAAGGGCGCGATCTCGCAATAGACCCCGGCTTCGCGCACGCGGCGCGCGATCAGCTGGGTCACCTGGCTGCCGAAATCGACGATAAGGATGGAATCGGGGAGGATATGTGCCGTCATGATGTGCCGATAGGAAGCCCGCGCGCCGCTGTCCAGCATGCGCGCGCCTCAGGACGGCCCGCGCGCTTTGCGCAACAGACGTCCGGCTTTTTGCAATTGCGCTGCCTTGTTCGCACCCACACACTGGGCGGACAGTCTAAGGGATGGACCTGTCAAAGGCGTTTGCAACCTTATCAAGGAGATAACGCCATGAAGAAGCTGACCACTCTCGCCCTGCTTTCGACGCTTGCCTTTTCGTCCGCCGCGCAGGCCCAATCGGCCTTCGTCATGGTCATCGGCAAACGCACTTACGAACAGAGCCGCCCCGCGCCCGCTCCGCTGACCGACGAACGGCGGATCGAAATCGCTGCCGAGCGGGCCTGCGAAAAACCCTTCATCCGCGACCTCAAGGGCCAGCAGCTTTATGGCGAATGCCTGACCGAAGCGCGCGCGCAGGCCGTGGCGCAACTGGCAGCCCATCAATCGCGACTGGCGCAGCTCTCGCTTCGGTAATCCTTTCGTAAAAACGGTTTACCGCTTCTGCACAGGCTCGCACCATGTGTTGCATAATACGCAACACATGCCGAAGTTTTCGCATTTGCACAATAATGTTGCGACGCACATATGCGGCTCAAGCCAAGGGGCGATCAACAAGACCCCGGCAATGCAGGAGCAACACAATGCGCAATTTCGCCCAGATCATGTTCACCACGCTCGCCGCGGTGGCGATCAGCGGCACGCTGTTCACCAGCGTCCTCGCCTGATCCCATTCCGCGCCGCGCCAAGCCAACCCCTCTTCATTCGGAGACCCACGATGAAAGCTCTGCTGATCCGCATTTTCAACGCCTACTTCGATAGCCTGGCGCGCAGCCCCTATCCCGCCGCCTGGATGTTCTGATCTCTCCTCTCCCTAAGGAGCATCAGGCTGGCGATTGGCCGCCTTCCCATCTGGGGAAGGCGGCCATTTACGTTTCTGGCCCCCGCCATCCGGCACGGCGATCAGGCCAGTTGGCCCAGCGCCAGCGCCAGCAGCAGGCCCAGCATCGTGGCCACCCCGGCCCAGTGATGGTCTTCGCGGAAGGCCTGCGGGAACACTTCGGTCGCAAGGCTCGCCACCACCGCGCCTGCCGCCACGCAGCGGATGAAGGCGAGATGGTGCTCGCTCGCGCCGCCGAGCAGCAGGTTGCCCGCAATCGCTGCCGCCGACAGCAGCGCCGCCGTCCCCGCCCACAGCCATAGCGCCTGCCCGCGAGCGATGCCGCCCTCGCGCATCTGGCGCGCGCCGCCCGCCGCCTCGGGCAGGTTGGAAAGCAGGATCGAGCCTGCGAGCGCCGCCACCTCCATGGGTGTCGCCCCGATCAGCGCCACGCCCAGCGCGAGGTTTTCCGGAATGCCATCGAGTGTGATGGCCGCCAGCAGGCCGCCGCCCTTGCTCGGGCCCCAGTGTTCGTCGATCAGGTAGTCCACGCCCGAGAACACGATGGCCCCGAGCGCCACGCCCAGCGAACTGACCAGCAGGGTCGAACGCTCGATCGACGGCTCGATCAGCTCGGTGACGACAGAGAGCAGCAGCGCCCCGCCTGCCAGCGCCACGAGAAAGCCCTGCAGCTTGTCGGGCAGCGGCCAGTACAGCCCCCAGAGCGCGCCCAGAACCAGCGCCCCCGACACGACCAGCACCACGATCAGCGTCATTGTCATGCCGCCTCAACGCGCGATAGGCGCAATCGGTGCCACCGGCGGTGGAAAAGCGGCCCGTCAAAGGGTGGTTACGCTTGGGAAACCCGGCGCCTGCGCCTATATAATGGCCATGAGCGAGAACAATGGGAACGCCCCCCGCCAGGGCGAATACGGTGCCGATTCAATCAAGGTCCTCAAAGGGCTCGATGCCGTGCGCAAGCGGCCGGGCATGTATATCGGCGACACCGACGACGGGTCGGGCCTGCACCACATGGTGTTCGAAGTCTCCGACAACGCCATCGACGAGGCTCTGGCCGGGCACTGCGATCTCGTTCTGATCGAGCTCAACCCCGATGGCTCGGTGTCGGTGGAAGACAACGGCCGCGGCATTCCGGTCGACCTGCACAAGGAAGAGGGCGTGTCCGCCGCCGAGGTCATTATGACCCAGCTGCACGCGGGCGGAAAGTTCGAGAACACCTCGGACGACAACGCCTACAAGGTGTCGGGCGGCCTCCACGGTGTGGGCGTTTCGGTGGTCAACGCGCTCAGCGAATGGCTCGAACTGACGATCTGGCGCGACGGCAAGGAGCACTGGATGCGCTTCGAGCATGGCGATGCGGTCGAATCGCTGCGCGTGGTGGGCGATGCCCCCAAGGTCGAGGGCAATGCCGACGCCAACGGCTTCAAGAAGGGCACCCGCGTCACCTTCCTCGCCAGCACCGACACCTTCAAGAATGTCACCGAGTACGACTTCGACAAGCTCGAACACCGTTATCGCGAACTGGCCTTCCTCAACTCGGGCGTGCGCATCAAGCTGCGCGACCGCCGGCCCGAAGAGGTTATCGAACATGATCTCTACTACGAAGGCGGCATCGCGGCCTTCGTGAAGTATCTCGACCGCAACAAGCAGCCGCTGGTGGGCGAGCCCATTGCCGTCTCGGCCGACAAGGACGGGATCGGGATCGAGGTCGCGCTGCAGTGGAACGACAGCTATTACGAAAACGTCCTCTGCTTCACCAACAACATCCCCCAGCGCGATGGCGGCACGCACCTTGCCGCCTTCCGCGCCGCGCTGACCCGCACGCTGAACAACTATGCCTCGGCAGCGGGGCTGATGAAGAAGGAAAAGGTCTCGCTCACCGGCGAAGACATGCGCGAAGGGCTGAGCGCGATCGTCAGCGTGAAGCTGCCCGATCCCAAGTTCTCCAGCCAGACCAAGGACAAGCTCGTCTCTTCCGAAGTGCGCCAGCCTCTGGAAGGCCTGATGAGCGAGAAGATGACCGAGTGGCTGGAGGAAAACCCCGCCGACGCCAAGCAGATCATCCAGAAGATCATCGACGCCGCCGCCGCCCGCGAAGCCGCCAAGCGCGCCCGCGAGATGAGCCGCAAGGGCGCGATGAGCGTCGCCAGCCTGCCCGGCAAGCTCTCCGACTGCCGCGAGCGCGATGCGACCAAGGCCGAACTGTTCCTGGTCGAGGGTGATTCGGCGGGCGGCTCGGCCAAGTCGGGCCGCGATTCGAAATATCAGGCGATCCTCCCGCTGCGCGGCAAGATCCTGAATGTGGAGCGCGCCCGGTTCGACCGGATCATCTCGTCGAAGGAAGTCGGCACGCTGATTCAGGCCATGGGCACGGGCCTGCGCGACGAGTTCAATCTCGAAAAGCTGCGCTATCACAAGATCGTGATCATGACCGACGCCGACGTCGACGGTGCGCATATCCGCACGCTGCTGCTCACCTTCTTCCACCGCCAGATGCCCGAGATCATCAAGGCCGGGCACCTGTTCATCGCCCAGCCGCCGCTGTTCAAGGTCAGCAAGGGCCGCAGCGAGGTCTACCTCAAGGATCAGCCTGCGCTCGACCGCTATCTGGTGGAGAACGGGTTGCAGGACCGCGTGCTCGAAACCACCGGCGGTGCGCGCTCGGGCGGGGACCTTGCCGACCTCGTCGAGCAGGCGCTGCACCTGAAGAACCTGATGGCCTTCGCCCCGCGCAAGTACAACTCCTCGGTGATCGAGGTGATGGCGCTGGCCGGCGCGCTGGAGCCGGGCCTTGCGCCCTCCGTGCGCGAGGAAGCGCTGGCACGGGCCGCCGCCCGCTTGCAGAGCGGCGATCCCGAAGCCGAATGGAGCGCGCGCGTGACCGACAACGGCGACGTGCGGTTCGACCGCCTCTGGCGCGGTGTCACCGACGTGCACATGATCGAGGCGCGCTTCCTCGACAGCGCCGAAGCGCGCAAGCTGAACACGCGCGGTGTGGCGCAGGCCGAAGCCTATGCCACCCCCTCGCGGCTGGTGCGCGCCGGACAGGTGGCCGAGCCCGAACCGGTCGAGGACGACACCGGCGAGGAGAGCGAAGCGCCTGCCGCTTCCGCCGATGGCCTGATCACACGCCCGTCGCAGTTGCTCGATGCGGTGCTGGCCTCGGGCCGCAAGGGCCTCTCGATCAGCCGCTACAAGGGTCTTGGCGAGATGAACGCCGAACAGCTGTGGGAGACCACGCTGGACCCGGAAAACCGCGAGCTGTTGCAGGTGAAGGTTGAGGACGCCGACGTCACCGACGAGATCTTCACCCGCCTGATGGGCGACGTGGTCGAACCGCGCCGCGAGTTCATTCAGGACAATGCGCTGAACGTCGCCAACCTCGACGTTTAAGCGCGATTCCCAGGGCTGAGACTGGCGGGCAGCGGGGCGATCAGTCGTCCTGCGGCCCGTCGATCGGCAGCGGCGGCAGCGGCATGCGCGCGAAGCGAAAGGCCTCCTCGCGCTCCACCCCGAGGCCGCACAGCGCGAAGCCGGCAATTTCTTCGGGGAAGTCCTCGGGCAGCTCGCTGCGCAACACCGAACCCATCGCCGCTATCGTCGTCCCCAGCAGGATGTCGCGCCCGATCTCGCTCGACGGGACGGGCCACACCCCTTCCTTCATCCCTCGCGCAACGGTCCGTTCGGCCCGGCGATAGGTCTCGCGTCCGAACAGCAGGCCCGATGCGCTCATATTGAGCATCGACCAGCCCCAGCGCGGATCGCGGCGCGCGCGGCGCACGTAGAAGCGCACGCCCGCCGCCGCCCGCTGGCGCGCATCGGGCACGCTGTTGAGCACCTCCGTCACCGCCCTGAGGAAATCGTGCGTGACCTCGTGCACGAGCGCTGCGCGCAGATCAGCCATGCCAGCGAAGTGGTTGTAGAAGGTCGCCCGGGTCACGCCCGCAGCCTCGACGATTTCCTCGATGCTGACGAACAGACCGTTCTCGTCGCCAAACTTCTCGAAGGCGGCAGCAATGATCGCTGCGCGTGTCTTTGCGCGCCGCTGTTGGCCGACCCTTGCCCGCCCGTCGACAGTGCCGCTCCCGCTTTGTGTCATGGCATGACCTATAAGCGAGCCCCACGTATTGCCAAGAGGTACTACGCGATTTCGCTAGCTATTCCGCCAAAAACGGGCCGTCGTCGCCCGCTAACGATTGCTCGCAGCAGGAGCAGTTGCTGCGGTGGCAATTGACGGCGCGACCGCGCCGGGCCCATCTTCTGCGACATAGTCTGAGCGCCGGTACATTCGGCCCGGATCTATTTCACTGAAGGGACTGTTTTTCTCGGCCAGACGATAGAGCGCGCCCGGAGCAATGGAGAAATAGGCCTCGCCGCCCTCGAAGCCCGCCAGCGCAATGCGCGCTCCATCGAGTTTGCGATAACGGCCCGAAGTGGTGCCGTCGGGGCTGACATATTCGTAGGTGCCCGCATTCTTGTCGATGGTGAGGGTCGATTGCGAGCCGTCTAGTCTCGTGAAGGTATAGCTTCCCGAATAGTCGACCGAATCAGCGCCGTCGGCGCTCGGGGTGGGCATCTGGGCGGGGGTTGGCTTCCTGACAGCCAGTTCGCTGGGCTCGTCCATCATGGGCGCGTCCTCGCCCGGCTGATCGCCACCACAGGCAGCGAGCAGCGCAAGAGGAGCCAGGACGAGAGCGAATCTGATCATCTGTTTCTCCTTTCTGACGCTGAAGAAACGGACGGTCACACGGCTGGGTTCCACGCCTTGGCGAAAACCCTTATGCGGGTGAAAAATCAGTCGCGGGTCATCGCGATATGGCTGGCCACCCAGGGCAACACCACGGTGCTGAACCGCGGCCCGATCCTGTCGACATGCGTGCCTTCATAAACCGCCCAGTCGTGCGCGATGCCAAACTTGTTCAGCTCCTCGTGCATCAGCAGATCGTCAGCCATCAGGCTGTCCTGATCGCCGACATCGGCCCCGATGGCAGTGAAGCTTGCAAGCTGTGTGACGTGGCTGGCGACCTGCGCCAGCGGGGAATTGTTCGCCCACTTGGCCATCACCAGCTCGTCGACCTTGCCCGCCGCATCCACCGGCCAGTCGACGAAGTATGGCGGATTGGCGGGGTTGGGCGCCCAGGCGACCGCACTCGCCAGCCCCGCGCGCATACCGAAGCCCGAAGCGTCCGCCCCATCGCGCGGCACGGCGGCCATCGCCGCTCCCGTCTCAGGCGTCTCCCGGCGCGGCGATACGCAGCACGCGCTTTGCGCCCAGATCACGGCGAACTGCTCGGGATGGGCCATGCCGACCATCCAGGTGCCATAGCCGCCCATCGAATGGCCGACGAGCGCGCGCGAGCCGCGCTCGGGAATCGTGCGATAGGTCGCGTCGATATAGGCGACGAGATCGGTCGCCACGAAATCGCGGAAGTTCCCGGTGGTGACCGAGTTGGCATACATCGAGCCGCCCATCGCGGTCAGCGTATCGGGCACCACGACGATGAACTCGCGCCCGGCGGCGGCGTTGTCGGCCACGGCGGTGGGCACCTGCATGAAATCGTAGAAGTCGCGGCCAGAGATGGCGAAACCGTGCAGGTAGTAGACCACCGGATAATGCCGGTTGGGATTGCTGGCGTAGCTCGGCGGGAGGACCACCATCACCTCGCGATCCGCGCTGTTGCCTTCAAGGTTGCCTTCCAGCGACGCACCGTGAACCATCACGCTTTCGACCGTGATCCCCGCCGGCACCACGGCGTCGGGCGCGGTGATGTTCTGGGCCAGCACCGGGCTGGCAAGGGCAAGCGCCAGAGCGGCGCAAGCGGAAGAAGCGAGATGCCTGATCATCTAACAATTCCTGTTTATAAGCACTGTGTGCTGCGTTACAGCGAGGGAGGCCTCCGGGGCAATCCCATTCGTCCGCTCGTCCGCCATTTGGCCGCAAGCCACACGCGCGCTTGGCCTGCGGTGCCGCACAGTCTAGACTGCCGCCCGGAATACGATGATGACACGCGAGACCACGCTGCACGGCGGCACCCACCACGCCCTCGAAGGCACCGCCACAGATCATGCCGCTGAAGGCGCGCGCCGCGCGGCGGTGCTCTCCAGCTTCGCGCTCGACGGTCTCGAAGACGATCCCGAATTGCAGGCGATCACCCGCTTTGCCTCCAGCCTGTGCAAGGTGCCGGTGGCGCTCGTTTCGATTGTCGAAGACAGTCGCCAGTGGTTCCTCGCGCGCGAAGGCCTGCAAGAGCGCGAGACACCACGCGATGTCTCGTTCTGCGCCCACGCCATGGCCGGTGAGGGGGCCATGGTGGTGCCCGACGCCACCCGTGACCCGCGCTTTGCCGATAACGCGCTGGTAACCGGGCCGCACCACATCCGCTTTTACGCGGGCCAGCCGCTGGTCTCGCGGGAGGGCACGCCACTCGGTGCGCTGTGCGTGATCGACGTGCAGGAACGCCCCGCCAGCCTCGACGAGTTCCAGCGCGAAGGGCTGGCCGTGCTCGCACAGGCGGTGATGCGATTGCTCGAAGCCCGCCGCGAGGATCTGCGCGCGCGGCGGGCGATTGCCGACCGCGAAGACCAACTGCTGCGGATGATCGATGGCGTACCGCAGATCGCGTGGTCGCTGACGACCCTCGGCCAGTTCGACTATGTCAATTCGCGCTGGAAGGAAGTGACCGGGGCCGAGCCGCCCAAGTGCGCCGAGGACTGGCGCGCCTTCATCCACCCCGACGATGCCAACGCCACGCTCGACAACTGGCGCAAGTCTCTGGCCGAGGACGAGCCGTTCGAATCGGAATTCCGCCTGCGCAAGGCCGACGGATCGTGGAGCTGGATGCTCGCTCAGGCCTCGCCCGTCGCGCGGGTGGAGGGTGAGCAACACCGCTGGTTCGGCACCCTTACCGATATCGACGAGGTCCATCGGGCGATCGAGGCGCGCGATCTGCTCGCCGGAGAGCTGTCGCACCGGATCAAGAACATCTTTGCCGTGGTGATCGGGCTCGCCCGTCTCAAGGCCGCCAATGCGCCCGAACACAAACCCTTTGCCGAGGATCTGGCCGAAGCTCTGTTTGCGCTCAGCCGCGCGCATGAGTTCGTGCGCCCCGCAGGCGAGGCCGGGCAGGAGCGGCTGCACGGCCTGCTCAGCGCGCTGTTCGCCCCCTATCGCGACCGGATGGGCCAGCCGCGCGTGACCATCAGCGGCACCGACAGCACCGTGGTGGCGCGCGCCGCCACGCCGCTGGCGCTGGTGTTCCACGAACTGGCCACCAACTCGGCCAAGTACGGTGCCCTTTCCTGTGCCGATGGCACGGTCGAACTGACGATCACCGACAAGGGCGACGATCTCCTGCTCGAATGGCGCGAGCGAGGCGGCCCGAGGCTCACCGATGCGCCGAGCAAAAGCGGCTTCGGCTCGCGCCTGATCGAAATGAGCGTGACCGGGCAGTTGCGCGGAAGCTGGGAACGCCGCTTCGAACCCGAGGGGCTGGTGGCCGAGCTGACCGTGTCCAAGGCCGCCATCGCGCCTTAGCTCCGCCTGCGCCAGACTCCGCTAGAACCCGGCGCCATCCGGCCAGTCGGGCGCGGCCAGCGCCATCACCTTGAACAGGCTGCCCATCTCGGAGGGCAAGGTCAGCCGGTCGCGCGCGGCCATCAGCGCCTCACGGTGCTGCGGGGCCTTGCCGGCCAGCGTTTCCGCGCGCGCGTCGATGCCGAGCGCCTTGAGGAACGCGCCTTGCTCCACCGTTCCCAGCCAGCGCGCCCCGCGTGACTGTGCCACCGCCGCGCATTGCGCGAAGTCGACGTGGGCGGAGATGTCGGCCACGCCCGGCTCGGCCAGCCAGTCCACCTTGCGATGCGCGCGCACCGCCTGCACCGAAGAGCCGCTGCGGCTGGTGGCATAGCCATAGTCGATGAACAGCGCCGCTCCGCCCTGTTTGCCGAGCCTGCCCGCCACTTCGAACAGCGTCGCCGCCGCACCGGGGCAGGTCTCGATCACGGTTCCGGGCGGGGCATCGCGGCGTGCTTCGGGCACGGCGGCGTCCATCGGCACCTGCCCCGGCACCTCGATGAAGCGGTCTTCAGCGTCGAGCCCGATCATGACCTCGCGCCAGCCTTGCTCGGTCATCACCAGCTGGCGCACCGGCAGCGCATCGAGAAACTCGTTCGCCACCAGCAGCACCGGCCCTTCCATCGGCACGCTCGACAGGTCATCGTGAAACTGCGCCTCGGGCACCTGCTGCAATTGTTCGCTGCGCAAGGCCAGCGAGCCCTCGACCAGATGCAGGCGCGGTTCGCAGCCATAGCGCTTCATCGCCCGCACCGCATCGCGCGCGAGCGTGCCGCGCCCCGGCCCCAGCTCGACATAGTGGGCGGGCCCGGTGCGCCCGGCACGGATCCACATGTCGGCCAGCCACAGGCCGATCAGCTCGCCGAACATCTGGCTGATTTCGGGCGCGGTGATGAAGTCGCCCGCCTCGCCGAACGGCTCGCGTCGGGAATAGTAGTGGGCGTTCGATTCGCCCATGAACTGCATCAGGCTGATCGGCCCATGCGCCCGGATCAGGCGGCGGAAGCTATCGGCCAGCGCCGCAGGGGGCTCGCTCGGCTTGCTCAATCCTTGCGCTCTTCCGGCGGCGTGAGCGGAGCCGGGCGGCTGAGCGACCACACCACCAGCCCGATCGCCGCCACGATCAGCGGAATCGTCAGCCACTGGCCCATGCTGAGGCCGGTCCGCGCGGCGAATTCGGCCAGCTGCGCATCGGGCTCGCGGAAGAACTCGACCGTGAAGCGCGCCACCGAGATCACGGCGGCAAAGGTGCCCACCATCACGCCGGGGCGATAGCGCGCACGGGTCAGCCAGAACAGGCTCAGCATCACCACGATCACCACGAAGCCCTCGCCAAAGGCCTGATAGAGCTGGCTCGGGTGACGCGGCTCCGGCCCGGCGCCGGGGAACACCATGGCCCAGGGAATGTCGGAGCGGACCGCGCGGCCCCACAGCTCGCCGTTGATGAAGTTGGCCAGCCGTCCGAACATCATGCCGAAGCCAACGTTGACCGAGATATAGTCGCACACCCGGATGAACGAGAGCCCGTTCTTCCACGAGACCCAGGCAATCGCGATCACCACACCGATCAGCCCGCCGTGGAAGCTCATGCCCCCGTCCCACAGCCGCAGCACGCCCCACGAGACGAAGGTATCGGGGACGAAGGTGGTCCACAGCTCGGGCTGGTAGAAGGTGGCATAGCCGAGCCGCCCGCCGATGATGACGCCGAGCGTGCAATAGAAGAACAGGTCGTCGGCATGGCGCTGCGCCATCGGCGCGCCGGGCTGCCGGATCATCTTCGACAGGTGCCAGTAGGCGAGCAGGATGCCCGCCAGATAGGCCAGCGAATAATATTTGATGGTGAAGAACCCGAGGTCGATCCCCTCGACCAGTCCAAGGTCCGCCCAGTGCAGCGGCTGACTCGCCACCGCGCCCGCCGCACTTGCCGCAATCTCCAGCATATTCGCCCTTTGTCTTGCCTGTGCTGCGGCATTCCGGCCGCGACCGGTCTGCGCTTTGGCACAGGCGGATGACGCTTGGAAGGCCCAGCGGCTTTGCAATTCGCCCATCCGCCCTCTATTTGCTCTGGTCGTGAGCCTTCCGACGATCCCCAAGCAACGCGCGGTCATCGACCGGCGCGCCCTCGCCCAGAAGATAACCCGCGTGGTCGAGGACAAGGGGGCCGAGGCCGGGCGAGGCGAAATCGTCGAACTGCTGCGCGCCGCGCTCGCCGCCGGTCGCGCCGAGATGGCGCGCCGCCTGACCGAACGGCCCAGCGCCGGTCACGAAATCGCCCATGGCCACGCCTTCCTCGCCGATCAGCTGATCCGCGTGGTCCACGATCATGTGATCGACAACGTCTATCCCTCGCACAACCGCAGCACCGGCGAGCGGCTGACGCTGGTCGCGGTCGGCGGCTATGGCCGTTACGAGATGGCGCCACATTCGGATATCGACATCGCCTTCCTCACCCCCGGCAAGCCGACCGCCTGGTGCGAACAGGCGATCGAGGCGATGCTATACTTCCTGTGGGATCTGAACCTCACCGTCGGCCATTCGAGCCGCTCCCTCGACGAGATGGTGCGCATGGCGAAGGAAGACCTGACGATCCGCACCGCGCTGCTCGAAGGGCGGTTCCTGTGGGGCGATCAGGCGCTGTACGACGAGGCCACCGCGCGCTTCTTCGCCGATGTGGTGAGCGGGAGCGAGAAGAAGTTCGTCGCCGAGAAGCTGGCCGAGCGCGAGGCCCGTCACAAGCGGATGGGCGATTCGCGCTATGTCGTCGAGCCCAATGTGAAAGACGGCAAGGGCGCGCTGCGCGACCTGCAGACGCTCTACTGGATCGGCAAATACGTTTACCGCGTGCGCAACGCCGCCGAGCTGGTCGACAAGGGCCTGTTCACGCAGCGCGAATATGGCACCTTCCGGCGGGCGGAATCGTTCCTGCTGGCGGTGCGCGCCCACCTCCACACCATCGCCAAGCGCGGCGAGGACCGGCTGACCTTCGACCTCCAGCGCGAGGTCGCAAGGCGGATGAACTATGCCGACCGCCCCGGCAAAAGCGCGGTCGAGCGGTTCATGCAGTTCTATTTCCTGCAAGTGCAGCACGTCGGCCACCTCACCGGCGTGTTCCTCGCCCACTTCGAGGAAGAGGCGGTCGAGAAAGGCCGGGTTGCCGGGTTCTTCTCCTCACTGCGCAACAAGAAGACCGAGACGGTCTCGGGCTATCTGCTCGACGGCGGGCGGCTGGCCGCGCCTGAGGATGACTGGTTTCAGGCCGATCCGGTCCGCCTGATCGAGGTGTTCAAGGTCGCCGAGGCGCAAGGGGTGGAGATTCACCCCGCCACCCTGCGCATGCTGCGCCGCGATTCCGGCCTGATCGACCGCGCGCTGCGGCGCGATCCGCGCGCCAATGCGCTGTTCCTCGATGTGCTGTGTGGGCACAGGGACCCCGAGACCATTTTGCGCGCAATGAACGAGGCAGGCGTGTTCGGCCGCTTCGTGCCCGATTTCGGCAAGGTCGGCGGGCAGATGCAGTTCGACATGTATCACCACTATACGGTCGACGAGCATACGATCCGCGCGATCGGCCTGCTGGCCAGGATTGAGCGCGGCGAGTTTGCCGAGGATCACCCGCTCGCCACCCAGATCCTGCCCAAAATCGCCAACCGGCGAGTGCTCTATGTCGCGACGCTCTTGCACGATATCGCCAAGGGGCGCGGCGGCGACCATTCGGTGCTCGGCGCGGAAGTGGCGCTCAAGCTGTGCCCGCGGCTGGGGCTCGACGAGGACGAGACCGAACTGGTCAGCTGGCTGGTCGCCAAGCACCTGTTGATGAGCGCGACCTCGTTCAAGCGCGACCTCACCGACTACAAGACCATCACCGATTTTGCCGGTGAGGTCAGTTCGATGGAGCGGCTGCGGCTGCTGACGGTGCTCACCATCGTCGATATCCGCGCGGTCGGCCCCGGCATCTGGAACAGCTGGAAACGCCAGTTGCTGACCGAGCTGTACGAGCTGACCGAGGAGCGGCTGCGGCTCGGGCACAAGGCGCACGGGCGCGAGGCGCGGGTGGCCGACAAGAAGGCACGGGTGGCCGACATTCTCGGGTCGCAGGCAGAGCTTATCGAGCAGCTGGAAGACCGCTTCGACGATTCCTACTGGATCGCCGAGCCCGAGGACATCATCGCCATCAACCTGCCGCATTACGAGGCGGCGCGGCTGCTCGATCACAAGCTGTCGATCCACACCGAGTTCTACCCTGCGCTCGGAGCCACGCTCGTCACCGTGATCGGCAACGACCATCCTGGCCTGTTCTTCCGCATCGCCGGCGCGATCCATCTGGCGGGCGGCAACATCATCGATGCGCGCATCCACACCAACCGCATCGGCAAGGCGGTCGACAATTTCCTGGTGCAGGACCCGCTCGGCAAGCCGTTCGACGAACCCGCGCAGTTGCAACGGCTGAAGACCGCAATCGAGGATGCGCTGGCCAACCGGATCGATATCGTGCCCCGGCTGGAGAAACGCCCGCTCAAGAGCCGCCGGGCCGAGAACTTCCACGTCAAACCGATGATCCTGTTCGACAACGAGGCCTCCAACCGCTTCACCGTGATCGAGGTAAACGCCACCGACCGGCCCGCGCTGCTCAACCGGCTGACACGGGCGATGTTCGAAACCAGCCTGCTGATCAACTCGGCCCACATCACCCAATATGGCGAACGCGCGGTCGATACCTTCTATGTGACCGACCTGCTCGGCACCAAGATCACCAGCAAGGAGCGGCTCGACAAGGTCAGGCAGGCCCTGCTCGAAGCGATTGCCGCGGGCGAACCCGAGTTCGAAGCCGAGGCGGCCACAGCGCAGTAGCGCAAAGCCAACAGGCGCATGCGCACCAAGGCCCGCTGCCTCGCGCGGGCGGTGGCGAGGGCGCCGCAGTTCCTTGCCCGAGCCTTAATCCGGGCTCCGGTCTGGTTGACCGTACAAGACGCGATGACTGCGGTCAGAGAACTGACAAATGCCCCATTTGCATGTTTTACAATCGCTTTTTTCCGCCAACCGCACGCCAGCCGGTTAACCGCAACTTCAGAAATAAGTGTATTTACTTATGCGATCCGTTGTGAAAACTTGATTACCGTGTTCGGATAAGGGAAGTCACGTAGTTAGGTGACATGAAGGAAAGCAAGAATGGTTGCACAAGCCCAGGGAATGGCACCTCTTGACCGCATTTATGTCATCGATTCTGACAGCCGCCGCCGCGCGCAAATCGCAAAAATGAGCTACGAGGTCGGCCTCCATGCCGAGCCGTGCCAGGATCTCGACGAGTTTGCGAAACTCGTGCGGCGCGATGGCTATGTCCTGTCCGCCGATAACGACGGCACGGCTACGATCGCCGAGGTCATGCGCACGACGCAGGCCGTCGAATTCAGCCTGCCGGCATCGGTTTATTCGGAAGATCCCTCGCCGCAGCGGATCGTTTCGGCGATGCTTAACGGCGCGCTCAACTATCACGTCTGGCCGCTGACCAAGGAAGATCTGAAGCGCGCCGTCACCATGACACCCGAACAGCTTTCGCTGGCGCGCCTGCGTTCGAAGCAATCGGCGGCCAATTCCGCCATTTCGCAGCTTTCCCCGCGCGAAGTCGACGTGCTGCGTCAGATGACGCGCGGCCATTGCAACAAGGTGATCGCGCTCAACCTCGGGATCAGCCCGCGCACGGTGGAGATTCACCGCGCCAACCTGCTCAAGAAGCTGCCGATGCAGTCGACCTCCGATGCCATCCGCATCGGCATCTATGCCGGGCTCGACGAAGACTGAGGACTAGCTAGCCCTCGCGCGCACCGAACAGCGCGCTGCCCACGCGCAGGTGCGTTGCGCCCAGCTTCACCGCGGTGGCAAAGTCGCCGCTCATGCCCATGCTGCGACCGGGCAGGCCGTGATCGTCGGCGAGCTTGGCCAGCAGCGCGAAGAACGGGGCCGCCTCGATCCCTGCCGGCGGCACGCACATCAGCCCGACCACCGGCAGCTCAGCCGCGCGCGCCTGATCGAGCAGGCCCGGCAGATCGGCAATCGCACAGCCGCCCTTCTGCTCCTCGGCACCGATGTTCACCTGCACGAACAGGTCGACCCGTTTATCGCGCTTGTCCATCGCCTTGGCCAGCGCCCCCACCAGCGAGGGCCGGTCAAGCGAGTGAATGCAATCGAACAGCGCCACCGCGTCCTCGGCCTTGTTCGACTGCAACTGGCCCACGAGGTGCAGCGCGATGTCGCTGTGGCGCTCGATCAGTTCGGGCCACTTGCCCTGCGCTTCCTGCACCCGGTTTTCGCCGAACACGCGCTGGCCCGCTGCGATCAGCGGGGTGATCGCCTCAGCCGGGTGCGTCTTGCTGATCGCGATCAGCGTGACATCTTCCGGCTTGCGGCGGGCGATCTTGCAGGCCTGCGCCACTTCGGCGCGGATCTCTGCCAAACGGGAACTCGCATTCTCAGTCATGCGAGCGCTATAGCGATGCCATGCCCCAAAGCCAGTCCCTCCCGCACCTTTGGCTGATCTCGGACGCCCGCAACGACAGCGTGCTCGAAACGGCCCTCATGCGCCTGCCGCGCGGCAGTGGCTTCGTTTACCGGCACTACCACCTCCCTCCGCACGAGCGCATCGCCCGCTGGTGGACCTTGCGCGACCTGTGCCTTGCCCGCGGCCACCTTCTGGTGCTCTCCGACAGCGCCCTGACCGCCCGCGAGTGGGGCGCTGCGGGCACCTATGGTGCACCGCTCGCGCTCTACCCGCAGCGCAAGGGGCTGGTGCAGATCGCCACCGCGCACTCACTGCGTGAGATCGCGCAGGCCAACCGCAAGCGCGCCGATGCGGTGATGCTCTCGCCCGCCTTCGCCACCCGCTCGCACCCCGGCGCGCCGCACCTGGGGCCGGTGCGCTGGCGCCTGCTTGCCGCCCATGCGCAAATGCCCGTCATCGCGCTCGGCGGGATGACCGCGCTGACGGCCCGCCAGCTCGGCGCACAGCGCTGGGCGGCCATCGACGGGCTAAGCGCGCTCTAGCCAGCGAACTTGACCCCGCCGCCGCCGTCTGCGATTCTCGCAGCGGGACGCTTATCGAGGACACCCACATGGCAAGCCGCTCTGCCCCTTCGGCGGGGACCAATGACAGCGCGGACTGGCGCGCCGTCTTCCGCTATTCGCTGACCCGCAGCCTGCAGCTGACCGGGGGCGCGCTGCTGTTCGCCTTCACGCTGTTCCTCGCCTTCGCCCTCATCAGCTACACCCAGACCGACGCCTCGCTCTCCACCGCAGCGGGCGACACCATCGGCAACTGGATGGGCGCGCCCGGCGCGATAGTGGCCGATCTGGCGCTGACCGGCTTCGGCTTCGTCTCGGCGCTGCTGCTCCCGCTCACCTTCGTGTTCGGTCGCAAGCTGTGGCGCGACGCCGACGAGGACGAGCACTGGGACGGGCGCTGGTGGCGCACGGTCGGGCTGCTGCTGGTGGCGATGGCGCTGCTCGCCAGCGTGCTGTCGCTGGTTTCGACCCCGCGCGACTGGAGCCTGCCCGCCTCGACCGGCGGCCTCGTCGGCCTGCTCGGCGAGCGGCTGATTACCGCGCTCGCCTCGCTGCTGCCCGCTGGTGTCCAGCCCTGGGCGATTGGCGCAGCGGGCGTTGCCTGCCTTGTCGGCGGAGCGATTTTGGCCGGACGGGTCTTCGCGCTCGACTGGAGCCGTTTCCTCACCCTGCCCGAGCTGCTGCGCAATCCGCCCCGGCTGTCGCAGCCCGCCAACCCGTTCCGCGAGGAAGCCCGCCAGCGCCAGCGCAAGGCCGACACCCTGCCCGAGGCCGACGACGAGAGCGATGCAGGCGACGAGCCAGCCACCTCCCCCGCCGCCGCGCGTCGCCAGACCACGATTGTCGACCCCGCCGCCGCTCCGCGCCGCGCCACCCCGTCGAAGGCCAAGGACCAGACCGACCTCTTCGCCGACTACCAGCTCCCCGGCCTCGACATCCTCGCCGACCCGCCCGAGAACGCGGCTCCCAAGCTCGACAAGCTGGCGCTTGAGCGCAATGCCCGCCTGCTCGAAACCGTGCTCGACGACTTTAACGTCAAGGGCGAGATCACCGCCGTGCGCACCGGCCCGGTGGTCACGATGTACGAGCTGGAGCCCGCCCCCGGCATCAAGGCCAGCCGGGTGATCGGCCTTGCCGAAGACATCGCCCGCAACATGAGCGCGATCTCCGCGCGCGTGGCCCCGATTCCCGGCAAGACCGTGATGGGCATCGAACTGCCCAATGCCCAGCGGCAGATGGTCAACTTCAAGGAGATGGTCGCCTCGGCCGCCTTTGCCGACCACGGCGGATCGCTGCCGATCATCCTCGGCAAGGATATCGCGGGCGAACCGATCGTCGCCGACCTTGCCGCCATGCCCCACCTGCTGGTGGCGGGCACCACCGGCTCGGGCAAGTCGGTCGGGCTTAACACCATTCTGCTATCGCTGCTTTACCGCTTCGGGCCGGACCAGTGCCGGATGATCCTGATCGATCCCAAGGTGCTCGAACTGAAAAGCTACGAGCATATCCCGCACCTGCTGGCCGAGGTCGTGACCGAGCCGCCCAAGGCCGTGCGCGCGCTGAAGTGGGCGGTCGAGGAAATGGAGCGGCGCTACCGGATGATGAGCGATGTCGGCGCGCGCAACCTTGCCGGGTTCAACGAGCGGGTGCGTGCCGCCGCCGCCAAGGGCAAGCCGCTCCAGCGCACGGTGCAGACCGGGTTCGACCCCGACACCGGCGAACCGCTGATCGAGGAAGAGCTGCTCGAATATTCGGTGATGCCGCAGATCGTGGTCATCGTCGACGAGCTGGCCGACCTCATGCTGGTGGTCGGCAAGGAGATCGAGGGGCTGATCCAGCGCCTGTGCCAGAAGAGCCGCGCCGCCGGCATCCACGTGATCACCGCCACCCAGCGCCCCTCGGTCGACGTCATCACCGGCGTCATCAAGGCCAACCTGCCGACCCGCATCAGCTTCGCCGTCTCCAGCCGCATCGACAGCCGCACGATTATTGGCGAACAGGGCGCCGAGCAGCTGCTGGGCAAGGGCGACATGCTCTATAAACCGCTCTCGGGCGCGATCATGCGCGTGCACGGGCCCTTCGTCTCCGACGAGGAGGTCGAGCGGGTGGCCGAGCACTGGCGCAAACAGGGCACGCCGCAATATGTCGATTCGGTCACCGAGGAACCGGCTGACGGCGGCTTCGACTTCGAGGACGAGTTCACCGCTTCGGACAATCCCGAAGAGCGCAAGTACCGTCAGGCCTGCCAGATCGTGATCGAGAACCAGAAGGCGAGCGGCTCCTGGCTCCAGCGGCAGATGGGCGTGGGCTACAACACCGCCGCCAAGTGGATCGAGCGGATGGAGGAGGACGGCCTCGTCGGCCCGGCCAACCATGTCGGCCGCCGCGACATTTATCGCGACAAGGACGGCAATCCGCTCTAACGGCGCGCGCCATGCCCAAACGCGCTTCCGCCAAGCCTGCCCCTGTCGCCAAGAAGGTCGGCTGGCTGGAGCATGTCGATCTGCCCGAACTCGGCCTTGTGCGCGAGAAGGCCAAGATCGACACCGGCGCGCGGACCTCCTCGCTCCATGTCGACCGCATCGCGCCCTATGTCGATGCGAACGGACAGCACCGGGCGAGGATCACCAAATATGTCCGCCCTCCCGGCGAGCGGCGCAAGACCGTGCACTGGGACGTCGAAATCCGCGATTTCCGGGCTGTGAAAAGCAGCAATGGCGCGGTCGAGGAGCGGGCCGTGATCGTGACCATGCTCAAACTCGGAAACGTAACACGAAAGCGCGAGTTTACGCTGACGAATCGCAAGGAGATGCGCTATCAGATTCTCGTCGGTCGCAAGGGACTGGGTAAGCTGTTCCTTGTCGATCCTTCCGCAAAATTCCTGCTCGACCACGATGTGCCTGCCAAGGCCAAGGACCTCTCTGCATGAAACTGGCGATGCTCGCCCGCAATCCCAATCTCTACACCCACCGCCGGCTGGTCGAGGCGGCGGAGGAGCGCGGTCATACGATCGAGATCCTGAACACGCTGCGCTGCTTCATGGACATCACCTCGCACCGGCCCACGGTGCACTATGATGGCCGCGTGATCGGCCCCAAGGATTTCGACGCGGTGATCCCGCGCATCGGCGCCTCGGTCACGTTCTATGGCACCGCCGTGCTGCGCCAGTTCGAGATGATGGACGTCTACCCGCTGAACGAGAGCGTCTCGATCGGGCGCAGCCGCGACAAGCTGCGCTCGATGCAGCTGCTGGCGCGGCGCGGGATCGGCCTGCCGGTCACCGCCTTTGCCCACTCCGCCAAGCAGGCCGAGCAGGTGCTGGCCATCGCGGGCGGTGCACCGGTGGTGATCAAGCTTCTGGAGGGCACGCAGGGGATCGGCGTGGTACTGGCCGACACGCCGCGTTCGGCCAAGTCGGTGTTCGAAGCCTTCCGCAGCGCCAACGTGCATATCCTCGCGCAGGAGTTCATCAAGGAAGCGAACGGCACCGATATCCGCGCGCTGGTGGTGGGCGGCAAGGTGGTCGCCGCGATGCAGCGCACCGGGGCGGCAGACGATTTCCGCAGCAACATCCACCGCGGCGGCCATGCCGAGAAGATCCGCATTACGGCGGAAGAACGCTCGACCGCCGTCCGCTCGGCCAAGATCATGGGGCTGAACGTGTGCGGCGTGGACATGCTGCGCTCGAACCATGGGCCGGTGGTGATGGAGGTCAATTCCTCGCCCGGTCTGGAGGGACTGGAGAAGGCGACCAACACCGACGTGGCGGGCAAGATCATCGCCTTCCTTGAGGAAAACGCCGCCAAGGGCCGCACCAAGACGCGCGGCAAGGGCTGAGCCCGGCCTTCCCAGAGCGGAGCGTTGCTAAGCCCTTCCCCATGGGGAAGGGTTGGGATGGGGGTTCCACGCCAACCAGCGTCGAGCCCCCACCCCCAGCCCCTCCCCAAGGGGAGGGGAGCAAGGCATATGGGGGGCGTCCTAGGAAGAGGGCATCCGGCAGGTGTAACTGCCCGCGCGCAAGGCCTCGCCGCTTTCGTAGTGCGCGTAGGACGGGTGCGGGCATAGTTTCATACTCTCCGGCCCGCCGCTCATGCGGAACGCGTCAACCGCGCCCGGCGCCTTGCCCTGCTCGACCCAGTCGACCATCGGCCCAAGCAGGTCGAACTGGTCGAAGGTGTCGCCGCCCGCGCAGTGCGACATTCCCGGCACCATGTAGAAGCGCGCGGCGTTGTCCCATTGGTCCACGCCATTGGCCTCGCGCGCACGCTGGAAATAGTCCCAGGTGTCGAAGGCCGAGAACCACGGGTCGGACACGCCGTGGAAGAACATCAGCTTCGAACCGCGTCCGAGGTAGGTGGAAAGGT
Organism: Aurantiacibacter xanthus; assembly: GCF_003584015.1. Classification (GTDB taxonomy): domain Bacteria; phylum Pseudomonadota; class Alphaproteobacteria; order Sphingomonadales; family Sphingomonadaceae; genus Alteraurantiacibacter; species Alteraurantiacibacter xanthus. Next base: position 43,995 of record NZ_QXFM01000057.1, read on the forward strand.
TCGTCCAGTAGGGGGTATCGGTGAGGCGGCCCACCGCATCCCAGCGCACCGCGTGCAGCCGCGCATCGACATCCATCTCGCGCGCGGTGCTGGCGGGGCCGAACACACCCGGCTGGCCCATCGGCACGAAACCGGGGAGGCCCGCTCCGTCGAAGGCGATGCCCGTATCCCACGGATAGGCGACGTAGCTGGCCCGCCCGCTGCCGTCGCGCGGCCCGGCAAGGCCAGCGGCCAGCGCATCGGCCTGCGACTGGCTGAGACAGCTGCCGCTCTCGCCCGGCTTGCACACGAGGCCCTGCGGATCGAAGGCGCGGCAGGCCTCGACGTTCATAATCATCCCATCGGCCTTGCCGTCGAGTGCGTCGCACTGGCGCAGCACCTCGCGGCGGATGGCAGCGCGCTGCTCGCCCACGATCCCCGCCGGGCCTTCCTCGCCCGCAGCCAAAGTGCGGTTGAGCATCACCTGCGCATATTCGATACTGAGGTTCGAATGGCCCGGCCGCATCGCGGGTGCGCCGATCACGATCCCGTCGAACAGCTCGGGATAGCGCTGGCTCGCCAGCATCCCTTCGCGCCCGCCCGTCGAGCAACCCGCCATATAGGAATGATGCGGCGCTTGCCCGTAATAGCGGCCGGTCAGCGCGCGGGTCACTTCGGTTACGCGCGGCACCGCCGCTTCGGCAAAGTCGAGCGCGGCGCGCTGATCGGCCATGAAGCTCTGGTCGAACACCTCACCCTTGTGCCCGCTGTCGTGGCTGGCGACGGCGAACCCCCGGCTGAGCGCGTTGTCCTTGCCCGCTGCGACCGGGCCGACCGCCGGGCGCACCACGCCGTTCAATCCGCCCCCGCCTTGCAACAGATAGCGCCCGTTCCACTCCACCGGCAGCGCCAGCTCGAAGCCGATCCCATATTCGACCCCGCCCGCGCCCACGCGGCGGTTGATCACACCCTCGACCAGGCAATGCGGCGGCTTGGTGATGGGGGGCGAGCCGGGCGTCGCGGGAAGCGTGCTGCCCTCGGGATGGAAGCTGGCCGAGGTGATCTCCACCCCATCCGCCACCATGCCGGCGAGCGCCGTGCAACGGGCGGCGGCGTCATTGGCCGCGAGGCTCGCCTGCTGGGCAGGAGCGCTTGCCAGCGGCAGCGTAGCGGAGGCCAGCAGGCTGGCGATAACGATGGACTTGCGCATGGTGGTCTCTCCCGGCCCCTGTTTTGCGCGAAGATTAGCAAGCGCAGCGCCGAGCGACAATTGTTCCGATTGCCTCTCAAGCAGGCAAGGCTAGTCTGTCTCGAAACAGGAGAGGGAAATGATGATGATGCGGCATGTTCTCGCAACGGCGGCGCTGACCGCGATGCTCTGGACCGGCGCGGCCCATGCGCAGGAAGGCCGCTGGGTCGGCAGCTGGACCGCCAGCCCCCACGCCCCGCTCACCACCGAAGGACCGTTCGCCGCCCCCGGCTTCGAGGACGTTACCCTCGCGCAGACCATCCGCCTGTCCGAAGGCGGCTCGGCGCTGCGGGTGCGCTTCACCAACCGCTATGGCCCCGCCCCCTTGCGCATCGACGAAGCGCGCATCGTGCTGCTCGACGACAGCGGCGCGGAGGTTCCGGGCACCAGCCGTCCGCTCACCTTCGGCGGGGCGGAAGAGGCGGTGATCCCGCGCGGCGCGCCTTTCGTCAGCGATGTGGTGGAGCTGGCCAGCGAGGACTTCCAGAAGGCCAGGGTCGTGATCTATCTGCCCGAAGCGACCGGTCCCTGCTCCTGCCACCTGACCGGCCTTGATGATCTCACCGTGTCGGCTCCGGGCAACCATGTGGACGAGGACTTCGCCCCGGTCACAACCGCGCAGTATCGCGCCTTCCTGCAAACGGTCGAGGTGCTCTCGCCCGATGCGATGGGCACCATCGTGGCCTTTGGCGATTCGATCACCGACGGGGTCGGCTCGACACCGGGCGCGGACCGGCGCTGGCCCGATGTGCTGGCCGAGCGGCTCGAAGCGGCGGGGATGGAATATGCGGTGGCCAATGCCGCGATCTCGGGCAACCGCGTGCTCAGCCCCGGCATGGGCGAAAGCGCGCTCGCCCGGTTCGACGAGGATGTGCTCTCGCTGCCCAATGTCACCCACATGATCGTGTTCGAAGGCGTGAACGACATCGGCAACCGCTATGGCCCCCAGCGGGGAGGCATGCCCGGTCTCACGTTTGACCAGCCGGAAATCGACGTGGCGCAGATGATCGCGGGCTTCCGCCAGCTGATCGCCCGCGCGCACGAGAAGGGCATCACGGTGATTGCCTCGCCGATCGGGCCATACAAGGGCGCGGCCTATTGGAGCGAGGAAGGCGAAGCCGCGCGGCAGGCGATCAACGACTGGATCCTCACCTCGGGCGAGTTCGACGCAGTGGTTCGCTTCGACGAAGCCTTTGCCGATCCCGCCGATCCGCAGCAGATGCGCGAGGGCTATCACATGGGCGATCACCTGCACGGCTCCGACGCAGGCCTGCGCGCGGTTGGCGAGAGCATTGATCTGACGCTGTTCTCCGCCGACTGAACGCGCTATGGGGCGCTTCATGCGCCTCATGGTGATCCTTGCTGTCCTGCTGGCCGCACTGGCGATGGGCCAGCCACGCCCGGCGCAGGCTGCCAATGCGCCGGCCATGGCCGATTGCCACACCATGCCCGCGCCCGATCACCAGCAGCATCCCGAGGGCGACCAACGCCAGCTCGCGCACAGCTGCCCCGGTTGCGCCCTGCCCTTCGCAAGCGCGCTGCCAGACCGCGCGCCCACGACCTATCGCCTGCCGAAAGACCGCCCGCTCGCCCGCCCGCTTGCTTCGCTGGCGAGCGCCCCGATCCCGCCCCCTCCGCGAGCCGCCTGACCGCAAACGAAGCCCTCGTTTCGATCAGTCAGGATTAGTTCGATGAAAATTGCATTGCTTGCCGGCGCCGCTGTGGCGCTGGTGCCCCTGCCCGTGCTGGCGCAGGATCACTCCACCATGGACCATTCGGCCATGGATCACTCGTCCATGGACCACACGGCCATGGACCACACGGCCATGGACCACTCCGCCATGGGTCACGGCCCAATGGACCACAGTGCCATGGATCATCCCGCCATGGGCCACTCCGCCATGATGTCTCCCAACCCCAGCGGCGCCGCCGGCGGCTCGGGCACCGCGCTGCTGCCGGCTGCCGAGGGCATGATGCCCGGCATCCACATCGACCTCGGCGGCGAGTGGCAGGCCATGGCGCACGGCTATGGCTGGCTCGTCCACTCCGAGCAGACCGGCCCGCGCGGTGACGACCCACCTATGTCCAGTCGATGGCCATGCTGATGGCCGAGCGGCCCTTCGCGGGTGGCCGGGTGCAACTGCGCACCATGCTCAGCGCCGAGCCGCTGATGTCGGCGCGCGGCTATCCCAACCTCTTCGCCACCGGCGAGACCGCCAACGGCGAACCGCTGGTCGACCGCCAGCACCCGCACGATCTGTTCATGGAGCTGGCCGCGCGTGTCGACCTCGATCTGGCCGACAATCTCACCGGCTTCGTCTACGGCGGCCCGGTTGGCGAGCCTGCGCTCGGCCCCTCGGCCTTCATGCACCGCGCTTCGGCCCGGCTCAATCCCGAGGCCCCGATCACCCATCACTGGTTCGATTCCACCCACATCACCTATGGCGTGGTCACGGCTGGCCTCGCCGGGCGCGGCTGGCAGCTCGAAGGAAGCGCCTTCCGCGGCGCCGAACCCGACGAGGAGCGCTGGGGCATCGAAACCCCCAAGCTCGATAGCTGGTCGGTGCGCGCCAGTCTTGCCCCGTCCGACAACTGGCTGGTGCAGGCAAGCTACGGCCGGATCAAGGAACCCGAAGCGCTCCACCCCGGCGAGGACGAGGCGCGCACCACCGCCAGCGTGCAGTACAATTCGGGCAAGGGCCTGTCGGCGCTCGCCGCTTTCTCGGCCAAGAACCGCGTTCCGGGCGACACGCTAACCGCCTGGCTGGGCGAGGTGAACTGGGACATAACCAAGCGCCACAGCCTGTTCGGCCGGGTCGAAAACGTGCTCAACGATGAGCTTTTCCACGATCATGACGATCCGCTGCACGATCAGGCCTTCCGCATCACCAAGCTGCAGGCAGGCTATGCCTATACCCTGCCGCTGGGCGATGCGTTCAGCCTTGCGCTGGGCGGCAGTGCGGCGAAGTTCCTCAAACCCTCGGTGCTCGATGCGGCCTATGGGGATAACCCGATGGGCTACACCCTGTTCGCCAAGCTTTCGCTTGGGCGATAGGGTGCAAGCACTGGATAAATGACACAGGCGGCCTTTCCGCCCGCAGTCCCATCGCCTAAGTCTGCCCCGATGCGGGCGCAGATCGAAATAGGACAGGATTCGGGTGGCGGGGCCGTCCACGTCGATGTCGAGGAACTGCTCGCCACGCGCCTGCTGGTGCAGGGCAATTCGGGCAGCGGCAAGTCGCACCTGCTGCGCCGCCTGCTCGAACAGAGCGCACAAATGGTGCAACAGGTGGTGATCGACCCCGAGGGCGACTTCGTCAGCCTGGCCAAAGAGTATGGTCATATCGTGATCGAGGGCGGCAGCTACACCAGCCGCGAGATCGAGGCGCTGGCCGGGCGCATCCGCCAGCACCGCGCCTCGGTCGTGCTCAGCCTCGACGATCTGGAAGTCGAACAGCAGATCCGCTGCGCCGCGCTGTTCCTCACCGCCATGTTCGACGCCCCGCGCGAACACTGGTTCCCGGCGCTCGTAGTGGTCGACGAGGCGCAGATGTTCGCGCCCGCCGCCGCCGGCGAGATGGCCGAAGACACCCGCCGGATGACGCTGACGGCGATGACCAACCTGATGTGCCGCGGGCGAAAGCGCGGCCTCGCCGGAATCGTCGCCACCCAGCGGCTGGCCAAGCTCGCCAAGAACGTCGCCGCCGAGGCCTCGAACTTCCTGATGGGGCGCACCTTCCTCGATATCGACATGCAGCGCGCCGCCGACCTGCTCGGCATGGACCGCAAGCAGGCCGAGCGTATCCGCGACCTGCAATGCGGCCACTTCCTCGGCCTCGGTCCGGCGGTGAGCCGCAAGCCGGTGGCGGTGAAGATCGGCTCGGTGACGACCGGTGGCAAGAACGCTGCTTCCGGCCTCGTGCCGCTGCCCGGCCTCTCGACCGAGGGGATGGAGGCGCTGCTCCACGATTCGCTGGCCGAGGAAGCCGCTGCCCCGCAACCCCAGCGCCCCGCCCCGCCGCCGCGCCCGGCGATGGAGGACCTCGCCGACACCATCGCCCACGCGCAGGACGACGATGCCATTCCCGCCGCTGCCGATAGGGACGGCCCGGAAACTCCCGCCGCCCCGCCGCCGCCCGATGGCTCGGTCGAGCAGGTGCTGGCCGAGATGGCGCGCGAAGAGGGCGCGACCTTCCAGTCGCTGGCGAGCCTGTTCCGCAGCTTCGCGATCCGCTGCCGCGAGCGCCGCGTGCCCAGCGCCCATATCGACATGGCGCAGTTCCGCCGCCTGTTCGCCCATGCCAGCGCCGGACTCGAACGGCTCGATCCCTCACGCCGCGCGGCGGTGGAGCAACTCGCGCAAGGGGTCGACGACGATGTCCTCGCGCCGTTCCTCGCCATTGCCGCCGCCGCCGCCGAGGGCCGCAACGCGCCCGACGAGGAAGAACTGGCCCGCGTCTATGGCAGCTCGTCGCCGGGGCGCATCCGCCGCCTGCTCGACCATCTGGAAAAGACCGGCCTGATCACGGTGCGCGAGGACTTCGGCGGAGAACGCACGATCACCGTGCCGGGACTGGAAGAATTCGCGAGCTAGTCGCGCCCAAGCTCGGACCAGCTCTTGCGGTCCAGATGCAGCGGCGCGGCATTGCGGACATATTCGCCCGCACCATAGGTGCGCCCCACCAGCTGCATCGCCGGATTGTCGATCCGCAGCCGCCCGTTTTCCTCACCAAGAAAGCGGTCCTCGATATGGGTGACGAGCACCTCGCCAAGCACGATCCCGGCGTGGGGGGCGGTCTCGATGAACTGCCACAGGCGGCATTCGAACTGCACCGGCGCGCCCTTCAACAGCGGCGCGGCAACGCGCGTGGCCGCTATCGCCTCAAGGCCCGCCAGCTCGAACTCGCTCACTTCGGGCGGGGCATTGGTCGCGCTGAGGCTCATCGCCTCGGCCTGCGGCTCGCTCACCAGCGCCACCGCGAACTCGCCGGACGCGCGGATATTGGCGAGGCTGTCCTTCTCGGCCACGCCCTCGCGCTGCCCATCGGGAGACACGCCGATCGCCAGCAGCGGCGGAGTGCCCCCCATCGCGTTGAAGAACGAATAGGGCGCAGCGTTGTGCCGCCCCTCGCCGTCCTGGCTCAGCACCCAGGCAATCGGGCGCGGGGTGATGGTGTTGACCAGCAGTTTGTAGCGGGTCGCGGGATCGAGTGCGTCCATCGTGAATTGCATTCGCATCAAGTAACTACTGGCCTGCACCAGTGCAACGTGGCGATTGCACCGATACAGTTTCATATGTAACTATATTCACCAGCCAAGGAGACGGACATGCGCATCGGTTGCCCCCGCGAGATCAAGAACCGCGAATATCGGGTGGGCCTGACCCCCGAGAGCGCAAAAGAGCTGGCCTCGCACGGCCATGAGGTGTGGATCGAAAGCGGCGCGGGGGAAGGCATCGGCGCGCACGATGCACAATACGTGGCCGCCGGGGCAAAGATCGTCGCCGGGCCGGAGCCGATCTTCGCCGAATGTGAGATGGTGGTGAAGGTGAAGGAGCCGCAGGCCGAAGAGCGCGCCCAACTGCGCGAGGGCCAGTTGCTTTACACCTACCTTCACCTCGCCCCCGACCCCGAGCAGACCGCCGATCTGGTGAAATCGGGCGCGACCTGTATCGCTTACGAGACCGTCACCGGCCCGAACCGCACCCTGCCCTTGCTCAAGCCGATGAGCCAGGTGGCCGGGCGCATGAGCATTCAGGCGGGTGCGACCGCACTGGAGAAGGCCCATGGCGGGCGCGGGGTGCTGCTGGGCGGGGTGCCGGGGGTGATGCCGGGCAAGGTCGTGGTGATCGGCGGCGGCGTGGTCGGGTTCAACGCGGCGCAGATGGCGGCGGGGCTTGGCGCGGACGTGGTGATCATGGACCGCGACCCCGAAGTGCTCGAACGGGTCGGCACCCATTTCGAGGCGCGGGCCTCGACCCGTTTCTCGAACAAGGCCAACCTTGAGGACGCGGTGAGCGAGGCGGACCTCGTGATCGGCGCGGTGCTGGTGCCCGGCGCCGCCGCGCCCAAGCTGGTGACGCGCGCGATGCTCGGCACGATGAAGCCCGGCGCAGTGCTGGTCGATGTGGCGATCGATCAGGGCGGCTGCTTCGAGACCAGCCGCGCGACCACCCATGACGATCCGACCTATGTGGTGGACGGCGTGGTGCACTACTGCGTCGCCAACATGCCCGGCGCGGTGAGCCGCACCTCGACCTATGCCCTGAACAACGTGACGCTGCCGCATGCCTTGCGGATCGCCGACTTGGGCTGGAAGGAAGCGCTGCGGAGCGATCCGCATCTGGCGCAGGGGCTGAACGTCCACGCGGGCCGCGTGACCTATCCGGCGGTGGCGGAGGAGCTTGGGTATGAGCTGCTGCCGGTGGGTGAGGTTCTGGGGTAGGCGGGGCTGCTTCTGGAGCTTCGGTCGCAGTAGCCGGCTGTCAGCAAACGCCACGAAGCGGGCACCAGGAGCTTGCGAGAGAATGTTCGCTGATCACCCGCTTGCGGACAACGAATGGACTGATCTCGGCGCGACGCTTAGACGCTTCCATTATGGCAGAAAAAGACGCGCCTCCGGCCTCCTCTTTTCGTGAATTTGTACGGCGGGAATACGTAGAGTATTTCGCCCCCAGCAAGAGCGACCGCCCTTGGCAGTTACCCTTTGCCATAGCTGTGGCCTCTGGCCTGCCGATGATGCTCGGTGCCTGGCTGGGAAACCTTGCCGCGGGCGCCATCGCCTCGATCGGGGCCATGACGATCGTCTACCTGCCGCGAACCAAGCTTGACCTGCGCATGGTGACTGTGATGGCCGTATCTTGCGCCATGATCGCCAGCTTCGCCCTTGGACACACGGCGAAACTGGTGCCGGAATTGCGCGTGCCCATAATCGCACTCGTATCCCTGCTGGTGACCATGGCTTGCCGCTATTTCAGGATTGCACCGCCCGGGCCCTTATTCTTCGTGATGGCGGCGGCCATTGGCGCATATGCTCCGGGCACAATCGGGCAGCTTCCCCGGAATCTCGGATTGTTTGCCCTGGGCAGTGTGTTCGCCGTGGCAGTTTCGTTCATCTACAGCCTGCACATATTGCGGAGACGCGATCCCTTGCCGGTCCAGAGCCCGCCAAGCGATATTCTTGACGAGGTGCTGGTCGATTCCGTGATTATCGGCGTCGTTACGGGATTGTCGCTCGCGTTTGCCGAGCTTCTGTCATTCGACAAGCCCTACTGGGTTCCCGTCAGTTGCCTCGCCGTCATACAAGGTTCGCGGCTTCGGCTGGTGTGGAACCGGCAGGTACAGCGGGTGGTCGGCACTCTGGTCGGATTGGGGCTGACCTGGCTGTTGTTTCGCTTCGCGACTTCGCCATGGCACTTTGCCATTGCGGTGCCATTGTTGCTCTTTTGCGTAGAGACGATCATCGTCCGGCACTACGCAATGGCCGCAGTGTTTATCACGCCGTTAGCGATTGCCCTGGCGGAATCGACACATACCGGCAGCGCCGATGCCACCCCTCTGCTGATCGCCAGATTTGCTGATACCGTACTCGGCTCGCTGATGGGCGTGCTTGGCGGGGTATGTATCCATCGACCATCGATCCGCAGGCACATTCTGGCCGCGCTCGAACGCTTGGCACCACGTAGGCGGTAGCATTCCCGGAATGCTGGCCTGTCGGAAATCCGGCCATATCCACCACCGCTAAGCGTGAGCCTATCGGAAGCGCATCTGGGCCGAAGGCAGAACGCCACGCGCCGTGCATGCCTCAACCTTCCTGCCGATTTTGCACCATGCGCATCGCTATGTTGTCCGGATAGCTGGCAGGGTAGCTGCCGCTATTGGAGCGCAAGTGATAGGTGAGGATTTTCAGATCTTGGCGCTAGTAGCTGGCGCTCAAGCTTTTCTCGCTGCAGAACTCGCCCTAGACAAGCATTGCATATCGCATTGCACGCCCAGAAACGCGCAAAAATAAAAAGGTGGATAATGACCGAGCCGACCAAGGACTTCGACATTGAGGGCAACGACCGCTTTGCAAACAACGAGGCGGAGAGCGCCAAGAACTACTGGTCCGGCGTTGATTTCGAATACTACAAAACGAAACAACCATGGTCCGACTTTATCGCTGATAGAATCGCCCAGCTGGATCCAGCGTCAGTTTTCGAATTTGGCTGCAACGCGGGAAAGAACCTCGCGGTAATCTCAGAGAAGCTGCCCGGCACCTTTATCTCTGGTATCGACATTAACGAGGCCGCGATTGCCTGGGGACGTGAGCAGGGGCTGAACTTGGCGGTTGCCGATGAACGCGCTTTGGAAGTGCTCCCGGACAACGCCTTCGACGTAATCTATACGGTGTCTGTCCTTGATCATCTGCCTGACCCTGAAACAGTATTTCGATCGATGATACGAGTCGCGAAGCGCGGTGTGTTCCTTCTTGAGCCTTGGCTCGGCGAAGAAGGAAAAGTCATTCGAAACCGCAACCTGGCTGACAACAGGATGGTGGATACGACACCGTTTTCCTATTCATGGGACTATGTGAGGATAGGCAAGGTGGTTGCCCCGGACTGGCACCTTGACGTCGAGCCCTTTCCTATGCGCTCGAACCTCGGACGGTTTTACCAGCTTTATCGCTTTACGCCCGTTACTCAGGGATAAAGCCGCCCTCAGGCGCAAACGGCTTCGCCACCTCGGCGGGCACGCGCATCACCCGGAACGTATCGCGCGCGACCATCGCCCAGCTTGTTCTGGCGCGGACCAGTTCGCGGCCCTCGGCGTCGGTGAAGGCGAAGTGGCGGGTGAAGCGCACACCCCTCGGCCCCTCGCGGATCTCGGTCACACCCATAACCTCCGCGCCCAGCTGCACGTTGCCGCGATAGTCGATCTCGTGCCGGGTCACGACCCAGGCATAGGCCTCGACATGCTCGGGCAGAGCATCGGCCAGCCAGTGCGCCACCGCCAGCTCCTCCATCCAGCGCACCCACACCGCGTTGTTCACATGGCCGTTGGCATCGATGTGCTCCGGCAAAGCGGTGAAGGTCTGCTGGTGGCGGTTGCTCACTGCTCGATCCCCAGCTGCCACAGGATGAAGGCAACCTCCTCGGCCACTTCCTTGAGGCCCTCGAAGCGCCCGGTCTTACCCGCGTGGCCCGCGCCCATGTTGGTCTTGAGCAGCAGCACGTTCCCGTCGGTCTTCAGCTCACGCAGTTTCGCCACCCACTTGGCGGGCTCCCAGTAGGTCACGCGCGGATCGTTCAGCCCCGCCGTCACCATCAGCGGCGGATAGCCTTGCGCGCGCACCTGATCGTAAGGCGAGTAGCTGGCGATAAGGTCGAAGGCGGCCACGTCCTCGATGGGGTTGCCCCACTCGGGCCATTCGCCGGGCGTCAGCGGCAGGCTCTCGTCGAGCATCGTGTTAAGCACATCCACGAAGGGCACATGCGCCACCACCGCGCCGAACAGTTCGGGCGCCTGATTGATCACCGCGCCCATCAGCTCGCCGCCCGCCGAGCCGCCGCTCGAACTGATCTTTCCCGGCGCGGTGTAGCCCAGTGCGATCAGACCGCGCGCGACGTCTTCGAAGTCGTTGAAGGCATTGGTGCGCTGCTCGCGCTTGCCCGCGTTGTACCATGCGCGGCCCAAATCGTCGCCGCCGCGGATATGGGCGATGGCATAGGCAAAGCCCCGGTCAACGAGGCTCAGCCGCGTGGTCGAGAACGAGGGGTCGATGGCGATGCCGTAAGCGCCGTAGCCATAGAGGTGCAGCGGGCCGCCCTGAGCACGATCCTTGCGATAGACCACACTCACCGGAATTTCCGTCCCGTCGCGCGCCGGGATCATCAGCCGCTCGCTGGTGTAGAGCGAGGCGTCGTAGCCGGAGGGTATCTCCTGCACCTTGCGTGTTTCCAGCTCGCCGCTGGCGACATGATAGTCGTAAACCGTGTGCGGCGCGACCATCGAGGAATAGGTGAGCCGGATCGTGTCCACGTCCCACTCAGGGTTGCCGACAAGGCTCGCCGAATAGGTCGCCTCGGGGAAGGTGATCGGCTTGCCCTCGCGCGGTGCGTCGTAGGAGTGGATCGCGATCTGGTCGAGCCCGGCCAGCCGCCCCTCGGTGACGAAGAAGCCCTCGTAAAGGTCGAAGCCGGTGAGATAGAAGTCGTCCGAACCGGGGATCACCTCGAGCCAGTTGCCCGGATCGGCGAGCGGGGCCTTGGCGAGGCGGAAGTTGATGTGGGTGTCGTTGGTCCAGATGTAGATCGTTTGCCCATGCACATCGATGCCATATTCGACCTCCTCGCGCGCTGGCTTGACGAGCAGCGCCTCGCCCAGCGGATCGCCCACCGGCAGCAGGCGGATCTCGCTGGTGGCATGGTCGCCGGTCGAGACGATCAGCCAGTCGCGCTTGCCCGTCAGGCCCACGCCGGCGGTGAAGCCGGTGCGGTCCTCGTGGAAGATCTCGACATCCGCCGCCGCATCGCTGCCCAGCCGGTGCACGAGGATCGAATCGACCCGCCACTGCGCATTGGCGCGGCCATAGACCAGCATGGTGTCGTCCGCCGCCCAGACCAGCGCGGTGTTGGTGTCTGGGATGACGTCGCTCAGGGCCTCGCCGGTCTCCAGATCGACCACTTTCGCGGTGTAGCGTTCCGAGCCGTTGGTATCGACCGAATAGGCGAGCAAGCGCCCGTTCTCGCTCACCGATACGTCGTTGAGACTGAAATAGTCGTGCCCCTCGGCGAGCTTGGGCCCGTCGAGGTAGCACTGCGCCTCGCCGCCTTCCGCCGGACGACGCCAGTAGCGGGCATATTCGCCGCCTTCCTCGTATTCGGTCCAGTAGACCCAGTCGCCGTCCTTCTGCGGCACCGAGCTGTCGGCCTCCTTGATCCGCCCGCGCATCTCGGCGAACAGCGCGTCGACCAGCGGCTTGCGCGCGCCCATCTGCGCTTCGAAGAAAGCGTTTTCGGCCTTCAGGTGATCGAGCACCGCCGGATCGTCAATCTCCGGATATTTCGGATCGCGCAGCCAGGCATAGGGGTCGGAAATCGTGCGGCCATGGTGGCTGACCTCGTGCGCGCGCATCTCGGCAACCGGCGGCGACACTTCACTATTCTTGCTCACATGCGATCCTTGCTGTCTGGCCCGCGAGGTTGCGGGACGCCTTTCGAGAGGCGCGCTACCGAAATGTCAACATTCCGGCTCTATTGCGCCTCCGTCAGGCGCGCCGCGAACAGGCGGGTCTGGCTTTCACAGGCTGACAGAGATAACGCCTCATACCGCATTGCAGCAAAGCGCAAGGAATAGTCTGATATGAGTGACGGCAAGCAGGTTCCGGTTCTGGTTACGGGCGGAGCAGGATATATCGGCAGCCACGCGGTCCTCGCGCTGAAGGATGCCGGCTGGCCCGTCGCCGTGATCGACAACCTGACCACCGGCTTTCGCTTCGCCGTGCCCGATGACGTGCCTTTCTATGAGGGCGATATCGAGGACCCCGCGCTGCTGGCGCGTATCTTCGCCGAGCAGGGCACCAAAGCGATCATGCATTTCGCCGGCTCGATCATCGTGCCCGAATCGGTCGAGAACCCGCTCAAGTACTATCACAACAACACCGTCAAAAGCCGCGCCCTGATCGCGGCGGCGGTGGAAGCCGGCGTGCCGCATTTCATCTTCTCCAGCACCGCGGCGACCTATGGCGTGCCCGAAAACTCGCCCGTACGCGAGGACGATGCCAAGCGCCCGATCAATCCCTACGGCTGGTCGAAGCTGATGACCGAGCAGATGCTCGCCGATGTCAGCGCGGCCCATCCGCTCAACTTCTGCGTGCTGCGCTATTTCAACGTCGCGGGCGCCGATCCGCAAACCCGCACCGGCCAGTCCACCGCGGGCGCTACGCATCTGATCAAGGTCGCCTGCGAGGCGGCACTCGGCAAACGCGACAAGGTCGGCGTGTTCGGCACCGACTACGACACGCCCGACGGCACCGGCGTGCGCGACTATATCCATGTGAGCGACCTCGCCGCCGCCCACGTTCAGGCACTCGCCGCGCTGGTGGCGGATCCCGCCCGCTCGCTGACGATGAACTGCGGCTACGGGCGCGGCTTCTCGGTGCTCGAAGTGCTTGATGCGGTGGACCGCGTGACCGGCGGCACGGTCACGCGCGAGATGGGCCCGCGCCGTGCGGGCGATCCGGCCCAGCTGGTGTCCGACCCCTCGCGCATCCGGGCCACCCTGCCCTGGGTTCCGCAGTATGACGATCTCGACACGATCATCACCCATGCCCTTGCCTGGGAGGATCGGCTCGGTCCGCATCGCCCCAATCACTGATCGGCGTCGGGCGGGCGACCAGCCTCCTGTCTGACACGAGAAAAGTGCAGAACTTTCGCTGCCTGGGCCAGTGTTCGACATGTCCTTTTCATTCCCCCACACGATCCCTAAAGGTGCACCGCAGTGCACACATCCACGAGGAAGATCCTAGATGCGCGTGACAATGATCGGCTCGGGCTATGTCGGCCTGGTTTCCGGGGCTTGCTTTGCCGACTTCGGCCATGACGTCACCTGCGTCGACAAGGACCAGACCAAGATCGACGCCCTCAAGCAGGGCAAGATTCCGATCTACGAGCCCGGCCTTGAGGCGCTGGTCGAGAACAACGTGCGCGCTGGCCGCCTGACCTTCACCACCGATCTGAAGGCGGGCGTAGTCGGCGCCGATGCGGTGTTCATCGCGGTCGGCACCCCGTCGCGCCGCGGCGATGGCCATGCCGACCTCACCTATGTTCACGCCGCCGCCGAGGAAATCGCGCAGAGCCTCGAAGGCTTCACCGTGATCGTCAACAAGTCGACCGTGCCGGTGGGGACGGGCGACGAAGTGGCGCGGATCGTCAAGGAAGCCAACCCGCAAGCCGATTTCGCGGTGGTGTCGAACCCCGAGTTCCTGCGCGAAGGCGCGGCGATTGACGACTTCAAGCGCCCCGACCGCATCGTGATCGGCGGCGACGATGCGCGCGGCCTCGAAGTTATGCGCGAGATTTACCGTCCGCTTTATCTCAACAAGTCGCCCATCGTCGAGATGAGCCGCCGCTCGGCCGAGCTGACCAAGTATGCGGGCAACGCCTTCCTCGCCACCAAGATCTCTTTCATCAACGAAATCGCCGATCTGTGCGAAAAGGTCGGCGGCGATGTGCAGGATGTCGCGCGCGGGATCGGGCTCGACAACCGCATCGGCCCCAAGTTCCTCCATGCCGGCCCCGGCTATGGCGGCAGCTGTTTCCCCAAGGACACGCTCGCCCTGCTCAAGACCAGCCAGGACTACGACGCGCCGCAGCGCATCGTGGAGGCCGTGGTGTCGGTCAACGACAACCGCAAGCGCGCGATGGGCCGCAAGATCATCAACGCGCTGGATGGCGATGTGCGCGGCAAGACGGTCGCCCTGCTCGGCCTGACCTTCAAGCCCAACACCGACGACATGCGCGACAGCCCCTCCATCGCCATCGTGCAGACGTTGCAGGACGCCGGAGCGAAGGTGAAGGTCTACGATCCGCAGGGCGAGGAACAGGCGCGCCTGGTGTTGCAGGATGTCGAATATTGCAGCTCGCCCTACGAGGCTGTCGAGGGCGCGGATGCGCTGTCGATCGTGACCGAGTGGGACGAGTTCCGCGCGCTCGACCTGCGCCGGGTGCTGACCATGCTGAAGCAGCCGGTGCTGGTCGATCTGCGCAACATCTACGACCGCGATCAGGCCGAAAGCCTCGGCTACAAATATGTCGGGATCGGTCGCTGACCGGCCCTGAGGGCTGACCCTTTACGTGAAAGCCTGTCGGGGGCTGGCTGCTGTGACGGCGGCCAGCCCCCGCAGCATTTTGCGGCCAGTGCCTTACGAGATCTCTTCGTAATGGCGGCGCATGTCGCCGAGCCGGGCCTGGCCGAACTCCCGCGCAAACCGTAGCGGCCGTGCAACAGCCCCGTCGGTCCACTGCCATAACAGGCCCGAACGCCGCCAGCGGCGCTCCTGATCGCCCTGCGCATGGAGCAAGGCGGCCATCCAGCGCGATTCGGCAGCGGTGGTGGGGGCATCCTCACTATCGCCATCGCGCAACCGGAACGCCGCCGCGGCCAGATCGGTGGCAAAGGTCCACAGGCGCAACACCCCGATCTCGCGCGCATAGTCGTCGTAGGCCGCGCGCTGAGCCGCTTCGAGCGCGGAGGTGACGACGAACAGCTCGTGCGCGTAGTGCAGCCACACCTCATCGTTTCTTATCGCCTTGCCGAGGCTGCTGGCGGTGAGCATCGCTGCATCCATGTCGCTCATCACCGGGACCTCGCGCCCGCCGACCCCGGCGATCCGGGCCGCCGCGATAATCCGCGCGATGTCGGTCGGCGCGGGCGTTCCGGGTTGCCGGACCTTGTGATGGAGATCGACGGTGGTTCCGCCGTTGACCGGCAGATGCGGCGATTCGCCGAGATAGTCGTGCCACCACTTGCTGGTCGCAGGAATCGGCGAATGGAATCCGTTGGCCGCCAGCACATCGATGGCCGAGCGGTAATCCGCGCTGGTCACCAGAATATCGGTATCCTGCGCAGGCCGGGCGTCATAGCTGCCATAAATGGCGTGCGCCCGCAGCACGCCCTTCATCGAGATGGCCCTGATCCCGTGGGTCCGCAGGATGCTGCACACCGTGGCCGTAACCCCGAGGTTGGCCATGTTCCGGAACAGACAGGCCTCGCGTCTGGCCTTCACCTCGGCCAGGCGATTCGCTGGTATAACGATTCGCGCCCGGTTCAGTCCTTCGGCAACGAGCAGCAGGCACTTGTTCTCGCTGGCCAGGTCAAGCACCGCAGACCAGTCGGTTGCGCGATGCCGCCAAGGCGCATCCTCGCCCGGATAGACCCATTGGCGCAGTGCCCCCAACAAGGGCTCCAGAATCATTTTTGAGGCATTATCAGTCATTTGATCCACCACGCCTTGCTGCTTCCAAAGCTTTACCGCCTCGGAGACAAGACGAATATGGCCTCCTGATAACGAACATCAATTGTGACAGGACTGTCCCATTTTAGCACCCACTGCTGCACCGCACCACAATATGGTTGCTAAGACGTTAACTCTATGTGATCGGACTCATCAGACGAGCCTGGCAATCAGCATTCAGTGCCGGGCACTCGCTGGGGTCGCACCCATGTGATGCAAACAAACACCTGTTTAACAACGTAAATGGAGGCAAATGATGGCCAAGAAGACCTACGAAGCTCCGAAGTTCGAAAAGCTGGGTTCGTTCGAAGCGATGACCAAGGGTTCGTCGGACGGCAACTTCACCGACGCCGTGTTCCCGAGCGACACGCCGAGGGGCGAGCTGACCTTCTCGTAAGGTTCGGCAATCAAGAGAAACGGCCGCTTCGGCGGCCGTTTTTTTTGGCAGGTTCCGACAGGCGGCGGGCTCTTGTGCCCTTGCTGCGTTCGAGATAGAGCTCAAGTGGATGAATTCAGGGGATTCAAGCGCTATGTATCGTCGCTGCGAGGATCTTGTGGTGTGCGATCTGGATGGCGGAAGCGCATTGCTCGATCTCAATACGAGCACCTATTTCAAGCTCAACGGCACCGCCAGTTTCATCTGGGAAAAGCTCGGCGATCAGCCGATGGATGCCGATATGCTCGCCGAAGAGCTGATCAAGGTCTATGATGTCGAGAAGGCCGTGTGCCTGCCCGACATCCAGTACGTTCTCAACGAACTCGCAACGGCGAATCTGATCACGGATCAACCCTAGATGAATGTGCGGCGCGCTTTCGTCCTCGGCTCCAGACATTTCGCACTGCTTTGCAAGACTCTGGCCGTAGTGGTCACGATGCGTCTGGCTCTGCTGGTGACGAAGCATCGGCACATTGCCCAGCACATCACGGTTAAGCCCGCCCCTTCCGGTTACGTGCGCGAGGCTTCCACGCTGGCCTGGGCGGTTCGGAACACCGCCCGCATCGTTCCCTTCGCCCATTGCCTGACGCAGGCGCTCAGCCTGCAATACCTGCTCGGCCAGCAGGGCATGACCTCGACCATCCGGGTCGGCGTGCAGATGGCCCGCAACGGCACCCTCGATTCGCATGCCTGGCTGATTCATGACGGCACCGTCTTGTTGGGGGGCAGCGAGAACGAACTTGCCGCTTTCACCAAGATGGTCGACCTGACCCCGTCCTGAGATGGCTGGCTTCGCCCTGGCCTGGTCGCGCTCGCAAGGGGCGCTGTCCTTTGCGCGGCTGACCTCTGCCGCACCCGCCTCCACTGCCACGACCATCGACGACACCGTCTTCGCCGCCGCCGACCGCGCGCGTGGGCTGGAACTGGCCGGCATCTGGCGCGCCGACAACGGCGCCGACCTCATTCGCGAGCTGGGACTGCCGACCGCGTCGCGCCCGCAGGATATCCTCGCCGCCGGATGGAGCAAATGGTCAACCGGCCTGGCCGACCGCCTGCGCGGCCCCTTCGCCATTGCCATCCTCCAGCGCGATACCAACTCGCTTTACCTCGCGCGCGATTTCATGGGCGTCGAGCCGCTGTTTTACACGCGCACCGCCGATGGGCTGGCGCTGTCGTCCTCGCCGGTCGCGGCCCGCTCGCTCGCCGATGCGCCCGGCGCTGTCCGTCTTGCCGCCGTTTCGAGCTTTCTCGCTGGTTTCCCCGCCGACAAGACCGGCACCTACTACGATAACATCGCCAGGCTGGCCCCCGGACACTGGATGACGATTTCGCCCGCGGGCGAACGGACCGAGCCGTACTGGACGGTGCAGGCCATCGCGAGTCGCCCGGCGCCAGCCGATGCCGGCGAGCGCTTCCGCGCCCTGCTCGACCGCTCGGTGGCCAACAGCGCCAGCGATGCGGAGCCGATCGGAGTGCTGCTGAGCGGCGGGCTCGATTCCTCGGCCATTTCCGGGGCGCTCATGCATGGACGCACAGGCGGCCCTGCCGTCCAGTCGCTGTCGCTGACCTATCCCGGCAACGAGGGCTGGGCCGACGGGAAGTATATCGAAGCGCTGCGCGCCTATTTCCCGATGGAACACCACAGCCTGCCGAGCAACGAACACGATCCGCTCGCCAATCTGGAGAGCTACTTTCCCGTCCTCGACGGACCGAGCTTCGGCTATGGCCTGTCGGTCTCCAACCGGCTGCTGCCGATGGCAGCAGAGCTGGGCTGCCGCTCGCTGTTCCACGGCCACGGCGGCGACGAGGTCGTCAGCTATGGCACCGGCAGGCTGAATGAACTGGCGATGCAGGGGCAGTGGCGGCAATTGTGGGCCGAGGCCGAAGGCGCGGCCCAGCTCTGGTCGATGCCGCGCTGGCGCGTGTTGGACAGATACCTGTTTCACAAGCCGCAGCGACGCTGGCTCGATCGGCAGTGGAAGCGCCTGCACCGGCGCGCGCAAGCCGATTCGGCGGCGGAGCTGGAAGTCCAGAGCGAGGCCCTGCTCGCCCATCGCCCCGCACACAGCGCGCCCGTGGCACAGCTCTCGCAGGCCCGCCATACCGAGCGCGACGTGCAGGAAACCGCCATCGCTTCGCCGCTGCAACCGCATGCATTGGAGACCTTGGTTCTGAGCGGGCGGCATCACGGGCTTCAGGTCAAGCTGCCGTTCTTCGACCGCGATCTGCTCGAATTCTCGGTCAGCCTGCCCTCGGACTGGAAGCTGCGCGACGGCTACACCCGTTATGTGCTGCGCAAGGCCATCGAAGGCCGCGTGCCCGACAGCGTCACCTGGCGCCGCGACAAGAACGACTTTACCGACGATTTCAAGATCGGCCTGATCGAACGCAGCCCGCACCTGCGCGATCTCGTATCCTCGGCAAACGGCGACTTGCAGGGCCTTGTAAACCCGCAATGGTTTGGAAAAATCTGGTCCAAAGTAGCACACGACGGATCATCGATAACCACTTCCGATGCACGCGCGCTATGGCGCGTCGCAGTGCTGGCGATGTGGCTCGGCAGCGACCGGCGACCGCAGGCGCCGCCCAGGTTGCAGCCGATTGGAGTTGAGGGCAATGTTTGAGCAAAGCGGGGGGCTTTACGACGCTTTCGGGCTAACCATCGAAAGCGATATCCCCCTCAACGAACTTCGCCCCGCCGCTCCCGGCGCGGTGCCCGATATCCGTTTCGTCAACCGGCCCATCGGGCGCGACCTGCCCCGGCTCGAAGACGGCATCGTCATGGACTATGCCGATCCCGCCGGCGTGGTGATGGCGTGGCCCGACGTCGCCGCCTTCCGGCTGGTCGACAAGGGGACGGTATGGGTCGAGAAATATCCCGACGTGCCCGAATCCTATGTCGCCTTCCCGATCCTCGGCCCGATCATGGCCTGGATGCTGAACTGGCGCGAGTTCTTCATCATCCATGCCAGCGCCATCGACATCAACGGCAAGACGGTTGCCCTGATGGGCGACAAGCTCGCCGGCAAGTCGACCACGGCGGCCGCCTTCATTCGCGCGGGCTATCCGCTCGTCACCGACGACCTGCTGGCAATCACCTTCGATGATGGCGGCACCCCGGTGTGCCATCCGGCCTTCCCCCAGCTCAAGCTGGCCGAGGACGCCGCCGCGAACATTCGCGTCGACGGGGCCGAGGCTTTGCCGCTCGTTTACGAGGGCTTTTCCAAGCGGCAGCACAAGCTGGCGGGCATGCGCACCGAAGCGGCCAGTCTCGACTATCTGGTCACGCTCGACCGCGGCGGGACCGCGCCCGGCCTGTTCCCGTTCGACACCGCCGCAGCAATCGCGGCGATCAACCGGTTCAGCTACATGCCCCGCTTCGCCGACGCCCCCTGGACGCCAGCCGACAAGGCGCGGCACTTCCGCGCCTGCGCGACCCTAGCCGACAAGGCCACGGTCGCCCGGCTGCAAATCCCGGACGATCTGGGTCGTCTGCATGAAACGGTGGAGCTTGTCGCGACTGCGCTCGATCGGATCGAGGCATGATCGCCAGCCTCAACCGCTTTGTCACCTTTCTGTGGCGGCTGACCAACGGACGGATCGGCATTGCGCTGGCGCTGAACGTGCTGGCCAGCTTTACCGAAGGCGTCTCGCTGTTCCTGCTGATCCCGCTCATCGCCACGATTGATGCGGGCCGCTCGGGCAACGCGATCGACATTCCGGTCATCGGCGATCTGATGCAGCGCTTCCAGCCCAGCCTCGGGCTGCTGCTGGTGGGCTTTGTCCTCCTGATCGCGGTGCAGGGCACCCTGATCCGCAGCAAGACCGTCTACCTCACCACTGTCATGCATCACGCCATCGACCGGCTGCGCCAGGCCTTCTTCGTGCGCGCCGGCAACGCGCAGTGGGAGGTGCTGCAGCAGACGCGGGTGTCCGATCTCAGCAATATGCTCACGGTCGAAACCGGCCGGGTGCAGATCGCCGCAGCCAACCTGATGAGCCTGCTGCAGGCGCTGATCCTGCTGGCAACCTATCTGGTGATGGCCTTGCTGGTTTCCTGGCAGATGGCGCTGTTCGCCGCTGTCATCGGCCTTGTCATGTTCGCCGCGCTCTATCCGATCCGGCGGCAGGCGACTCGGTTCGGGCAGGACGTGGGCCAGATGTTCCGCGAGCAGAACCGCACCCTGCTCGAATTCCTCACCGGGATCCGGGTAGCCAAGTCGTTCCTGATCGAAGACGCCTATGCCAAGCGTTTCTGGCAAAGGCTCACGCTGATCCGCCGCTCGACCCTGCGCTACACCCGCATCAGCACGCTTGGCACGTTCAGCTTTCAGGTGATGAGCGCGATTGCGGCGGCGGCTTTCATCTGGGTCGCGGTCGAGGTTGCGCAGCTCGATTTCGGGCGGCTGATCGTGCTGCTGCTGATCTTCCTCCGCCTCGCGCCGCGCTTCGGGGCGATTCAGGAATCGATCCAGAACCTGTTGTCCAACCTCCCCGCCTTCGACAGCTTCCGCGAACAGACGACCATGTTTGCCGAGGCGGCCGAGCCGAAGGGCAAACGCAGCGAGGCCGCCCCGCCCTTCACCGACGAAGTGCGACTCGAAGGTCTGTCGCTGAGCTATCCGGGGGCAGCGAAACCGGCGCTCGACGATGTGAGCCTGTCGATCAAGTTCGGTCGTATCACCGCGCTGATCGGGCCTTCGGGCAGCGGGAAGAGCACGATTGCCGATCTCGTCATGGGGCTGCTGCGCCCGACGACCGGCAGGATCACCGTCGACGGGGTCGAAATCACCGACAGGAACCGCCGCGCCTGGCGCGGGTCGGTCGCCTTCGTGCCGCAGGAGGCGTTCCTGCTGCACGACACCATCGCCGCCAACCTGCGCATCGCCCTGCCCGACGCCAGCGACGACCTGCTGTGGTCGGTGCTCGATCAGGCCAAGGCGCTGCCCTTCGTAGAGCAGCTTTCTGACGGGCTCCAGACCGTGGTCGGCGAGCGCGGCACCCGCCTTTCGGGCGGCGAGCGCCAGCGTATCGCGCTGGCCCGGGCGCTGTTGCGCAAGCCCAAGCTGCTGATCCTCGACGAAGCCACCAGCGCGCTCGACTGGGAGAACCAGCAGATGATCGCCGCCGACATTGCGGCGATGCGCGGCAAGGTCACGATCCTGACGGTCGCTCACCGCCCCTCGATGATTCGCTTTGCCGACGACATGATCGCGATCGAAAACGGGCGCTGCGTCGAAAGCGGAACTTTCGCGGCGCTTGCCGCCGATCCGAACAGCCGGCTTGCCGCAATGCTGCGCGGCGAAGGCACTGAGGTTTAGCGATCCCCACGACCCATGCTGCGCTGAAACAAAGCGGAGCAATCAGGGTGAGCCCAAGGTTAGCCCGGCCGGATATAATCGTCTGCCGCCTCGATATCGCGGATCTTCCTCGCAGGAATACCGGCAATCAGCGAGCGATCCGGAAACGATTTCGTGACGACCGAGCACGCCGCAACAACACTGTGATCGCCGATAGAGACACCGGGCAAAACGGTTACGTTGCTCGCCAGCCAGACGTTGCGGCCGATCGAAATGCTATCGACTCTGGGCCCCGCGCCTTGGTCAATCTCATGGTAGTTTGTGTCTGCGATTCTGGTGTTGTTGCCGATGAAGCAATAGGGGCCGATCTCGACGGACTTCCAGACGTCGATTTCCACGCCATCATTGATGAAGCACTTTTCACCGATCTCGAAGCGCGCGTCGCCTCGAACGGCTATGGATGTCCTGCGCGAAGTCGTCCGAAAAAGAACCCTGTTGCCGATCTTTACGGAACCCTTGGACCATATGCGTGGCGCAGGCCCTGCAACAACAACGCGGCCCTCGCAGTCAACTCCGCGCCACCGCAATTTCCAGGTGATCAGCAAGCCCTTCACATAACGCAAAATTTGCGACTTCGAAGGCACGGATCGGAGCATGGTACGAGATTACAAGCGCCACTTGCGATTGTCCAATTATCTTGGAGACGTACAATAGGCCAAACGTCAGTTGCAGCCTTGCCGGCTCGCGAAATCCACTGAAAACGCGATGCAATCGACCGTCATAACGGTGGGCATTTCCGCCGGATCAAACGGGCCGACCCACGAGGCCAACTTCTGCGAACCCCACAGCGATACCATCAACTTCTGTTTCGTGATCGGCAACGGCAGCCCCTCGCCCGTGGCCTCGTGAACCATCTGCCCATCGACATACCAGCGGATGTATCCGGGTTGCCAGTCGAACCCGTAGACATGCTCTTGCGCGGTCGCATCGAAGCCCAATTGGTGGATGTATGAGACCTTCTTGCTGTCGCGGAAATAGGTCAGCATGACTTCGCGCGGCTTGGCGCCGAGAATCTCGATATCGATCTCGTCCCAGGGGTCTCCGAAATGCGGTCCGGTATAGGTGAAGAAGCCGGATACGGTGCCGCTGGCAGGAGCGGCCCGCATTTTCACCTCGTAGTAGCCATGGCCGTATTTCTGCCGACCCTGCAACTCCGCGCCGGAAAACTCGGCCAGGTCGGTCTGGTTGCGGTCGAGCGTCAGGTGCAGCTTGCCATCCGCGCGCACCTGCGAGCGGCGCCAGTCGTTGACGGCCCAGTCCCCGTTCCGCCAGCCATCGGACACCGCCCAAATGCGGCTGTTGAGCGTGTCGAAACGATCGATGAACGGCGCGCCACCTTCGATGCGAGCCTGCGTGGTCGCATTGGTCGGCGCAGCAGCAGCCGACTGCTCCGCCGTACGGCTGTCTGCCACCGCGACGAGCGAAACAAAGGCAGCTCCTCCGAACGCCGTGGTTGCAAGCATCGCAGGGTAATTCATGGCGGCGGGATTGAAGGAACGGGGGCGGATGTCAAATCTGCCGGCCTGTCACGCGACCGGATGCCCCCGCCGCACGCCCAGCCGCCATGCGCCTCTGCGCGAGGGGGCAGACCGCGAATCGCCAAGGTCATCCCGCCGCATCCCGACCGCGAACAGCGCGTACATCGTAACGGTGGTAAAATGCATGCTATCGAAGCCGATCACCTCAAACGGCATTTTCACCGCGAAGTAGAAACACAAGGTGAAGGCAAGAATGCTCTCCAGGCTGGCCAGCCTCATCGTCTTGGCCAGGAGCATCGTCACACCTGTCGCGGCCATGATCGCAGCGACACCAAGGCCGACATACCCCAGGTGAACGAGGATCTCCTTTATGGTGTTGTGAAAGTTGAAGCCCTGATGGCTCGCAATTCCCATCATGTCCCACAGGTAACGCGCATCGACGCTGTCCTTGAGCCAGAAGGCACCGTAGCCGAGGCCAAGCCAGGGCCGCTCGGCAATCAGATGGTCGCCGAAGGCCCAAAGCTCGGTCCGCCCCGTAAGACCCGCATCCTTGCCGCTGGCGTTGAGGACGAGGTCGAATATGGGTTGCAGCCACCATTGCTGGGTGAGCAGGGCAAGCACAGCCGCAATGGTCGCGCCGACAAAGATTCCGCCGCGCACCTGCCGTTCGAACCGTTCGGAAAAGAGCCAGGCGATCAGGCATGCCGATGCCATGATGGTGGCGATCAGCGCGCCGGTGGCCCGGCTCGAAACCAGCAGCCAGCCCAGAATCGGGAACAGCCCGCAGGCGGCCAGGCCTGCAATCCGCCGGTTGCTCTTGAACATCGCACGGACGAACACGATCGTAACCAATGTCGCCACACCGGCCATATCGCCCGAAGCGTTCTTCGAGCCCGCCAGACCGGCATAGGCATCGCCCGCACCCTCCCCCCATTCGACCCAGCGGCCGAACAGAGCGCTCGCCACCGAATAGATCGAAAAGGCCAGAAAATGGCCGTTCAGATAGGCTGAACGATAGACGCCGCCGCCAACGATAATGCCCGCGAAGGCCGTAACGGTATAGAGTGACGCATACCTGATGGTCGTGGCCGGCACGTCGGACCACAGCGCGGACAGCAATGCCATAGCTGGCAGCAGAAACAGCGGCCAGCATTCCAGCACCATGCCGGGGAGCCGTTCCCACCGGAACAGGCAAAAGGCACAGACCGCCCCGAACACGACCACGACAGCCAGCGGCCCGATCAGCAGGTTGAACAGGATCGCAGCGAAGACCGCGCCCACGATCAGGATGTCGAACCAGCGTGAGCGGCGGTTTATCGCGAACTCAGGCCGACGCGCGCCAGCCCGTCCCATTGGCATCGGATGCGCGGCCATCAAACTGCCTGGCTCTTTCTCGCACCCATTCGAAAACCGGCCTTAGAAGAACCGCTCACCCACACGAATCGTGTCGCCAGGCTGGATGTAAACAGGCCGGCCACCGTCGAGATCGTAGGTATATTCGCGATCGTCACCGGCGCGGCGGATGAAAACCCGCTTGCGGTCGGCGCGATAGGTGAACCCGCCTGCCACGGCCACGGCCTGCATCGCGGTCAGCTCCGGCTTGAAGGTGAACTCGCCCGAATTGCTGACCTCGCCGAGCACATAGAAAGGCCGGTAGTTCAGCACTTCCACGTTAACACGCGGATCGTTGAGATAGCCGCTCGACAACTCGGTGGTCAGCATCTGCGACAGTTCGGCGACCGATTTGCCGGCGGCGGGAACGTCGCCCAGCAGCGGGAACGAGATATCGCCCGCCGAGGTGACGATATATTCCTTGCTCAGCGCCTCTTCGCCAAACACCGTGATACGAAGCTGGTCAGCCGGAGCAATCGCATAGGTCGGCACCGCATAGGGGTTGGGTGCAGCAGGCGGGAGGCTCGAGGCACAACCGCTCAGCAAGGCCACTCCAACAAGGCCGGGAAGGGCCACCGCTTTTAGCCAATTTCGCATGTGATCCTCACTATTTCCGGTCGCGCGCGACCATCCAGCGGACCGGCAATAGGGAAGTCTTTTTGTTCCGGCAAGTTGTCTGCGCCTCGCTCGGGCGCTCAGGGTGTGCGGCCTTCCGCCTGCGGCATCGCCCTGCGCTCAGGCAGCGCCTCCCGAAAGGCGTTTGCGCCAGCGACCGGCCAAAGCCGAAAGCGGCATCATGAAATGCCGGACCGCCGCCGGATTGCCCAGCAACACCGTGATCGCGGAGCCGATCTGCCGCTGCTTCAGCGCCTCGACCGCCTGCGTGAACGCCACCGCCTGCTCGACCGAACGGAAGCGCTGACGGTAAGCGGGAGTGAGGCGCCCCCTGCGCTCGATATCGATGCGCAGTTCGCGCTCGGACGCGAGGATGCGTCGGGCATTGGCCAGCGACAGCCGGTGCGAGATCGAGCTGGCGTGCTTGCGATAGCGATAGCCCGCAAGGGGCAGGAGCCGGTACTCGGCCCCGCCCAGCAGCAGTTGCACGATCAGTTCGTCATCCTCGCCGATCCGCAGATCCTTGCGATAGCGATGCTTGCCGCCGGCAAACAGCGATGCGCGGATAATCGGCTTGAGAAAGCCCAGATTCGGCAGCTTGCCGAACATCACGCCATGGCGAAAATAGGTGTCGAGATCAATCACACCGCCATCGCTCAACCCGCTCCCGGCGAGAAACCGCGTGGTCGGCACATTCTCGCCGAAGATCGTCAGGTCGTCGGCGACCATGTCGGCATGGTGGCGCTCGCCCAGCGCAATCATCTCGGCAAAACGGCCGGGTTCGAGCACATCATCGCTGTCGAGCACCGCGTACCAGCGCCCGCGCATCTGCTCGATGGCGACATTGCGCGCGCCGCCCGGCCCCTGATTCTCCGGCGTCTGGAACACCCGCACCCGCGAATCGGCTGCGGCGCGCTGCTGTGCGTAGGCGAAGCTCTCGTCGGACCCGTGGTCGTCGACGACCAGCACCTCGACCGAAACCCCGCGCTGCTGCAAGGCGCTGTCGATCGCCTCGGCCAGATAGGGCATGGCGTTGTAGCAGGCGATCGCGACGGATACGTCTGGCTGGCTGGAAGGATCGCTTGGAATGGTCACCGCTTGCCTATTCTACCGAAAACAAGGCTCAGATTTAGACTGACAAGCCATCGCCGAGAAGACATATCGCCCTCCATGAACTTGCTCAACCCGTTCCGCACCAGGCGGCCCCGCACCGCGGATGGCGAGCGAATCTATGCCGTGGGGGACGTGCACGGGCGAGCCGATCTGCTGGTGGAACTCATGCGGCTGGTGATCGACCACTACCCGGCCATGCGGCCGCCGCCCAGCCGCGTCACATTGCTGTTCCTCGGCGACATCATCGATCGCGGGCCTGACAGCGCCGCCTGCCTGCGCATGATCCGCGATCTGTGCGAAGCCGAGGGTGCGCGCATGCTGCTCGGCAATCACGAGGACATGATGCTGGCCTCGCTTGACGGCGACCCGGAGGCGCAGGCCGCCTGGCTGCGCAACGGCGGGCTGGCCACCTTGCACAGCTATGGCATCGCGCCGCCCAGCGCCGACGAGGACTCGTTCGACTTTGGCGAACGCCTGACGCGCGGGATTCCGCAGCAGCATGTCGCCTTTCTCCGCTCGCTGGAGACATCCTATCGCAGCGGCTCCTACTTTTTCGCCCACGCGGGCGTCAGGCCGGGTGTGCCGTTGCACAAGCAGGCACCCGAAGACCTCTACTCGATCCGCTCGGAATTCACCGAATCGGACGCCTGGCACGGCGCGGTGATCGTGCATGGCCATTCGATCGTCGATGCGGTGGAGATGCGCCCCAATCGGATCGGCTGCGACACCGGCGCCTATGCCAGCGGGCGACTCTCGTGCGTCTGCTTGCAGGACGATTTGCAGTCGGTGCTGCAAACCTGAGCCGTCACAGCGCGACCAGCGCCAGACTGGCTGCCTGCTCGGAACCCGCGATGCAGCGCGCGGTGCCGGTGCGCGGCCATTTCGCGCAGTTCCAGTAGACCTGCTGCGTGCGGTCCCGCAGCGTCTGCACATAGATGAGATCGGGCGGCATCGAGGCCAGCCCTGCACTGTCGAGCTGCCAGGGCCGCTCACTTCCCGCTGCCCAGCCGACCACACGGCATTCCGCCTTGCCCTCGCAAGCGGCAACGGCATCGAGCGCCCAGCGGCCCGGTGTGGCCTCCGCAGCCAGCATTTGCACCACGGGGCGCGCATAGGCGACCGCCGGCTTCACGCTCGCTGCCGCAGCGGGAGCCTGTCCGGCGGCGACCAGATCGGCAAACACCGACGGATCGACGACCAGATCCTTGCCCTCGGGTGGTGCCTCGCCCAGCGCGTGGTTGGGATCGAACGCCGCCAGCTGGCCGATCTGAGGCTCGGTTGTCGCCACCGGGCCGCGGAAGGCAGGGGCCGTGCCCCACAGGCCCTTCCAGCGGAAGAACAGGTGCGTCTTCACCGCGGTCAGCTTGTCGAGGTTCTCGCTCCAGTACGGCACCACCCAGTCGGTGTGATAGTGCGTGGCCCAGCCAACGCGCTCATCGACATCCTTGCCGAGCATTTTCACGGCAAGCGCCTTGGCCCGCGTGACCGCCGCCTCCGATGGCCGCCACCGCTGCATCGAGCCATCGCAAGTGAAGCTGAACTGGCAGCCGGTCGCCCGTTCCGCGCCCTGAAACACCACCCCGCATACCGTGTTGGGCCAGGCCGGATGGCGCACGCGGTTGAGCACCACCTGCATCACCGGTCGCTGGTCATCCGCCGAGCCGCCCGCCTCATAGAGGCCCGCGATGGCGAGGCAGGTGATGGCGCGATCGCGGTCGGCCCCGGTCAGGCGCGAGTTGAACGGCGCGGCAGCCGCGCTGCGCAAGGTGGTGAAAGGGCGGGAAGCGTTGATTTCCTTGGCGGTCTTCGCTTCGATCGGCATCAGCTTGTCGGCCGAGAACTCTTCCGCATCGTGGACGATCTTTTGCAGCGGCGGCGCCGCAGGGTTGGCGGGGGCGGCATCCTGCCCCCCGCTGTCTTCCCACCAGGCCGTGTCGGGCAAGTCGACGCCACGAGCAGCCACCAGCGCCACGGCAATCGCCAGCAGCATTACGACGAACGCCCCTGCTGCCATGATCGATCGGTGACTTATAACCATATCGGTAAAATAACTTTCCTACATGAACCGTGTCTGACTAGCGTTTCCCGCGAATCAACCACAGGAGTTTACCATGGACCGCTTCAAGAACAGCAGCGACTCGGTTTCGGATCCCGCGCGGTCTCTCGCGGCCATCAGCGCAACCTCGCCTGCGCCCCTTAATAGCGCACCCAAGGCAATTTTCATCGGCAGTGGTGGCGATGTCTCGATTCGAGCCATCGACGACGAGAGCGCGGTAACGCTCCGCAACGTCCCTTCGGGCACGATTCTGCCGATTCGCGCCGCACAGCTTGATCCGGCACTTACCACCGCACGCGATATCGTGGGGCTTTATTGATGCGCAATGCCCTCGCTCTGGACCTGACCTCGATCAGGCCGGTCGCAGCCGCCGGCGATCTTCCGCCGCCCGATGCCACCGCCCCCACACTCTCCGGCCCCGCCAACAGCGCCGATGGCACCAGCGCGATGACCGGCTCCATCGACACGAACGAAGGGACAGGGACGCTGTTCTGGTATCTTTCGGCCAGCGCCGCGCCGCCGGACGCAGGCGATCTTATGTCCGGCACCGGCGCGGTGATCGCGGGATCGCAGCCCGTCACCGCAGCCGGAGTGCAGACTATCGCCGCCAGCGGTCTCGCGCCCGGAACGGCGTACTACACCCATTTCCTGCACCGTGATGCCGCAGGCAACAGCAGCGCCATCGCTTCGGCAGACGGGTTCACGACCGAGGCCATCACCCCGGCCTCGTCGCGGGAATTCTGCGATGTCGCCGCAAACGCCGCAGACCGATCGACCTACACTTTCCCCGCCATGAGCATCGGTGCGCCGTCCGCCACGCGCTACGTTGTCGTCTGCCTCGCCTGGCGTGCGGTCGAAAGCTGGCGGCGGGTGAATAGCGTGAGCATCGGCGGGGTCAGCGCCATGCGCGCCGTCGAGACCCGAGACACCGGCGGCGGGAACCTGTCTGTGGCGGAGATCTGGGCGGCGCACGTGCCGGTCGGATCGGCGGCAGATGTCGTGGTCAGCCTGTCAGATACGGTGGTTCGTCTGGGCGCGGCGACCTATCGCCTCGAAGGCATTGCCCGAGCGGTGCCCGACCACGTCGGCGAGGCCGCCACGCTTTCGGCCGCATCGCATGTGATCGGCGTCCACTTCAACGGAAACCTGCCATGCTCGATCTCCACTGCAAGCGACGATCTCGCCCCCATGACGCTGGCGATCAGCGCCGGCGACGGTGGTGGTGGCAAAAGCTCCTGGAGAGGACTGACCAAGGATAGCGACCTTGCTATCGAGGCATTGTCGACCACCTTCAGCCCGATCGCGGTCGCTGCCTGGCACCAGACATGACCCGCTTGGGCGAACAGCCATACAGTGCAGGACGATGCGCGATCAGGCCCGCGTCTGGCCCGTGATGGCAGAAGCAAGGCCATAGCGCGGCACGTCCGTGCCTCGGCCAAGCCATTCGCGCAGGAAACCGCCACCCCAACTTGCATGCATCACCATCGCCGCCACGCCTGACAACAGCGCCATGCCTGCGCCCGCGCGCATTCCCACAAGCAGCCCGACACCGAGGCAGGCGCTCGCCCAGACGGCGGCGGGCACGGCAAAGATCCAGTGCACCAGCGCCAGCGGCAGCGCCGCCACCGCCAGCGCAATCGCCACCGGCGCAAGCTGGCGCGGCTTCATCGCGATGCCATGCCGCTTCACCGTGCGCGCCCGGCCCGCGCCATAGCGCCAGTATTGCCGCCACAGCGCGCCGAGCGAGCGACGCGGAAAGTAGGTCAGCGCCGCGGCAGGCTCAAGCCAGATGCGCAGGCCGCGCCCGGTCTGGCGCACGTCGAGTTCGGCGTCCTCGTTGCACGGCATCGTCTCGCAATAGCCGCCCAGCTCGCGGAACGCGCTCACCCGCATCAGCGCGTGATGCCCGTGGTCGACGAACCGGCCGCTGCCCAGATGCCGGTGCGGCGAACCGCCGGTGCCCAGCACGCTGTTCTGCGCCGCGGCGATGGCCTTCTGCCAGCCGCGCTCGCCCTCGGTCGCCATCGGCACGACCACCGCATCGGCCCCGTTCGCCGCTGCGCTTGCAAGCAGAATGCCGACATAGCCATCGGGATAGAGGCAATGGGCGTCGATCCGCACCAGCCAGTCCATGCCCTCGCCATAGCGGGCAACCGCGCGGTTGACCCCGGCGCTCTGGATGCGGTCGGGGTTGGCGAGCAGGACGAGGCGCGGGTCGCTCGCCGCGAGGCGTTCGACGATGGCGGGGCTGGCGTCGGTGCTGCCGCCATCGGCGACGACCAGCCGGGTGATCGTGGTGTCGCGCAGCATCTGCCGCAGCAAGGCCTCGAGGTGGTCCGCCTCGTTGAGGCAGGGGATGACGGCCAGCACGCTCATCGCGCGGGCAGCCCGGCGATGGTGCGCACGAGGTCGCGACATTCGGCCTCGCCGCAGATCACCTCGGCCCGGTCGATCCGGGCGATGGCTTCGCGCATTGCGGCCAGTTCGGCGGGGGCGAGATCGAGCAGGCGCTGTGCCGCCGCCTCGCCATCGGCCACGATCAGGCCAGCCGCGTGGCGCTCAAGCCAGTGCCCGACCTCGACCTCGGCCAGCGCAATCGGGATCGTGCCGAAGGCAATCGCCTCGTAAAGCCGGTTGGGCAGCAGCCACTTGCTGTTGAGCCCCTCCTCGAACCAGTCGATCGACCAGGCGAAATCGCAGCGGCCATAAAGCTCGGGCAGGTCGGAATAGCTGTAGGGGCCGACATAGGTCATGCCCGGTGTCGCCGCGACATCGCCTTCGAAATCGGGGAACTCCGCCGGGGACGGCTTGCCCGCAATCAACACCTCGATACGGCCCGCGCCGCGCCGGACCAGCTGTTGCAGGAAAGCGAGCGTGCGCTTGCAGCGCAGCATCCCGAACCAGCCGACGACATAGGGCGCAGCCGGAGCAGGCCGCGCGACCGGCACCGGCATTTCGCCGGCATCGGGCAGCAGCTTGTTCTCGACCAGCAGCGCCTGCGCCTTGAGCGGGCGATGATCGAAGTGGTTGCGCAGGAACGCGGGCGAGGAGGTGATCAGCAGGTCGCACCGGGGCAGCAGCGCCCCTTCCACCGCGCGCACCAGCCGCGAGCCCATGCCCTGCCCCACCAGCGAACGGTGAATATCGAGGCACTCGTAAACCAGCGGGCGATCGCCCACGATGGCGCGGGCAATTCCCAATTGTTCGAGGTTGCGCGCCACGATCACATCGCAATCGCGGAAAAACGCCTTCAGCCGCCGGTGAAGGATCGCCTCGCGCAGGGTGGCGGTCGCGCGGGCAACCAGCGCCGCATCGCGCGATGCGCCCAGCGACAATGCCCCGCGCGCCGTCAGCGCGTCGCAGATGGTGTCATCGCGGCAGAACCCCGCCACGCGCATCGTCGCGCCGCCGATGGCGAACATCCGGCAGCGCCGCTCGACCGCGGCGTCGTTGAGGTTGTGAACCAGATAACCAATACGGAGGGCGGCTGCCTGTGCCATAGACGAGGCGGAATGACACCTTTTGTGCAGCGCGGCAAGCGGCTACAAGGCTATGAAAGAACGAATGAGTCTGCTTCGCGCCGACTCGCGATGTCTGTCAGTCACGGGAAAAATCGAGCATGGTCGTACCGACTGTCGGGGTCATCATTGCCGCCTATAATGCGGCCTCAACGATCTCGCGCGCCGTCGCCAGCTCCTTGGCGCAATCGCTGGTTTCCGAAGTGATCGTGATCGACGATTGCTCATCGGACGATACGGTCGCGCTCGCCGAAGAAGCGGGGCGGGGCGACGGCCGCCTCACCGTCATTCGCCAGCCCTTCAACCAGGGGCCATCGGCAGCCAGGAACCGCGGGCTGGAGCAGTCCAAAGCGCCCTATTTCGCCATTCTCGATGCCGATGACATCTTTCTGCCCGACCGCTTCGCCCACATGTTTGCGCAAGACGGCTGGGACATGTGCGCCGACAACATCTGTTTCACCACCGACATCGAAAATCTCGGCAAGCTGCCCGCACAGGATACAGCGGGCGAGCGCACCTGCACGATCGATCTGGAAACCTTTGCCGACAGCAATATCGGCGGCCGCCGCACCAACCGGACCGAGCTGGGCTTCCTCAAGCCGGTGGTGAGGCGCGCCTTTCTCGATGCGCACAACCTGCGATACGACGAGACCTGCCGCCTGGGTGAAGACTTCGTGCTCTATGCCCGGATGCTGGCGCTTGGCGCGCGCTTCACGCTGATCGAGCATTGCGGCTATGCCGCGCTTCAGCGATCCGATTCGCTCAGTTCGGCCCATTCGATCGCCCACTTGCGGGCAATGAAGGAAGCCTCGCTGGCCATCGCCCGCGACTTCGACCTCACCCGCAAGGAGCGCGCCGCGCTGGCCCGCCATGCGCAGCACCTGTCGGAGAAGATCGTCTATCGCGAAATCCTCGAACTGCGGCGCTATGGCAGCTTGCCGCGGGCGCTGTGGAAGCTGGCGCTGCATCCGGCGGCCGTGAAGGCGCTTCTGGCCGACCGCTTCCCCGGCCCTCAGACTGCGCCGCCACCGCTTCGCCTGCTGATGACCGGCACGCACTTCGCTCAATTGCGTGGGTGAGCAAGGCCTGACCACAGGCCTTGCCAGCCATCCACGCGGTCAGCCGAGAGGTTGCAGCGGCAGATCGCTTTCGCACCGCTCCCCTCGCCGTACAAAGGCGGTTAAGGGTCGCTTCACCGGCGTATAATCTATATAGGAAGCACGCATTTGTCGCGCTTGCGAAAGACGGAATTGCGCAGGCGTGCAGACTTGCTAAACCGGCCCCACGGGGAGGCAGTCTCTTCCTATCGACCAGAGCAAGAATGAGGGCTAGACACACGGACAACTAACCGTGCCAACTCGGGAAGCCCGCGCAACCACTGTTGCCGTGCTGCTCGTTTGGGGCTCTCAGCAAACCGATTTCTGTAGCTATCCTCGGCAAGCGAAAACCATGACAACTATCGACACCAGATCTTTCGATTCCGCGGATGAACCGTTCCAGCCTGCCCCGGAAGAAGCGCGCGCGCCGCTGCTGCCCGATCCCGGCTTCCTGTGGCAGGTATTCCGGCGCAATGCGCTGCTTGTTTTCGGCCTGTTCTTCCTCGTGCTGCTGTGCGCCGCCGCCTATCTGGCGACTGCCACGCCGATGTATTCGGCCACTGCCAGCATGATCGTCGAACCGGCCAGCGGCCCGGTCAGAACCTCGGAGCCGGTCAGCACCGGCATGATCCCCAATACGGACGAGATCGATACCGAGATCCGGCTGATGTCCTCGCCGCTCGTCGCGCAGATCGCCGCCCACCTCTATTCTGAACGGTTCGCCTCGCCCGATGGCGATCCCTTCACCAAGGAGGAAGTCGAAGTCGTGGCCGCGCGGATGACGGGCACGACCCGCATTCTGCGCTCGGGGTCGAGCAAGATCATCGACATCACCTCGAACGGCCCGGATGCACAGTTCGCCGCCGCCACCGCCAACCTGATTGGCGAGGCCTATTTGCAGTCACAGATCGACAACAAGTCGCAGCGCTCGCAAAGCACGCAGGAGTTCCTGAACGAGCGGCTGTCCGAACTGGAACACAACGCGCTGACCGCGCAGGCCGCGCTTGATAACTATCGCGCCGCGCGCGGGCTGGTCACCTCGAACAGCGGGACCAACGCCGAACAGGAAGTTTCCAACCTCAACACCCAGCTTGCTTCGGCGCGGGCAGAGCTGGCCGAAAAGCAGGGCCGCCTCAATGCCGCCCGTCAGCAGCTCGCACGCGGAAGCGGCGGGGCCGACGTCGGTGCGGCGCTCGGCTCCGGCACCATTGCCAGCCTGCGCCAGCAGGAAGCACGGGCCAGCGCCGAGCTGGCCGTGCTCACCGAACGCTATGGCGAGCTTTACCCCGAGCGGCGGCAGACCGAATCGGAACTCGCCGATATTCGCCGCCGCATTCAGGAAGAGATCAACCGCGTCCTCTCGAACCTGCAGGCCGATGTGCAGACCGCGCAGTCGCGCGTGGCCTCGCTGACCGCCAGCCGGCAGACCGCCATCGGCGCGATGACGACCAACAGCCGCGCTCAGGCCGGCCTGAACGAGCTGACGCAGAAGGCGGAAGCTGCGCAGGCGATCTACCAGTCGTTCCTCGAGCGTTCGCAGGAAGGCACCGCGCTGCGCGACAGCGAGATGCCCGACGCCCGCTTCGCCACCCGCGCCGAAGTGCCCAAGAGCCCCTACAGCCCTAACTATGTGCTGACCATTGCGCTGGCGATCGTGCTCGGGCTGGTGGTGGGCTTTGTCGGTCTGCTGACCTCGGAATACCTGCGCCGCGGCGTACAGACCAAACGCGATGTGGAGCGCCGCCTGCGGCTGCGCTATGCTGGCGCGATCCCCACGCTCAAGTCCACGGTCAAGGGGCGCCAGGCGCTCGAAGCACCGCAGGACTACGTGCTGAGCCATCCCCACTCGCTGTTTGCAGAGGCGTTCCGCTCGATCCGCACGTTCCTGATGCTGTCACCGGGCAAGCGCTCGCGGGCTATCGCGATCACCTCGGCGCTGCCGGGCGAAGGCAAGACCACCACCTCGGTCTGCCTCGGCCGCACCGCCGCGGCAGAAGGGCTGAAGACCATTCTGGTCGATGCCGACCTGCGCCGTCGCGGTTCGAGCGAGCTGCTGCAGTACGAGAGCGATCACGACATCTACGACTATCTGCTGCGCGACACGCCGATCGAGCAGTGCATCTATCGCGACGAGATGTCCGGCCTCGATATCCTGGGCAGCAACGAGGTGCCCGAAAGCGGCCAGAACCCGCTGCGCGAGGATACGGTCGACAAGATGCTGGCCGAACTGCGCTCGCGTTACGATGTGGTGATCATCGATACGGCGCCGGTTCTCGGCGTGGCGGAAAGCCGTCTGCTGGCCAGCACCGCCGACCGTGTTCTTGTGATCACCCATTGGCGCAAGACCTCGATCCGCGCCATCGAGGCGGTGGTCGACATGCTGATCGATTCGGGCGCGAAGGTTACCGGGCTCGCGCTGAGCCAGGTCAACATCAAGAAATATGCAAGCACCGGCGATGGCGACGTCTACGCCTACGCCAAGAAATTCAGGGGCTACTACAACAACTAGCGGCCAGACGGGGTTCGGGGAATTTGAAGATGAGACAAGGAATCACGCACAGGCTGGCAACTCACCTCGAGGGCCATGCGCGGATCGTCAGCCTGCTTATGGTTGCCGGCGGATTCGCCCTGGCAGCCATGCCGGGCACTGCTGCCGCGCAAGACGATGTGCAGGGACGATCGGTGTCCCAGCGCAACGCCGAGGAATATGCCCCCAAGCCCATCCATATCGGCTCGTTCGAGGCCTTCCCCTCGGTTAACCTCGCGGCCGAATACAATGACAACGCGCTGGTCACCGCCAATAACGGGCGCGAAAGCGACGTGATCTTCACGCTCACCCCGCGCCTGCAACTCAGGGATCGCCGCCCCGACCGCTCGATCGACATCGATCTGTCAGCCGGCATCCGCAAGTTTGCCAGCATCAAGACCGAGGATTCGGAGCAATTCAGCGTCTCCGCGCGGGGTGCCTGGGGGCTTGGCACCGCAACGCAATATCGCGCCTCCGCACGCGTCAATCGCAGCACCGAAGACCGCCGCGATGCGGGCAGCTTCAACAGCGTGCTGCAACCCATCGCCTTTACCGACCTCAATGCGCAGGCCGGGATCGATCAGGCATTCGGCCCGATCCGGGTCAGCCTCGACGGATCCGCACGCGCGGTCCGCTACGATGGCCTGACCGTCATCGGATCGGAGCAGTTCGACCTGTCGTTCCGCGATTTCGAGGTTTACCGGGCCACCTCGCGCATCAGCTATGCGCACTCGCGCGACCGCGAGGTCTATCTGTTGCTGACGGTCGACGACCGCTCCTACGATAGCGCCCCGATCACCTCGGGCGGCGATCCGCTCTTCCCCTACGACCGCTCATCGCGCGGCGGACGGCTTGAGCTGGGCTATCGCCAGCAGATCACCGAGCTGCTCTATCTCGACATGCGCGCGGGCTACCTGTTGCGCGATTTCAAGGACCCGGCGCTCGACAACACCAAGGGTCTCGCCTTCGAGGCCAACCTCCTGTGGAACGCCACACCCTTGACCTCGATCGAGGTCGGGGCACAGCGCCGCGTCGACGAGACGGTCAACCCGCTCGTCTCGGGGCTGGTGCGGACCGAAGGCACGGTGAAGGTCGAACACGAGTTGCAGCGCAACCTCCTGCTCACCGCTCGCGGATCTTACGCGAAGCTCGATCAGCTCGATTCCACCAACGACGGCGACCAGTGGAGCGTTGCCGCCGAAGCGACCTATCGTCTGGACCGCCACTGGGGCCTCAGCCTCAAGGCCGAACACTATGAACGGCGCGGGTTTTTCGATTTTTCCCAGAACCAGGTAGGAATTAGCTTGCGTTACAGCTTCTGAAGTGGCCAATTATGGTTAATCGGAGAGTCAAATTTGGCCTCCGAGACCGTTGGTCATGGGTGAGGGGTTGCTATGCTTGTCGTGATGGGTTCGACGTCGTCTCTGGTTTCTGCACGC
Source organism: Aurantiacibacter xanthus (assembly GCF_003584015.1). Lineage (GTDB taxonomy): Bacteria > Pseudomonadota > Alphaproteobacteria > Sphingomonadales > Sphingomonadaceae > Alteraurantiacibacter > Alteraurantiacibacter xanthus. The sequence goes on from NZ_QXFM01000057.1 coordinate 81,248, forward strand.
AATTCGGCGGCGGCAACGCTGCCTTTCGCCCGTCGGCGCGCTGACGACAGCAGCTGGAGCTTCCAGCGCAAGCTGGCGGTTGCGCTCGCTTGTGCGGCAGCCAGCTGGGCTCTGGTGATCTGGGCCGTTCCGCTGATTCTCTAGACTTCTTCATGCGGTAACGCCGTTTCCGGGTCACGTCCCGCGATGAAACACCCCTTAGGTGCGGTGTAACGCAAGCTTAAGTTCTTCCCATTTCTGGGGTACACCTCTATCCATGATGCACCGCACCATGGAGCAACCAGTGACCCAAGAGCGCACGCAAGTTCTGGCGCCTTACGAGCCTCCGCGGCTCATGGGCCGCAGCGCAATGATCGTGGACGATCCCTTCGCGGCGCAATTGCTCGATCGCGTGGGGTCGTTCCTGTTGTTGATCGCAATTCTCCCGCTGATGGCGATTCTCGCCCTGATCATCTACGTCTCCTCGCCGGGGCCGGTGCTGTTCCGGCAGAAGCGCATCGGGCGGCGCGGTGAAAAGTTCACCTGCCTCAAGTTCCGCACCATGGCCACCGATGCCGACGAGCGGTTGAAGAAGCTGCTCGCCACAGATCCCGAGGCGCGACTCGAATGGGATCGTGACCAGAAGCTGCGCAACGACCCGCGCGTCTATCCGTTCGGCCGCTTTCTGCGGAAGAGCAGCCTCGACGAGCTGCCGCAGCTCTTCAACGTGCTGTGCGGAGAAATGAGCCTGGTGGGCCCGCGTCCGATCGTGGAAGCCGAGGTGGCACGCTATGGCCGCTATTTCGGCCACTATTGCGCGGTTCGCCCCGGTATCACGGGCCTGTGGCAGATCTCCGGTCGCAACGACGTGCACTACCGCCGGCGCATCGCTTTCGACGTGATCTATGTCCGCAAGGGGCGGGTTGGCGACAATCTTCGCATTCTGGCGCTGACTGTGCCCATTGTGCTTGCCTCCAGAGGCTCGTATTGAGGAAGAGTTGGCAGTAACCCGCGTTATTGCCACAGGATTTAGGGTTAACCAGCGGGGGCGCCGCTGAACATATCGACGGGGCGCAGGCCTGGCATCACATTTGCCGGCCATCGAAACAGGGAGGGCAAAATGATTACATCCGGCAAACAGTCACTCTCGGCGCTCGTAGCGAAGCAGCCGAAGTTTCACTTCTGGCTGCTGTCCTCGCTTGGCGTCGTGGTGTTCGCCACCTCGTTCCTCACGCACGACAAGCGTGGCCTGCTCTACTATGACGAGCCGAGCGCACTGCTGGCCGGCGAGATGGCCATGATGCCCGACTATGTGACCGGCGGCTTCGGTGGCCGAATCGCAACCGGCCCCTATCGCGAGCGTGGCGGCGAACGGCCCAACAGCCTGCGCCGCACGATCGCTCCGCGCGGTGCCGTGCCCCC
>NZ_QXFM01000058.1 GCF_003584015.1 Aurantiacibacter xanthus
CGAGCGCGAAACGCAATTGCTGCGCGACTGGTTCGCACCGGATGGCGGGCAATGACCGAACGCCATTTCTCCACCCGAAGCGTGCCTTCGCGCGAAGATCTGCTCGATCCGGCCTTCCTCGCGCGGATCGATAGCTATGCGCTGCGGCTCGGGCGTACGCAGCGCGGCCGCAGGCTCGCCGACCAGCGCACGACCGCTCGCGGTCAGGGCACCGATTTCGCCGATTTCAAACCCTATGTCGCGGGCGATGATCTGCGGACGATCGACTGGAACATCTACCGCCGTATCGGCAAGACCTTCGTCAGGGTGTTCGAGGAGCATCACGATCTGCCGGTGCACGTGCTGGTCGATTGCTCGGGCTCGATGTTCGCCGAAGACCCGCCCCGCATCGCGGCGGGGCTGCGCGCGGCGCTGGCGGTGGCAGGTGTGGCGCTGGCTCAGCACGATACGGTGTCGCTCCATAGCTTCGCCGATCGGCTGCTGGTGCATAGCCGCAGCCTTTCGGGGCGCAGCATGCTCACGCGGGTGGCGGACTTTCTTTCACAGGCGAGCCCGCAGGGTACGACTGACCTGGCGGATGCGGCCACGCGACTGGGCAAGTCGGGGCTGCGGCCGGGCTTGCTGGTGGTGATTTCCGACTTCTTTGCCGACGGCGGCCTCGATGCAGCGCTGGCGGCGCTGTCGCGCTTGCCGCATCGCACGATGCTGGTGCAGATGGTGCGCGATTACGACGCCGAACCGCAGCTTCACCCGACCTTCGAAGCCGACAGCGATATTGCCATCGCCAGCGGCGAAGGCGGCGAGGCGGTCGCCGCCACGATGTCGGCAGAGGTGCTCGACGCCTATCGCGAGGCCTATACCACCTTTTCCGAGCGCCTCGTCCGTTTCGCCGCGGCGCATGGCACGGGCCTTGCCCGGATCGACTGCGCCGTGCCGGTGATCGACCAGCTTCCGATCCTGTTCGGGGATGGGATGCGGGCATGACCTTGGCTGGCCTTCCGCTCTGGGCATTCGCTCTTGGCGCACTGGCTATTGCCGGTGTGTTGCTGTTGCTGCAACGCCTGCGCCCTGCGCCGCGCACCATCGTGCTTCCGGGGGCGATGCTGTGGGCAGAGGCGATACGCATGGCGCCAGCAAGGGTGCTGGATCGCCCGCTGCGCCACCTCTGGGCCTATCTCCTTGCTGTGGTGCTGGCAGGATTGCTGTGGACGGCCTTCGCCGATCCCGTTCGCACGGGGCCGGATCAGGGGGCGATGGTCACGTTCTATCTCGACACCGGGCCGGGCATGGGGGCGGGCGATGGCGCACCCGCAAC
>NZ_QXFM01000059.1 GCF_003584015.1 Aurantiacibacter xanthus
CGGTGAGAGCCTCGCGCGGCGACACCTGCGCTTGCCGCGTGGCACCTCGGTCGAGCAATTGCCCGGCTTTGCCGAGGGCGCATGGTGGGTGCAGGATTTTGCGGCCTCGCTCCCGGCACGCCTGCTCGGCATGGGTGAGGGGCGGCGTGTGCTCGATCTCTGCGCCGCGCCCGGTGGCAAGACGCTGCAATTGGCGAGCATGGGCTGGCAGGTCACGGCGCTCGACAATTCGTCGCGCCGGCTCGAACGTCTGCGCCAGAACTGCGAGCGCACCGGCCTTGCTGCCGAGGTGATCGAGGCCGACGCCATGGGCTGGCACCCCGAGGCGCAATACGACGCGATCCTGCTCGACGCGCCTTGCACCGCTACCGGCACTTGCCGCCGCAATCCTGACGTGCTCCACCGCATCGGCGAGCGCCAGATCGCGGCCATGGCCGAGCTGCAGGGGCAGTTGCTCGAGCGCGCGGGCAACTGGCTGGTGCCGGGCGGGCGGCTGGTTTACGCGACCTGCTCGCTCGAACGCGCCGAGGGTGAGGAGATCGCTGCGGCTTGTTCGCTGACGCCCGACCCCGTGCGCGCTGAGGAACTGCCCGCCGGTCTCGCGCCCACGCCCGAGGGCTGGGTGCGCACCGATCCGGGGATGCTGGCGGGCAAGGGCGGGCTCGACGGCTTCTTCATCGCCCGCTTCACCGCCTGAGTAGCGCCGTTAGATTCTGATGAGATTACCCTGGTCCGCCTTGCTCCCCTCCCCTTGGGGAGGGGCCGGGGGTGGGGGCTTCGACGCTGGCGTGGGCCCCCCATCCCAACCCTTCCCCACAGGGGAAGGGCGTTGCGAGTTGATCCTATGTCTTCCCGCTCTAGGCCCAACGTCGTCGCCCCGTGCTTTATGCAGGCCGACGATGATGTGGCACGGAAGCGCCTAGTCCTTCACATATTTCGCAAAACTCTTGCGCAGTTTCATCAGCTTGGGCGGTATCACCGCGAGGCAATAGGGATTGCGCTGGCCTTCGCCCTGCCAGTATTCCTGATGATAGTCCTCCGCCGGATACCAGGTGGCGGGGCCTTCGATGGTTGTCACCGCCATCGCGCCGTTCGCCGCATTCCAGCGCCCGATCGCAGCCTCGGCCTCGGCGCGCTGTTCGTCGTCCAGAGGGAAGATCGCGCTGCGGTACTGCGTGCCCACATCGTTGCCCTGCCGGTTGAGCTGGGTCGGATCGTGGGTGCCGAGGAACATGTCGTAGATCTCGGCGAGACTCACCACTGCGGGATCGAAGGTCACGCGGATGGCCTCGGCATGGCCGGTCTCGCCTGAGCAAACCTGCTTGTAGGTCGGCGCCTCGACATGCCCGCCGATATAGCCGCTTTCGACCCCGGCAACGCCGATCACGTCTTTGAACACGGCCTCGGTGCACCAGAAACAGCCGCCTGCGATAATCGCCTGCATGGTCATGGGTATAATCTCCTTTCGCCAGGAGATGGGAAGCGCGGGCGCACTTGTCATCCTTCGGTCCGGCCCTAGAGTTGCCCGGCCCCTTTCACAGGAGACCTGACGATGCGCCTTCCTGCCCTCCTTGCCACTACCCTCGCTCTCACCTGCGCCGCCCCCGCATTGGCCGAGACGCCCGCCGCGCCCGGTATCGAAGCGGTCCTCGCCGCCGATATCCGCGCCGACGACCGCGCACGCGACCAGTATCGCCACCCGGTCGAGACGCTCGCCTTTTTCGAGGTCGAGCCCGGGATGAGCGTGGTCGACTTCATGCCCTCGGGCGGCTGGTATTCGCGCGTGCTGATCCCCTATCTCGGGGCGGAGGGCAGCTATATCGGTCTCAACCCAGATGTCGGGACCGAGGGCGGACCGGGCTTCTTCGCCGGGATGCGCGAGACCGCCAGCCGCTTCCCCGCGCAGGCGCAGGGCTGGGTGGGCGACAACGGCGCAGCCGTGATCGGCGCGAACATCGGCGACGAGGCCATCGAAGCCATGGCTGGTAGCGTCGATCGTTTCCTCATCTTCCGCGAGATCCACAATATCCGCCGCCTCGGCTGGTTCCACGATGTGGCGACCACCGCGCGCACCCTGCTCAAGGACGATGGCCTGCTCGGCGTGGTCCAGCACCGCGCCAGGCCCGATGCTCCCGCAAGCTACGTGCTCGGCGACAAGGGCTATCAGCGCGAGGAAGACGTGATCGCGCTGTTCTCGGCCTACGGTTTCGATCTTGTGGGCAAGAGCGAGGTCAACGCCAACCCAGCCGATCCGGCGGACTGGGAGGGCGGGGTGTGGAGCCTTCCGCCCAGCTTCGGCGGAGCGCCCGAGGGCAGCGAAGAACGCGCCCGCCGCGCCGAAATCGGCGAGAGCGACCGCATGACGCTGCTGTTCCGCAAGCGGCCCTGATCCCGTTTTCGTAGACTTGGCGGCCAAGGCTCAGTAATCGCGCAGGCATGAGAAAGCTTACTGTCGCGGCGCTCCAGCTCGAACTCGGGCTGGCTGACGAGGCCGCCAACATCGCTGCCGTTTCGGATCTGGTCGCAGAGGCCGCAGGCAAGGGTGCGCAGGTGATCCTGCCGCCCGAACTGTTCTCCGGCCCCTATTTCTGCCGCGAGGAGAAAGACATGTTCTTCGCGCTCGCCCGCCCGACGCTGGAGCACCCGAGCGTGCAGGCGATGCGCAAGCTGGCGAAACAGCTGGGCGTGGCGATCCCCACCAGCTTCTTCGAGCGCGACGGGCACCACTACTACAACACGCTGGCGATGATCGACCCCGATGGCGAGATCATGGGCACCTATCGCAAGAGCCACATCCCCGATGGCCCCGGCTACGAGGAGAAATTCTATTTCCGCCCCGGCAACGACGGGTTCAAGGTCTGGGACGTGCCCTGCACAGGTGGCACGGCGCGCATCGGCATCGGGGTGTGCTGGGACCAGTGGTATCCCGAGACCGCGCGCTGCCTCGCGCTGTTGGGGGCCGAGGTCTTGTTCTATCCCACCGCGATCGGCTCCGAGCCGAAGGACGCCGGGATGGACACCAGCCGCATGTGGCGCCGCGCGATGATCGGCCATGCGGTGAGCAACTGCATGCCGGTGATCGCCGCCAACCGCATCGGCCATGAGGGCTCGCAGGCGGAAGGGACGGCCTTCTACGGCCACAGCTTCATCTGCGACGAATGGGGTGATTACCTCAGCGAATATGGCCGCGAGGAAACCGGCGTGCTGGCCGCTACGCTCGATCTCGATCAGGCGCGCGAGCACCGAGCCAGCTGGGGCTTCTTCCGCGACCGCCGCCCGCAGCTTTACGGCCGGATTGCCGAGGACATTTGAGCAAGCACCTCTATCTTGTCGCGCTGGGATCGAACCAGCGCCACCACCGCTACGGCGCGCCGCGGCAGGTGCTGGCGCGGGCCATCGCGCGCATCGACGACAAGCTGGGCAAGGTCGTCGCTCGCTCACGCCTGATCGAGACCGCGCCGGTCGGCCCGTCGCAAAGGCGCTACATCAACGGCGCTTTGGTGCTGTCGTGCGAGCTGAAGCCTGCCAAGTTGCTGCGCAAGTTGCAAAGGATCGAACGCAAGTTCGGCCGGGTGCGGCGCGGGCAGCGCTGGCGTTCGCGTCCGCTCGATCTCGATATTGTGCTGTGGTCGGGCGGAATTTTCGTGCGGCCAGAGCTGGCGATCCCGCATCCGCTGTTCCGCGAGCGCGACTTCGTGCTCGGTCCGGCAGCCGGGATTGCCGGCGATTGGCGCGACCCGGTGACCGGTTTGACGCTACGACAGTTGCATGGACGCTTGACCCGCCGCCGCCCGCTATCTAGGTGACGCGCCGCAGGCCATTCGCGCCATGCCCCATATCGGGCCCTTAGCTCAGTCGGTAGAGCAACTGACTTTTAATCAGTAGGTCGCTGGTTCGAACCCAGCAGGGCTCACCATTTATCGCCTTGAAGTCCTTGGTTTTCCGTCAGTTATGGCGCAAGCGTCTACTTCATCTGCACCACAATCCTGCTACACAGCGGAGGACGGTGAGGTGTTCAAGTTATCCCGGCGCAAAGGCTCAGCGATGTGGCAGGTGCGCAAGCGATGGCCGCTCGATTGTGCCCCGATCCTTCGCGGAGAGTTTATCCGCTCCACCGGAGAGACGGACAAGGAGAAGGCTGCGGACAAGCTTCCGCTCATCGCTGCCGAGTATCGTGCCAAGGTGAATGAGGCGCGGGAGGCCGCAAAGGCCAACCCTGAGAGGGTACTGACTGAGGCCGAGGCGCACCGCATGGCAGCGGAGTTCTTCAACACCCAGTTGCCCTCTTTCCTACCGCAGCGGCGGCTTGAGGCCATCGACCACAGGCAACTCCTCAGGTCCACCAAGGAGCGCCTTGAGGCCGTCCAAGCGATGCTGGGGCGGGGCGACTTCGGGCCGGTCTTGGCGGCGAGCAGGACGCTGCTGCGGCAGGCTGGGGTGTCCGTCGATCAGGACAGCCCTGCGGTTGGCTATCTGCAACGCATGCTTATGCGGGCTTTCGTGGAACTTCACCGGGCTGCGGTAGCGCGCCTTGAGGGCGATGCTGCCTATACCCCGCGTGACGCCGAGCTGATCGCGCCCCCGGCTGCCCCCGAGGCTCCCGAGGGGAAGACCGTGGCGGAACTCGTCGAAGCATACGAACGGGCCAAGACTCCCGGCTGGTCCGATTCTTCCAAGCGAGTCTTTGGCCCCGTTGCGCGCCTGCTTCGGGAGGAGTTTGGAGATCGGATGGTGGACAGCATCGCCCGAGAAGAGGCGCGGGAGTTCGTCGAGTTGCTGCAGTCCCTCCCCACCGGCATGGGCCGCAGGCTAGCCCTCAGGGGGCTGACGGCGCGTGAGGCCGTCGCGAAGGGGAAGGAGCTGGGCATCGCTCCGATCACCGCCAAGACCGTCAACGATGGCTACCTCGTCCACGTAGTCGCAGTCTTCAACTGGGCGGTGACTGAGCGGTGGATCACCTCTCACTCTTTCCACAAGCTGCGGGTGGCTGATCCGGTCGATGACGCGGACAGGCGCGATCCGTTTACCAGCGAGCAGTTGAAAACGATCTTCACGCAGGCACCGTGGGACCGCCCTTGGGATAGCGGCAGGGACCAGCCGGGGCGGTTCTGGGTGCCGTTGCTATGTCTTTTTCAGGGGCTGCGCCTGAGCGAGGCTACACAGCGGCGGGTAAGTGATGTGGAGGAGGGAGAAATACCTGTGATCCATATCCGAACCCAAGAAGGGGCGCGCCTCAAGACCGAATCATCGCGGGGAACGCTTCCGGTTCATCCCGAGCTGATCCGCCTAGGATTCCTGTCCTTCGTCGCTGAGCGGAAAGCTGCAGGCGACGAACTCCTGTTCCCAGAGGAAGGCTCAGGGCGCGCCTTGTCCGAGTGGTTCAGCGGCCATGTTCAGTCACTGCAGCTTGAAGGACGGCGGCTGGGCATTCACTCTTTCCGGCATGGGTTTGAGGACAGGCTGCGAGAGGCTGGGTTGCCCGAGCGCACTGCTCTGGCGCTGGCTCGCCGTGGTGAGAAGGGTTCAAGCCGGGGTTACGGCTACGGGAACTCCATCCAGAGCAAGGCGGAGGCGCTCCAGCGTGTGGTGTACCCCGGCCTCAATCTGGAGCATCTGGCTGGGGGCATCACCAAACTACTCCTCTAGCACCACCAACCGGATGGCCCTCGATCCATCGCCCCGGCGGGGGCATTTAAGGTGACCTATTGCACCAACCGACGGAAGGCAGATCGGAGCCGCACCTACCAAGCCAAGGGGCTGACCGAAGAGGACGCCCTAGTGCAGGCCCGGTGCGCCTTCATCCTACGCCATGGTCACTACGACGATGGCCGTGTGATCCAGTGGACACCCGAAGGGGGCATTTAAGTTGCGCTATAGCACCAACCGGAACCCCGACCCGGTCCACCTCTGGAACCCTTAGGTTCCACGAAGGGGCACCCTAAAACCCTCGCTATAGCACTTTGAACGGGAAGGCTGCGCCCTGAGGGCACCACGAAGGGTGACCCTATGCACCAGAACGGCCGGACAGGCTCAATGTCTGCCCGAAGAGCTTAGCTCAGTTACGACCACCCATTTGATGGGTTGACAGCAAGGAACAAAGTGAGTATCCTATCCTACTAATATAGTACTACTACTCAGTACTAGGGAAGTCCTACTACTTACGTCTTGCTTAGGATGGAATAGTAAGGATGAGATAGTAGGGTAGATAGTAGGACTGCTACTCAGTACTGCCTCAGGACTGCTACCCAGTCCTTCCCCCTTCCCCCTTTCATCGTCATCATCTCCAGCCCAGCCACCTAGGGTCATCCAGCGGCATAGCCCTAGATTGGACTCTGAGGCCTCTTCCAGCGCGAAGGCGGGGCTACCCGCTACCCTACCAGCTAGACGCCCGCAGCGACTCTCTACGAGTCTCTGAGCGGCTGTCCCTGCAAGGAGTCATCCCATCGCCAACCCTCACGCATCTCCCTACGCCTTCCCGGCTGGGAAGAACCCCGGGCTTGCTGAGTACCTGAACGAGAAGACCGAGTACGATCCGGCCAGCGGCTGTCTGCTGTGGGTCGGCTCCTTCAACAAAGAGGGCACTGGCCGAGTCTCTCCGCCTATCGCCAAGCAGTACGGCTCCCTGCAAGCTGCCCGCCTAGCGTGGCAAGCGGGGCATGGCCGGAAGCTGGACAAGGCCACCCACCTCTATCGCCGCTGCGGCAACCCCAAGTGCATCCACCCGCACCACCTCAAGGAAGCAGAGCCAAACGACACTTGGCACGACCCTGACCTAGGACCGCCCCTGAGGCGTGGCAGCGTCGGAGCCTTGAAGGTCGGCAAGCGCATCCTGTGGGCGAAAGAGGTCTACCAGATTCAGTCCTACCCGCTGCCCCGCGACCCGTCCTTGGGTCTGCCTTTCATGTTCAGCAGTGCGGTTGGCTGCTGGCACACAGACCGGCCCCGCTGGGTCGACCTCAAGCCAGTCCAGCTACGCAAGCTCGATATCATCCGCACCGTGCGCCGCTGCCCTATCCGCGCCAGCCTCACGGTGCTGCCCTGCGGTTTCCGCCGCTACGACCTGCCCGCAGGTATCACCGAGATCGCCTTCACCGAGCCACCGCCTCTGACCTACGAGGAAGTGTTTGGTTTGGTCGAAGATGACGAAGCTCCAGAGACTGCCCCTGCGGCAGACCGGGCACTCGCCGCCTAGAAGCCTGTCGGCTTTGGGTTGGCTCCGCCGTCTAGTCCGTCTTGGACACCCACCACCCCAGCACGAAAGCGCCCCGGCTGTAATCCCATGCCCCGCCTCTCCAGCATCGCTCTGGTCGCCACGGTCGCAATGGTGACCGTCTCGCAGACCATCACCGCCCTTGCGGCCATCCTCGCCCTCGCCCTGGGCTAACCCCGTCCCCGCAGCGCCGGAGTAGCTAACGGCCCTGCTTTCCTGCCCCCGCTGGTTTTCGTCATGGTCCCCGGCGGGGGCAGTCCCTGAAATGACCATGCGCCACAGACCCGAAAGGATCATGACCTCCACAAGCACCACCCCGGCCCGCGTGGGCCGAGAGCGGACCTGCACTCAGTGCGGTGCCACCTACCGCTCGCCGCGCAACTCCTCGCTCTATTGCTCGCCCGCTTGTCGCAAGAAGGCCAACCGAGGGTCGACCCCTACGGCTGGCCCCAAGGCTGGTCCTGCAACATTCTCGCCCATCACCAAGGCGCTGCTGGTCGCGGGCTACGTCGGCCCCATTACCGGCAGCAAGAGCGAGCCGGTCTATGCCCTGACCGTTCCCTTTGACCACGCGCTGGCCGAGCTGTCCTACCAGTTCAACCGCAAGGGCTGGGGCAACGTCAGCCGCGAAGAGTTCGCTGAAGCCCTGCGGTCCGATGGCATTCAGGACTTCTACGCCCGCTCGCCGGAAGCCGCAGACCTCAACCGCCGCCAGACCCGCCGCCGCATGGAGCGCCAGCGCGCTGCTTGAGGGGTCGCCAGTCGGCTGCCCCCTGAGGCCGCTTAGCGTCCCGTTTTCGGCTACCCCCTACCTGACCCCCCGGCTTGTCAAACATGGGACGCTAAGCACCCCTGTAACCCGCAGAAATGAGCCGCCGCGAAAGGCCATTGTGGCGGACCTAGGGTCTGCCTTTCGACCGGCCTCCAGCCCCCCTTCCAGATCACGGGAAAACCATGACCCTCACCGATGACGAAACCCTGATCCTTGAACGGATCGAACATGAGACAGCAGAGCGGCAGGCGAGCGACGCCCGCCTCCACAGCCTGCTGGGAAACCTGCACGGCGCGTTCAAGGCTGCGACTGGGGCGACCGGCGCTGCAGGGTTCTAGCCAGACCCCGGAAAGTTTTCGCGCAAAAATCCGAAGCAGGATTGATAGATAGGCGCTCCGCTGCATTCCCCCATGGGGGTGCCTTAGGCGGCAGAAAGGGAGGCCCGTCGTGCTGGCGAGCCTCCTTTCTTTTTCAGCCGATCAAGCGCGCCGCTTCCAGTTCAGCGAGAACCCTACCGGCCCCAGCTTGAAGCAAAGGCCATCCCATTTGGGGTAGTCCCGAGGATCGACCCTGCGGACTGCCACAGGGCTGGCCGAGGGATAGGGGCTGAGGTTTGCGGGGTAGAAGATCACGGACATTGAAAGCCTCCTGTTGAAGTGAGGCAGTCCATCTATCCCACAGCCCAGCAGGCCGTAAGTACATGGATACCGACGGGTACGGGCTTTGAGTCCAGCCGAGTCGATCCTGCGGCGAGCCGAGTCCTAGGCCCGTTGCTGCCCGCGCTTCCCCGCCGTACACAACTGACTAACGCACGTTGCGCAGTTCTGTAAGGAGGATGATATGTGCCGAGTGGTTGCCTACTATCGCGTCTCGACCGCCAAGCAGGGGCAGTCTGGCCTTGGCCTTGAGGCCCAGCGCCAAGCCGTCCTGGCACTCTGCCAGAGCCGGGGCTGGGAAGTGATAGCGGAGCATACCGAGGTGGAGAGCGGGAAGGTAGCAAACCGGCCCCAGCTTACCGCCGCCCTTCACCGCGCCAAGGTCACCGGCTCCACCCTAGTGGTGGCCAAGCTCGACCGCCTGAGCCGCTCTGTGGCTTTCCTCTCGGCCCTGCAGGACAGCGGGACCAAGTTCATCGCGGCAGATATGCCAGAGGCCAACGAGCTGACCGTCCATATCATGGCAGCCGTGGCGCAGGCCGAGCGGCAGGCCATCAGCCGCCGCACCAAGGAAGCCCTAGGGGCAGCCCGAGCGGCTGGCCGCAAGCTGGGCAACCCGAACGGAGCGGCAGCCCTGAGGCGGGCCGGTAAGGGCAACGCTGCGGCCATCGCCGAGGTGAAGGCAGGGGCGGATGACTACGCCCGCGATCTAGCGCCCGTGGTGGCGGACATTCGGGCTGCCGGTAAGGTGAGCCTTGGGGCTATCGCTGCGGAGCTTAACGCCCGCCACATACAGACCCGCAGGGGTGGCAAGTGGCACCCCTCCAGCGTTCGCAACCTGCTGGCGCGACTTCAATCGTCTGTGGTGGTCTGATTTATTTCCGAAAGACCACTTCTTCAGCCAAGACTGGACGCGTCCCCGGCACGACCACCTCTCCTAGGCGCAGCACTTTCACCCATTCTAACCGTTGTTTGTGCTGATCGGTTAATGCCCTACCGGCGTCTAACAAGAGTTCACGTTCGTCGGGTTGAGGCAAAAGAGAAAATATCTCAGATCCAACATTCGTCACAAACCAAGATTCAAGTTGGAGCGGCGCGGGTCCGACCACCTTGGCTTGGAGCGCAAACTCTTTAGCCACGACGAGAACTTCATTTCTCTCGTTTGGGGTCCAAGTTCGGGTGAGCGTTGACCCAACTCCTGTCAGTGCGCCTGCTGCCTGCAACGCCATCGCTTCTGTCAACGACGGTCCACTATTATCAACGTCCGCCAGTAATATTGCCCCCTGTAGGATTCTCTTGGCGAACCGCTCACAGACCTCGGCCAATCCTGAATCTAGGTCGAAAATGAACCTAAGGCTGGCCGCACTAAATGAACCGGGAGTCCTAGCTTCTCCTGCCAATACGCGCGCCCACAATGCGCGCATTTCCTCTGAGGAAGCAGTAGAGGAATAGTGTTGAAAGCGAGAAAGCCACTCGTCCTTGATTGATCCGGTATCCGAATCATCAGAATCGTCACTCTGATCCGTCAACTGCAATGTGGCTTTCTGTGCGACGGCAGCCAAGTTGATCGTCTTCTCAAACTCCCGAAAGTCTGTCGCAGCCTTGAAAGCAAGTAGACGTGCGCGTTCATGGTCGCCTTCTTCTAGGGCGGACAGGACTGGCGCAAATGCCGCTTCTTTCAGCTTCCTCTTAAGCTCACCTTCGTGCTTGATATTATCCGACTTGACGTCAATCCAAGTCGCCGGAAGATCGAAGATTCCCCCTAATAGACGATCGATTGCCGCGAGGAACCTATATTTCGTCTCTATCGATAATGACCCGGCACCCTCTGTTGTGTCGAGATGAGCCTTGATCCCCACCTCTAGCTTATCGTGCTTGTCTGCCATCTTGCTTCCATAGGACGGTTTTGCTTCCCTCGACAAGCACCATCAATCCTTCGTTATTGTTGGCATTCTCCCGATCAGAAGGGGATTTCGTCCGATAGTTCTTCGCAGAGGTCGAGCCTCCACCGTGTGTAGTAAGGCAAGCGCACCCGCTCTGCGGTGTATTCAGCAATGTGGAGGCGGGCCGCTGACATATACCGAGGACTTTGACTCGCTCTGACGACTAAGCCTTCGTCCGTCCAATACGGTATGCGCACGTAGACTGTGAGCGTGCATAGGTAGAACGCAAGCCCTTCACGTTCCAAGGCCGCAAGGTGGCCATTCAACGCGGCTATGGCCTCCAGCCGGGGAATCACCGAATCGAACCGCAGCGGCGCTGGGTCACTTTGGTCCCAAGGGTCGCGCATGAGTGACTCAATATGCACGATGGCATCGCGCAATACAGGCATAAGTTCAGGGGTCGGGTTAGCTGCACAGCTCAGTTCGGACATGATCGAGCGTTCCAGAGCTTGGATCACGCTTTCGGCATTCTCGACGCGCCGCAGGACATCGCCTGAGGTTTCTCCCTGTGCCGCCTCTGCCGCAACGACCTCAGCCTCCTTCACCGGGGTTGGCCGAATGAGGCCAGCTGGCGGCACCCCGAGAACTGCGGCAATGTCTGCGAGAGTTTCGTGACGTAGAGGCGCGCCCCTCTCAGCGCGTTGGATGGTACGCACATTGACCCGTGCTTGGTGAGCTAGTGCTTCTTGTGTCAAAGCACGACGCGCCCTTGCGCTCTTCATCTTCTGAGAGTCCACGATCAGCGGGACATGGTTAGGTTTCGGCAGCATCAGGAACTCCTTGTTTCAGTGCCCTAAATACTCACCCAAACGGCCCGCGACTTGCCACGGCGGAAGGGAGACAGTGGCCCGACATAGACCCGACACTACCACGACTTTGGCCTGACTCGAATACCGCAACCCGACATAGACCCGCCAATCACCCGACAGTTAGCTCGCCGAGTATCTCCCCAGCTTCTCCTCCGCCGCCCTGAGGGCATCCATAGCCGATCCCCATAGGTCTGCCCCTCTGTCCTCGTAGCATGGCCCTGTATGGCATCCCTAACTGCAGACGACACCCTTACGCTCCACGCATTTCCATGGGCGGCGATTTTGGTCAGTTCCTAGTGTTCAATCACCTGAGGCAGCGTGATATTTTCACTGAGGTGGCAGTGAGCCACGCCCACAAAGATACTTGTCGGGGAATGCCTTCGCCCAAGCGAAGAAGGGGTCAGGCTCACCTGATACCACGTACTGAAAGAACGAGGAGTAAGCCAAGGAGTCGATAGGACCGGGCAGGAGGCTGGGCAAACCAATGTCCTGCCGGATTGCGTCCTCTGCTGCGACCATTGCTGCTTCCACGAAGGCGGCAAACCATTCGTCATTCTTCTCTATACGATCCTCCAGCGCGATGCTGATGAGATTCAGGCCGTTGCAGAAGAACAGAAGGAGCGACGCACGGTTTGTGCAGTATGAGGCCAACTCTTCGTCGCTAATGTCAGGTTCCGAGAAGCGGAGCCTCCCCAACTCGTCGATATGGTCAGCCACCTTTGAGATATGGGGTCGTAGCTGGCCGGATACATAGGGCGTACTCGTATAGCCGCGTTCTTCCTTCCCCTCCTCTGGCATTCCCGCCGCCATCAATGGGGCAAAAGTCAGGACGTAGTTCGCAAGCTGTTCGCGCACCGCCAACATGGGATTGTTCGCTGCTACTATCTCCATCGCTAGAGAGTGTAACTGTGCGCAGTTCCTTTGCTTCTCCTCCTCGTCATAAAACGAGAAGATCGCATCGGCTGCGAAAAAGTACGAATGCCCATGATGTTGCAGCGCCTGCCCCAACACTGACCGCTGCCACCTCTTCAGCGCCCTCCGCTCCCTCCATCCTTCGAACACAATCGCCACCTTTATTGCCCGTGCATCAAAGCTAACCAGACTGATCGGGCATGTACACAGACAGCTTCTTCACCCCGGTCCCGAGTGCAGCCTGAGACCTGTGCTTCTGTCATCCTATCGTGACCCAGCTCCCCTCCAGCGCTTCGCCTTCGCTTGGGCCGCGTTGGCTCCTTTGCGTTCTTCCATAGGGCAGCCCGGTCTCGCGGTTCACTAGCATTTGTCGCGATTTCCTGTTTCTTCACCCTCACGGGATATCGCTAGTTAGGCAAGCGCCCCAAGCGGCTGGGGTTGGCGAGTAGAGAAGGAAAAACCCCGTGCGACTGTCGCTTCTTCCAAGTGTTCTTCTCGTTTTAGCAGGCTGTGCCGATAGTGAAGAGAAGCTTCAGGACGAAGCTCTCGAAGCACTGGTGGAGTCAGGCAGCGAGCCTGTCGGCTACGCTGAGGATCATGAGATGTTGGTGGAGGAACTGCCCGAGCTCACAGTTCCTGACTTTTCCCGTCCAGACCTGCCCTCGATGACGGACAGTGAAGTTAGGCTCCCTCCAACTCGTAGCCGCTATGCATACCGCTCCTACGAAGATGAAGGCGAATATCGAGAGCCATTTGACGAACGGGCTGCGCGTAGGGCTGCCGAGAGGGAGCTCGCATACGAAGGTTACGACTACAGCTATGGCTGTACACAAGACTGCTCGGGACACGAGGCGGGCTGGGAGTGGCGAGCCCAAAACGGCTATTCGGCTTATGGGAACAGCCAAAGTTTTGCCGAGGGAGGCTACGCCTTCGATGAGGCGCTAGAGCGTCGCGTGGACAAGATGCGCGACGATTATGAACTAGGCTATGAGGCTAACTACTAGCATTCCGGCTCAGGTTTCCAGCCGCCCGGTTCATTGCCAGCGGGTCTGCGTGGCACCGACCACATCGGCTATCTTGCCTGAAGTGCCCGCACAGTGCTACACAATCGCCTGTTAACAGTGGTGTGGAAGTGGCAGTTTTCTGCGGTTTTCAGGGCACTAAACGGTAGTAGGTCGCTGGTTCGAACCCAGCAGGGCTCACCATTTCCTAACCGAAAAATGCGTGGTGTGATGGCCGCCGGTGTATGTCACTGGCCGCGCGGCACATAATGGCCGCACCCATGGCTATAAGTCGCCACTCCCAGCAGTCTGAAATTTTCACATATGCGATTGTTTCGCATGTTTGATGCAGGACAAGGAAGGTCGCCCGCGCCGGGTGCAGGTACGCTGCCACGAACCCACTGCGGAGAGATCAACCATGCTTCCCACCAGCGATGCCACCAAGGGCAAGCGCATCATTCCCGGCACGCCCGTGTTCGACGGCGAACAGGCGCGCTCGGGCTATGCGCTCAATGCCATGTGCTATGCCTTCAACAGCGCTGAACTGCGCGAGGCCTTCGTCAAGGACGAAGAGGCCGTGATGGAGCGCTTCAACCTTACCGAGCAGCAGCGCGACGCCGTGCGCAAGCGCGACATTCTCGCCATGCTCGAAGCGGGGGGCAATGTTTACTACCTCGCCAAGCTGGCTGGCATCCTCGGCCTTAACGTGCAGGATCTGGGTGCGCTGCAGACCGGCATGGAGCTGGAAGACTTCAAGGCAGCCCTGCTCGCCCACGGTCTCACCGAAACCCGCAACTTCCTGTCGGAGAAAGCAGCATGAGCAAGATCGCAGGCGGCATCTTCACCAGCCACGTCCCCGGCATCGGCGGCGCGATCGCCAAGGGCCTTCAGCAGGACCCTTACTGGAAGCCCTTCTTCGATGGCTTCGAGCCGGTTCACCAGTGGCTGGCCGCAGAAAAGCCCGATGTCGCGGTGGTGTTCTACAACGATCACGGCCTCAACTTCTTCCTCGACAAGATGCCGACCTTCGCCATCGGCGCGGCGGCGGAATATCGTCACGAGGACGAGGGCTGGGGCATCGCCTTCCAGCGTCCGTTCGAAGGCCATCAGGATCTTTCCTGGCACATTATCGAAGAGGTCGTGGCGAGCGAGTTCGATCCTGTCACCTGCCAGTCGATGCTGGTCGATCATGCCGTGGCCGTGCCGTTCGAGCTGTGCTGGCCGGGTAAGGAGGCTTTCCCGCTCAAGCTGATCCCCATTGCCGTCAACACCGTGCAGCACCCGCTGCCGAGCCCCAAGCGCTGCTACAACCTCGGGCAGGCTGTGGGCCGCGCGATCGAAAGCTGGGGCGGCGATGAGAAGGTCGTGGTGTTCGGCACCGGCGGGCTGTCGCACCAGCTCGAAGGTGGCCGCGCCGGGCATATCAACGTCGACTATGACAAGTTCTGCCTGCGCAATCTCGCGCCCGATCCCGAAGCGCTGTTGCAGCACGATACGCTCGATATCGTCGAGCTGGCGGGCAGCCAGGGGGTGGAAATCCTGAACTGGATTGCCGCGCGCGGGGCCCTGCGCGGCTCTGTGCGCGAACTCGCCAGCAACTATCACATTCCGATCAGCAACACGGCTGCCGCGACCGTGCTGCTCGAGAACAGCGACAAGGTTCACGCCTGATCCTCTCCCCCCACAAAGGCTGAACCGCAAGTGGAGGCCGGACAGGACATGGGTCCTGTCCGGCCTCTCGCGTTCTGGGGGCCGCAAGTTTTTACCGTTTGATCAAGGTCAAAGCGAATACGGCAAGCCCTCCTATTCTAACGCTCGTTACTAAAGAGAGCGACCAAGGAGAGGCGCAATGGTTCATTTCCCACAAGAAGGCTTGTATCAGGACGTGCTGCGCCTCGTGCGCATGGAAGGCGATATTGCCGACATCGAGATCGAGGGCGAAATTCCCGCCGGGATGGAAGGTGCTTTTTACCGCGTCCACCCCGATCCGCAGTTTGCGCCCAGGGCCGGCGGCGGCGATCAGTTCTTCAACGGCGATGGCATGGTCACCATGTTCCGGTTCCACGATGGCCGCGTCTCGATGAAGCAGCGCTATGCGAAGACCGATAAGTGGAAGCTCGAAAACGCGGCGGGCAAGGCGCTGTTCGGTTCCTACCGCAACCCGCGCACCGACGATCCGAGCGTGATCGGCCAGCATCGCGGCACCGCCAACACCAATGTCCTCATCCACGGCAAGGAGCTGCTGGCGATGAAGGAAGACAGCCCCTGTCTGGTGATGGACAAGGCGAGTCTCGAAACCGATGGTTACACCGACTGGGACGGCCAGCTGAAGCTGCGCACCTTCGGCGCGCACCCCAAGATCGACCCGGAGACGGGCAATCTCTGCAACATCTCCTATGCCGCCAGTGGCGATCTCCAGCGCGACGCGCACTATTACGAGATCGACGAAGAGGGCAACGTCGTCACCCGCGCCGAGTTCGAGGTGCCTTACTACACGATGCTGCACGACTTCGCGATTGCGGGGGATTATATCGTGATCCCGGTCTCGCCCTACAGCTCGGACCCGAGCGTGCTCGAACAGGACCGCCCGCACTTCTACTATGACCGCAGCCTGCCGACCTGGCTCGGCGTGATGCGGCGCGACAGCGATGGCAGCGACATGCGCTGGTTCAAGCACGAGGCGGGGCTATGCTCGTGCCACGTGATGAACGCCTTTGCCGAAGGGACCAGGGTCCACCTCGATACGCCCGCTTCGAAGATCGGCAGCCTGCCGTTCTTCCCCGACAAGGACGGCGCTCCGTTCGACCCCGAGCTGGCCATGACTGAGCTGGTGCGCATCACCGTCGATCTCGCCAGCAACGAGGACGTGGTCGAGAGCGTCACCCCGCTGGGCAAGGCGCCGGGCGAGTTCCCGCGCATCGACGATCGCATGGCGGGCAAGGATTACACCCACGGCTGGATGATCACTTATGATCTGGCCAAGCCCTACAACGGCCCTCCCGGACCCTTCGCCGGGGTGATCAACACGCTGACCCATTTCAACACTAGGACTGGCGAGGAAGAGAGCTGGTGGTGCGGGCCGGATGGCTCGTTGCAGGAGCCGTGCTTCGTGCCGCGCTCGGCCGATTCGGCAGAAGGTGACGGCTGGCTGGTGGCGCTGGTGGACGACCATGTCCGCAATTACTCGGACCTGTGCGTGTTCGACGCCTGCGACGTGGCCAAGGGGCCGATTGCGCGCGCCAAGCTGCCGCTCCGGTTGCGTCAGGGGTTGCACGGCAACTGGGCCGACGCGAGCAAACTTGCCGCCTGACCGGGCGGACTAACGAACTCTCCCAAACTGGGGCGGCGCGCTTTGGGCTCGCCGCCCCATTTTTTGTGCAATTCGTCACCCCTGAAGTGATAGGGAGTTATTTGGGCGACAAGTCGCAACGACTTTGACTTGAGCGACTGCGACAGGTTTGTGCTAGGGGCGGCTCTCGATAATGCGGACCGTCTCAGCTTCGGTAGCCATGACAACACGTCGAACTTCGCTCGACATAGCGCGAAAAATGCTCGTTGCTGGGCCACCTTGAAGCCCTTCGATATGTCGCATGGCAATGAGCATTTGCAGCTTCATATTGTATTGAGGGTTGTCGAGGGAGTTTGGCCCAACAGTGCAGAGAACCATCTCGTCTTTTTCGGTGTCCCACCGGGGTGGGAAAGCCATATTGACAAGCAATCCAGGGCAACAGAAGCTTTCCATGAAGCTATCCCCTACGCTCAGCCCGACAGGGATAAGTACTCTGTGTTTTGTCCCATTTGCGAGTTGGTTCACGCCCCAGATAAGCGGATTCCCCGTTTTGTAAGGTTTGAACGTTCTAAAAAGCGAGACAATAGCATCATGCAAATCTTTGCACTTGCCACGACCAATTATGTCAGTGGTAATCTGCGTCTCGGTGTCTGCGATAGGAAAATAGGTCCCCTTTAAACGAGTGTTGCCCAAACTGAGTGCGGATGCGTAGGCGGCTTTGTCGAGTGCAGCACGTAATCCTTCAGCGATTTCGACAGCTTGATCGAGCATCTTATCGGGAAAAGCTTCGATGAGTTTGATCTTATGAATTCGATTTCCGGTATTCGGCTCTACCTCAATGACACGAGCATAAGGCCTTTCCTTGAGAAAAGTATCGATCCCCGATGCAAGGTCATTGATATGCTCATTTGCACGGGCGACGCGTCTCTTGGCATCAGCAAAAGGGTGAACCATGTCTAATACCTTTTAGCCACAAGACGACTTCCTACGCGGGGTGATCAACATGTTCGATAAGCTGCATAAGTCGACGGAAGAGTCGAGTCCGAATGATATCGCCGACTTGATACTAGGTGGCGGTGGCGCGAAAGGTTGGGCGGTCAAACCGCCGAGCTGAACCGCCGCGCGCTTTCCTGCCGATAGGGGTCGAAGGCCGCCGCGATGCTGCGCGAATAGGGCAGGGCGTGGCTGCCGATCACCAGCATCGAATTCTCGATCGTGGCGAGGCCAGCCTCCAGAAACGGCTTCAGCCGCGGATAGGCGGCATCGAGCGCCGCCCGGTCGCAGCGGGCGCGGCCATGGCACAAAAGCTCGGAGATGATCGCCCCGCGTCGCCGGTCCTCGACGCTGCGCACGATGCCGCGCTCGGCGGTCAGATGCCCTTGCGAGAGGGCCATGCGATAGCGGCCCGAGTTCTTCTCGTTCTGCACCAAGAGGCTCGGAAAGCTGCTGATCGCCGAAGCACCGAGTCCGATCAGGATCGGCGCATTGTCCTCGGTGTAGCCCTGAAAGTTGCGGTGCAGTTGCAGGCGGCGCGCGGCCTGTGCCAGCGGATCGCCGGGCAGCGCGAAGTGATCGAAGCCGACCTGCTGATAGCCTGCCTCCACCAGCCGGTCATGCCCCAGCGCGGCCATGCGGAAGCGCACCTCCTGATCGGGCAGCTTCGAGCCGTCGATGCGTTTCTGCCGCGCGATCAGGTGCGGCACGTGGGCATAGCCGAACAGCGCGATGCGGTCCGCGCCATAGTGAGTCGCCAGATCGAGCGAGGCGGTCAGATCGTCCTCGGTCTGGCCCGGCAGGCCATACATCAGATCCATGTTGAGCGAACTGACACCCGCATCGCGCAGCAGTGTCACCGCCTTGTCGATCATTTCCAGCGGTTGCACCCGGCCGATGGCTTCCTGCAGGTGGGGAGCAAAGGTCTGCACCCCGAGGCTGGCATGGCGTGCGCCGACGCCGCCGAGCACCTGTGCCCAGCTTTCATCGAAGGTGCGCGGGTCCAGCTCGATCGAAATCAGCGGATCGTGCAGCGGGAAGCTCAGCGTCAGCTGGTCGAACAGGCGCAGGAAATCGACCGGGGCAATCGCATTGGGGCTGCCGCCGCCAAAGGCGATCCGGCGAATGCGCGCCGAGGCGGGCAGTTGCGCGGCAACCAGTTCGATCTCGCGGTGCAGCGCATCGAGATAGCTTTCGAGCCGCGAGGCGCGGTTGGCCGCGGCGGTGTTGCAGCCGCAGTACCAGCAGATTTTCTCGCAGAACGGGATGTGGACATAGAGCGAGATGTCGCCGGTCGCGCCGCGCAGCGCCTCGACATAGTCTTGCGGGCCGACCTTCTCGGTGAATTCGGCAGCGGTGGGGAAGCTGGTGTAACGGGGCACCGGCGTAGCGAGCAGTTGGGGATGATAGGGCCACATGCGCAGCGTAATGCCGTCGCTGCGGCACCGTTTCATTGCGACCGATCAAGTTTCTCGCGGCGTTTGCTGTTGCGGCACCCCTTTGCGCAGCAGGGTGACACCCCCTGCGGCAGCGGCGCGCCCTTGCCGGTGTCGATGGCCAGTTGGCCGCCCTGGCACAAGGCGAGCACGATCTGGGCCGCTTCACCCGAGCGCGGCACGGGCGCGTTGGTCAGCGCGGGAACCATGGCGATCATGGCGAAAGCTTCGGCCAAATGGCTCACTTGTGATCCTCCAGCGGTTCGTCGTCGTCATCGTCGGCCAGAATGCGCGCGGCGTCGCCTTCGGGATCGGAAAACTGGCCGTTTTTCAAAGCCCAGAAGAAGGCCGCCAGCCCCGACAGGCCGAGAAACAGCGCGACCGGGATGAGGAGCAAAAGCCCGGTCATTTCGCGGCTCTCGCCAGTCGCAGCGAGTTGGCGACCACCAGCAGCGAACTGCCCGACATCGCCAGCGCGGCGATCAGCGGCGTCACCAGCCCGGCAATCGCCAGCGGCACGGCGATCACGTTGTAAACGATCGCCAGCGTGAAGTTCTGCCGCACTACCGCCATCGTCTTGCGCGCGGTGGTCACGGCGCGGGGCAGGGCGAGCAGCGAATCCTGCACGAATACGAAGTCTGCCGCCTGCAAGCCCACGTCGCTGGCCGAGCCGGGTGCCATCGAGGCATCGGCGGAGGCCAGCGCCGGGCCGTCGTTGAGGCCGTCGCCGACCATCAGCACCGCGTGCCCGGCATTGCGCAGGCGGGCGACCATGTCCTGTTTGTCGGCGGGGAGGGCTCCGCCGATCCCGGTGAGGCCGGTGCTGCGGGCCACTTCGCCCACGGCCTCGACCCGGTCGCCCGACAGGATCGAACAGGTCACGCCGCTCGCCGCCAGCCGGGCGAGCGCTTCGCTGGTGTCGGGGCGAAGCCGGTCGGAGAAGGGCAGCAGGCGCACGGGCGCATCGCCGATCACCAGCGCCACGGCGCTGGTGCC
Source organism: Aurantiacibacter xanthus (assembly GCF_003584015.1). Classification (GTDB taxonomy): domain Bacteria; phylum Pseudomonadota; class Alphaproteobacteria; order Sphingomonadales; family Sphingomonadaceae; genus Alteraurantiacibacter; species Alteraurantiacibacter xanthus. The sequence continues at coordinate 20,018 of NZ_QXFM01000059.1, forward strand.
CGCGCTTTCGGGCCGGCGCAGCGCCACGTCGATACCGCGACAGGTAGCGAATACCCCTTCGCCCGCGCGCTCCGAAACGGCTTCAAGCGGAGCGGCGACAATCCCGCGCTGGCCCAGCGCCAGGTGCAGGGCGCGCGACATCGGGTGGCGGCTGTGCGAGGCGAGCGCGAGGGCCACGGCGGCATCCTCGGCGCTGAGCGCATCGAGCGCCGTCGCATCGGGCACCGGGTGGCCCAGCGTGAGCGTGCCGGTCTTGTCGAGCAGCGCGCGGTCGACCCCGGCGAGGCGTTCGAGCGCAGAGCCGTCCTTCACCATGATCCCGGCGCGCATCAGCGCTCCCGAAGCGACCACCTGCGCCACCGGCACGGCAAGGCCAAGCGCGCAGGGGCAGGTGATGATGAGCACGGCCACACCGATCACCAGCGCCTGATAGAGGCTCGCGCCCGCGATCAGCCAGCCGATCACGGTCAGCGCTGCCAGCGAATGCACGGCCGGCGCATAGAGCCGCGAGGCGCGGTCGGCGATGCGGACATAGCGGCTGCGGTTCTGCGTGCTCGCTTCCATCAGCCGCGCGATTTCCGCCAGCGTGGTATCGTGCCCGACCTGCGATACACGCACGTCGACCGGAGAGCCGAGATTGAGCGTGCCCGCCAGCACTGCGTCGCCCTCGCCGCGCGCGATGGGGTCGCTTTCGCCGGTCAGCAGCGACTGGTCGAACCGGCTCGCGCCCCTGGCCACTGTGCCATCGGCGGCAAGGCGTTCGCCGCTCGCCACGCGCATCAGCATGCCGGGTGCGAGATCGCCAGCGGCGTGCCATTGCGTGGTGCCGTCAGCGGACACCACCAGCGCGCCCTGTGCCGCCTGGCTGAGCAGGGCATCGACCCCGGCCCGCGCGCGGTCGCGCATCATCGCATCGAGCACGCGCCCGGCGAGCAGGAAGGTCAGCAGCATCAGCGCGCCGTCGAACCAGGCATGCTTGCCGTGGGTGGCGGTTTCGTAAAGGCTGAGGCCGGTCGCAACGAGCACGCCGAGGCTGATCGGCACGTCCATATTGGTCTGCCACTTGCGCAGCGCCTTCCAGGCCGAAGCGAAGAAGGGGCGCCCCGCAAAGGCGATGGCGGGCACCGCGATCAGCGCCGACAGCCAGTGGAACATCTCGCGCGTGGTGCCCTCGGCCCCCGACCAGACGCTGACCGAGAGCAGCATCACGTTCATCGCCGCAAAGCCTGCCACCGCCAGCGGCGCCAGCAGCGGGCGCACGGCGGAGACGCGCTGGAAGGCCTTATCCGTGCGGTCCTGCGCGTCGAAGCCGATATCTTCCAGCGCCTCGACCAGCGAGCGCACCGGCAGGCCGGGTTCGTGACGGACCGTCACCATCCGCGCCGACAGGTTCACCCGTGCCCCTGCAACGCCGGGCACAGCGCCGAGCTTGCGCTCGACCTTGCTCATGCAGCCGGCGCAATGCATCCCCGGCACCGCGAGCACGGTGTCGCGCTCTTCCGGCGTCGGGGCCTGCAGGGGCACTGTACTCACAGGCGGTCCTCGCGCTTCCACACCTTGTCGCCGTCGGCGAGTTCGAGCCGGACGATCCAGCGATCGTGTTCAAGTGCTTCGTCGGACAGGAAGCTGCCGTCGGGCTGGGGGGTGAAGGTGAGGGTGATGTCGGCCTTGCGGCCGACCGGGTGACGGGCATGGGCGAGCACGGTGGCGTTCTCACCGGGGCCTTCGGCCAGCACGCGCAGCCTGCCTTCAGGCGCCTGTTCGAGCGTCACGTCCCAGCCGAGCTTCTCCTGCTCTGCCGCCGCATCGAGCCACTGGTTGAAGTTCTGGCTCGCGACATAGGAGTTTTCGACCTGGATGCCGCCGAAGGTGGAGAGGGCAAAGCCCGCCATGGTGAAGTTCACCGCCATCACCGTGCCGAAGAAGGCGACGAGAATACCGGTCATGTGCCAGCCGGTGAACTTGCGGGAGACCTTCTGCGGCATCATTCGCCTCCTGGGGCATTGAAACCGGTTTCGGTGCGGTCGCTTTCGCCCTTCTCGTCAAGCGAGGTGAGGGTGAAGGCGAAGTCGCCCGGCAGCGTATCGGCAGGTGCCGAGACATAGGCCCGCACGGTCAGCGTCTGGTCGGCAGGCACGGTGACGGTCTGCGACGGAGCCGCGTTTTCCGCAGCGATGGTGTCGCTCCACATGACCGCACCGGGCAGATCTTCGATGGCAATGAGCATCTCGCGCGGGCGGCTCTCCATGTTGCGCAGACGCAGCGTATAGGCGTTGCGGATCGAACCGTCGCTCAGCAACATGTAGGGCGGATTGCGGTCGGGCGAGACCGAAAGGTCGGTGTGGCTGCGCGTGCCGAGCGCGAACAGCAGCGCCAGGCCGATCGAGGCCCAGATGCCGAAATAGACCAGCGTGCGCGGGCGCATGATCGCCTTCATCGGCGAGCGTGCCGGCGCACCGCCCTTTTCGGCATCGCAGTCTTCCAGCGTGGCGTAGTCGATCAGACCGCGCGGGCGGCCCACTTCCTTCATCACCTTGTCGCAGGCGTCGATGCAGAGGCCGCAGGTGATGCACGAGATGTCCGGTCCCTTGCGGATATCCCACCCGGTCGGGCAGACGGCCACACATTGGTTGCAATCGATGCAATCGCCGTAAAGATCGGGGTTCTTCTCGGCCTTCTTGAGGCTGCCGCGCTTTTCGCCGCGCCAGTCCTTGTAGGTGACCAGCAGGCTCTTCTCGTCCATCAGCGCGGTCTGGATGCGCGGCCAGGGGCACATGTAGATGCACACCTGTTCGCGCATGAACCCGCCGAGCACGAAGGTGGTCAGCGTCAGCACGGCCACCGTGATATAGGCGACCGGGTCGGCCTCGCCGGCCCAGAACTCGCGCACCAGTGTGGGCGCATCGGCGAAGTACATGATCCAGGCGCCGCCGGTCCAGAACGCGATCACCAGATAGATCGTCCACTTGAGCAGGCGGCGGGCGATCTTGTTCGGTCCCCAGGGCGCCTTGTCGAGCCGCATGCGGGCGTTGCGATCACCGTCGATGAAGCGGTCGATATGCTGGAACAGGTCGGTCCAGACCGTCTGCGGGCAGGAATAGCCGCACCAGGCCCGGCCCACCGCACTGGTGACGAGGAACAGCCCGATCCCCGCCATGATGAGGAGCCCGGCCACGAAGTAGAACTCGTGCGGCCAGATCTCGATGCCGAACATGTAGAAGCGGCGGTGGGCAAGGTCGATCAGCACCGCCTGATCGGGCGCATAGGGGCCGCGGTCCCAGCGCACCCAGGGGGTGATGTAGTAGATCCCCAGCGTGATGACCATGATGGCCCACTTGAACCGGCGGAACGGACCGTCGACCCGTTTGTTGTGGACCGTCTTGCTCTGCTCGTAAAGTTGCTTTGCCGGCTGGGGCGGGCGGCCTTGGACGGGGGCGGGGCTATTCATCGACCTTGCCTTTTTCCAGCTCTATTCAGCTGGTGTTGGAGTATCCGGATCAGGTGCTGCGGGCTCTGCTGCCGCGGGCGCGACGGGGGTGGGGGTATCCTCACCACCGCCGAGCGAGTGGACATAGGCCGCCAGCATCTTGATCGTCACCGCATCGAGCCGCTCGCCCCATGCAGGCATGGCGCCGAGCTTGGGGTTGGTGACCTGCGCGATGATGTCCTCGCGGGTGCCGCCGCGCAGCCAGATCGCGTCGTTGAGCCGCGGTGCGCCGAGCGCGCGGCTGCCTTCCCCGGTCGGGCCGTGGCACAGCGCGCAGTTCTCGGAGAAGATCTGCGCCCCCGATGCGTTGGCCTCGCCCTTGCCGCTCAGCGACAGGACATAGCTCGCCAGATCGTCGAGCTGCTTGCCGCTGAAGGCCCCGGCGAAGCTGGGCATGGCGCCCGTGCGGCTGCCGGGGTGGTCGGCCTGACGCACGCCGTTGGTGATCGTGTACTCGATCGACTGAAGGTCGCCGCCCCACAGCCAGTCGTCATCGTTGAGGTTGGCATAGCCCAGCGTCTGGCTGCCTGCTGCGCCCGAACCGTGGCACTGCACGCAGTTGACCTTGAAGGCCGCCGCGCCGCCGGCGACGGCCTGCGCCATCAGCCCGGGATCGGCGGGCAGGCGCTCGATCGGCATCACCGCCAGCGCTTCGCGCACCGACAGGCGCGCCCGGTCGGCTGCGCTCATTTCCTCGGCCAGCTGGCCGCGGCTGGACCAGCCCAGCATGCCTTCACTGGCCTGCTTGAGGCCGGGGATCGCCGGATAGGCGATGACGAAGCCGATCGCCCACACGATGGTGGCGTAGAAGGTGTAGACCCACCAGCGCGGCATCGGGGTATCGAGTTCCTCGATGCCATCCCATTCGTGGCCGACGGTTTCGGTGCCCGTGGGCTCGTCGATACGCTTTTCAGCCATCGTGATCTTCCTTGAAAATGGAGTTGCGAGCATCCTCGACGTGCTGCTTCGCGCCGGGCCGGAACGGCCACAGGCAGAAGGTCAGGAACACGAGGAACATGAAGACGAGGAAATAGCTGTCGGCAAAGTGACGCAGCTGTTCGTAGAAGGTCATCGTCCCTTCTCCTTGGCCAGCTCTTCCTGCGCCGCCGCGCTGTTCACATCGACCAGCGTGCCGAGCATCTGGAGATAGGCGACCAGCGCGTCCATCTCGGTCAGCCGGTTCGGGTTGCCGTCAAAGTCACGGATCTGCGCCTTGGGATAACGCTCGGCCAGATCACCCGGATCGAGGTTCGGGTTCGCTTGCGCGAGAATATCCTGCGTCGCCTTGTCGATATCGTCTTGCGAATAAGGCACACCAACGCGGGTGAGCGCCTTCAGCGTGGCCGCCGGATCGCCGATCGCGAGGTCGGTGGTGGCGAGGAAGCCATATTGCGGCATCACGCTAACGGGCACCACCGCCTGCGGGTTGGTAAGGTGCTGTACGTGCCATTCGTCGGAGTAGCGACCGCCCACGCGGGCCAGATCCGGCCCGGTGCGCTTCGATCCCCACTGGAACGGATGGTCGTACATCGATTCCGCCGCGAGGCTGTAGTGGCCGTAGCGCTCCACCTCGTCGCGGAAGGGGCGGATCATCTGGCTGTGACAGAGATAGCACCCTTCACGGACATAGATGTCGCGTCCGGCCTGTTCGAGCGGGGTATAGGGCCGCATTCCCTCCACCTTCTCGATCGTGTTGTCGATCCAGAACAGCGGGGCGATTTCGACCAAGCCGCCGATAGCGACGGTGACGAGCACACCCACGCCCAGCAGGGTGACGTTGCGCTCGAGTTTCTTGTGACGCTCTGCGAGAGACATTGGGCTCGCTCCTATTCAGCCGGAACGGCAGTGGTGGTGGTGATCGGACGGTCGGCCTCGGGATCGTAGGCCGCATCGGTCATCGGCTTCTCGTCGCGCAGCTTGCCCGCGATGGTCATCCAGACGTTGTAGGTCATCACGATCGCACCCGAGATGTAGAGCAGGCCGCCGAAGGCACGGGCCACAAACATCGGGAACATGGCGTCCACGGTGTCGGCGAACGACCAGACGAGGTAGCCGTCGGGGCTGTATTCGCGCCACATCAGGCCCTGCATCACGCCGGCCACCCACATCGAGGCCGCGTAGAACACGATGCCGATGGTGGCGAGCCAGAAGTGCGTGTTGATCAGGCGCAGCGAGTACATCCGCTCACGCTTCCACAGACGCGGGACGAGGTAGTAAACGCAGGCGAAGGTGATCAGGCCGTTCCAGCCGAGCGCACCCGAGTGCACGTGGCCAATGGTCCAGTCGGTATAGTGGCTCAGCGAGTTGACCGCCTTGATCGACAGCATCGGGCCTTCGAAGGTGCTCATGCCGTAGAAGGCCAGCGCCATCACCATCATGCGGATGATCGGATCGGTGCGGATCTTGTCCCAGGCGCCGTTGAGCGTCATCAGGCCGTTGATCATGCCGCCCCAGCTGGGCATCCACAGGATGATCGAGAACACCATGCCGAGCGTCTGCGCCCAGTCGGGCAGCGCGGTATAGTGCAGGTGGTGCGGACCCGCCCAGATGTAGAGGAAGATCAGCGACCAGAAGTGGATGATCGACAGCCGGTAGCTGTAGACCGGGCGTTCGGCCTGCTTCGGCACGAAGTAGTACATCATCGCGAGGAAGCCCGCGGTGAGGAAGAAGCCCACGGCGTTGTGGCCATACCACCACTGGGTCAGCGCATCCTGCACGCCGGCAAAGGCGCTGTAGCTCTTGGCGCCCAGCAGGCTCACCGGCATGGCCAGGTTGTTGACGATGTGCAGCATCGCGATGGTGATGATGAAGGCGAGGTAGAACCAGTTGGCCACATAAATATGCGGCTCGCTGCGCTTCAGGATCGTGCCGATGAACACGGCTGCATAGGCGACCCACACGATGGTCAGCCACAGATCGACGTACCATTCGGGCTCGGCATATTCGCGGCTCTGGGTAACGCCCAGCAGATAGCCGGTGGCGGCGAGCACGATGAACAGCTGATAGCCCCAGAACACGAAGCGGGCGACGCCGGGCAGCGCCAGGCGCGCACGGCAGGTGCGCTGCACGACGTAGAAGCTGGTCGCGATCAGGGCATTGCCGCCGAACGCGAAGATCACCGCGCTGGTGTGCAGCGGGCGCAGCCGTCCGAAGTTGAGGTATGGTTCGAAGTTCAGCACCGGGAAGGCGAGCTGAAGGGCGATGAACAGGCCTGCGGCCAGCCCCGCGATACCCCAGAACATTGTCGCGATGACGCCCCAGCGAACCGGGTCGTCGTCATAGCGCGAGGCCAGCTCGGGCATGTTGAGCGCCTTGCGCGCAGCCCCGACCGGGTCGAAGCGCGTCGCTCCGCTAATGGCAATGGCCAGGCCTACGATGCCGACAATCACCGCGTGCGCGGCAAAACCCGCGTCCTTGGCGAATGCGGCGACGACGAGGGCGAGGACGATCAGGCCGAAACCGGCTAGTGACCGGCCCAGTGCTGCTTCCGCGTGCATAGTCTTCTCCGTGTTGGAACTTGTTAGCGCCGTAGGATCGGCTCTAGGCCGTTACTTTGATCGAACGCAAGGAACGAAAATTGATCAGGCGGCGGGAGCGAAGGCCCCGGCCTGAGCGGCAAGACGAACGGGGTCGCTCAGCCGCACCTGGGTGCGCGATGGGGTGGCGATAAGGCCGAGGTCGCGCAGTTTGGAAAACTGCCGACTCACCGTCTCGACGGTCAGGCCGAGGCAATCGGCAATTTCCTTGCGCGTCATTTCCAGCGTGAGCGTGCGCCCGTCGGCCTGCGCCACCTGTTCGATTTCGCGCATCGAAAGCAGGAAACTGGCGACCCGCTCGGTCGCGCTGCGGCGGCCCATGGCCACGAGATTGGCGCGGGTACGCTGGAGCGCGGCCAGCGAGCAACGGGCCAAGACCTCGTTCAGCATCGGCGCCCGCCGCTCCAGCGCGCGCAGCGCCTCGGCCTCGAACACCAGCAGGCTGGCCGCGCGAATCGCCACCAGCCGATAGGTGTAGAGCCCTTCGCGCGGCAGGGTGAGGCAATCGCCGCAGAACTGAAAGGCGACGATCTGGCCTTCGCCGGCGGGGTCGAACGCGACAAGCTTGGTCGGACCGTGGGCGACGAAGACGAGATGATCGCGCGTGACATCGAGCGTGGTCATCTGGCGGCGCGGCACGGTGTGCATGCTGGCCAGCGCGCGCAGCTGCTGCACCAGCGTCGCAGGGGCGCCGGCGGGCAGGTGTTGCCCGGCGAAGCAATCGAAAGCATCGTTCAAAGTCACCGCGGTACGCTCGAACCTTTTCATGAGTATTCGAGCCTTGAATTGTGCGGATTTTGCTTTCGCCGCGTTGATCCAGCGCAAATTTGACCGGGGGCAAGGATGGCCGTTCGATTGCCCGGCATCTGGCCTCTCGTACCGCGGTTCGTTCCCGATCACACAGGGTGATCGCCGCGGCGCAGCAACGGAAAGAAAGACCGATGAAAAAAACTGCCTATCTCGGCGCGGCTGCGATCGCCGCATTCGCCGCAAGCCTTGCCGCCCCGGCTGCCGCTCAGGACGCCGGCACGATCGAGGTCAAGGTTCTCGGCACGGCGGTTCTGCCCAATGGCAAGATCGATTCGATCGAGGGCGGCACGCTCGCCACCACCGTGGAGGGCCTCGGCGTCCAGACCGAAGCGAGCGACAACTTCGTGCCTACCGTTGCGGTTGAGTACTTCTTCTCGCCCAACGTCTCGGTGGAGACGATCTGCTGCGTGACCGCGCACCATGTCGATGCGACGGCGCCTGCCGCGCTTGCCGGCGGTAATCTCGTCGACAAGATCCACATCATTCCGGCCACCTTCACGCTGAAGTATCACATCGGCGCGCCGGGCAGCATTCGCCCCTATGTCGGTGCCGGTCCGACCTACTTCCTGTTCATCAAGGACGAAGTGGGCGCCGGAGCAACCGCCGCTCTGGGCGCGACCGACGTCAAGATCGACGATACGTTCGGCCTTGCGCTGCAGGCGGGTGTCGACATTCCGCTGAACGATGCTTTCCTGCTGTCGTTCGATGCCAAGCGGTATTTCGTGAAGCCGAATGCGCACTTCTACAACGCAACCGGGACCGAAGTGCTGGAGACCCATCACAAGCTCGATCCGTGGGTGCTGAGCGCAGGCGTCGGTTTCCGCTTCTGACCGGAAGCGGGTGCGGGTTGAGAAGCCGGGCCGGCTCTCTCAGCCCGCAATCGCCTCAAGCGCGCCGTGATCGCGGATCGTCACCTCACGCCGGGTCGGCAGGTCGATGATCCCGTCGCGGCGCAACTGGGTCATCTGGCGGCTCACGGTCTCGATGGTGAGGCCGAGAATGTCGCCGATCTGCTGCCGGGTGAAGGGCAGTTCGAAATGCTCCGCCGAGTTCTTGCGATCGCTGTGTTCGCAGGCGGTATCGGCCAGACGTTCCGCCATTTCGAGCAGGAACGTGGCGACCTTTTCTTCCGCCGTCTTGCGCGAAAGCAGCAGCATCCACTTGCGGGTGCGGTCCAGCTCTCCAAGCGTGCGGGTCAGCAGCTTGTGTTCGAGCGCCGGGTGTTCGGCGGCGAAACGGTCGAAATCGGCGCGTCCGAACACGCAGACATTGGCCGTGGTCAGCGCGGTGATCGAATGGCTGGTGGTGGCGCCGAAGGGCCGCCCGATGAAGTCCGCCGGATAGACCACGCCGACGATCTGCTCGCGCCCGTCTTCGGTGCCGGTGGTGAGCTTGAGGATACCCTCGATGACATTGGCCACCAGCACCGACTGGTCGCCTTCCCAGACCAGCGATTCGCCCGGTTCGAGCTGGCGACGCCGACCGATCGCGTTCAGCGCCTCGATCTCCTTGGCATCGAGCGCCGCGCAAATGGCGCTGTTGCGCACCAGGCATGTATCACAGTAGCTCATGACTGGCCGGTATCACTGTTTCAACCCTGCCTCAATCGCTCATAGACTTTGTTTGCTTGCCGCCCGAGAGTAAACTTGCAAAGCCGGATAGTCCGGATTTTCGAGCATGCAGGATTTGAGGAAGTCTTCGACCAGGTCGGCTGATAGGCTGGTCAGGCTGGGCTTGCGGTAGAATTCGAGATCCCAGTCGACGAGGGGCAGGATCAAGATAACGTTCTCGCGCATGGATGGCGGCAGGATGGCATCGGTCAGCGAGGCCACGGCCACACCGCGTTCGAGCATGGCAGCCATGACATCGTAGTATTCCGTGTGGCAGACCACCTTGGCCGGGCGCACGCCATGATCGGCCAGTGTGATCAGCTTCTCGCGTTGCTGCTTGCTGCCGGCAGGAGGAAGCACGAAGGGCAATGCGCTGACCCGCGCCGGATCGAGCGGCAGCGCCTCGCCTTCGACGAGCCGCCGATGAGCGTAAATGCCACCTTGCACTCGCGCCAGCTTTTCGTGCAGCGGCTCAGGTGGCAGGTCAACGGGGCGGTTGATCATCGCGAAGTCGTAGTGGCCGGTGGACGTCGTGCCGACCATGTCGTGCGAGGGCGGCTGGGTGTTGAATGACAGGTCGATCATCGGGTTTTGGGTCAGGAACCGGTCGAGCTGCGGCCGTACGTAGTTGTCGAAATTGCCCTGCCCGACCAGCAACCGGTAGCGCACCGGTGCGGCCTCAGGTGAGGCCCGGCGGCGATGGCCGGCGAGTTTGTGAGCCGCCCTCTCGAAGTCGCCCAGGTCATCGTAAAACGCCTGCCCGTCGGCGGTGAGAATTGGGCGCTGGCCGGGCTTGCGATCGAGCAGCCGGCGGCCGAGCTGTTCCTCAAGCGTCTTGATCTGGCTGCTGACCGACGCCTGCGAAATGCCCAGCCCATCGGCAGTCGCGCGAAAGCTGCCAGTGGCAGCAAGCTGCGAGAAGACCTCCAGCTGTCGCAGGGTGAAAGGCATAACTGGCATTATGGGATAATGCCTGAGACATAACCTGACAGCAATATCCTATGATCACTTCGCGATGCGTTGCCGGACTGCCTGCACGCGCTCTACCCCACAAGGAACACGATGGGAGAGAGTACATGGGATATTCGCGGAAGCCGCCGCTGGGGCGCTCTGGTGCCTTGTGGGCTGCCGGTGTAAGCGCGCTGGCCTTGCTCACGCCGCAGAGCGGAGCGCTGGCGCAGGATGAGGATGGCGGCACTGCGCCCGATGATCGCATCGTGGTGACCGGCTCGCGCATCGCCAGCGACGGGATGGCGGCACCGGTGCCGATCACGGTGGTGCAGGCCGATGCCATCGAAGCCTTGTCACCCGGCCCGCTCGTCACCGGCGTGACCCAGTTGCCGCAGTTTGCGGGCAGCGAAACGCCCAATTCGGGCGATTTCTTCACCCGCTCCGGCTATGGCTCGCTCAACCTGCGCGGCCTGGGCGTGAACCGCACGCTGACATTGCTCGACGGGCGCCGGATGCCCGCAGCCAGCGCCTTTGGCGGGGTCGACATCAACCTGTTTCCTGAGTCCATGATCCGCTCGGTCGAGACGGTCACCGGCGGCGCCTCGGCAGCCTATGGCTCGGACGCGGTGGCAGGCGTGGTCAACTTCATCCTCGATACCGACTTCACCGGCATCAAGATGTCGGTGACGGGCGGGGTGACCGACCGTGGCGACGGCGAGAACTACGAGCTGTCGGGCGCATACGGCACCGACTTCGCCGGTGGCCGCGGCCACTTTCAGGTCAGCGGCGAGTATTTCAACCAGGAGGGCATCTTCAACTACGATGGCCGCGACTGGTATCAGGCATATGGCACCTTCGGGGCCGGGACGGAGGCAGCGCCCTATCGCTTCGTGCCGGGGACCGTTTCGGCCAATGCCAGCTTCGACGGGCGCATCTTCGCGCCGGGCACCGCGATCAACGGGCTGGCCTTCGATCGCGACGGCAACGTGGCCCCGTTCGAGCCGGGGACGCAAAGCCAGTTCGGTTATGGCATTCCGCCCGCGCGCACGGCGGGCAACCCGGCGCTCGACGATCTCAGCTCCGAGGTGCTGACGCTCTATCCCGACCTCGAACGCTATTCGGTCTTTGCCTATGGCGACTACGAACTGAGCGACAGTGTGAAGGTCTTCGCACAGTACATTCACGGGCGCACCGAAGTGCAGCAGTACAACGCCCCGCGCGGCAGCTTCGGCGGCACGCCCACCACGCTGACGATCTTCCAGGACAACGCCTTCCTGCCCGACGACCTGCGTCAGACAATGGCCAGCAACAACATCCAGAGCTTCACCCTGCGCCGGATGGGCAGCATCGAGGATATCGGCAACTCTTCGCTGAACGATCGCATTACCCAGCATATCGCCACCGTGGGGCTGGACGTGGAGCTTGCCACCGGCGGCCTGTTCGACGGCTGGGATCTCGGCACCTTCTACCAGTATGGCCATTCGCAGCGGCGCTGGAAGCAGCGCGGGCTGCGGGTGGACCGGATCTTCGCGGCGGTCGATGCGGTGGATGACGGGAGCGGCAACATCGTGTGCCGCACCTCGCTGTTCGGAGACGCCTTCCCCGGTTGCCAGCCGATCAACCTGTTCGGGCGCGGCAATGCCAGCGCTGCGGCGGTCGACTATGTCACCAGCTTCGAGCCGGGGCAGCAGATCACCACCGACCTGTTCTTTGCCGACGACGGCTACGACAGCGGCCGCAGCTACAGCTACACCACCGACGACGCCAAGGTGAACCTCACCACATTCGAACAGCACTATGCCGAGGTTTCGGCTTCGGGTGAGATCGTCGATCTGTGGGCGGGTCCGCTGGCGGCGGCCTTCGGTGGCTCGTTCCGCGAGGACTCGATCCTGCAACTGGTGCAGGACGTGACCAACCCTGCCTCCGACCACGAGAGCGGCCATCCGGTGCTGTGCAGCGGCGAGGCACCCGGCCTGCGCGGGGTCAGCGCGGCGGACTGCGCCAACACCGTGGGCGTGCAATATTCCAAGGTCTCCAACATCAAGGGCTCGTCGCGGGTGTGGGAGGCCTTCGGCGAGCTGCTGATGCCGCTGGTCGACACCGATGGGTTCACCGCCAATGCCAATGTCGCGGCGCGCTGGGCCAACTATTCGGGTTCGGGCAGCGTCTGGGCCTATAAGGGCGGCATCGAATTCGGCTTTGCCGACAGCCTGCGCCTGCGCGGCACCTATTCGCGCGACGTGCGTGCCGGCAACCTGTCGGAGCGCTTCGACAAGACCGGCGGCACCACCACCATCACCGATCCGCGCCCCGGCTTCACGCAGAACTGCGATCAGGCCGGCGCCGATGTGCCTGCCAGCGACGGGCCGGAGGTTTGCAGTGTCACCCGGTTTTCGGGCGGCAATCCGGCGGTCGCGCCCGAGGAGGCCGACACCTTCACCGTGGGCGCGGTGTTCACGCCCGATTTCCTGCCCGGTCTCGCGCTCTCGCTCGACTACTACGATGTCTCGATTTCGGGCGCGATCGGGCAGGTCGGGACGCAGGAGGTGGTCAACCGCTGTCTGGTGCAGAACGTGCAGCAGTTCTGCGACCTCGTCACGCTCGACCCGAACAACGACACCATCACGCTGGTGGGCGACGTGTTCGTGAACGTTGCGGAAAGCGCGGTGCGCGGGCTCGACTTCGAGGGCAGCTATCGCACCCCGCTGACGCTGCTTGGCGGCGACGAGGATATCGGGGTGCGCCTGTTCAGCTCGTGGTTGCTCGAACGCTCGGAAACCGATGCCAACGGCAACTATATCGACCGGGCCGGGCAGACCGGCGCGCGGCAGGGCGATCAGGTCTACTTCCCCTATGCCGATTTCCGCGCCACCGCTTCGCTCACCTATCGCAACGGCGGGCTCTCGGCGCTGTTTCAGGCGCGCCATATCGGCAGCGGCATTCAGGATGTGACGCAGACCGAAGGCGTCACCATCGAGAACAACCGGGTGAGCCCGGTGACCTATCTCGATCTCAGGCTGGGTTACAGCTTCGACCTCGGCGGAACCGAGCTGGAGGTGTTCGGCAACGTCACCAATCTGGGCGATGCCGGGCCGCCGGTCACGCCGTCGTTCAGCGCATTCACCGGCTATGCCAGGCAGCACAACGCGGCCGTCTATGACCTGCTGGGCCGGCGCTATACGCTGGGGGTGAAGCTGCGCATGTAGCGAACTGCCTGCATAGTCAGGCATAAGGCAGGCCGGGCCACGCGCATTTTACCCCGGCGCGGGTCCGGCCACACGATGGAACGGCAAGAAGGGCATAAGGCGATGACTGGCAGCACAAGAAGCGGACAGATCACAAGGCGGCAGGCGCTCGCCGGGGCGGCAGGCGTCGGCATGCTGGCGGCGGCCTCTCCCGCGCTCGGCCTCGGCAGCGGGCGCAAGCCCAACTTCCTGTTCATCATGGCCGACGATTTCGGCTGGGCCGATGCCTCGTGCTACGGACGGCGCGAATACCAGACCCCGGCCATCGACAGCCTCGCTGCACAGGGCATGCAGTTCATGCACGGCTATGCCAATTCGGCGGTCTGCTCCTCGACCCGCGTGGGCCTGATCACGGGGCGTTATCAGTATCGCCTGCCGGTGGGGCTGGAGGAGCCGCTGTCGAACCCCGAGCTTGGCCTCGAACCGAGCGAGCCGACGCTGCCTGCGCTGCTGAAGCAGCAGGGCTATCACACCGCGCTGGTGGGCAAGTGGCATATGGGGCTGCTGCCGAAGTATGGCCCGCTGCAAAGCGGCTATGACGAGTTCTGGGGCAACCGCGGCGGCGGGGTCGACTACTTCACGCACAAGGTCGCAGGGCACCATGACCTGTGGGATGGCGACGTCGAGGTTCACGAGCACGGCTACTACACCGATCTCCTGGCCGACCGCTCGATCGAATACCTCGAAGCGCGTGCGAAGGAGGACAAGCCCTGGCTCCTCAGCCTGCACTTCACCGCCGCGCACTGGCCGTGGGAGGGCAACAACGAGGCCGGTCGCGCCGAAAGCGCGCGGCTCGATGCCAAGGGCCCGGATGGCGGCGATAACCTCAACATCATGCACTACGATGGCGGCAGCATGGAAATCTATGCCGACATGGTGACCAGCATGGACGCCAACATCGGCAGGATCATGGAACGGCTCTACGAGCTGGGCATGGACGATAATACCGTGGTCGTCTTCACCAGCGACAACGGCGGCGAACGCTTCAGTCACAACTGGCCGTTCACCGGCATCAAGACCGAACTGCTCGAAGGCGGCATCCGGGTGCCGTTCATCGTGCGCTGGCCGGGGCTGACACCGCCGGGCAGCACCAGCGACGTGCCGGTGATCTCGATGGACGTGCTTCCCACCTTTCTCGCTGCCGCGGGCGGTGCGCCGGCACCGAGCCGACCGACCGACGGGATGGACCTGATCCCCGCGCTGATGGGCGCAACACCGCCCGACCGTCCGCTTTACTGGCGCTACTGGTCGAAGGACCAGAAGGCGGTACGGCTGGGCGAATACAAATATCTGAAGATCGGCCCCAACGAATTCCTGTTCAACGTGATCGATGACCCGCGCGAGAGGGCCAACCTCAAGGACCGGATGCCCGGGAAGTTCGCGCAGCTGAAGGCGATGCATGCCGCGTGGAACGCCGATATGCTGTTCGACCCCAACGCGCGCAGTTATGGAATGGACGCAGAGCACCTCGCGGATCACTACAACTGGAACGACTGACAGCTCGCGCAATCGGCGCAGGGTGACACGCTTGCGCTGTTGCCCTGACCACCGGCAAGGTCCATGATCGGCCCGATGCGCGATTTGTCGAACAGGTGCAGGCAGATGTCTTCGCGCGGGAGGCGGTCAGCCCATGCGAAGCGCTGAACCCGGCGCGGCGCGGCGGCTCAACTGGAAGCTGATCGTGGTGCTGGTCGTGGCCCATGTGCTGGGGCTGATCGGCCTTGCCCACCTGTTCGCTCCCAATCTCACCGCCGCCGTGATGGACCGGGCCACCGCGCTGGTGACGGTCACCGTCTCGACCTACGAGGAACCGAAGCCTGAACCCACGCCGCCGCCAGTGGCCACGCCCGAACC
>NZ_QXFM01000060.1 GCF_003584015.1 Aurantiacibacter xanthus
AGTGGCGGCACGGCGGCGTGGCATGGTGCGGCCCTGGCACGACTGCGCCGTCGGCGCTCACGGTGTCGCCGGGTGCGGCATAGCGGACGTGCCCCCCGCTTGCGGTAACGCCATCGCCCTTGGCGGCGATGCGGATGATCTGTTCGGTTTCGCTCACAGGAAGGCCCCATAGGCCGCCGGAAGCTGCGCGACCAGCCCGCTGGCCGAGAACGCTGGCCCCGCCCTGAGCGCCGCCTCGCGGTGCAGCCAGCAGCCGTTCTGCGCGGCCTGAAACGCGCTCGTCTCGCCCACCGCAAGCTGGCTGGCGATGAGGCCCGCCAGCACGTCGCCGGTGCCTGCGGTCGAGAGCCAGCTCGGCGCGGGCGGCATGAACACCGGCGGGCGGCCCGGCGCGGCGACGATCGTGTCCGGCCCCTTGGCCACCAGCACCCCCTCGATCGCCTCGGCCAGTTCGGTGACCTGTTCGAGCCGGTCGGGCTCCGAACTGGCGAAGGCATTGCCGATGGCATCGAGTTCGCCCGCGTGCGGGGTGAGCACCAGCGGCGCGCTGCGATCCTCCAGCATCTCGGGTTCGAGCAACACCAGCGCATCGGCATCACAGACGGTCGGCAGGTCGCAGGCGAGCACCCACGAGAGCACCGAGCGCGCCTCTTCCGAGCGGCCCAGACCCGGCCCGATGAGCACCGCGGCGATGCGCGGATCGGTTGCGAGCGCAGGCATCGGGTCGCCCGCCACCACCAGATCGGGAGGCACACCGGGCAGCCCGTCGTGATCGCTGTAGAGCTTCACATAGCCCGCCCCGCCATGCATCGCCGCGCGCGAGGCCAGCACCCCGGCACCGGGCATTGCGCCGCCGATCACGGCGAGCAGCCCGCGCGCGTACTTGTGGGCATCGCGCTCAGGAACGAACAGCGTGGGGCGTTCGGACAGGCCCGCCGCGCCCTCCTCCGGCTCCACCCCGATGTCGACCAGCCGCAGGTCGCCCATGATCGCCTGCGCGGGCATCATCCAGTGCGCCAGCTTCCACGCGCCGAGCGCCAGGGTCAGGCTGTAGACCGGCAGCACGTCGTTGAGCAGTTCGCCGCTGTCGGCATCGATCCCGCTTGGCAGGTCCACGGCGATCCAGTGGTTGTGGGCATAGCTCAGCTCGATCAGCAGCCGGTGCAGGTCGCCAGAGAGCGGACGCGACAGGCCGGTGCCGAACAGGCAGTCGACCAGTACCGCGCCCCTTGCGGTCACGACCGGCTCGCCGCCCCAGCGTTTGCGCGCCTCTTTGGCCACGTCGGTCGTCGGAGCGCGCGGGGCGACCACCTCGACCGGCACCCCGCGCTCCGCCAGCACGCGGGCGATCACGTAGCCGTCGCCGCCGTTGTTGCCGGGGCCGCACAGCACGGTGACCTTGCGCCCCGCTGCCACGCGGAACACCCAGTCCGCCGCGCCGCGTCCGGCCCGCTCCATCAGTTCGGTGACGCTGGTGCCATCCGCGATGAGTCGCTCTTCGCCAGCGCGCATCTGGGCAGCGGTGAGGATCTGGTTGGGCGCGTCCATGGCGCTACTGCCTGATCGGCAGACGGTAGCGGTCTGCCCCGACGCGCACCTCGACCATGCCATCGCCGGGGACGACCTCGGCCTGCTCCATGCCGTCGGCAGTGATCAGACCTTCGCCGGGAACGCCAAGCTGGAAGCGCCGGAACCCGCCATCGGGATGACGCAGGATCGCGATGCGGCCATCGGCATCCTCGTGCAGCTCCATGCTGCAATCGGGCGCGAAGGAGCCTGCCCCGCCGACCGCGCATTCGACCATCACCGCGCCTTCGGGCAGCTCGTCGCCATTGGCGCTGCCGCACCCGGCCAACGACAGCGCCAGCAGCGCCGCCAAGCCCAAGGTGTGACAGGTGTTACAGGGTCCAGAAGCAAATAGTCCGCGCCGCTCCTCGAGCACATGGCGAGAGCGGCGGCGGAACGGGAGCGAGGTCAGCGTCATGCCAGCGAGCTTACCCTCGCAAAGCCCCCGTAGGAAAGGGCCTAGGCGCGGTTCTTGCCCGTTACCTGCGTCACATCGCGCACCGCGCCCTTGGCGGCGCTGGTGGTCATCGCGGCATAGGCCTGCAAGGCAGGCGTCACCCGGCGCGTGCGCGGCGCGGCGGGCTGCCAGGCGGCATCGCCCTTCGCCTCCATCGCCGCCCGGCGCGCGGCGAGGTCGGCGTCGGAGACCTCCATCGCGATGGTGCGGCCCGGAATATCGATGGTGATCACATCGCCCTCTTCGACGAGGCCGATATTGCCGCCTTCCGCCGCCTCGGGCGAGGCATGGCCGATCGACAGCCCCGAGGTGCCGCCCGAGAAGCGCCCGTCGGTCAGCAGCGCGCAAGCCTTGCCGAGGCCCTTCGATTTCAGGTAGCTGGTCGGGTAGAGCATTTCCTGCATGCCGGGGCCGCCGCGCGGGCCTTCGTAGCGGATGATGACCACATCGCCCGCGCCCACCTTGTCCGTGAGAATCGCCTCGACCGCCGCATCCTGACTCTCGAACACGCGCGCGGGGCCGGAGAACTTGAGAATGCTCTCGTCCACGCCCGCGGTTTTCACAATGCAGCCGTCTTCCGCGATATTGCCGTAAAGCACCGCGAGGCCGCCATCCTGCGAGAAGGCATGTTTTCCGCTGCGGATCACGCCGTTCTCGCGGTCGCGGTCGAGATCGTCCCAGCGGCGCGACTGGCTGAAGGCGGTCTGCGTCGGCACACCGCCCGGCGCGGCCTTGTAGAACTCCTGCACCATCGGATTGTTGGTGAGCGCGATATCCCAATCGGCCAGCGCATCGCCCAGCGTCGGCGAATGGACGGTGGGCAGCGCGGTGTGCAGCAGCCCGGCGCGGTCCAGCTCGCCGAGGATCGCCATGATCCCGCCCGCGCGGTGGACGTCTTCCATATGCACGTCGTTCTTGGCCGGGGCGACCTTGCACAGGCACGGCACCTTGCGGCTCAGCCGGTCGATATCGGCCATGGTAAAGTCGACCCCCGCCTCGTTGGCGGCGGCGAGCAGGTGCAGCACGGTGTTGGTCGAGCCGCCCATCGCGATATCGAGGCTCATCGCGTTTTCGAAGGCCTCGAAGCTGGCGATCTTGCGCGGCAGGACGCTCTCGTCGCCTTCCTCGTAGTAGCGCTTGGCGAGCGTCACCACGAGCCGTCCGGCACGCTCGAACAGGCCCTGCCGATCCGAATGGGTGGCAAGCTGCGAGCCGTTGCCCGGCAGCGACAGGCCGAGCGCCTCGGTCAGGCAGTTCATCGAGTTGGCGGTGAACATGCCCGAGCACGAGCCGCAGGTCGGACAGGCCGAGCGCTCGATATCGGTGACTTCCTCGTCGGTGTAGCTCTCGTCGGCGGCGGCGACCATGGCGTCGACCAGATCGAGCGCCACTTCCTTACCCTTGAGCACGACCTTGCCCGCTTCCATCGGCCCGCCGCTGACGAACACCACCGGAATGTTGATCCGCATGGCCGCCATCAGCATGCCGGGCGTGATCTTGTCGCAGTTGGAGATGCAGACCATGGCGTCGGCGCAGTGGGCGTTGACCATGTATTCGACGCTGTCCGCGATCAGGTCGCGGCTCGGCAGCGAATAGAGCATCCCGTCGTGGCCCATGGCGATGCCATCATCCACCGCGATGGTGTTGAACTCCTTGGCGACGCCGCCAGCGGCCTCGATCTCGCGTGCGACCAGCTGGCCGAGGTCCTTCAGGTGGACGTGGCCGGGCACGAACTGGGTGAAGCTGTTCACCACGGCGATGATCGGCTTGCCGAAGTCGCCGTCCTTCATGCCGGTCGCGCGCCATAGCCCGCGCGCGCCTGCCATGTTGCGGCCGTGGGTGGAGGTGCGGGAACGATAGGCGGGCATTGGACTGGTCCTGACTGAGTTTCTTGACGTCAATCTGCGCCCTTAGCGCAGCGAGGCCGCGACGCTAAGCGCTAATGCGGTTGCACTTGCAACGGGTGCTGCGTCAGCCGTCTTGTGCCAGCGCGTGGACAACCGTTTCGCCCATCTGCGCCAGTAGTTTGGCGAAGCGCGCCTGTCCCTGTTCGTTGGCGATCAGGTCGTTGCGGATTTCTATCGCACAATAGGGGCGGCCATGGGCCTCGGCATGGCGGTTCATCGTCGCATTGAGCTGGCGGCCCGAATAGGGCTCGTTCTCGCCTACGACGAGGCCCTGATCGGCGAAGTACTTGATGGCGTGCTGCGCGGCGCGATCATCCTCGTTGTAGAGCAGCGCGATCTCCCATGGGCGCGGCTCGCCCTTGTCTTCGAGCTGCGGGGTGAACGAATGGACCGAGAGGATCAGCGCCGGGTCGGCCTCGTCGAGCCATGTGGTGAGCGCTGCGTGATAGGGCCGGTGCCAGGCTTGCAGACGGGCTTCACGGTCGGCGCCGATGTTGCCGGGGATGAGGATGCCGTCGCTGGTGGCGGGGATGAGGCCTTGCGAATCCTCCTCGCGGTGGAGGTCGATCACGAGGCGGCTGAGCGTGGCGAGATGGGCGGCCATGCCGTGCCGCCTGACCAGCCGCTCGACCACGCCGGCGGTGCCGATGTCCCAGCCGACGTGTTTATCGAGCACCGCGGGGGTGACGCCCAGTTCGATATTGTCGGGGACATGGTTGGAGGCATGGTCGCAAACGGCAACGATGCCGCCGCGCGAGAGGGTGCCGATCTGGCGGTAGGGGGTGAAGGTCATCGAATCCTGAAATATAACACGTAATCCGCTTGCCCTGAGCTTGTCGAAGGGCTGCTCCTTTCTTCTAGCGCAGGCCGTGAGGCGAAGCAAAAGCAGTGCTTCGACAAGCTCAGCACGAGCGGATTTGGGGGACGGGTGTTACCGCAGCCGCCCCGCCATCTGCCACCAGTCCGAGGGCAGCGCGCGGGCCGCCGCATCGCGGGCCTCGATGCTGTCGAACAACGCAAAGCAGGTCGCGCCCGAGCCGGAAACTTCGACCTTCCACGAGTCGCTCTTGCCGAGCGCGGCGAGCACCTCGGCGATCACCGGGCAGAGGCTGATCGCCGGATCGCGCAGGTCGTTGCGACCTTGCTCGGCGATTTCTCGTGCGCTGCCTTCAGGCATAGGGCCGCGATCCTGCCCGTCCCACGCCTTGAACACCGGCCCGGTGGCCAGCGGCACGCGCGGGTTGACCAGCAGGACGGGCGTTCCAGAAAGATCGCTGGCGATGGGGTCCAGCTCGGTCCCGGTCCCGCGCCCGACGCAGGTTACGCTCTCGACGCAGGCCGGAACATCGGCGCCGAGCTTCGCGGCGCGGGTGCGCCAGTCGTCGGGCAGGCCGTGCGCGCGCTCGACCAGCCGGAACAGCGCCCCGGCATCCGCCGAGCCCCCGCCCAGCCCTGCCGCGACGGGGAGGTTCTTCTCCAGCGTGATCGCAAGGCCGTCGGGTCGAGGCAATGCGCCCAGCGCCTGCATCACGATGTTCGCGCCAGAACTCCTCCCCCCTTGAGGGGGGAGGTTGGGAGGGGGGCTTGCGCCGTCCCGATTATGGAATGCCGGAGCCCCCACCCCCGACCCCTCCCCCTCGGGGAGGGGAGAGCCGAGGAAGGCGCCGAACTCGCCGACCACCTGCAAGCTGTCCTGCTCGGCGCGTTTGGCCAGCAGCGTGTCGCCGCCATCGACGAAGGCGAACAGCGTTTCGAGCTCGTGATAGCCGTCCTCGCGCCGCTTGCGGATATGCAGAGCAAGGTTGATCTTGGCGTAGGCGGTTTCTTGCATCAATCCTCCCCCACCGGGGGAGGGGGACCATCCGCAGGATGGTGGAGGGGCACAGGCCGCAAGAAAGCCACCCGCTCCCGACAAATCTCGACTATCCGCACCACGACCGGTTCAACCTCATCCAGAATCAAACGTGCCGGAATCCGCGTGGTCGCAATCCCCTGCGAGCGCAACCATACGGAGCGCCGCGCATCGCGCGTAGCCGCCCCTGCACTGTCATGCGCAAACCCGTCAACCTCGATCGCCAGACGAGCCGACGCGCAATAGAAATCGAGCACATAGACACCCGCCGGATGCTGACGGCGAAACTTGAACCCGCCCGGACGCTGGCGCAGTTCGGTCCACAGCTTGCGCTCTGGCAGCGTCATTTCGCTGCGCAATTTGCGGGCGTGTTTGACTGTCTCGCGCGGTCCGGTGATCACCTCTCCTGCCCCTCCACCATGCTGCGCATGGTCCCCCTCCCCGTTTCCGGGGAGGAAGCGCTCACATATTCGGATAGTTCGGCCCGCCGCCGCCTTCGGGCGTGGTCCAGGTGATGTTCTGGTTCGGGTCCTTGATATCGCAGGTCTTGCAGTGGACGCAGTTCTGCGAATTGATCTGGAACTTCGGCTCCTCGCCGTCCTCGATCAGCCACTCGTAGACCCCCGCCGGGCAATAGCGCGTCGACGGCCCGGCAAAGACACCCAGCTCGCTCACCCGTTGCAGCTCCATGTCCGCCACCTTGAGGTGGTTGGGCTGGTCCTCGGCGTGGTTGGTGAACGAGTAGGACACACTGGTCAGCCGGTCGAAGCTGATCTTCCCATCAGGCGCGGGGTACTGGATCGGCTGGTGCAGATCGGCGCGTTGCAGTTCCTCGTAGTCGCGGTGGTGCTTCATCGTGATCGGCAGGCCGATCTTCAGCGAGCGCATCCACATGTCCGCGCCCGCCAGCACGGTGCCGATCTCGT
This sequence comes from Aurantiacibacter xanthus, assembly GCF_003584015.1. Taxonomy (GTDB): domain Bacteria; phylum Pseudomonadota; class Alphaproteobacteria; order Sphingomonadales; family Sphingomonadaceae; genus Alteraurantiacibacter; species Alteraurantiacibacter xanthus. Next base: position 6,709 of record NZ_QXFM01000060.1, read on the forward strand.
TGCCGAACTTCGCCACCGCCGGCTGCGCGTTCTTCACCAGCTTCAGCTCTGCGGCGATCCAGCTTTCGCGCAGAGCCGCGTCGTATTCCATCACCGCATCGTGCTCACGGCCGGCAGCAATCGCAGCGGCGACATTCTCGGCTGCCAGCATCCCGCTCTTCATTGCGGTGTGGCTGCCCTTGATCCGCGGCACGTTCACGAAGCCTGCCGCACAGCCGATCAGCGCGCCGCCGGGGAAGGCCAATTGCGGCACCGACTGCCACCCGCCCTCGTTGATCACCCGCGCGCCGTAGGCCACGCGCTTGCCGCCTTCGAGGATCGCGCGGATCTCCGGGTGCTGCTTCCAGCGCTGGAATTCGTGGAACGGCGAAACGTAGGGGTTCTTGTAATCGAGCGCGGTCACGAAGCCCAAGGCCACCTGTCCGCCCGCCTGATGATAAAGGAAGCCCCCGCCCCAAGTATCGCTCTCCGAAAGCGGCCAGCCCTGCGTATGAATCACCCGCCCCGGCACATGCTTGGCCGGATCGATATCCCACAGCTCCTTGATGCCGAGGCCATAGACCTGCGGCTCGCAGTTCGCTTCCAGATCGAAGCGCGCCTTCATCTGCTTGGTGAGGTTGCCGCGAGCGCCTTCTGCAAACAGCGTGTACTTCGCCTCGATCATCATGCCGGGCTGGAAATCGCCCTTGTGGCTGCCATCGGCGGCGACGCCCATGTCCTGCGTGATCACGCCGGTCACCGCGCCATCCTCGCCAAACATCACTTCGGCGGCGGGGAAGCCGGGGAACACCATCACCCCCAGCCCTTCGGCCTGCTCGGCGAGCCAGCGGGTGAGGTTGCCGAGCGAGCCGGTATAACAGCCGTGGTTGCTCATCAGCGGCGGCATGAACGCGTGGGGAAGCGAGGTCTTGCCGCTCTTCGAGAGCGCCCAGTGCCAGTTGTCGGTCACCGGCGTTTGCGCCATCGGGCAGTCCATCGTGCGCCATTCGGGCAGCAGCTCGTCAAGCGCTTTCGGATCGACCACCGCACCCGACAGGATATGCGCGCCGATCTCCGAGCCCTTTTCGAGCACGACCACTTCCAGCTCCTCGTTGAGCTGCTTCAACCGGATCGCGGCGGAAAGTCCCGCCGGGCCACCGCCGACGATCACGACGTCGCAAGGCATGCTTTCGCGTTCAATTTCCACTTCAGCACTCATCGTTTCGGCCCGTTTTGCAGTGAGATCATGGCACCGGGGCTTGATCGCTACCCGCGCCCGCGTCAAGGGTGGCGCCGTGCTCGGCTTCGACAATTCATCCGCTGGAACCTTCGCCGGTCAGCTTGCCGCGATCAATGCGTGGTGGGCCGATGCCGGTGTCGATCACCTGTTCGATGACGAGCCGCAGGCTCTGCTGCGCGAAAAAGCCGCCAGCCCCGAGGCCATGCCCAAGGCTGTGGAAAGGTCCGCCGAGGCAGCGGCGCAACCCGTCCCCAGCTTCGATGCCTCGACCCTGCCGACCTCGCTTGAGGCTTTCGCGAGCTGGTGGCTCGATCCGGCGACCGAGCTTCCGCTGGCCCACGGCCGACGCATCGCAGCGCGCGGTGTTGCCGCAGCGCCTCTGATGGTGCTGGTGCCGATGCCGGAGGCAAACGATGGCGACCGCCTGCTCGACGGTGAGCAAGGCCGCCTCATCGCCAATGTGCTGCGCGCGCTCGGCCTTGCCGAAGAACAGGTCTATTTCGCCAGCGCCTTGCCCTGCCCCACCACCATGCCCGACTGGCCCGGCCTCGCCCGCGCCGGGCTCGCCGCGATCACCGCGCATCATATCGCATTGGCCGCGCCCGAGCGGGTGCTTGTGCTGGGCGATGCCATGGGTCAGATGCTCGGCCTGACGCAGGGTCAAGGGCAGCTGACCGACATCCCGGCGCTCGCCGCGCGCGCGCCCGAACACCTTCTTGCTCACCCACGCCAGCGCGCCCGCCTGTGGCGCGCGCTGCTCGACTGGATGCCCCGCCTATGAACCTCCGCCTTGCCCTGAGTCTGGCCTCGAGTCTGGCCGCTGCGGCCTGCCTGTGTGCGCCCGCCGCCGCGCAGGATTCCCGCACTTACTTCACCGCCCGCATCACCCAGCGCGAGGTGCCGCAGATCCTCAATCAGTCGGACCGCGACTATTACGGAGCGCTGTTCAACGCCATCGACGGCCAGCGCTGGGGCGAAGTCGAAGGCATGCTGGCGCAGCGCCCGGATGGTCCGCTCCACGCGGTCGCGCGCGCGGAATACTACCTTGCCGCCAATTCCCCGCGGGTGGAGGCCCCGCAGATCGAGGCCTGGTTGCAGACCGGGCGCAACCTCCCGCAGGCCGAGCAAATGGCCCGGCTCGGCGAGCGGCGCGGCGTTACACAGTTCGTCGCCCTGCCCGCCAAGCAGGGCTTCGTCCAGCAACCGGGGCAGGTTCGCCGCACGCGCCCGCGCTCGGTGAGCGATGGCACCATGCCCTCTTCGCTCGAAGCGGCGATTCTCGAACGCATCACCAACGACGACCCCAACGGCGCGCGCCAGCTGCTCGACGGGATCGACGCTTCGCTCAGCTCCGCCGCGCGCGCCGAATGGCGTCAGCGGGTGGCATGGTCCTACTTTATCGAAAACATGGACACCCAGGCCTATGCCATGGCCCTGACGGTGAGCGAAGGCAGCGGCGAATGGGTGGCCGAGGGCCAGTGGGTCGAAGGACTGGCGGCCTGGCGGCTCAACGATTGCGAGGGCGCGCTCGATGCGTTCCGGCGCTCGGCCTATAACGCGATCAACCCCGAACTGCGCACGGCGGCGCTTTACTGGGGCGCGCGCTCGGCCCTGCTGTGCCGTCAGCCCGATGTGGCGAACGAGCTGCTCGGGCAGGCGGCGTCGAACGACGAGACGATGTACGGCATGCTCGCCAGCGAGCAGCTTGGCCGCGCGCTGCCCAACCGGGTCGAAAGCGCCGACTTCACCCAGACCGACTGGCAGCAGCTGAGCAACAACGAGAATGTCCGCATCGCGGTCGCGCTGGCGGAGCTGGGGCGCGATGTGCTCAGCAGCAAGGTGTTGCTGCACGAGGCCGCCATCGGCCCGGCGAGCAACTATGCCGCGCTGTCGCGTCTGGCGCGCTCGCTCGGCTTCCCGCAGACGCAGCTGTACATGGCCTATAATGCACCGGTCGGCACCAGCAGCGATCCGGCCTCCTATTTCCCCGCGCCGAAGATCGCACCGCGCGGCGGGTGGCAGATCGATCCGGCGCTGGCCTTTGCGCATATCCTGCAGGAATCGAATTTCCGCGACCGCGCGGTCAGCCCGGCCAATGCGCAGGGGCTGATGCAGATCACCCCGATCACCGTGCGCCAGCACGCCGGCTGCGTGGGGCAGTCCTCCGGCTCCATCGACGTGTTCGACACCAGCACCAACCTCGCGCTCGGCCAGTGCAACATCCAGATGCTGCGCAACGATGCGGCCATTCAGGGCCAGCTGCCCAAGATGATGGCGGCCTACAATGCCGGTCTCTCGCCGGTCCGCCGCTGGGAGAGCGAGGTCAACGACCAGAACGATCCGCTGCTCTATATGGAGGCGATTCCCTATTGGGAGACGCGCAGCTATGTCGCCATCGTGATGCGCAACTATTGGATGTACGAGCGGCAGGCCAATGCCCCCTCGGCCAGTCGCCGCGCCTTGGCGCAGAATGTCTGGCCGCACCTTACCACCGGCACCGCTGGCGAGGAGCGCGGGCAGACCAGCGGCCGCGTCTATTTCTCCTACTGAGGCAAACCCATGGCCATCGACACCACCCGCAAGTTCACCCCGATCACCATCGCGCTGCTGACCGTGTCCGACACGCGCGGCCCCGAAGAAGACACCTCGGGCGACATTCTGGCCGAGCGAATCACCACGGCGGGCCACACACTCGGCGCGCGCACGATCCTGCGCGACGATGCGGAGCTTATCGCCGACCAGCTTGAGACGTGGATCGACGATCCGGCCATCGACGCGGTGGTCTCGACCGGCGGCACGGGACTTACCGGGCGCGACGTCACGCCCGAGGCGCTCGACCGGGTGAAGGAGAAGGACATCCCCGGCTTCGGCGAGCTGTTCCGCTGGGTGAGCTACACCACCATCGGCACCAGCACCGTACAGTCGCGCGCCTGCGCGGTGCTGGCACGGGGCACCTATATCTTCGCGCTGCCCGGCTCGAACGGCGCGGTGAAGGACGGCTGGGACAAGATCCTCGCCGAACAGCTCGACAGCCGCAACCGGCCCTGCAACTTCGTCGAACTGATGCCGAGGCTGCGCGAGAAATAGCTTTTCCGACTCCCTTGTTCCGTTTATGTTCTCGTTATGGAACGACAGCGGATCAAGGGTCGCGGGGCGCAATCGGGCAAGGTGTCCGCGCGCTTTGCCCTGCCCGAGCGGACCGAGGACGGCGACTGGCGCGATGCACGCGAGGCGGTCGATGGCACCCCGCCCCCGCTGCGCACCGAGGTGACAGAGGAGCATCCCCGCTCGATCCTCAGCTACAACACATCGCCCGACATCCCGTTCGACCGTTCGATCAACGCCTATCGCGGGTGCGAGCACGGCTGCATCTATTGCTATGCGCGGCCGACCCACGCCTGGCTCGATCTTTCGCCGGGGCTGGACTTCGAAACGCGGCTGTTCGCCAAGCCCAATGCGGCCGAGTTGCTGCGGCGCGAACTGGCACACCCGCGCTACAAGTGCGCGCCGATTGCGATGGGCACCAACACCGATCCCTATCAGCCGATCGAGCGGCACTATCGGATTACCCGACAGATCCTCGAACTGTGCCTCGAACTGCGCCATCCGGTCACGATCACGACCAAGTCCGACCGGGTGCTCGACGATTGCGACCTGATCGCGGAACTGGCGCGGCATGGTCTGGTGGCGGTGGCGATTTCAGTCACCTCGCTCGATGCCCGGCTATCGAGCCTGCTCGAACCGCGCGCGGCGACGCCGGAGAAACGCCTCGCCGCGCTGGCGGCGCTGTCGGCGGCGGGGGTGCACACCAATTGCTCGATCGCCCCGGTGATCCCGGCGATCACCGACGATGTGATGGAACGGCTGATCGAACGCGCCGCCGCAGCCGGAGCGCAATCGGCCAGCTGGATACCCTTGCGCCTGCCGCACGAGGTCGCCCCGCTGTTCCGCGAATGGCTGGAGACTTACTACCCGGATCGCGCCGGCAAGGTCATGGCCACTCTGCGCGACATGCGCGGCGGGCGCGACAACGACCCGCGCTTCTTCGCCCGGATGCGCCCGCAAGGCGTATGGGCCGAGCTGTTCCGCAAACGTTTCCACCTCGCCTGCCGCCGCGCAGGGCTGGCGCGCAAGGCCGCACTGCTGGACACCGGTGCCTTTCGAAAGCCTGAGCCCACGGGGCAATTGTCGCTGTTCTAGCACACTCGGGAGGGGTTGAGGCGCTTGTTCACAAACTGTCTTGGTTTTGCCTCTTCACACGCCTAAGCGCGTCTCTAATGGCCGTGTTCCGCAGGACCGGCCTGTCAGAAACTCTTATGGAGATTGACGAATGAGAATTTCCACAATCGGCCTTTTGGCAGCCACCGCGCTTGTCGCAACGCCAGCAATGGCGCGCGATGGCGGGGTCTATGTCGGCCTCGGCGGCGGCGCCGTCTTTTCGGATAGCCCGACGCTTGATGTCGAGGGCACCAACACCGATGTGAAGCTTGACCTCGATACCGGCTGGGAAGCAGAAGCCGTAGTCGGTTATGACTTCGGTCTGATCCGTCTTGAAGCGGAAGGGGCCTACAAGCGTATGGGCCTTGGCTATGTCGATGCAACTTCGGGCGGCATCTACACTGGCAGCGCAACGCTTGGCCGTGGAACCTATGACGCACCCGATGGCCACGTCGACGTCGCCAGCGGCATGGCCAACCTCCTGCTCGATTTCGGCGGTGAAGACAGTGTTGGTTTCTCGGTCGGTGGTGGTGCCGGTTTCTCGAACGCGCGCTTCTTCGACCTCGCAAGCACCGGCAATTCGGTGTTCCTCGACGATAATGACGTGCACTTTGCCTATCAGGGCATTGCGCAGGTGCGTGCGCCGCTGTCGAACAATCTCGAAGCTTCGTTGAAGTACAAGTATCACCGCGTCGACAATGTCTCGCTGATCGACGAGGCGGGCCGCACGCTCGATACGGATCTGGCGACGCACTCGATCCTCGCGACGCTGATCTACAACTTCGGCGGTAAGGAGCCGGTGGCACCGCCGCCGCCTCCCCCGCCTCCCCCGCCGCCGCCGCCTCCTCCGCCGCCCCCGCCTCCGCCGCCTCCCCCGGCGCCGGTTGCGCGTCCGTGTAACACCGGCCCCTACATCGTGTTCTTCGACTGGGATAAGTCGGAC
>NZ_QXFM01000061.1 GCF_003584015.1 Aurantiacibacter xanthus
GCGGCGCAATCCCGAGGCGCGCTGGCGGCTGACCCCGCGCGAACTGGAGCGGCTCACCGCCTTGCAGGCGCGATTGCTGGGCGTTGCGGCAGAGCTGCTGCATCCGGGCGGCCAGCTCACCTACGTCACCTGCTCGCTGCTCGACGAGGAAGGGTCGGGGCAGGTCGAAGCCTTCCTTGCCGCGAATCCGGGCTGGCAGGCCAGGGCTCCCGAGTTGCCGCTCGGCCGTCCGCGCGGAACCGGCTGGCGGCTCGATCCGTTACACGATGCAACCGATGGTTTTTTCATCGCCTGTCTATCTAAGCCGTGATAGCTCTGGTCACATGACTGCGAAGACCGTCCGACGAAACCATAACCGGTCCGCGCTTTTGGAGAAGATCATGCGTTTTGCCCCTGCTGCCGCTGCCCTGTCGCTGCTGTTCGCCGTGAGCGCGAGCATGAGCGCGGCGGGCGAGCGCGCAGACGATCCGCGCGCCAGCGAACTGGTGGCTGAGGGGCGGCAACTGCTGAACGGCGGCGATACGCAGGGCGCGGTCGATGCGTTCGAGGCTGCGCTGGCGGTCGATCCGGGGATGACTACGGTGTTCCTCGATCTGGCAGAGGCCGCGCGTGCCGATGGCCTGCAAGGAAAGGCGATCCGCTACTACCGCGAGGCACGGGCGCGCGATCCGAACAACTATGCCGCGATTTCGGGCGAGGGTGAGGCGCTGGTCGAAAAGGGCGCGATGACCGCCGCGCGTGAGGCGCTGAGCGAGCTGGAAGAACGTTGCGGCGAGACCTGCGTCGAAACGCAGCAGCTTGCCGCCGCGATTGCCGCGCGCCCTGCCGTCATGACCGCCGAGATGACCCCGGCGGATAGCGGCGTCACCCAGAACTAGGCGGGATGACATAGCATTGGCCCGCAAAGCCCTTCCCCTGTGGGGAAGGGTTGGGATGGGGGACCACGCCAGTGTCCAGCGTCGAGCCCCCACCCCCAGCCCCTCCCCAAGGGGAGGGGAGCCAGGGTGATCAGGCCCCGGTATAATCCGAGAACGCCGCTACCACCTTTTCATAAATCGGTTTCTTGAACGGGATGATCATGGCGGGCAGTTGCTCGGCCTCGATCCATTTCCAGTCCGAAAACTCGGGGTGGCTATGCGCTTCGAGGTCGATGTCGGCCTCGGAACCGGTCAGCCGCACGCAGTACCAGCGCTGACGCTGGCCGACATAGCGGCCCTTCCACAGCTTGCCCTTCAGCTCTGCGGGCAGGTCGTAGAACAGCTCTTCCTCCATCCGCGCCACGATGGCGACCTTGTCGGCGGTGAGCCCGGTTTCCTCGTGCAGTTCGCGCAGCATGGCCCGATCGAGGTCTTCGCCCTCGTCGACGCCGCCTTGCGGCATCTGCCACCAGTCGCCCTCCTTGGTGTCGATCCGTTTGCCGACGAACACGCGGCCTTCGGCGTTGATCAGCATGGTGCCGACACAGGGGCGATATTGGGTGGGGTCTGGTTTGCTCATCGGGCAGACTTAGTAGTAAGGGCGCGCCAGTTCCAGCATTTGCGCCGCATCGATTATCGGGCATCGATTGTGGGGGATTTGTGGAGGCACAGAAAATCTTGATTGTCTCTCGGCCTCCGCGAACCTAGGTCGAGGGCCGACGAGTTCTCTTGACGAAGGCCTTTTGCTTTATGGCGACCCAGACCGCCGACCCGATCATCCACAATGCCAGCCCCGATGCGGTTGTCGTGCGCTTTGCCGGCGACTCCGGCGACGGGATGCAGCTCACCGGAGGGCAGTTCACGCTGTCGACCGCGCTGGCGGGCAACGATCTGGCGACATTCCCTGATTTTCCGGCGGAAATCCGCGCGCCGCAGGGCACCTTGTTCGGGGTCTCGGCGTTCCAGATCAACTTCGGCAGCCGCGAGATCAGCACCGCTGGTGACGCGCCCGATGTGCTGGTGGCGATGAACCCGGCCGCGCTCAAGGTGAACCTGGCGTCGCTCAAGCCCGGCGGCCTGATCATCGCCGACTCCGGCGAGTTCACCAAGCGCAACCTCGAAAAGGCCAAGTACGAGAGCAACCCGCTCGAAGACGGCAGCCTCGCGCAGTGGGACTTGCTCGCCTTCGACATTTCCGCGCTGACCATCGAGGCGGTGAAGGACTTCGGGCTCGGTAACAAGGATGCGTTGCGCTCGAAGAACATGTGGACGCTGGGCCTCGCGCTGTGGATGTTCGACCGTGATCGCCAGCCGCTGATCGACTGGCTGAACGCCAAGTTCAGGACCAAGCCCGATATCGCTGCTGCCAACGTCGCCGCGCTCAACGCGGGCCACGCCTATGGCGAGACGGCGGAGCTGTCCGGGCCGCTCAAGCAGGTGCACATCGGCCCGGTCGAGAGCGCACCCGGCCTCTATCGCACCATAACCGGCGCGGAAGCGGTGTCGCTCGGCCTCGTGGCCGGCGCGCAGCTTGCCGGTCTGCCGATGTTCTTCGGCGGCTATCCGATCACGCCGGCCAGCTCGATCCTGCATCACCTCGCGCGATTGAAGGAGTTCGGCGTCACCACCTTCCAGGCGGAAGACGAGATCGCGGCGATCTGCGCCTCGATTGGCGCGAGCTATGCGGGCCAGCTTGGTGTGACCAGCTCGTCGGGCCCCGGCATTGCGCTGAAGGGCGAGGCGATGGGCCTTGCCGTGATGACCGAAATGCCGCTGGTGATCGTCAACTCGCAGCGCGGCGGCCCCTCCACGGGTCTTCCGACCAAGACCGAGCAGAGCGACCTCTATCAAGCCGTCTATGGCCGCAATGGCGATGCGCCGATCCCGGTGGTGGCGGCCAGCTCGCCGGGCGACGTGTTCGAATGCGCGATCGAGGCCTGCCGCATCGCGGTCGAATATATGACCCCTGTGATGCTGCTGACCGACGGCTATATCGCCAATGCGGCCGAGCCGTGGAAGGTGCCGGACGTTGACAGCTTCGAACCTTTCACCGCGAAGTTCCTGACCGAGAACAACAACCCCGATGGCAAGGTGCTGCCCTACAAGCGCGACGCCAAGGGTGCGCGGCCGTGGATCAAGCCGGGCACGCCGGGCCTGATGCACCGCATCGGCGGCATCGAGAAGAAGGAAGGCACCGGCAACATCGACTATTCGCCGGAAAACCATCAGGCGATGACCGATGCGCGCAAGGCCAAGATCGACGGCATCACCGTGCCAGATCAGGGTGTGACGCTGGGTGAGGAGGGCGGCAAACTCGCGGTGGTGGGCTGGGGCTCGACCTTCGGCCCGATTCGCCGCGCGGTCGACAACTGCCGCAAGAAGGGGCTGGACGTGAGCCACATTCACTTCCGCCACATCTGGCCGCTGCCCGCCAACTCGGGCGAGCTGCTGCGCAAGTACGACAAGGTGCTGGTGCCCGAGATGAACACCGGCCAGTTCAAGACCGTGCTGCGCGACCAGCTGCTGGTCGATGCCCAGCCCTACACCAAGACGAGCGGCCAGCCGTTCAAGATCGCCGAGCTGGAAGCGGCGATTGAACTGGCGTTGGCGGAGTGACGAACAAGGCCCCGAGACCCGCTCACCCTGAGCGTGTCGAAGGGCTGCTTTTTTCTTCAAGCGCTGTTCGTGCCGCAAGCAAAGACAGTGCTTCGACCAGCTCAGCACGAGCGGACAATCTAGGTTTGGCATATGACTGAAGTTGCGAAGATCGAAACCACCCTCAAGGACTGGGAAACCGACCAGGAGGTCCGCTGGTGCCCCGGTTGCGGCGACTATGCGATCCTCAAGGCGGTGCAGCGCACCTTGCCGCAGCTGGGCGCCGATCCGAAGAACACCGTCTTCATCAGCGGGATCGGCTGCTCGAGCCGCTTCCCCTATTACATGGAGACCTACGGCTTCCACACGATCCACGGTCGCGCGCCTGCTTTCGCCACCGGCGTGAAGCTCGCCAACCCCGATCTCGACGTGTGGCTCGTCACCGGGGATGGCGACGGCCTTTCCATCGGCGGCAACCACATGATGCACGTGCTGCGCCGCAACGTGAACATGCAGATCATGCTGTTCAACAACGAGATCTACGGCCTCACCAAGGGCCAGTATTCGCCCACCAGCCGCGAGCACACCCGCACGCCGACCTCGCCGCTCGGCTCGGTCGACCACCCGGCCAACCCCTGTGCCTTTGCGCTCGGTTCGGGGGCGCGGTTCATCGGGCGCGGGTTCGACGTCAGCAAGAACCTGCCCGACGTGCTCAAGGCAGCCCATGCCCATCAGGGTGCGGCCTTCATCGAGATTTTCCAGAACTGCATCGTCTACAACAAGGACGTGTTCGACGACTTCGCCGCTCCCAAGGGCGCGGAAGATCGCCAGCTTTGGCTCGAACACGGTCAGCCGATGCTGTTCGGCAATGCCAAGAAGGGCGACATAAAGGGCCTCAAGCTGGTGCCCGAGACCTTCTCGTTCGAGGTGGTGGATGTCGTCGATGGCGACTGGGAGGCCGCGGGCGTCTGCGTCCACGACGCGAAGAACCGGATGCTCGCGCACATGCTGATCGAGCTGGAGTTCGGCCCCTATCCGATGCCGCTCGGCGTGATCTACGACGATCCCAAGCCGACTTACGAGAGCGCCGTGATTGCGGAGCGCGCCAAGGCGGTCGAGGGCAAGGACAACAACCTCGCCAGGCTGCTTGCCAAGGGCCAGACCTGGACCGTCAGCGGCACCGCGCAAGACCCGGTCTAGGCTGAACTATCATGGGGCGGGGCCTTGGCCTCGCCCTGTCCGTTGCTCGGCTCCTCGATCCGGTGCTGCTTCTGCAGCACGTCGGCGACCACACCCACCAGCAGCGCCCAGGCCGCGCCCAGCGTCCACCCGCCGAGCACGTCGGTCGGGTAGTGGACGCCCAGCAGCACCCGCGTGCAGCCGATGGCCAGCACCAGCAGCACCGCCACGGCCACGGTGAACACCCGGCTGGTGCGGTCGGTGAAGCTGCGCGCGATCATCACCGCCAATGTCAGATAGACGATGGCGCTGTTGAGCGAATGCCCGCTCGGGAAACTCAGCGAAGTCACCTCGACCAGATGCGGCACGGCCTCGGGGCGAGAGCGCGCAAACAGCCCCTTCAGCAGGTGGCCCATCACCGCCCCGCCGAGCGTTGCGAGCACGGTAAATCCCGCCTGCCGCCAGCGCCCGCGCAGCAGCAGGAAGGCGATTGCGAGCAGGCTTACCAGCGTCAGCACCGTCACCCCGCCGAGCGCGGTGATGTCGGTGGCGACCGTTTGCAGCCAGCCGGGCCCGATCAGGTGCGCCGGATCGCCCGGCACACGCAGCGCCTTGAGAATGGCAATGTCGAAAGCGTGGGTCTCGCCCTCCTGCATCTCGCCCGCCAGCGCCACGAATCCGGCGACCAGCGCCGCGCCCAGCAGAAACAGCGCGAGGAAGCGCTGCTCGCGAAACAGCCAGCGGCGCGGGTCTATCAACATGGTCACCGTAAAATTCCCATTCCGAAACGAACGCACGAATGCGGATCGGGTGCCGCAGCCTGCCGCGCGAAGTTTTTCTTGGTTACACCCAAACTGGGTTGTCTATTGCAACCTTGCTTCCCAGCTTTGCCGCCACAGTCCCTCAACCGGAGCATCCCGTTTTATGTCCGTCCTGTTCGATCCGCTTAGCATCAAGGGCCTCTCGCTGCCCAACCGCATCGTCATGGCACCGATGACGCGCACCTTCTCGCCGCAGGGCGTGCCCGGCGATAACGTGGCCGAGTATTATCGCAAGCGCGCGGCGGGTGGCACCGGGCTGATCGTCACCGAAGGCACCGGGATCGACCGGCCCGAATCTCGCAATCATCCGGGTATTCCCGCCTTCCATGGCGACAAGTCGTTGGAGGGCTGGGGCCATGTGGTGGAGGCGGTCCACGGCGCAGGTGGCAAGATCGCCCCGCAGCTGTGGCACACCGGTCTCGTGCCGGCGCAGAGCCCCGATCTGTCGCGCCCCGGTGAGCCGGAAGGCCCCTCTGGCATCGACGGCAAGGGCGAACCCTTCGGCAAGGCGATGAGTGAGGAGGATGTGGCCGACACGGTCGCCAAATTCGCCAGCGCTGCTGCCGATGCGGTGAAGCTCGGCTTCGACACCATCGAGCTGCACGGCGCGCATGGCTATCTGATCGACCAGTTCTTCTGGGGCGAAATGAACCGCCGCGATGACAAGTGGGGCGGGGCGACCCTGCCCGAACGCAGCCGCTTCGCCGCCGAGATCGTGAAGCAGGTCCGCGCCGCCATGCCCGCCGACATGCCGCTGATCCTGCGCGTGAGCCAGTGGAAGCAGCAGGACTATACCGTCAAGCTCGCCCCGACGCCTGCCGAGATGGAAGCCTGGCTCGGCCCGCTGGTGGCTGCCGGGGCAGACGTGATCCACGCCTCGCAGCGCCGCTTCTGGGAGCCCGAGTTCCCCGAGATCGACGGCGAGAAGGGTCTGAACTTCGCGGGATGGGCCAAGAAGCTGACCGGTGCGGCGACGATCAGCGTCGGCTCGGTGGCGCTCGATGGCGAGTTCCTCGCCGCCTTTGCGGGCCAGAGCAGCAAGGTTGCCGACCTCGGCGAACTGGAGCGGCGCATGGACGCAGGCGAGTTCGACCTCATCGCCGTGGGCCGCGCGCTGATCGCCAACCCGGAGTTCGCCAACAAGGTGCGCGAGGGTCGGCAGAGCGAGTTGCAGGGCTTCGACGCGCAGATGCTCGGCGAACTGGTCTGAACCTGCTAGCCATGGGCGAATGGACAATCTCACCCATTCGCTCGTCGGCGCGCTGATCGGGCAGGCCGGTCTCAAAAAGAAGACCGGCCTTGCCATGCCCGCGCTGATTATCGGCGCGAACCTGCCCGATGTCGATGTCACCTGCTTCGCCTGGACGACCGGCTTGGAGTATCTGGCTTTTCGGCGCGGCATCACCCACGGCCCGCCCGCGCTGGTGCTGTTGCCGCTGGCCCTGGCGGGCATCCTGTGGGGTTATGATCGCTGGCAGGCGAAGCGGGGTAAACGACCCGAGGGGCGGTTGCCGGTGCATTTCGGCTGGCTGTTCGCGCTGGCCTTTATCGCCTGCCTGACTCATCCGGCGCTCGACTGGATGAACACCTACGGCATCCGCCTGCTCGAACCGTTCTCGCACCGCTGGTTCTATGGCGACGTGCTGTTCATTATCGATCTGTGGCTGTGGCTCGGCATGGGGCTGGGCCTGTGGCTGTCGCTGCGGCGTGAGAAGCGGGGGCAGGACTGGCGCAAGATCGGGCGCGTGACGCTGGCCGGGGTGCTCGCCTATATCGGGGTGAATGCGGGCATTACCTACGCCGCCGAAACGGCGCAGTTCGATGCGCCTCATGTGTCGGGGCAGATCGCCATCGGCAGCCCGCCGCCGGTCGTGTTCTGGCGTCGCTCGACGATTGTCGGGACGGCGAACGATTGGTGGGTGCGCAATTCCGGGTCGGGCGCGCTTGAGCCGATCACCGAGCAGCGCTGTGAGTGGCCGGACACCGATGCCTTGCGGCAGACCAACAGCCAGCTCGATGCCTTCCTGTTCTGGTCGCGCGCGCCCTTTGCTGCTCGGGCCGAGGATGGCTCGGTGGTGCTGCACGATGCGCGCTATTACGGGGGCGGGGTGACGAGCAGCTTCACGCTGGCGCTGCCCGATGTGGCTTGTGAGGAACCCGCTGCGGGAGATTGACGTTTCCCTCCCCGAACCGCTCGCCCTGAGCTTGTCGAAGGGCTGTCTTTCCCTTTAGCGCCGCACTCGGAGAAAAGCAGTCCTTCGACAAGCTCAGGACAGACGGGATTCGTGATATGACCAAACCCCAGATCGTCTGGCTCCGGCGCGACCTCCGGCTCACTGACCAGCGCGCCTTCACCGCCGCTGCCGAGGCGGGGCCGGTCATCCCGGTCTATGTGCTCGACGACGCGGCGGCGAAGAACCACAAGTATGGCGGCGCCTCGCGCTGGTATCTGCACCAGTCGCTGGAGGCGCTGGAACGCGATCTGGCCCGCCATCATAGCAAGCTCATCCTCCGGCGCGGGGATGCGGTGGAGGAACTGTGCAAGCTGGCCGAAGAGACCGGCGCGCAGGCCGTCCACGCGCTGCGCCATTACGAGCCGTGGTGGCGCAGGGCTCAGGGCGCGCTGAAGGACAGGCTCGACCTCAAGCTTTACGACGGCAATTACCTGCTGCCGCCCGGTGCGGTAACCACCGGCTCGGGTGAGCCCTACAAGATCTACACTCCGTTCATGAAGGCGAGCCTCGCCGCCATCGACGGCTTCGATATCCTCCCCGAACCCGCGCTTTCCGCGCCCGAAACATGGCCAGCCAGCGACAGCCTTTCGGACTGGAACCTGCTCCCCACCAAGCCCGACTGGGCAGGCGGTCTGCGCGAGGAATGGCAGGCAGGCACCAGCGCGGCCATGGAGCGCTTCGACAGCTTCCTCGACGTGGTCAGCAACTACGATGAAGACCGCAACCTGCCGGCGATAGACGGCTCTTCCAAGCTAAGCCCACACCTCCATTTCGGCGAGGTTTCCCCCGCCATGCTATGGGAGGCGATGAGCCGCTACACCTCTGAAGGCGCGCGGGTCTATCGCTCCGAACTGCTGTGGCGCGACTATGCGCAGAACGTGATCTGCCAGTTCCCCGACTACCCGGTGAAAAGCTATCGCGACGGCTACGATGACGGCCTCTGGCGCAATCCCAACCGCGGCCATGTGATCGCCTCGGAGCTTGAGGCCTGGCAACAGGGCCGCACCGGCTACCCGATTGTCGATGCCGGGATGCGCCAGCTCTGGCACAGCGGCTGGATGCACAACCGCGTGCGCATGATCGCGGCGAGCTTCCTCGTAAAGCACCTGCTGATCGACTGGCGCGAGGGCGAGCGCTGGTTCTGGGATACGCTGGTCGATGCCGACTATGCCAGCAACGGCGTCAACTGGCAGTGGGTGAGCGGCACGGGGGTCGATTCGAACATGTTCGTGCGGATCATGGCCCCGCTCAGCCAGTCCGAAAAATTCGATGCGGCGGGCTATATCCGCCAGTGGGTGCCCGAACTGGCGCACTTGTCCGACAGAGAAATCCACGATCCGGCGGACGACAAACGCGGCGACTATCCGGCGAAAATCATCGGCCATAAGGAAGCGCGCGAGCGGGCTCTCAGCGCCTATCGTGAGGCCAAGGACTAGCTTCGCGGCTTGCCCAGTGGCGGGCGCTTGTCCATAAGACAGGCCATGGGCGTGAGCGAGGCGAGAGGAACGGCATTGCTCGGCGCGGGGGCGCAGTTTGGTGCGCGTCCGGGCCTGTTCGCCCGCCTGTTCGCCCCCGGCTTTGCCCGCATTATCGACCGCATCGACGAGCGTCTGACCAGCGGCGCAATCCATGCCGTGCTGCCCGATGGCACGCGCCGGACGCTCGGCGGCCATGCTCCCGGCTTCGAATGCGAGGTCCATCTGAAAGACTGGCGCGCGCTGGTGCGGCTGGCCACGGGAGGGTCGGTTGGCTGGTATCAGGCGTGGGAGGCGGGCGAGTGGGACAGCCCTGACCCGGTCCCGCTGTTCGCGCTGTTTATGGCCAATGCCGCGAGCCTCGGCGACACCGCCCGCGCCAAGGGACCGTGGCGGCTGGCGGCGCGCTTGTTGCACGCGCTCAAGCGCAACACCCGCGCGCAGGCCGAGAAGAACATTCACGCGCACTACGACCTCGGCAACGACTTCTACGGCGCATGGCTCGATCCGAGCATGACCTATTCTTCGGCCTACCGCGTGGGCGACGACGGCCTTGAAGCCGCACAACGCCGCAAGTGGGAGCGGCTGGCGGAGCGGCTGGGGAGCCCCACCAGCGTGCTCGAAGTGGGCTGCGGCTGGGGTTCGCTCGCGGCTTACCTTGCGCGCAGCGTCCCGCATGTCGAGGCGATCAGCATTTCCGACCAGCAGCTCGCCCATGCCCGCGCGCAGTGGCCTGCGGTGGCCTTCCACAAGCAGGACTATCGCGATGTGACCGGCCAATTCGACGGCGTGGTCAGCGTCGAGATGGTCGAGGCATTGGGCCGCGAATACTGGCCCACCTTTCTCGACTGCATCGCCCGCGTGCTGCGCCCCGGCGGTCGGGCGGCGATCCAGTATATCGCTATCCGCGACGATATTTTCGACGCCTATGCCGCCAGCGCCGACTTCATTCAGGCCTATGTCTTCCCCGGCGGGATGCTGCTGCGCACCAGCGAGTTCCGCCGCCTCGCCGAACAGCGCGGCCTCGCGTGGGAGGATCAGGAGGACTTCGGGCTCGACTATGCAGAGACGCTGAAAGCGTGGCGGAAAAGCTTCGATTCTGCCGTGGCCGAGCAGCGCCTGCCCGCGGGCTTCGACGAGCGCTTTATCCGGCTCTGGCGCTACTACCTGATGTATTGCGAAGGCGGCTTTCGTGGGGGCGGGATCGAGGTCAGTCAGGTGACGCTGGTGAAGCGATGAAGAAGATACTCGCCATTGCGCTGTTGGTGGTCGCGCTGGCCGTGATTGCGGCGTTTGCCTTGCTGACCCGCGAACAACGCGCAGTGCTGCTCAACCCACCGACCGACACCGATGTGCTGTTCTGGGATCAGGACGCCCGTGACGCGATGTTCCGCGCGATGGACCAGTTCCCGTTCCTCGCCAAAAGCCACGTGGGCGCGGCGGGCGGCGAGGTGAGGGCGCTGCCGAAAGGCGAGCCGCTCGCCATCGGGATCGACATGGCCGCGTTCGAGAAAAGCCAGCGCAGCGCCGCCATTGTGATTCTCGTCGACGGCAAGCGGGTCTACGAAAGCTACGGCCTCGGTTTCGACGGGCAGGGCAAGTGGACCAGCTTTTCGGTCGCCAAGAGCCTGACCTCGACGCTGGTCGGCGCGGCCTTGCAGGATGGCGCGATCAAAAGCCTCGACGATCCGATCACTGGCTATATCACCGACCTGAAGGGCTCGGCTTACGATGGCGTGACCATCCGGCAGGTGCTGACGATGAGTTCGGGCGTGGCCTGGAACGAGGACTACACCGACCCCGCTTCCGACGTCGCCCGCTTCAATGCGCACAAGCCCGAGGGCGATATGGACGCGACCGTCTCCTATATGCGCACCCTTTCGCGCGCCGCCCCGCCGGGTGAACGCTGGCACTACAACACCGGCGAGACCAACATGATCGGCGCGCTGGTTATGGCGGCCACGGGCAAGTCGCTGGCGGACTACATGTCGGAGAAGATCTGGCGGCCCTACGGGATGGAGGCCGATGCCTCATGGCTGCTCAACTCGACGGGGCGCGAGATGGGCGGTTGCTGTTTCCAGGCGCGCACCCGCGATATGGCGCGGTTCGGGCAGTTCGTGCTCGATAACGGCATGGCGGGCGGCCAGCGCGTGGTGCCCGAGGACTGGTTTGCCGAGGCCACCACCAAGCACTTCGATACCGACCGTGGGCGCGGCTATGGCTACCAGTGGTGGACCTATCCCGGTGGTGGTTTCGGCGCGAGCGGGATCTTTGGGCAGGGCATCTTCATCGACCCGGCGCGTCAACTGGTGATAGCCACCAATGCCGACTGGCCCGTTGCCAGCACCAACGACGGCGTAATGGCCGAGCGCACCCGCTTTTATGAGGCGGTGCAGGCCGCTGTGGACGCGCGCGCGTCGAAGGCAGACTAAATCTGCCTACCACGCGCCGCCGCGAAGGCAGGCCAAAGTGTCCGGGGTCGCTAAACGAAGGAGGCAATGGCCTGCCATCGCGGCGGCGAAGGCGGGGCGTGACGCGATGCGGCGCTGTTGCTAGTCGCGATAGCGCGTCAGGATCGCGTCATGCACAATAGGCGACAGAAGGTTAACAAAGGCACACCCGACCAGCCCGTCGTCCCACCAGACCACCTCGGCCTGCTGCGATTCGAGACCGGGCAGGGTCAGCCAGCACACCGAACCGGGATGCATGCGGCTCACCGCCGAGGCTGAAAAGCCCGATAGCGACAGATCGTTCACCACCGTGGGAAAGGCGCGCATACCGGGCACCCGCAGCTTGGCCGGGATCATCATCGCCATCCGATGGTCGCTGCGGTCTTCCTGCGCGGAGAAATAGTAGTCCTGGGGAGGGTTCTGCACAGTCATGGGGCGGGTCCGGTGATGGTCGCAATCGAGAGCGGCCTCCATGGCCGTCCATCACTCAGTATCCCGCCTCAGGGTTACTTTGCTGTCAGCAAAGGCGGTTAAGCGCCCGTTGACACTCTCACACGGTGCAGGTTGGGGAAATCGTCGCGCAGCATGGTCACGATGAAGTCCGCCACGGATTCGGGCGGCTTGACCGTCTCGGGGTCTTCGCCAGGATAGGCGCGGGCGCGCATCGCGGTGCGCGTGGCCCCCGGATCGAGCACCGCCACTCGCGTTTCGGAGATGCGGGCGATTTCCTGTCCGTGGCTCATCAGCAGGTTGTCGAACGCGGCCTTGGTTGCGCCATAGGCTCCCCAGAATGCCCGCGGTTCAGCCCCGACAGAGCTGGTCACGCCGATGACCCGGCCCGCCTCGGCGCGCTTCAGCAACGGATCGAAGGCCGAGAGCAGCGCCTGCGTCGCCAGCACGTTGAGCGTCAGCGCCTGATTGAGCTGCTTGCGGTCGATCTGCGTCACCGGGGTGAGCGTGGGCAGCGTGGCGGCATTGATGACGAGAATGTCGAGCTTGTCCCACCGCTGCGCCACGGCCTCGGCGAGGCGGGCGATCGAGTCGCTTTCGGTGAGGTCCAGCGGCGCGATGGTGGCATTGCCGCCAGCGGAGTGGATTGCGTCTTCCACCGCCTCAAGGTCGGTGACCTTGCGTCCGGTGATGACCACGTGCGCGCCTTCGGCGGCGAGGGCCCTGGCCGTGGCCGCACCGATCCCGCGCGAGGAACCGGTGACGAGCGCGATCTTCCCCTCAAGCGAGCGGGGTGCAGTGCTGTCTGCCATCAGGCGACCTTTCCGACCGGGAGCGTCTTCTTTGCCGAGTCGTCGCTGCGCGCCGCGAGATCGGTGAGGCTTGTGGGATATTCGCCGGTGAAACAGGCGTCGCAATATTGCGGACAGGCCTTGTCGCGACCGGGAAGACCCACCGCACGATAGAGCCCGTCAATCGACACGAAGGCGAGGCTGTCGGCCTGGATGTGCTTGCACATCGCCTCGATGTCCATCCGTCCCGCCAGCAGCTTCGAGCGTTCGGGCGTGTCGACGCCGTAGTAGCAGCCATAGCCGGTGGGCGGGCTGGCGACGCGGAAGTGAACTTCCCGTGCGCCAGCATCCTTCATCATCTGCACGATCTTGAGGCTGGTGGTGCCGCGCACGATCGAATCGTCGATCAGCACGATGGACTTGCCTTCCACCAACGCGCGGTTGGCATTGTGCTTGCGCTTCACGCTGGCGTGGCGCGCGCCGTCCGAGGGCTGGATGAAGGTGCGTCCGACATAGTGCGAACGGATAATGCCCAGCTCGAACGGAATGCCCGACTGCTGCGAATAGCCGATGGCGGCGGGCACGCCCGAATCGGGGACGGGCACGACAATGTCGGCCTCGCACGGCGATTCCTTGGCCAGCTCCATCCCGATACTGCGACGGCTCTCGTAAACCGAGCGCTCGTTGAACACCGAATCGGGGCGGCTGAAATAGACGTGCTCGAAGATGCAGGGGCGGGCAGGGTTGTTGCCGAACGGGCGGTGTGTGCGGACCGAACCGTCGAGATCGACCTCGACCAGCTCGCCCGGTTCGATCTGGCGCACGAAGTCCGCGCCGACCACGTCAAGCGCAACCGTTTCGCTGGCGAAGACGGTGGCATCACCCAGCTTGCCCATCACCAGCGGGCGGATGCCCAGCGGATCGCGGCAGGCGGCCATACCGCGCGGGGTCATCACCAGCAGCGCATAGGCCCCCTCGACCATCCGCAGCGCGTCGACCAGTTTATCCAGCATGGTGTGATAGCGGCTGGTGGCGACGAGGTGGATGATCACCTCGGTGTCGGAGGTCGACTGGAAGATCGCGCCGTTCTTCACTAGGTCGGCCTTGAGCCGCATCGCGTTGGAAATGTTGCCGTTATGCGCCACGGCAAAGCCGCCGCTGGCAAGATCGGCATAGAGCGGCTGCACATTGCGCAGGCCCGACCCGCCGGTGGTCGAATAGCGCACGTGGCCGACGGCCATGTGGCCGGGCAGTTCGGCCAGCGATTCCTCGGAGGAGAAGTTCTCCGCGACATGGCCGAGGCCGCGCCGGGTGTAGATCTCTGTACCGTCGAAGGCGCTGATACCAACGGCCTCCTGGCCGCGATGTTGCAGGGCGTGGAGGCCGAGCGCGGTGGCGGCAGCGGCATCGGCAGCGCCGATTACGCCGAACACGCCGCATTCTTCGCGCAATTTGTCGCCGTCCGCGTCGTAGAAAGGATGCGTCGTGATCATGGGGTCCGTGGGGGTAGCTGCGGGCGAGACCCCAATGGCGATGTTACGGGAGGATTACAAGGGGCCGAGCGCGGGTTTTGCTGCACGAGCGAAAGCTCCTACGGTGCAATCCATAGCCGCAGCACATAGGCGACCGCGCCCAGCACCGTCACGCTGCCTGCCCAGATCGCGGCCAGCCAGACGAGTCGCTGCCACAGCGGCGACTCGTCGGCCGGGTTATCCTCGGGCTTCATCAATGGTAGCCTTCATCGCCCACCTTGCCGCGGAACACCCAGTAGGCCCAGCCGGTGTAGGCGATGATCAGCGGCATGGTGATGGCAACGCCCACCAGCATGAAGATCTGGCTGCTTTCGGCCGCGGCGGCGTCCCAGATGGTGATTCCGGGCGGCACCACGTTCGGCCAGATGGTGAAGCCAAGGCCCGCCATGCCGAACAGGAACAGCAGGATCGCCAGCCAGAACGGCTTGGAGTTGCGCTCCTTGAGGATGGCGCGCAGCAGCGACAGCGCGACCACGGCGGTCAGGATCGGCACCGGGGCGGCATAGTATAGCTCCGGTGCGCTCAGCCACTTGGCGGCGTAGGTTTCGTTCAGCGCCACGTTATAGAGACTGACTCCGGCCATCAGGATCAGCGTCGCGGCCCCGGCGCGCATGGCCAGCTTGCGGGCATGGACCTGCGCCTCGCCATCGAGCTTCCAGATCAGCCAGGTGCTGCCGAGCAGCGCATAGCCAGCCACCACGCCCAGCCCGGTGAGCAAGGTGTAGGGAGTGAACCAGTCGAACCAGCTTCCGGCATAGGTGCGGTCGACGACTTCAATGCCCTGCAGGATCGCACCGAGGATCATGCCCTGGCTCATCGCCGCCACCAGCGATCCGCCGGTGAAAGCCATGTCCCAGAACGCACGGTGGCCCGGATCGCGCCAGCGGTACTCGAAGGCGACACCGCGGAACACGAGGCCCAGCAGCATCGCGATAATCAGCGGATAGGTCGCGGGCAGGATCACCGCATAGGCAAGCGGGAAGGCCGCAAACAGCCCGCCGCCGCCAAGCACCAGCCAGGTTTCGTTGCCATCCCAGACCGGGGCGATGGAGTTCATCGCCCGGTCGCGCTCCGGCCCCGGCTCGAAGGTGGGGAACAGCACCCCGATACCCAGATCGAACCCGTCCATCACCACATAGGCGAACACGCCGAAGGCGATGATGAAGGCCCAGACGGTGGTGAGATCGACATTAACGGCCATCGGTCGCCTCCTTGTGATCTTCGGGCAGGACAGAGGGGTCGCCAGGATTCTGCGACGGCCCCGGCGTGATGCCGGCGGCGCGCACCGGCCCCTTCTCTGTGCTCTTGACGCCCTTCTCGCCGGTGTGAGGCGGCTTCTGCATCAGCTTCAGGATGTACCAAACGCCCGCGCCAAACACGGCGAAATAGACGAGCACGAAGGCCAGCAGGCTGGCTGCGACTGCCGGGGCATCGAGCGGACTGGCCGATTGTGCGGTGCGCAGTAGGCCATAGACGGTGAAGGGCTGACGGCCGACTTCGGTGGTGACCCACCCGGCGATCACCGCCACGAAACCGCTCGGCCCCATCACGATGGCGGCACGGTGCAGCAGCGGCCAATCGTAGATCGTGCCGCGCCAACGGGCGAACAGGCTCCAGAAGCCGAGCAGCATCATGCAGGTGCCGATCGCCACCATGATGCGGAAGGCCCAGAACACCGGGAAGACCGGCGGCTGATCGGCGTCGGGCACGGTGTCGAGCCCGGCCAGCGGGGCGTCGAGGTCGTGCTTGAGGATCAGGCTCGAAAGCTTGGGAATGCCGACCGCGTAGTCGAGCTTCTGCGTCTTGTCGTTGGGAATGCCGAACAGGTAGAACGGCGCGCCATCGGAGTGGCTTTCGTAGTGCCCCTCCATCGCCATGACCTTGGTCGGCTGATGTTCGAGCGTGTTAAGCCCGTGCATGTCACCCGCGAAAATCTGCACCGGAGCGACCAGCGCAGCCATCCACATTGCCATCGAGAACATCTTGCGCGCGTGCTGGTTGGTCTTGTCCTTGAGCAGGTGCCAGGCGCCCACGCCGCCGACCACGAAGGCGGTGGTGAGATAGGCGGCGATCACCGTATGCACGAGGCGATAGGGAAAGCTGGGGTTGAAGACGATGTCGAACCAGCTCTCGCCCGGCAGGAACTGGCCGTTCGCGCCAATTTCATAGCCCGTGGGCGTTTGCATCCACGAGTTGGCCGAAAGGATCCAGAATGCCGAGATAAAGGTGCCCACGGCCACCATCAGCGTGGCGGTGAAGTGCAGCTTCTTGCCGACCTTGTTCATGCCGAACAGCATCACGCCGAGGAAGCCCGCCTCGAGGAAGAAGGCGGTCAGCACTTCGTAGGCCATCAGCGGGCCGATCACCGATCCGGCCTTGTCGGAGAAGACCGACCAGTTGGTGCCGAATTGATAGGACATGACGATGCCTGAGACCACGCCCATGGCAAAGGCCATGGCGAAGATCTTCAGCCAGTACTTGAACAGGTCGAGATAGACCTGTTTGCCGGTCTTCAACCACAGCCCTTCGAGCACCGCGAGGTAGCTCGCCAGTCCGATCGAGAAGGCAGGGAAGATGAAGTGAAAGCTCACCGTAAAGGCAAACTGGATGCGCGCGAGGAGGAGCGCGTCGGAGGCTTCAAACATAAGGCTCACCTAGGGCTGAGTGAGGACTGATGGCGGCCTAGGCCTTTCCTCCCGATGAGACAATGGGTCTATCGATTAATTTAAGTGATTATTTGAGCTGGGTGATCGATTGCGTCTTTCGCCAGCGATAGAAGGTTTTCTCCGACACGCCGTTGGCACGACAGCTTTCGCAAACCCCGCCGCCGGCCTCGATCAGCGCTGCGATTCTGCGGCAGCGTGCGTCCTTGTCGGGGATCACGGCCATCAGATCATGCCGCGCGCCCAGTCGGCGCTCTGAACCGGCGTGCTGCCATCATCGTCGAGCAATTCGGCAAAGGCGCGTGCCTGGCTGAGATAGACCTTGCCGCCGAGGTCATCGAGGAAATGGGTGCGCTGGAGCCGGTCCATCACCGGGCCTTTCACTTCGGACAGGTGCAGGCGGATGCCGCCGTCGGCCAGCCGCTGGTTGATCGCTTCGAGGCTTTCGAGGCCCGAGGCGTCGATCTCGTTCACGGCGCTGGCCATCAGGATCACATGGCGCAGGGCAGGGCGCTCGGCCACCAGCCTGAGCACATATTCCTCCAGCCAGCGGGCGTTGAGGTAGGTCAGGCTCTCGTCGATGCGGATCGAGAGGATGTGCGGTGCGGTGAAGACCTTGTGCCGCTCGACGTTGCGGAAGTGCTCGGTCTCGGGCACGCGCCCGACCACGGCGGCATGCGGGCGGCTGGTGTGCCACAGGAACAGGAGCAGCCCCACCGCGACCCCGGTAATCACCCCCAGCTCGACTCCTGCCAGCAAGGTGACGGCGATGGTCGCCATATGGGCGGCAAAGTCGCTTTTCGAATAGCGCCACAAGCGCACCGGCATCGTGAAGTCGACGAGGCTGAGCACGGCGACGATGATCGTCGCGGCCAGCGTGGCAGTGGGCAGGTGGTACAGCAGCGGGGTCAGGAACAGCGAGGCCAGCGCAATACCCACGGCGGTGAAAGCTCCGGCGGCCTGGGTCTTTGCCCCGGCGTCGAAGTTCACCACCGAGCGGGCGAAGCCACCGGTCACCGGAAAGCCGCCGCTCAGTGCCGAGGCGATGTTCGAGGCGCCAAGGCCGATCAGCTCCTGATCGGGCTCGATCCGCTCGCGCCGCTTGGCGGCGAGCGTCTGGGCGACCGAGATGCTGCTGACGAAGCCGATGATCGAGATCAGCAGCGCCGGCACCCACAGCTTGCCCAGCAGCGCGGGGTCGCCCGAGGGCAGGGAGAACGGCGGCAAGCCTTGCGGCACCGCGCCGACCACCTCGACCCCGGCCCTGTCGGTAAGGTCGAGTGCCGCCACCAGCACGATCGTCACCAGCACGGCGAAGACGGGCCCGGTCTTGGCCAGCAAGTCGGCAGGACGCGGCGGCATTCCGAGCCGGATGAGCAGCGGCCTTGCGCCCTTGCGCACCCAGAACAGGAACAGCGTCACCGGCAGGCCGATGGCGAGCGTCACCCAGTTGATATGTGTGAGCTGCGAAGCCAGCGCACCGAGCATCTCGGGCCAGGTATCGCCGCCCACTTTCACGCCCAGCAACTGCTTGAGCTGGCTGGTGGCGATCAGCACGCTGCTTGCGGTCATGAAGCCCGCGTTCACCGGTTGCGACAGCAGGTTGGCAAGGAACCCCAGCCGCAGGAAGCCCATCACGGCCAGAATCACCCCCGACAGCGCGGCCAGCGTGATCGCCGCCTCCAGATATTCGGGCGTGCCTTGCGCGGCGACGGCTCCGGCGGCCGATGCGGTCATCAGGCTCACCACCGCCACCGGGCCCACCGCCTGCGCACGGCTGGTGCCGAACACGGCATAGGCGACCAGCGGCATGATCGAGGCATAGAGCCCGACCACCGGCGGCAATCCCGCGAGCAGCGCATAGGCGAGGCTCTGCGGGATCAGCATGATGGTGACGATCACCGCCGCGACGAGGTCGTCGCTCAGTGCTTGCGCATTGTAGGTGCGGCCCCATTGCAGGATCGGAAACAGCCGCGCCAGCATGGTTATAGTCCGCTCAGTCCTGAAGCTGCGCGGCGAGGGGGGATAGGTCGTAGCCCGCATTGGCGGCGTTGCTGATGCGTTCGGACAGCGGGAGATCGTCGGGATTGGCGAGCGTTTCCAGCGTCACGCAGCGTGTGCCCGAGCGGCAGTAGGCGAGCACCTTGCCGGGAGTTCCCCGACGCACGGCGGCGTAGGCTTCGATGGCAGGGCGGGTGAACTGGCCGCTCGCAATCGGGATGTGGTGATAGGCAAGGCCCGCCGCCTCTGCCGCGGCGCGCATGGTGGCGACGGTGGGCTGGCCGGGCTCTTCGCCGTCGGGGCGGTTGCAGATCACGGCGACGAAGCCTTGCGCGGCGAGATCGGCCATGTCCTCGGGCTGAATCTGCGGGGCGACGGCGATGTGGGCGGAGACGGGGCGAATATCCATTATGCGTCCTTTTCGAACAGGCGAACCAGAACCATGCCGACAAGCATGGTCGCCACGAACACTGCCGCAGATAGGGGTTCGATTACCAGCGCTGCGATGCCGGGACCGGGGCATAGGCCGGCCAGACCCCAGCCCACGCCGAACAGTCCGGCCCCGATCACGAGGCGCGGAGTGATGTCGCGTGCCTTGGGCAGGTTGAACACATCGGTGAACAGCGGGCGAATCATGCGCGGCTGGATCAGCCAGGCCATGGCCATGACCAGCACCGCGCCGCCCATCACGAAGGCCAGCGTCGGATCCCAGTTGCCGAACAGATCGAGGAACCCGCGCACGCGCGCCGGGTCGGTCATGCCGCCCAGCGCGAGACCCGCGCCGAACAGTACGCCCGCCACCAGCGCCACGAGCGCTTCGGAAGTCAGTCTTTGCCGCATGTGTTCATCCCCAGCGGCACGTACAGCGGGCAGAACGAAACGAGGCTCGTCACCACGAACACGGCGGCCACCACATAGGCGATTGTCGCGCGCGCGCCTTCGATTGTTCCGCTCGCGGCCAGGGCCACGAGGACCACCGCGACGACGAGGCGAAGGGTCTTGTCAAGCGATCCCATGTTCTTCGGCATTGAAACCTCCTCTTCAGGTGAGAGCGTTGATGGCGGCCACCGTGGCAATGCCGGTGGCCATGAAGGTGAGCGTCGCCACCAGCGAACGCGGCGACAGGCGCGAAACGCCGCAGACGCCATGGCCGCTGGTGCAGCCCGAGCCGAGCCGCGTGCCAACACCGACGACAAGCCCGGCAACTGCGATCCACGGCAGCGACAGGAAGCGCGGTTCCAGCGGGCCGTTCAGCGCCATCACCAGCAGCGCTCCCAACGGCAGTCCGAGCACGAAGGCCCAGGCGGCGAGGCGCGGCATCGAGCTGCTGGCCACTCCGGTGGCGCGGGCGAAAATGCCCGAGACACCGGCGATCCGGCCAGAGCCGAGCAGCATCACCGCCGCCGCAAGCCCGATCAGAATGCCGCCGGCAAGGCCAGCCAGCGGCTCGGCATGAGGGAAACCGGGCAGCATCAGACGGCGTTCAGCGGAATTTTGAGGTAGGTCACGCCGTTGTCTTCGGCGGGCGGCAGGTGCCCGGCGCGCATGTTCACCTGCACCGAGGGCAGGATCAGGCGCGGCATGTCGAGCGTGGCATCGCGCGCCTCGCGCATGTTCACGAACTCGTCCTCACTCACGCCGTCATGGGCGTGGATGTTGCCAGCGCGCTCAGCCGCCACGGTGGTTTCCCAGACGTAGTCGCTGCGGCCCGCGGGCAGGTAGTCGTGACACATGAACAGGCGTGTCGCCTCGGGCAGTTCGAGGATGCGGCGCAGGCTGCGGAACAGCTGGCGCGCATCGCCGCCGGGAAAGTCCGCCCGCGCGGTGCCGTAGTCGGGCATGAACATGGTATCGCCGACGAAGGCCGCATCGCCCACGACATAGGCGATGCAGGCGGGCGTGTGGCCGGGCACATGCAGCACGGTGACGGGCAGCTTGCCGATCTGGAAAGTATCGCCATCGGCGAACAGGTGGTCGAAATCCGACCCATCGCGGTGGAAATCGGCTCCGGCGTTGAACAGCTTGCCGAACACGCCCTGCACGGTGACGATCTGCTGCCCGATGGCGACCGTCCCGCCGAGCCGCTCCTTGAGATAGGGCGCTGCCGACAGGTGATCGGCATGGGCGTGCGTTTCGAGCAGCCAGCTGACCTTGAGGCCTTGTTCCTTTACGAAGGCGATCAGTCTATCGGCCGAATCGTGCCTGGTGCGGCCCGAACTGGGGTCGTAGTCGAGCACCGAGTCGACAATCGCTGCCTCGCGACTTTGCCCATCCCACACGACATGGCTGACAGTGTTGGTGGGTTCGTCAAAAAAGCTGGCGATTTCAGGGCGCAATGCCTTGCCAGCGAGCACGGCTTCGACCTGCGCGGTGGCAGCGGCCAGAGCCTTGTCTGCGGTCTTGCTCACATTCGTCATGACCAGCTCCTCACTTAGTCAGATACACGTTTTATGTATATGTGTTGCTTTTGTCCTGTCAAGTGCTAGAGAGGGGGCATGAGTGACAATATTCCTTCATCCGGCCCATGCTCCGGCCTGCGCATTGGCGATCCGGCCCCCGACTTCACCGCCCGCAGCACGGCAGGCCCCGTGCGGCTTGCCGATTTTCGCCAAAGCTGGCTGATCCTGTTCTCGCATCCGGCGGACTTCACCCCGGTCTGCACCACCGAGTTCGTCGCCTTGGCGCGCGCGGCGGAGGACTTCGCCAAGCGCGATTGTGCGCTGATGGCACTGTCGGTCGACAGCCTGTTCTCGCACTTCGCGTGGTTGCGCATGATTCGCGACCGGACCGGCGTGGAGGTGCGCTTCCCCATCATCGAAGACCCGACCATGGTGATCGCCCGTGCCTATGGCATGGTCGGCGCCGAGGATGCGGACAGCGGGGCGGTGCGCACCACCTTCTTCATCGACCCGGCGGGCACGATCCGCGCGATGACCTGCTACCCGACCAATGTGGGCCGCTCGATCCCCGAGATGCTGCGGATCCTCGATGCCCTGCAGGCGGTGGGCAAGGATCAGCTTGCCCCTGCCAACTGGCAGCAGGGGGAAGAGTTGCTCCAGCCCGTCAGCGTGTCGCTTGACGAGGTCTTCGCCGCCGATGAGCCGACCGCCTGGTTCCTGAAGGGAGGCGCGCAATGAGCGACGAGGACCTTCCGGTCGAGGAATTGAAGGCGCTGGCCCATCCGGTGCGATTGGGGATTTTGAAGATCCTGTGCGAGGGGGAGCGCAATGTCGGCGAGATCGAGGAGATCGGCGGCATCGGTCAGCCGAGCCTCTCGCAGCAACTGGCGATCCTGCGGCAGGCCGGGCTGGTCACCACCCGGCGCGAGGGCAAGATGGTGTTCTACGGCGTGGAGCGCGCAGCCTTCCGCCAGATTCTCGATTGCCTGAACACGATCTGCACCAAGGAAGCAGACGAAACCGCGCCCCGCACACCAGCCCCGTCACCCGGAGCGGCAAACTTCGCGCGGCTCGCCTGAGTTCCTCTGTCCGTCCGTCCTGAGGAGGGCGCCAGGCCGCAGGCTCCAGCGCCCCTCTCGCAGGACAGGCACGGGTTCAGTCTCGCGGCGCTTCGCTCAGCATCCCGCCGCCCAGCGCAATATAGAGGCTGGCCGCGTTCTGATCGGCTGCCCGCTCGGTCGCCAACAGCGTCTGCCGGGCCGAGAACAGGCTGCGCTCGGCATCGAGCACTTCGAGATATTCTGCCACACCCTCGCGATAGCGAACGCGGGCGATATGGGCGATTTGCTCCAGCGCCACGATGTTGCGTTGCTGCGCGGAAATCTGCTCGGCGATCCAGCGGCGACCGGCGAGCGCGTCGGCCACTTCCTGAAATGCGGTCTGCACCGTCTTGTCGTAGTTCGCGACCTCTTCGACTTCGAGCGCCCTGGCATAGTCGAGGTTGGCCTGACGGCCGCCGTTATCGAAGATCGGCAGGCTGATGCTCGGCCCGAACGACCAGCCGAAGCCGGAGGAATCGAACAGGTCCGAAAGGTCGGTGGAGGCATAGCCGGCGTTGCCAGTGAGGCTGATCGAGGGGAAGAACGCAGCCCGCGCCGCGCCGATGTTCGCACGGGCGGCGCGCAGTTCGTGCTCGGCCTGCACGATGTCGGGCCGGGCCAGCAGCAGGTCGGACGGCAGGCCCGCGGCAAGCGGAACCGTGTTGACCTGTGCGGTGAGCGGCAGCCCCTCGGGCAACTCGCCGGGAATGCGTCCGCCGACCAGCACACGCAGGCGGTTGCGCAAGGTGGCGGCGTTCTGCCGCTGGCTGGCGAGCTGTTGTTCGGCCGTGGTCAGCAGGGAACGCGCCTGTTCGCTCGACAGGCCCGATTCTACACCCGCCTCAAGCCGCAGATTCTCGATCCGCAGCGCGTCGCGGCGGCTTTCGGCAGTCGCTTCGGCCAGCGCGATCTGCTGGTCGGTTTCGGCGATCTGGAAATAGGTGCTGGCGATATTGCCGATCAGCGAGAGATAGAACGCCCGCTGTGCGGCCTCGGTCGCCAGATAGCGCGCGCGCGCCGCCTCGCTGAGGTTTGCCACGCGGCCCCAGAAATCCAGCTCGAACGCAGGGACGGCGACACCGAGATTGTAATTTGTCGTCTCGATGGTGGTGGGGCTGCCCGGAGCGCCGAAAAACCGCGAGCGGCTGTCGGTCACCGATCCGGTTGCATTGAGGTCGGGCAGACGCTCGGCATCCTGAATGCGATACTGCGCGCGCGCCTGATCGATCCGCGCGGTGGCGGCGATCAGATCGCGGTTGTTGGCAAGGCCGGTCGAGATCAGCGCCTGCAAACGCGGATCGACGAAGTAATCCTGCCAGGCGAGTGTGCTGGCCACCAGCGTCCCGTCGGGCCGCAGGTCGGCTTCCCACGCGGTGTCGCTGGCATTGGCAAGCTCGGGCCGCACATGATCGGGCGCGAGGTTGACGCAGCCGGTGAGCGCAGTGCCCAGCAGGGCGATGGTGATCAGGCGGCGCGTCATGCCGAGGCCTCCTCAGGAATGGCGGGCGCGCCAGCCACCGCGGGTGCGTGGCGGCTCAGGTACTTGCGCACCAGCAGGTAGAGTACGGGGATGAGGAAGATGCCGATGGCGGTTGCCGCGATCATCCCGCCCATCACGCCGGTGCCCACTGCCGCGCGGCTGGCAGCACCGGCGCCCGAAGCGATCACCAGCGGGATCATGCCGGCAACGAAGGCGAGCGAGGTCATCAGGATCGGCCGCAGACGCAGCCGTGCCGCCTCCTCGACTGCCTCCAGGACCGACTTGCCCTGCGCCTCGCGCTCGATGGCGAATTCGACGATCAGGATCGCGTTCTTCGCGGCAAGGCCGATGATGGTGATCAGGCCGACGTTGAAGTAGACGTCTGCCGAGAACCCGCGCAGCATCGAGAATAGCACCGAGCCAAGCACGCCTGCCGGAATGATCAGCAGCACGGCAAAGGGCACGGCCCAGCTTTCGTACAGCGCAGCCAGCAGCAGGAACACCACCAGCAGCGACAGGCCCAGCAGGATCCCGACCTGGCCCGCGCTTTCCTTCTCTTCGAAGCTCAGCCCGGTCCATTCATAGCTCATGCCGGCTGGCAGGCTCTTGGCGATCTTTTCCATCTCGGCGAGTGCGTCACCCGACGATTGGCCCGGCGCGGCCTGCCCCGAGATCGTCATCGCCGGATAGCCGTTGTAGCGGGCAAGGCTCGGCGGTCCGGCGCTCCACTTTACCTGCGCAAAGCTGCTGAACGGCACCAGTCCGCCGTTGGCGTTGGGCACGCGCAGGGCGAGGATGTCCTCCGGCGTCATGCGATAGGCGGCATCGGCCTGCACGATCACGCGCTGGATGCGGCCTTCGCGCGGGAAGTCGTTGACGTAAGCCGAGCCGAAGTTGACCGCCAGCGCCGAGTTGACGGCGTTGATCGACAGCCCCTGCGCCCGCGCCTGGACCCGGTCGACGCTCACTTCGAGCTGCGGGTTATCGGCCTGTTCTTCGGGCCGCACGCCCACCACGACCTGACTCTGCATCGCGGCGCCAAGCACCTGATTGCGCGCGGCTTCGAGCGCTTCGCGGCCAAGCCCGGCGCGATCCTCGATCTTCATCGTGAACCCGCTGGCATTGCCGAGCGCCTGAATCGCCGGACGCTGGATCACGAACACCGTGGCGTCGGAAATCCCGGCAAACCGCTGCATCGCGCGCCCGGCCAGCGCGGCAGCGCTGTTCTCGGGCTTCTTGCGCTCCGACCAGTCGGTCAGGCGCACGAACATCATCGCGTTGTTCTGGCCGTTGCCGAAGAAGCTGAAGCCCTTGGCGGTGATGACGGTCTTCACTTCGGGCTGCTCGTCCCAGTACGCCTGCAACTCGTCGAGCACTTCCTGCGTGCGCGCGGCGGTGGCACCGGGCGGGGTCTGCACCACGGTGATCACGTCGCCCTGGTCTTCCTGCGGCAGGAAGGCGGTGGGCAGGCGCAGGTAGAGGAAGCTGGTCAAGGCGCAGATCAGCACGAATGCCACCAGCGCGCGCAGCGGCTTCGACAGGATCTTGTCGTTGGTGCGGCCATAGCGGCCGGTCATGCGCGTGAACCAGCTGTTGAACCCGTCGAAGAAATGATCGGCCTTGTACTTCACCTTGCCCCACAGCGTGGTCGGGGCTTCGCGTTCGGCCTTGTCCTTGCGGTGTACGGGCTTGAGGAAGGTCGCGCACAGGGCGGGCGTCAGCGTCAGCGCCAGCACGGCGGAGAAGAAGATCGACGAGGCCAGCGTTACCGAGAACTGACGATAGATCCCGCCGACCGAGCCGCCGAAGAAGGCCATCGGCACGAACACCGCGATCAGCACGAGCGTGATGCCGATGATGGCACCGGTGATTTCCTTCATCGCCTTCTGCGTGGCCTGCAATGGGGGCAGGCCTTCTTCGGTCATGATCCGCTCGACGTTCTCGATCACCACGATTGCGTCATCGACCAGAATACCGATTGCGAGGACCATGCCGAACAGCGTCAGCACGTTGATGGTGAAGCCGAAGGCCCACAGGCCAAGGCATGCGCCCGCCAGAGCAATCGGCACGACCAGCGCGGGAATGATGGTGGCGCGCCAGTTCTGCAGGAACAGGAACATCACGAGGAACACCAGCACCATCGCCTCAAGCAGCGTTGCCACCACCTCTTCCACCGACAGTTCGATGAACGGCGTGGTGTCGTAGGGAATGCTTGCGATCACATCGTCGGGCAGGGTCTCTTCCAGCTCCTTCACGCGCTGCTTCACGGCGGCGGCCGTGTCGAGCGCGTTGGCACCGGTGGCAAGCTGGACCGCAAGGCCCGCTGCCGGAGCGCCGCTCAGCGCGAAGTCGCTGGCATAGGTCTGCGCGCCGAGTTCGACGCGGGCGACATCGCCAAGCCGCACGGTGTTGCCGCCGGTCTCGGTGCGCAGGATGATCTGCTCGAATTCCTCCACCGTTGACAGGCGGTCGTCGGTGACGATCGAGGCGGTGATCTGCTGACCATCGGCGAACGGCTGGTCGCCGATGGCGCCGGCACCGATCTGGGCGTTCTGTTCCTGAATGGCAGCGGTCACGTCGCTCGGTGCGAGGCCGTAGGACGCGAGCTTCTGCGGATCGAGCCAGATGCGCATCGCATAGGACGAGCCGAACTGGGTGATGTCGCCGACGCCGGGGACGCGGCGCAGCTCGTCGACGACGTAGCTTGAGGCAAGGTTGCCGAGGTCGAGCGAGCTCATCTCGCCGCTCTTCGAACTGAGCGCGACCACCAGCATGAAGCTGTTGCTGGCCTGCCGCACGCTCACACCGATCTGACGGACCTGCGCGGGCAGACGCGATTCCACGCTGCTCAGGCGGTTCTGCACCTGGGTCTGCGCGATATCGATGTCGGTGCCGGGGGCGAAGGTGACATTGATGCTGGCCGACCCGTTCGAGGAACTGGTGGCCGACATATATTGCAGGCCCTCGATCCCGTTGATCTCCTGTTCGAGGATCTGGGTAACGTTCTGCTCGACCGTGGCAGCATCGGCGCCGGTATAAACCGCGCTAACCGTCAGCGAGGGCGGGGCGATATCGGGATATTGCTCGATTGCGAGCGAGCGCAGCGCGAGGATACCCGACAGCAGGATGCCGATCGCGAGGACCCACGAGAAAATGGGTCGCCTGATGAAGAAATCGGCCATGAATTATTCCGCTCGCGAGGAAGCCGGGGCCGCCGACTTGGGGGCTGAGGCAGGGGTGGGGCTGCGCGAGGGGGCGGGCGATGGCGTGGCGATCGTCACCGGAGCGCCCGGTTGCAGCTTCTGGAGGTTGTTGGTGATGACCTTGTCGCCCACCTTGAGGCCGCTTTCGATGATCCACTTGTCGTCGAACATCGCGCCGAGCTTGACCGGGCGCACCTGCGCCTTGCCCTCGTCGTCGATCACGTACACCGTGCCGCCCTTGTCGGTTACGGTCACGGCCACCTGCGGCACCGCGATGCCGTTGGTGTAGTAACCGGCCTCAACCTGCACGCGCACGAACTGGCCCGGCAGCAGAATGCCTTCCGGGTTGGCAAAGCGGGCGCGCAGCTCGACCGTGCCGGTCGCTTCGTTGACCGACTGGTCAAGGAAGTCGATGGTGCCGGAGATCGGATATTCCGAGCCATCGGGCAGGGTCAGGGTGACAGGAACACCGCCACCTTCAGACAACACCAGCGAGCCGTCGGCCTGGGCACGGCGGATCGCCAGCACGTCCTGTGCCGAGTTCGAGAACACGACATAGACCTGATCGATCTGCTCGATAGTGGTGAGCAGTGTCGCTTCGGTCTGGCTGACCAGTGCGCCTTCAGTCACCTGCGCGCGGCCTGCGCGGCCCGAGATCGGCGCGCGCACCGTGGTGTAACCAAGCTGGAGCGAGGCGGCTTGCACCTGCGCGCGGATTTGCGCGACATCGGCATCGGCGGCGCGCGAGGCGGCCACGGCGGCATCGAATTCCTGTCGGCTGATGGCGTTCTCTGCCACCAGCGGACGATAGCGCTCGACCACGGCGCGGGCATTGGCGGCGGTGGCCTGCGCGCGCTGGAGGCTCGCCTGCGACTGCGCAAGGCTGGCGCGCAGCTCGCGCGGGTCGATGCGGAACAGCGGCTGGCCTTCGCGGACATAGCTGCCGTCCTGCAGCAGCTGCTGTTCAAGAATGCCGGTGACGCGGGCGCGCACTTCCGACTTGCGCACGGCCGTCACGCGGCCCGGCAGTTCGATCACATTGGGAATCCGCGCGCCGCTGATCGTCACCACCTCGACGGCGAGCGGCGGCGGAGCGGGTTGTTCGGCCTCGCCTGCGCAGGCAGACAGCAGGAGCAAGGGAATCACGATTTTCAAGGCACGCATGAGGGAATCCGTTTTGTTGTGCGGCGCAATATTGTGTATTGCCTCTTACACATTCAAGCCGGGCATGATAGATCTTTTTTTGTCACTAGTGGAGTTGTGGAGTGGATCGGAGCGAGGATTTGCAGGATCAGCGGCTGCAGGCACGCCGGGAGGCGATGCTCGATGCCGCCGAGCAACTGTTTGGTACACATGGCTTTGACGACACCACGCTGAGCGCGATCGTGGCTCGCTCCGGGGGCTCGCTGGCGACGCTGTATAAATTGTTCGAGACCAAGGAAGGGCTGCTGACGCAGGTGCTGCAACGGCGGCCCGATCAGGCGCGCGCGGTCATTGCCGAGGTGCGCGCACTGGGCCTGCCGCCGGCGGAGATGCTGCGCGAAATGCTCCTGCGGCTGAGGGCCAAGGCGCTGACCGAGGAGAACATCCGGCTGGTGCGGGCGATGGTGCCGCAGTCGATTCGCGACGAGAAGTTCTCGCAGCAGTTCCGCGGCGAGCATCTGGAACGGGCAATTGCCGAGATGAGCGAGGTATTCGTCGAGATTCAGGCCAAGGGGCAGATTCCCGCCGACGATCCCGAGGTGCTGGCGCGCATGTTCTTCGCCATGATTTCCTTCGACATCTACACCGCGGTGGCGCGCTTCGAGATGTTCCACAAGCGCACGAAGGCGCAGGTGGAGGCGGAATTCTTGCTGTTCCTGCGCACCATCGGGCTGGAAGAACCGGCCTAGGGGCGAGGAGCCTCCGCGTCGCTGGCGGGCAATTCGGTGCGCACGACCAGCCCCTCCGGGGTGGACCGCAGCACCAGTTCGGCGCCGATATCCTGACAAATGTCGCGCGCCATCGCGAGGCCGAGGCCCGAGCCGGGCTTGGTGCGGTCAAACCGGGTGCCGATCTCGCAGGCCGTGGCGATCTGTTCCGGCGTCATGCCGGGGCCGTCGTCGCTGATCGAAATCGCGACCCGGTCGCCATCGGTTCGGCAGACTTCAAGCCGCACCGCCTGGGTCGCCCATTTGCCCGCATTGTCGAGCAGGATCGACAGCAGTTCGGCAAGGTTCACCGGGTCTGCGGCCACCACTGTCGGTGTCTCCGGGGTAGCCAGGTGGAATTGCTTTTCGGGATGGAGCCGTCGCATCGCATTCATCACCGGGATTGCGACCTCGGGCAGCATCGCGCGGCTGCCCGGTCCGCTCGCTCCGGCGGCGGAGCGCACGCGGGCGAGCTGGTAGTCGATCTGCTGGCGCATCTTCTCGACCTGATCGAGCAAAACCCGGCCCGAGGGGGCGGACTGCGCATCCTGCATGATGCGCTCGGCCTCGTCGGTGAGGACCGCCAGCGGGGTCCGCAGCGAATGGGCGAGATTGCCAGCCTGCACCCGCGACCGGGCCACGATCTCGCTGTTCTGGCGGATATATTCGTTGAGGTCGGTGACGAGCGGGGCGATCTCGGAGGGGTAGCGGCCCTCGAGCCGGTCGGCCTGGGCGCTGCGCAGCCGCGCAATCGCCTCGCCAAGGCGGCTGAGCGGACGGAGACTGAAGCTGATGATCGCGACTCCCGTCGCCAGCAGCAGCGTGGCCAGCACGGCCAGCCACACCGCCAGTTCGCCCGTGAACGAGGCGATGTCCTCGTCCAGTTCGCGCTGATCGGTGGCGATCACGATATGGATTCGCTCGCCCGCCGGGCCCCGTTCGAGCAGGCCATAGGTAATCGCCGGACCGGTCGGCCCGGCCTCGACCTTGTGGGCGATGCCGGGTGAGTGGGCGACGCCTTCGTCGAGCCGCCCGCGTGTCATGCTCTCGGAGCGCAAGGTCGGCTGTCCCGGTACGCTGACCTGCCAGTAGAACCCGGACAGCGGCTCTTCATAGCGCGGGTCCGATAGCGGACGCATCAGCTGCGGGTGGCCCTTCGCGTCGAGTACGGTCAGGCGGGCCAGCTCGCGCACATGCACTTCCAGTTCCTCGTGGTACATCTGCTCGATATGTTTCTCGAACACGCGGTTGGCGGTGAACCAGATGCCGGCCACACCCAGCGACACCCACAGCATCACCGCGAACAGGAAGCGCAGCCGCAAGCTGCCGGTGGAGGTCTGCGCCACGCTCATTTCTCGAACCTGTAGCCCATCCCGCGAATAGTGCTGATCCGGTCGCGCCCGATCTTGCGCCGCAAGCGGCCGACCAGCACCTCGACGGTGTTCAACTCGCGCTCGGCTTCCAGATCGTAGAGGTCTTCGAGAATGTCGCCCTGCGGCAGGACTTGCCCGGCGCGGCGCATGAACAGGTGGAGCAGCCCGAACTCCTTGCGGCTGAGCGCGACCGGTGCACCATTGTCTTCCACCGTCCGCCCCACCGGATCGAGCCGCAGGCCGTTTACCTCCAGGGCGGAGTCGCGCTTGCCGAGATGGCGGCGGGAGAGGGCGTGGAGGCGGGCCTGCAACTCCTCGAACCGCACGGGTTTGACCACGAAGTCGTCGGCTCCGGCGTTGAGGCCTTCGACCTTGTCTTGCCAGCTTCCGCGCGCGGTGAGGATCAGGATCGGGCAGCCGAGCCGTTCGGCGCGCCATGCCTTGACCAGCTCGATGCCATCGCCATCGGGCAGGCCGAGATCGAGGATGATCGCGGCCATGTTGTCGAGATCGGGCCAGTGGCGCGCTTCGGCGGCGGTGGTGGCGAGGTCGACGGCGTAGTCAGCCCCGCGCAGCCGGTCGCCGAGCCTGCGGCCCAGTTCCGGATCGTCCTCCACCAGCAGCACGCGCATCGATTGTCTCCTGCACCGTCCATGGGGCGAATGCGCGACCAAGCTGACAAGAAGCTGCCAGTCTGACAAGTTATTGTCAGCTTGGCCGCGCACATCGCGGGGCATGGACCAAGGCCGCCTCCTCCCGCTCGCCGCGCTGATTGCGCTTGTCGCCCTGCCGGGGTGCTCGGATGACGCTCCTGCCGATGCAGTGGTCGAAGCTGTCCCCGCCGCCGAGGCTCCGACAATCGAAACGGCAACGGCGGAGGCCACCAGTTCGCAGCCGCTCGGCACGGTGCCGGGGACGGTGACATTGCCGCCCGAAGCGCGTGTGGCCGTCACCGCGCCTTTTCCGGGTGCGGCGGTGCGGGTACTCGTGATCGAGGGGCAGGGCGTTTCGCGCGGGCAGCCACTGGCGATTGTCCGCGCGGCAGAGCCC
>NZ_QXFM01000062.1 GCF_003584015.1 Aurantiacibacter xanthus
GCCTTGCGCGCTGCTACCAGCTGCACCATGCCCTGCCATGGCCGCCGCCCCATGGCCGCCCTGATCGCTGCGCGGGACATCCCCGCCTCTGGCCGACGCACCTGAAGCCCCCTCGTCGACGCCACCTGCCTCGTCACCCTGGTTGCGCCAGTCCAGCCCAAGCGCCTGTGCTGCGGCAGCCAGCGGCGTGGCCGGTCGCCCGCCAGAGCTTGCCAGCTCGCCCGATCCCGATCCTGTCGACAGCACGAGCGCGGCCACCAGCAGCACCCCGCCGGCAAACGCCAGCCACAGGTCGCGGGGCAATGCGCGGAGGCTGTCGCGATGCGGCGCAAGTGTCGCCCGCTCCGCTTCGGCGAGGCGATCCGCCGCGTCGGCCACCGCGGCGGCAGTGAAGGCATTGCCGGCCTGATGCGAGAGGAAAGCATCCGCCGCCTGCATCCGCCCCTTCAGGGCAAGTTCGCCGTCGATCCGCGCCAGCGCCGCTCCGCGCCCGGAACGCACGCGCGCAAGCGAGAAGGCGGCCATTGCCGCAGGTAGCAGCACCGGCAATCCGCACCCAAGCGCGAGCACGATCGCAGGCGCAAAGCCGAGCGCGGCAGCAGCAAGGGCCAGCAGCGAGGCAGCCGGGAACAGGCGCAGGGCGCGAAGCCCGGCCTGTGAGGCGATGCGCCGACGTGCGTCGCGCAGGATTCCGTGATGGCCGCGATCCGCCACCCGGTCGAGCCCTGCAAGAACCTCGGGGCGCACCAATGCCGAAGCCGTCATGCCCCTGCCCCTGCCCATTCCCATGCCCCTGCGGCAAGCGCGGCTCGCTCCCCGGCGCCGGGCACCGTGGGCCCTCCGCAAGGCAGGCATTGATCTGTCATGTGAAGGCACGCTCCCATGCTGACCCGGATAGGCCTGAACACTTGCACCAAACTTGCATTTGCCGCGCTGGATGGGGCCAGGGTCAAGCGATTTACCGGTGGTTGAGCCCGGTGCAAGCCTCATGCAAGCAACTCATGGTTCCTGCACCGCATAGCCGGGACGCCTCGCGGCAGCGATGTCGAGGCACCCCGGCCCGCCTCAACCGGAGCACATCCATGTTCGATCGCAAGTCTCTTCTCGCTTTGCTGCTGTGTGGCGCTGCCATCCTGCCCGCTCTTCCTGCCGCAGCCGAGCCGGTTCAGGTCGCCACCAGGTCCATCGCGGGTCAACCCGAGGTGGCGTTCGAATACGAACGTTTCACCCTTCCCAACGGCCTGACGGCGATCGTCTACTCCGATACCAGCGTTCCCAACGTCTATGTCGGCGTGCGTTACCGCATCGGTTCGCGCTACGAACCGGCAGGGCGAACCGGCTTTGCCCACCTGTTCGAACATCTGATGTTCGGCCCCACCGCGAACCGTGCAAGCAGCTACTTCGATCCGCTGCGCGCGGCCGGCGCCACCGATATCAACGGCAGCACGACCGAGGACTGGACCGAATACTACGAAGTGGTGCCGGCCCATGCGCTCAATCTCGCGCTGTGGATGGAATCGGACCGCATGCAGTACCTGATGGGCGGCGTGAACCAGACTGTGCTCGACGAACAGCGCGAAGTCGTGAAAAACGAGAAACGTCAGCGCGGGGCCGGGCCGGGGGTCAAAGGCTACGAGCAGTATCTCGCCAACTTCTTTCCCGCCGATCATCCCTATGCCCACCCCGTCATCGGTTCGATGGCCGACCTCGACGCGGCCACGCTGGCCGACGTGAACGACTGGTACGAGAACTATTACGGCGCATCTAATGCGGTTCTGGTGGTCTCGGGGAACGTCACGGTCGATGAGGCGAAGAAGCAGATCGCCCACTATTTCGGCGATGTCCGCCCCGGCAAGCCGATCGATGCGCTGTCGCGCTATGTTCCGCAGCTCGGCAGCATCAAGCGCAATGTCATTCACGACCGGATGGGGGCGGTGGAAATCGACCGGACCTGGCCCGTCGAAACAAGCGATCCGCGCACGATCACCTATCTGCAACTCGTATCGCGAGCGATGGCCGGGACGCCCGAATCGTTCCTGCCCAGACGGCTCGTCGAAGAGGAGCGCGTCGCGTTGAACGTGAGCGCAGCCCTTACGCAAAAGGATCTGGTCGATACCTTCGCCGTGACCATGCAGGTCGCGCCGGGCATCCCGCTCGAACAGGCGCAGGCCGCGCTCGACAAGGCCCTCGCCGACTTCGTGGCGCAGGGACCGGATCAGGCGCGCATCGATGCGATCCACGCAGCGAGCATCGCCGGCCTGACCAGCGCGCTCGACGATCCCGTGGGTCTTGGCCGCTGGCTGCTGTCGAGCGCGGTCGAGCACAATGATCCGGCCTTCTTCGTCAAGCAGACCAACTGGGTCGCCGAAGCCACCTCGCAGGCTCTGACCGATGCGCTCGGCGCGCTGGTCTCTGCCCCCTACTACGAGACCGTTTCGCTGCCCGAGGTGAGCTATGCGCCCGCCGAGGCCGGATCGGTCGACCGCAGCCAGGTGCCCGACGCAAGCCCGCCAACCGGGCCGATCCCGTTCCCGGCGATCAGCGAAACCACGCTGCCCAACGGCCTCAGGATCGTGGTTGGCGAACGGCCCGGCACACGCACCACGACCGCTGCGCTCATGTTCGATGCCGGCAGCGATCTCGATGAAGACTATGCGCCGGGCACCGCCGCCCAGGCACTCAGCCTGTTGACCGCCGGGACCCGGACGCGCGACCGGCTGCAACTGCAGAAGGCGATCAACGATCTGGGCGGCTCCCTCGGCGCGACCGCAGGCGACCGCGACAGCACGGTGACATGGACAGTGCCGTCCGACCGCTTCGCCGAAGGCTTCGCGCTTGCCGCCGAGGTCGTACGCGAACCGCGCTATCCCGAAGAACTGGTCGATGCCGTGCTTCGCGGGATCGACGCCAACTACGATGGCTACGAGAAGAACCCGAGCGGTGCGCTCAGGTCGCTGTTCGCGCGCGCTATCTGGGGGCCGGACAATCCCAAGGGCCTTATCCCGACACGCGAGCTCGCCAAGTCGCTGTCGCTCGATGCGATCCGGCGGTTCCACAATACCGAGCTGGGGCCGAACAACGCCACGCTTTATGTCGTGGGTGCGGTGACGCCCGAGGACGTCGAGGCGATGGCCAAACGCTATCTGGGCGACTGGCAGCCGACCACTCCCACGCCGCATCCTGCCGTGCTCCCCGCCCAGCCCGCCAGCGGCACCATCGTGCTGATCGACGCGCCGAATGCGGAACAGAGCATCATTGCCGCCGGCATGCCGGTCAGCGGTTTCGATGCCGA
This sequence comes from Aurantiacibacter xanthus, assembly GCF_003584015.1. GTDB lineage: Bacteria > Pseudomonadota > Alphaproteobacteria > Sphingomonadales > Sphingomonadaceae > Alteraurantiacibacter > Alteraurantiacibacter xanthus. Next base: position 3,293 of record NZ_QXFM01000062.1, read on the forward strand.
CAGCGCCGCCGCCGATTCACTGGTGGCGGCCATTCTCGGGGCGGACTTCTCAAGCCGCCTCAATATGGAACTGCGCGAGCGGCGCGGCTGGGCCTATGGTTTCCGCGGCGGGATCCAGAACGCACCCGAGGGTGAGCGCGTTCTGAGCGCCAGCGGCAGTGTCCAGACTGACAAGACGGCCGACGCCATGGCGCTGGTGCGCAACATCATCGCCGGTATCGCCACCAGCGAACCGGTGACGCAGGCGGAGCTGGACGACGCCCAGAGGTCGGCTGTGCTCGCAGTGCCGACAAGCTATAGCGAGAACCGCGACTACCTGATGTCGATGGCCTCCTCGGCCAGTTACGGCCAGCCGCTGGATCGCGGCGCGACCGCCGCCCAGCGGCTGGCGGCAGTCACTCTGCCCGATGTGCAGGAGCGGGCGCGCGAACTGATCGATCCGTCGAAGCTGACATGGGTGGTGATCGGCGACCTGTCGCAGATCGAAGCCCCGATCCGCGCCGCCAATCTCGGCCGGGTGGAAGTCCGCAACGTTTACGGCGACCTCGTGCGGTAAGGGGCTCTTGCCAGACACCACGCAAAAAGGGGGGCGGCGCATCCGGTGCGCCGCCCCCCTTTTTTGTGACCCGCTAGCGGAGCCGGATCAGGCCGTGGGCTGAGCCACTGCCTCCAGCACACGGTCAACGATCGCATCGCCGTCCACCCGGTCGGCCTGGGCGTGAAAATTGGTGACGATACGGTGACGCAGCACGGGGCGCGCAATTTGGGCAATATCCTCGCAGGCGACCGAGAACCGTCCGTCGAGCAGCGCCACCACCTTGGCCGCCAGCATCAGGGACTGGATGCCGCGCGGCGAGGCCCCGAGGTCGACATATTCGCCGGTTTCGCGCGGGGCATAGTCGCTGCCCGGCTGCGTCGCCATGACCAGCCGGATCGCATAGCTGCGCGCGAACTCGGGCACCGGCACCTGCCGCACGATGGCGCGCATCCGGTTGAGCGTCTCGCCGTCGCTGACCGGCTCGATAGTGACGACCTCCTCGCCCGTCGTGCGCGCGATAATGGTGTGGTAGTCCTCTTCGGTCGGATAACCGACGACCAGCTTCATCAAAAAGCGGTCGAGCTGGGCCTCGGGCAGCGGATAGGTGCCCTCCTGATCGACCGGGTTCTGCGTCGCCATCACGCAGAACGGCTGCGGCATACGGATCGTGCGGCGACCGACCGTAACCTGCTGCTCCTGCATCACTTCCAGCAGCGCGGACTGCGTCTTGGGTGTCGCGCGGTTGATTTCGTCGGCCAGCACGAGGTTGGCGACGATCGGGCCTTCCTGAAACACCAGTTCGTGCCCGCCGCCCGCAGTCTCTGCCAGTATCGAAGTGCCGACGATATCGGCGGGCATCATGTCGGGCGTGAACTGGATGCGCGAGAACGGCAGATCGAGCGCCCGGCTGATCGAGGACACCAGCATCGTCTTGCCCAGCCCCGGCACGCCTTCCAGCAGCACATGACCGCCGGCCAGGATCGCCGTCAGCACGCCGTCGATCACCTCGCCCTGCCCGACCATCATGCGCCCGATTTCGGCGCGGATTGCTGCATGAACGCTACGGAATTCGGCGGCGGCCTCACGGGCCTGATCGATTGTATCCATCAACACTGGGTCAGCTTCTCTCATGTGATTTTGTCTGGTGGTCTATCGCCAGTCGCTGGCACCAGCCTTGCAGCGCAGGCCGACGCTCACGGCTCGCACAGCCGATAACCGACCCCTCGCTCGACCTGAATGCGCAGCCCGTCGGTACGGTCCGCCAAGGCCTTGCGCAGCCGCGAAATCTGCGACTCGAGCGAGTTGGAGGAAACCATCCGGTCATAGCCATAGACCCGCGATTCAAGCGTTTCGCGTTGCACCAGGCTGCCGGGGCGCGCCATCAGCGCGGCCAGCACCAGCGCTTCGGACCGGCGCACCACAAAGGGCTCGCCGTCTATGGTGAAGGTCGTCGTCTCGACGTCGAAGGCGAGCGGTCCGAAGCGCCTGACCTGGGGTTCGATCTGCGGAGTAAAGCGCATGGCGTTGCGGATGCGGGCAACCAGTTCGCGCGGCTCGAAGGGTTTGACGATGTAGTCGTTGGCGCCGCCGTCGAGCCCGGCCACCCGCTCGTCCACCCCGTCAAGCGCGGTGAGCAGCAGGAAGCGCTGCGGCCGCCGGATCTTGCGCGCGAAGGCCATCAGTTCCACCCCGTCGCCGTCAGGCAGCATCCGGTCGAGCAGCACGACATCGAATTCTTCGTCGCGAACCGCCTCACGGGCCACGGCAAGGCAGTCCGCATGATCGACGACAAAGCCCTCACGCATGAGGAAGGCCACCAGCGTGTGGGCCACTTCCTCATCATCTTCGACCAGCAGGATGCGCATCGCATTCGGGCTCCCGTGCATGAATACCTTGCAGACGATGGCAACGCGGGCCCGACCTTGCAAGACGGGGCGGTCCACACAGGACTGGACCGCCCCCTCGCCTGGCTCAGAACGACAGGCTGAGCTGCACCGACACCCGTCGACCGGCCGGGTTGTAACGCGCGGTGTCGTAAGGACGCCCCTGCACCACGGCCAGCGGCGGCCTCGCCGCGAAGATATCGCGGCCTGCCACATCGAGGCGAATGCGGTCGTTCATCTGCCAGCTGGCGGTGAGGTCGATGGTCGTGAGACTGTCGACCTGCTTCGAGTAATCCGGGTTCGAGACCGTCCCGGCGAAGGTCGTGATCTCGTAGTCGTTCTCGTAGCTGGGGGTGTAATAGGCCCACAGAGTGGCCCGTACGTCCCCGCTCGACCAGCCGAGCTGGCCGACCACCCGATAATCGTCAGCGCCCTGCAGCTTGCCGAGGGTCGAAATCGGGTCCTTGCCCGGCAAGGTGCGCAGCTCGGCCTTCAGATTGTCGAGCCAGGTCACCCGCGGCTCGAAGGTCCCGATGGGCGTATCGAAACGATAGCCCAGTTCATAGACGATCGACGAGAAGCTCGAACCGAGGATGTTGTAGGTCAGGTTCTGCGCGGCGATGATCCTGCCGTCCGCGTTGCGCGGATAGAACTGTTCCATCTGCAGGATATCAGCCCGCGGCAACAGGTGGCCCAGCTGGTCACGGGTGGCATACTGGTTGTGGATCTTGGTGTTGTTGTAGCTCACGCTCACATCGAGCCCGGCAAGCGCACCGCGCGGTCGCCACTGGGCGCTCAGGGTGATCTTGTCCGACGTCTGCGGCTTGAGATCGGGGTTCGGTGCCGTGGTCATCGGCACGTAGTAACCGAAGTAGGTGCTGCTGTAGTTGAAGTCGCAGTCGTTGTTCTCGCGACAATCATACAGCGGATCGTCGCTGATGGAGGTCGGGTAGGTGACTCCGCCGGTAATATTGAACAGCTGCGTATAGGGCGGCGCGCGGAAGCCCGTCGTCCAGTGCCCGCGCAGCAGCAGCGAATCGAACGGCTCCCAGGCAACGCCCAGGCTGGGCGTGGTGCGCGAGAAGGTGTTCTTGGCGTAGATAATCTCGCCGCCCTGATCGAAGGGAACGCCGTCCACCGTGCCGACCGCACCTTCGGTTTCGTAAGTGTCGCGGCGGGCCGCAGCCGAAAGGGTGAGCGACTTGATCAGCGGCAGTTCGGTGCCGTTGCCCAGCAACGGCAGCTGCACCTCACCGAAGAAGGCATAGCGATCGCGACTCTGCGAAGCGCCGGTGCGCAGGTTGATCTCGCGGCTGTCGATGCCGTCGTCGGAATAGTCGCCGCCCACCGCATAGTGGATCTTGCCGCCGGGCAGTTCGAACAGATCCCCGGTCAAACGCAGTTCGTAGTTCGTGATCTTCGAGGCGCGCGTCTCATCGTCGAGGCGATAGAAGAACGGGGAGATCGGACCGCCAGCGGTGGCCGGTGAGGACGACCAGGGGTTGACCGCAATGTCGGGGTCGGTGCTGGTCAAGGCCGCACATTGAGCGTCGAACACGCTCTGCAGATAGTCTTGCTGGCTTTCCGGATAACGACCGTTGGCGAGCATGAAGTTGTAGCACGAAAAGCCACTGGACGATGCGGGGTCAGCAATGATGCTGACCAGCGAGCCGAAGTTGTCGGAGCGACCGCGCGACTTGTCGCTGGCGCGTGTGTAGATGAATTCCAGCGTGGTCGAATCGTTGAAATCGTAGCTGAAGCCCGCGTTGACGCTCCAGCTCTCCGACCGGTTCGAGATATTGCCTGCCGGCACCAGCCCGTTCTCGATCTCGTAGCCGGGATAATAGTACACCGGAGTGCCCGGATTAAACCGGCTTACGTAATAGGCCGGGAACGGACTGTAGGCCTGACCCGGCGCCAGCACCAGCGAGAGGCCCCTTTCGAGGACGCGCTGCTGCCGGTTGTCGTTGCGATTCCACAGCCCCGTAGCGAAGAGCGTCAGCTTGTTGGTAATCTCCTGCTCGAAATCGACGGTGACGGCCAGACTCTCGGCGGTGGGCCCGGCCAGTTCCGGCACGAAGTCGCGGCGGGCATCGGGGCCCAGTTCGATCAGGTCATCGAGCGTCGGGCGTCCGGTAAAGCCGACCGGAACGCTCAGCCCCTTCTCTTCCGGGAAGATAAAGCCGGTGTCGGGATCGTAGCGATAGCTTGTCATCGCATAGACGCCCGGCTGCGTGCCATTGGCAAAGGAGCGATAGTCGTAGGCCGGATCGCCGCCAAAATAGTCCGAATAGTTCTGCGTGGTATAGCCGGACTTATAGTTATTGACCGGATCGCGACGGCTGTACGAAACCGTGCCCGAGATGCTGCCCGTGGACCAACCCTTCCGCGAGTAGAGGCTGAAGCGGCTGTTGTCGGCATCGTTATCGCTGAATTCGTGCTGCGCGGTGAGCGTCGTTCCCGAATAGCTGTTCTTGAGGATGAAGTTGATCACCCCGCCCATCGCATCGGCACCGTAGATCGCGGTGGCACCGGCCTGGGTGATCTCCACCCGCTCGACCGCGCTCAAGGGGATGGTGTTGAGGTTGACGAAGCCATCCTCAATCCCCGCCGCACCGGCGATGCGCCGGCCGTTCACCAGAATGAGGGTGTTGCCCGCACCCAGCCCGCCAAGGTTCGCAGCCGAAACGCCGAGCGAGCCCAGCTCGCCGACCGGAGCCAGCGTGCGGCTGGAATCGCGAAGCGGCCCGCGGGCGCGCTCGTTGGTGATGGTGCCGATCGTCGCGAGGTTCTGCGGCAGGGTCTGAATCAGCTCTTCGACCGAGGTGACGCCGCGATCGCGAATCTCTTCCTCGGTAATGACCTCGACCTTGACCGAGGGGTCACCCGACTTGATGCGGCTGCTGGTGACGGTGATCGTGGTCTTGCCGTCGAGCGTAATATTCTGCGTGTCCGAATGGTCCGAAGCGGAATTGCCGCTGTCCTGAGCGGCAGCTGGTTGCGCGGCGGCCAGGCCAGCAGCCAAGGCGACGAGTGAGAGAGCACTGCGGTCGATCATCAAAAGAAACCCCCATGGCAAGCTTGTGAAAAGGGATTTCGCCACGGGGTACGAGTGATGCTCATGCAATAAAACAAGGCGGGAGCTTCCACTCCCTGCGTCACCCCCCGACGAACCAATTGATACGCTAGGCAGGCAAACTTGCACGAAGCTTGCGCGTTTGCGAGGCTCCCCGAAAGCTATGAACAAAAATGACAATTTTGACGCCAAATGACGGAAAAGCGACAACAATCCACAAACCGAAAAATTGTGCGGGCGCTTTAAAAAGAGCGTCTCAGCCCCCTTTTCGCTGGTACATACCCCCACAAAACCAGGTGCGCGCTATCCCTCCGATTTCATGGATAATGACACGAGGATATCATTTGCCCGATTTGCGCCAGGCGATTCGCTGCCAGGTGGCCAAGAGCGCACCAGCCGATCCGGATTGCTGCAAAATCCGCCAGAGGCGGTGGTGGACAGGGCTGGATTCGAACCAGCGTACGCTTGCGCGGGCAGATTTACAGTCTGCTGCCTTTAACCACTCGGCCACCTGTCCACACAGATGCCGGATGCAGGTCCGAAAACCCGCTGCGAAAGTGGCCCCGAAATGGGTGCCGCTCCGGCCGAGAGGCGCCCCTTTGGCGAAGCTCCGCTTGCCTGTCAATGGCCACACTGGCACTAGGCCCGCGAAAGTTAGGACATCAGATGGCAAAACAGTCGGAAAAAAGAAATTTGCGCGGTCGCGCGGGACGCATGAAAGGTGGACGCGGCTCAGGCCGGGCAGGCAAAGGCGCCGTGCGCCTCTGGGGCCGCCACGCGGTCGAGGCCGCCCTGCTCAACCCCGCGCGCCAGCACCGCAAGCTCTGGGCCACCCACGAGGGCATCGAATCTCTGTGCGGTGACCTGCCGCCCGATTTTCCGCTCGAATATGCCGGCCCGGAAGACCTCGCCCGCCTCGTCGCGCGCGATGCGCCGCATCAGGGCCTTGTGCTCGAATGTGAACCGCTGGAGGATCTGCACCTCAGCGACATCCTCGACCGCGACAACAACCGCCCGATTCTCGTGCTCGATCAGGTGACCGATCCGCACAACGTCGGGGCGATTCTCCGCTCGGCGGCAGCTTTCGATGCCGCGGCTATCGTCACCCAGGACCGCCATGCCCCACCCGAAGGCGGCGTGCTCGCCAAGTCGGCCTCCGGGGCGCTGGAGAAGGTGCCGTGGGTGCGGGTGGTCAACCTGTCGCGCGCGCTCGAAGAGATCGCGGAGGCCGGATACTGGCGCATCGGCATGACCGGCGAGGCTGAAGCCACGCTTGGCGAGGCCCTGCCGGCCGGACCGGTGGCGCTGGTGCTGGGCGCGGAAGGCGAAGGCATGCGCGCCAATGTCGAAAGCCATTGCGATGCGCTGGCCAAGCTCCCGATCAGCGAAGCGATGGAAAGCCTCAACGTCTCGAACGCCGCTGCCATCGCGCTCTATGCCATTGCCACACGCGCGGTGGATTGAGCCAACGGCATACAAGGAAAACGACAGGCAAAGAAAAAGCCGTCCCGCAAGGGACGGCTCATCTTGCCGACCGAAAGGCCGGGCTGGGTCGGATCGGCTTAGTTGACCGCGTCCTTGAGGCCCTTGCCAGCCTTGAACTTGGGCTGGGTCGAAGCCTTGATCGTCATCGGCTCGCCGGTGCGCGGGTTGCGCCCGGTGGATGCCTTGCGCTTGGCAACCGAGAAAGTGCCGAAGCCCACGAGGCGCACTTCATCGCCCTTCGAAAGAGCGCCGGTGATGGTGTCGAACACACCTTCCACAGCCTTGGTAGCATCGCTCCGCGACAGACCGCTGACATCAGCAACGGCACCGATCAGTTCGTTCTTGTTCATCTCGTTGGAAACCCCTCGTTCCAGTGTCCTAGCAGCGAGCCAAGAAGCGGATACAGACTCGCCGCGCTGGCGCAGCAAGAGAGCGACTTTTCCCGCACCTGTCAAAGGCAAAGCCACTCCAACTGGCGCAATTCTGCGATAAATGGAGCATTTAGGTAATCGAGCTTACCATTAATTCCTGAGCCAACCGCCAGGGCATAAATATTACGTCGGGGAATCTTGCCGATTCGCTGCAGCGCAACACTCTCGTTGCGCCGCAGCAAAAGGGCTCAGTGTGCGGTCGGCGAAGGGGCTCAGTGTGCGGTCGGCGAAGGGGGCGCATCGCTTCCGCCAGCGGCGGGCTGGCTCGCCAGATCGTCCGCCTCGGTCCACTCGATCGGGGCGGGAATCGCGCTCAGCGCATGTTCGAGCACCTGGTCGACGTGGCTTACGGGAACGATCTCAAGACCTTCCTTCACATTGGCAGGAATCTCGGCGAGGTCCTTCTCGTTCTCCTCGGGGATAAGCACCTTCTTGATCCCGCCCCGCAGCGCCGCGAGCAGCTTCTCCTTCAGCCCGCCAATCGGCAGCACCCGGCCCCGCAGCGTAACCTCGCCGGTCATCGCCACTTCGGGCCGCACGGTGATGCCGGTCAGCGTCGAGACGATCGAGGTGACCATGCCGATGCCCGCGCTCGGCCCGTCCTTGGGCACCGCGCCTTCGGGCAGGTGGATATGGATGTTCTTGCGCGCAAAGACGCTCGGCTTGATGCCATAGGCAGGTGCCCGCGCCTTCACGAAGCTGAAGGCCGCCGCGACGCTCTCGTTCATCACGTCGCCGAGCTTGCCGGTGGTCTTCACCTCGCCCTTGCCCGGCGTGGTGACGCTCTCGATGGTGAGCAACTCGCCGCCGACCGAGGTCCAGGCCAGCCCCGTCACCGCGCCGACCTGCGCCTCGTCTTCCGAGACGCCGTGCTTGAAGCGCCGCACGCCCGAGAAATCGGCGAGATTTTCCGGCGTCACGGTGACGCTCTCGGCCTTGCCTTCAAGGATCTGGCGCAGCGCCTTGCGGCACAGCTTGGCGATCTCGCGTTCGAGCGTACGCACGCCCGCCTCGCGGGTGTAGTAGCGGATCAGGTCGCGCAGGCCCTCTTCGGTGAGCGTGAACTCACCCTTCTTGAGCCCGTGCGCCTTGACCTGCTTCGACACCAGATGCCGCGTCGCGATCTCGACCTTCTCGTCCTCGGTGTAGCCTTCGAGACGGATGATCTCCATCCGGTCGAGCAGAGGCTGCGGCAGGTTGAGCGAGTTCGCGGTGCACACGAACATCACGTCGCTGAGGTCGATATCGAGTTCGAGATAGTGATCCTGAAACTTCGCGTTCTGCTCCGGGTCGAGCACCTCCAGCAGCGCCGAGGCCGGATCGCCGCGGAAATCCTGACCCAGCTTGTCGATCTCGTCGAGCAGGAACAGCGGGTTGCTGGTGCCAGCCTTCTTGAGGTTCGACACGATCTTGCCCGGCATCGAGCCGATATAGGTGCGCCGGTGGCCGCGAATCTCGGCCTCGTCGCGCACGCCGCCGAGCGACTGACGGATGAACTCGCGCCCGGTCGCCTTGGCGATCGACTTGCCGAGGCTGGTCTTGCCAACGCCGGGCGGGCCGACGAGGCACAGAATCGGCCCCTTAAGCTTGTTCGTGCGCGCCTGCACCGCCAGATATTCGACGATCCGGTCCTTCACCTTGTCGAGCGCATAGTGATCGGCGTCGAGCACCTCCTGCGCCTTGGCGAGATCCTTCTTGAGGCGACTCTTCTTGCCCCATGGCAGGCCCAGCAGCACATCGAGATAGTTGCGCACGACGGTAGCCTCGGCGCTCATCGGCTGCATCGACTTCAGTTTCTTGAGTTCCGCTTCGGCCTTGGCCTTGGCTTCCTTGGTCAGCTTGGTCTCGGCGATCTGCCTGGTGAGTTCGGCGATCTCGTCGGCCTCTTCGCCGTCGCCGCCGCCCAGCTCGCTCTGGATCGCTTTCAGCTGCTCGTTGAGATAATATTCGCGCTGGGTCTTCTCCATCTGCCGCTTCACGCGGCCACGGATCTTGCGCTCCACCTGAAGGACCGACAGCTCGCCCTCCATCACCGAGAACACCATTTCGAGGCGCTTCATCGCGTCGCCCTCGGCCAGGAGCTGCTGCTTGCTATCCACCTTGGCGACAAGGCTGGCGGCAATCGCATCGGCCAGCGCGCCGGCATCCTCGATGTCGCGCAGTTCGCCTTCGATCTCGTCGCTGAGCTTCTTGTTGTGGCGGGCATATTCGGCGAACTGATCGAGCGCCGAGCGCATCATCGCCGAAACCTCGCTGCCCGAGGCGGTCAGTTCCTCGATCAGCGCGGTCTGCGCCAGCACATAGCCGTCGCTTTCGCGCATATCGATCATCTTGGCGCGCGCTTGTCCTTCGACCAGCACGCGTACAGTGCCGTCGGGCAGTTTCAGCATCTGCTGGACCTGCGCGATCACGCCGATGTCGTAGAGATCGTCGGCCTCGGGATCGTCGCAATTGGGATCGAGCTGCGCGACCAGCAGGATATCCTGATCGCCCGCCATGGCCGCTTCGAGCGCGGCAACCGACTTGTCGCGCCCCACGAACAGGGGCACGACCATGCCGGGAAAGACGACGATGTCGCGTAAGGGAAGGAGGGGAAATGCGGTCATAAATGGGGTATCCGAAAGCTTTGTTTGCTCAAGGATATGGGGACGACCGCCCGCCCCTGCAATGCGATGAAAGGCCGGGGCTGTGGACGGAACCGACAGCCACCGGCCATCGCGTCAGCCCATGCCCGGCAGGTTGAACCCCGGCGGCAGGCCGAGGCCGGCCTGCATTTCCTGCATCTGATCGTTGGCGGCCCGGTCGGCCTTGTCGCGCGCGTCGTTGAAGGCGGCGGTAACGAGGTCTTCCAGAATCTGCTTCTCGCTTGGCACCATCAGGCTGTCGTCGATGGCGACGCCGATAATGCGCCCGCGCGCGCTGGCACGGACCTTGACCAGACCACCACCCGCAGCGCCCTCGACCTCGATATTGTCGAGCTTCACCTGCGCATCGCTCATCTGCTGCTGGATTTTCTGCGCCGCTTCCTGCGCCGCCTTCATCATTTCTTCCATGCTCTGCATTCTCAACGTCCTCGTTCTAGCCGCGCTGGCTCCACTTCTGGTGGCCGCGCGGCGCCTCTGTTTCTTCGACGAATTCGGCCCCCGGAAAGGCCTCCAGCGTGGCCTTCACCAGCGGATGCGCGCGCACCCGCGCCAGCTCCGCCGCCTTTTCGGCCTCGGCCTGTTCGGTGAGCGAGAGGGCGGCATTGCCCTCGCCCAGTTCGACCCGCCAGTTGCCGCCGGTGGCTTTCACTAGCGCCTCACGGATCTCGCGCGAGGGATCGTCGCTGATACCCTCGGCCAGTTGGTAGATCAGTTCACCGGGCGCAAGACTGATCACCCGCACCCAGTCGCGCATGGTGCTGGCCGCGATCAGCGCGCCGCTGTGATCGACGCGGTCGACCAGTTCGGCCCATTCGACCCCGGCAGCATGCGGGGCAAGGGCCGGAGCCGAAGCGGTGGCACCAGCCGCAGGCGCAGCGCCAGCCGGAGCGCTCACCGCCCCGCTCGCGGCGATATCCTGCAATTGCCGCGCGAGCTTGCCCGGATCGGGCATGTCGGCGGCATGGAGCACGCGCAGCAGCGCCATCTGCGCCGCCACCAGCGGATCGGGCGCGCGGGCGACTTCCTCGTGCCCCTTGAGCAGCAGTTGCCACAAGCGGTGCACCTGCCCCGGCGACAACCGCCCGGCCCAGTCGCTCACCGCTTCGCGCTCCTCGGCAATCGGCGCGTCGCTCTCGCCGCCCGCGACCTGCGCCAGCGCGATCTTGTGCGTAAACTCCATCAAGGAGCGGATCAGCGCCAGCGGCTCCACCCCCAGCGCATATTGCCCGTCGACCGCCGCCAGCATCTCGGGCGCCTCGCCCTTGAGCAGATGCTCGAACAACCGCCGCCGCGCACCGCGGTCAGCGAGGCCGAGCATCGACTGGACCTTGGCGGCGGTCACCTTGGTCTCGCCGTCGCCTGCGTCCATGTCGGCATGGGCGATGGCCTGATCGAGGATCGACAGCCCGTCGCGCACCGAGCCTTCGGCAGCCGAAGCGACCAATGCGATGGCCTCGTCCTCGGCTTTCACGCCTTCCAGCTCGCAGATGTGGGCAAAGTGGCGCGCCAGCAGTTCGCTGGGAATGCGGCGCAGGTCGAACCGCTGCGTGCGGCTGAGCACCGTCACCGGCAGCTTATCGACCTCGGTGGTCGCAAACAGGAATTTGACGTGGGCGGGCGGCTCTTCGAGCGTCTTCAGCAGCGCGTTGAAGGCATTGCGCGAAAGCATGTGCACTTCGTCGATGATGTAGATCTTATAGCGCGCCGAGACCGCCGCATAGCGCACCGCCTCGATGATCTCGCGCACGTCGTCGACGCCGGTGTGGCTGGCGGCGTCCATCTCGATCACGTCGATATGGCGGCCCTCGGCGATGGCCTTGCACGGCTCGCACACCCCGCACGGGTTGATCGTGGGGCCGCCCTCGCCATCGGGGCCGACGCAGTTGAGCGCCTTGGCGATCAGCCGCGCGGTGCTGGTCTTGCCGACCCCGCGCACCCCGGTCATCAAGAAGGCATGGGCCAGCCGGTCGCGCGCGATGGCGTTCGACAGCGTCTGCACCATCGGCTCCTGCCCGATCAGCTCGGAAAAGGTCTGCGGACGGTATTTGCGCGCGAGCACGCGATAGGGCTGGTTGGCAACCGGCGCGGGCGCGGCCTCTTGCTGTACGCTCGCCGGTGCAGGCGCGGGATCGCCGAACATGGCGTTCTGCCCCGCCGCCTCAAGCTCGGCTGCGCTTGGCTTGGCCTCGTCCTCGTCGCCACTATCCCAGGGCGGGAGGCCAGAATTGTCCGGTGAATCGCTCATGTCCGCAATCTAGGCCGGTGCGCGCGCGCTGTCGAACGATTGCAAAAGCCCACGAAGGCGATAATAAGTTTCATTTTGCAACTTCAATTCCATTCAAAGGAGCTGTCATGATCGAACCGGGCCGTTTTACCGATAGCCATGATGGGCCGTTGGTGGTGTTCATTATCGGAATGCGGATCAACGCTTTCCACAAGATCGGCAAGTGGCTTCCCGTTGCCCGGGCCATGGGGCCAATGTTGGCCGAACTTTCGCAAAACCCGGAGAGCGGCTTTCTCGGCGCCGAGCAAATGCTGCGCGGCCTGCGCACGGTGCTGCTGGTGCAATACTGGCGCGACTTCGACAGCCTTGAGACCTATGCCCGCGACCGTTCGCAAACGCATTGGCCCGCCTGGAGCGCCTTCAACAAGGCAGTCGGCAACGACGGCAGCGTCGGAATCTTTCACGAAACCTTCTGCGTGCCCGCCGGAGCGCACGAGACCATCGGCGTGAACATGGAGCCCTTCGGTCTCGCCCGCTTCACCGGACGGCGCGCGGCCTCAGGCAATCGCGCCGAAGCGCGAACCCGCATGACTGCCGCACTGAAGGGGTAAAAGGAGCCGAGCGACCCGTCGCAAGACACTTGGGCTGCTTCCTTCCGGACCTGACCCGGTGAGCGAACGCAAACGTCCACCCGACTCCCGGCGCGCCATATGGCAACCTATCCGCAACAGTTCAAGCGCAAGATCACGATGCGCCGCGAACCACCTCGGCGGCAAGCGCACCGACCTCGGCCCCGAGCGCATCGACCACGGCGCCCGTCTCGCGCGGACGGTCGAGCAGGAACACCAGCGTGTACCAGCCCTTGCCCTCGGGATTGAAGACCGCGACGTCGTTGATCTCGACCGCGCCCGGCTCCGCGCAGAAGCCGGTCTTGTCGCCGACGCGCCAGCCGTCGGGCAGCCCTGCGCGCAAGCGGTTGAGCCCGGTCACGCTCGCATTCAGCCATCCGGCGAGTTGATCGCGCTGGGCCGGGCCAAGGATCGCCTCGTCGTTCATGACCTTGCGATAGGTCTCGGCAAAGGCGAGCGGCGCAGTGGTGTCGCGCGGGTCGCCCGCCGCATTTTCGTTGAGTTCGAGTTCGCGCCGGTCGAGCCGGGTCACATCATCGCCGAGCGTGCGAATCCACTGCGTCAGCCCCTGCGGACCGCCCACCCGGTCGAGCAGCATATTGGCCGCAGCGTTATCGCTGACGGTCACGATATGCTCGGCCGCCTCGCCGACCGTCATCCAGCCTGCGTCCAGCCGCGAGCGGGTGAACGGCGCATGGCCCTCAACTGCCGCCGGGTCGATGGTCAGCCGGTCGTCGAGCTTCAGGCCGTCCGCGCCGGTGAGGACTTTGGCGGCCAGCAGCGTCTTGAAGGTGGAGCACATGGCGAAGCGCTCGTCGCCGCGATGTGAGAACAGCACCTGCCCTTCCGGATCGACCAGCGTAACGCCCAGCCGGCCACCGCTGCGCTGCTCGATATCGGCCAACTTGCTGGCCGCCGCATCGCTTGTCGCGGCAGAGGGCCCGCTGGTCTGCTCTGTCGATGCTTGGGGCGCAGCACATCCTCCCGCCGCCATGAGCGCGGCGAGAACACCAAATTTCCACATTTTTAGATAAACCTGACTCTTACTTGAAGTTGTCGGCGTAGGCCTGAATTTTGAGCGCACGCGGCGGAGTCTTGTGGACGATCACGTCGATCCCGTGCTTGCTGGCATAGGCCTGCGCGGCCTCACAGCTTTCGAACTTCAGCTGCACCTGCTGCTGGGTGTCACCGCTTCCGGCCCAGCCCATCAGCGGATCGGGCTTCTTGGCCTCGGCGGGCACGAAGTCGAGCACCCACTGGTCGGTGCGGGCCCTGCCGGACTGCATGGCGTTCTTCGGACGCTGGTAGATACGGGCTTGCATGATTCTGGCCTGCGCATTTGAATGAGATCTCTTCCCGCTCGCCCTGAGCCTGTCGAAGGGCTGCCTTTCACCTCGCGGTGTTGCACCAAGCCGGCGAAGCAAGAACGATCCTTCGACAAGCTCAGGATGAGCGGAATCGCGAATTCTGCTCCTAGATCACTCGTTCGAACGTGTGAAGGCATTCTTGGTTTTCAGGCTCGGGCGCTCGGCCCAGGGCTCGTCGGGCCAGCGGTGTTTCGGATAGCGGCCCTTGCCCGATTTCCGGACGTCCTCCCACGAACCGCGCCAGAATCCCGGCAAATCGCGCGTCGCCTGCATGGGCTTGCCGCCGGGGTCGGTCAGTTGCAGCAGGAGCGGCGTCGTGCCGATCATCGGATGCTGATCGAGCCCGAACAGCGCCTGTACCCGCACCTCGCAGGCGGGGGCGTGGTCGCTGTTGTAGTCGATGGCGTGGTGCGTGCCCGCCGGGCTGACGAACTGGCGCGGGGCGAGCCGGTCGAGGGTCTGGCGCTCGTCCCACGACAGCAGGTTGCGCGCCGCCTCGGCATAGCGCCCCGGCGGCAGATCGAGCTTGCGCTTGCCGTCAAGCAACGGGGCCAGCCATTCATCGGCGCGCGCGGCCAGTTGCTCGGGCGCGAGCGCCGCGATCCCGGCAAAGCGTCCGCGGGCGAGGAGACTTTTCGGCAGCAGGTCCACAAGGTTTTCCACAGCCTTGCCCACCAGCAGCGCGGTGATGGCCTCGGGGTCGGGCTCGGGGTCGGGCCCGGAGGCAAGCGTGATCGCGCCCAGCCGCCGCTCGCGCCGCGCCTCGACCCGGCCCTCGAGCGCATTCCAGCGCGCGACCGAGCGCTTTTCAATGAGGTGGCCGAGGTGTTGTTCGATCTCCTCTAGCGCCAGCGGAGCGGCGGCGGTGATGCGGGCGGCCTTCGCCTGCCCCTGCGCATCGCCGATCACCAGCCACTCGGCGCGCGCGAGCGGGCTGGCCGGATCGAGCCGGTAACCGCGCCCACCCGCCGAGAGCCAGGTCTCGCCCGAGGGATCGCGGCGGCGGGCGATGTTATCGGGCAAGGCGCGGGCGATAAGGATGGCTGGAGACACAGCGCCCCCATCCGTTCGCGTCGAGCGCAGTCGAGACGCATCGCCCCCGGTGTCTCGACTGCGCTCGACACGAACGGACCTTGCGCCATTGTCCGTGGCCAACCTCGCCCACCGCTGCGCCAGCTTGCGCGCCGCCTCGGCCCGGCCCGAGCGCTCGCCGTCCCAGCGCATCAGCC
>NZ_QXFM01000063.1 GCF_003584015.1 Aurantiacibacter xanthus
GGATCATCGGCAAGGCGCCGCCGCGCGGGGCCGGAGTTGCGGGTGCCAATCAGCTGATCGGCCATCGGCACGCCCAGCAGCAGGCCGGACACGCCATAGGAGGTCTTCACTTCACCCTGCCCGCTCCGGCTGCCGTTCTGTCCTTGCCCGCTGCGGCCTTGCCCCATCTGCGATGACCCTTGCGACCCGGATTGCGCATTTGTTGAGGAACTGCGTTGCCCGCCGCGCCCCGACTGCTGGGCC
>NZ_QXFM01000064.1 GCF_003584015.1 Aurantiacibacter xanthus
GCCGGTGCCGATGCCCGCGCGGTCGGCCCGCACGAAGTCACCGTGTCGGGCAGCTACAGCCGCCGCACCATCGACCGGGAGGGCACCTTCGACGAGTTCGACACCCAGCTGACCCGCGCCATTCGCCTGCCCGGCAAGGCCCGGCTCGACCGCGAGATCGGGGGCTATGCGGTCGATGCGGCCGAGAACATGGCCGAGGACGTGCGCCATCAGGCGGCGCTGTTGCTGGCGGGCTACTGGTGGGACTGGCTGGGTGCCAATGCCGAGTCTGAGGTCGACCGGCAGGCGGTCACGAACTACGCGCAGGCGCTGGCGGCAGTGAACCGGCGCGTGGAACTGGGCGATGCACCGCAGCTGGAGGCCGATCAGGCGCGCGCGGCGCTCGGCGCGGCGCGGATCAGGGCCGAGCAATCTACCGGCCGCGCCGATCTGGCGCAGGCGCGGCTGCGGGCGCAATTCCCTTCGCTGCCGCTGCCCGCCGAGGCTCCCGCGATCCCGCTGCCCGCAATGGCCGAGCCCGCGCTTGCCGCCTACCGTGACGAGATCATCGCCAACAGCCACGAGATCGCCGCCGCCGAGGCCGAGGCGCGCGCCGCTGCCGCCTATGCCGACCGGCTACGGCTGGACCGGGTGGCCGATCCTTCGATTGGCCTGCGCCTGTTCTCGGAGCGCGGCGGCGAGGAGCAGGGCGCAGGCCTGGTGTTCTCGATGCCGCTGGGCGGACGTCACCGCTCGGCCTTGGCCGATGAGGCGGGCTCATCGGCGAGCGCGGCGCTTGCTGACGAGCGGCTCGCCCGGTTCTCGGTCGAAGAGACCGCCAGCGCCGATCTTGCCGAAGCGCGCTTCCGCCTCTCCGCCTGGCAGCGGGCGCGCGAAAGCCTCGCAGCGCAAATGGAAGTGCTGGCAAAGCTGCGGCGGGGCAACGAGCTGGGCGAGATCGGCCTTGCCGACCTGCTGCTGGGTGAGCGCATGGTCCACGACGCCTTCAGCGCCGAGGTTGTGGCGCGCACCGATGCGCAGCGGGCGATCACCAAGCTGCGGATCGACGCGCACGAGCTGTGGCTGCACGATTGAGCAGTTGCTGACCCGGATGATGGCAAGGAGTACAGGCGCGGCCAATTTGGTTGATTAGTCACGCAGTTCCCGTTAGTCACCCGCATCAAACGAAGCGGGTGTCCGGACGTCCCAATCGGATCACCTGCGAGCTGAGGATGCAGGCATGACCGATTACCCATCGCTCCATATGATGACTGGCGGTGCCGATGCGGCGGCTGGCAGCGCGCAGCGGCCCGGTTGCGGCAGCGAAGGTGCCCCGGCGCGCGCCACAGCCTGCATCGTCACCAACACCGTGCGCAAGGGGTAGGGCCGTTGTCGCGCGATCTCAACGACGGGCAGGCCGCCGCCACGGGTGGCGAGCCGGACAAGGCGCAGACCATCTCGCGGGCGGGGTGGTATGCGTTCGGCCTTGTTTCGCTGACGCAGGCCCTGAGCATGCTGGATCGGAATATCCTCTCGATCCTGGCAGGCCATATCAAGGAAGACCTCGGCATTGGCGATGCCGAACTGGGCCTGCTCTATGGCACCGTGTTCGCGCTGTTCTATGCGCTGTTTTCGCTGCCGCTCGGCAGACTGGCGGACGGCTGGGTGCGCACGCGGCTGCTGTCGATCTGCATTGCGATCTGGTCGGTTTCCACCGGGCTTGCCGCGATGGCGAGCGGGTTTGCCTTGCTGGCCGCCTCCCGCCTTGGCGTGGGCATTGGTGAGGCCGCTGCCCAGCCGGCGGGGACGAGCCTGCTGTACGATTATTTCCCCCGCAACCGGCGCGGGCTGGCCATGGCCGGAATGGCCTCTGCCATTGCGCTGGGGCTGGGCCTTTCGCTCGTACTCGGCGGGGTGACGGCGGAATGGTGGGAAACCCGCTATGCAACCACCGGCGCGCCTCTGGGCCTTGCCGGCTGGCAGTTCGCCTTCCTTGTCGCGGCTTCGCCGGGGCTGATCCTGTCGATCCTGCTGTGGCGGATGAAAGAGCCGCGGCGCGGCGCGATGGACGGGGTGGAAACCGTGCCCGACCCGCATCCGTTCCGGTCTTCGGCCAGGGTGTTCGGGTCGGTGGTGCCGGTCTCCAACTGGTTCATGCTGTGGCGCGCCGATGCCGGGCGCAGGGACTGGCTGATCAATATCGGCGGCCTTGTCCTGATCGTGCTGGCGATGACCGGCGTTGCCCTTCTGACCGACAGCTTCTCGCCGCGTCCGGGGGTGGTGCTGGGCGCCGTGACGCTGAACCCGCACTATCTGCAATGGCTGATCGTGGGGATCGGCGCCTATGCCTTGCTCAACCTCGGGCAGTCGCTGCGGGTGGCCGATCCGCCGGTGTTTGCCGTGGTCGTTTCGCCCAGTGTGGTGATGGCGATGGTGGTCGGCGCGCTGCAATCGGTGATCAACTACGGCATTATGGGGTTCACTCCGCTGTTCATCATGCAGGAGTACAAGCTCAGCTCGGGCGAGACGGGTATCCTGTTCGGCATTCTCGTGACCGTGCTGGGCATTCTCGGGCCGATGATCTCGGGGCCGGTATCCGACTGGGCCCATTCGCGCTTGGGCGGGAAGGGCCGCCTGTGGGTGGTGATCGTTTCGCTCGGGTTGTCGCCGTTCCCCGGCATCGCCGCCTATACCGCGACAGACAGCACCACCTTCTTCGTCTGGTTTATCATCCACGCGCTGTTGCTGACGATGTGGCTGCCCCCGCTTTACGCGATCATGTTCGACCTTGTGTTGCCGAGAATGCGCGGGATGACCTTCTCGATCTATCTGGTGACCTATACGATTTTCGGCCTCGGGATCGGCCCCTATGCGGTCGGACTGGTCAGCGATGCGAACGGAGGGCAGCTGGGCATGGCGATCCTCTCGGTCTTCGCGGTGTCGCCGGTGATCATCGGCATCCTGCTGCTGATGGGGCGGAGGCTGGGCAAGGACGAAGCCCTGATCCAGACCCGCGCCAGACAGGCGGGCGAACCGATCTAGCAAAGACGGCGCTGGCCGGGTGCGGGCTTCGATGCAGCCCGCACCCGGCCAGCGCGGTCAGACGGCTTCGGGTGCAGGTGCTGACAGGCCGATGTCTTCGGCCCGTGCGAAGTTGCCGTGCAGGCCGAAGCGCAGGCGGATGGGCACCTGAATGGTCGCCAGCGGGCCTTGCTCGATGTTCAATGCATCGAGGATCAGCAGGTCGCTGCGGTGCTCTTCCAACCGGTTGCAGACCAGCACGATCCAGCCCTCGCCTTCGGGTGCATCCTTGGTGCGCGGAATGAAGCAGGGCTCCTGCAACGAGGAAACCGGGCCGCACCACCAATGCTGTTCGCTCCCGCTGTCGAGATCTTTCAGGAACAGGCAGTTCATCATGAAGCCGGTGGCGCTGCCGCCCTTCAGTTCGACCGGGCGCTTCATATCGACCTCCAGCCCCCAGGTGTAGCGGTTCTTCCGCCCGGTGAAGCGATCGTCGATGCGGGGAAACTCGCTTACGGTGTCGGTCAGGCGGGTTACTTCGGCAAATTCGTCCGTGTTGCTGGCCATGTCCACCGTCCAGCGGGTCAGGCGCGGCATGCCGGCAACCGGATCGAATGGCGCGCCATGCACGTCGGGGAAGAACGGGAACATGTTGTTCTCAGCCTCGGGCACGATGAAGTGGACCTTCGTCCCCTCCTGCCAGGCGTTGACGGTGTGGCTGGCAAAGCAGTTGTCGCGCTTGAACCAGCGGATGTCCTCGTTCTTGAGATCGTCGCGCCGCGGGATGATGCCGAGATAGACGGGCATCGTCGTGTCGAAGCCGAAATGTGGCTTGCCCTGTTCCAGCCGCTCCCAGCTGCCGATCGAGGGCACGATATGCAGCACGAGACAATCCTCGGTAATCGCGAAGTCGTGCATCATGCAGTAGTAGGGGGCCTTGAACCACTTCTCCCGCACCATCTGTCCGTCGGGGCCGATCTCCATATAGGAGACATCCTCGCTGCACAGGCCGCTGGCGGCATAGCCGATGGCGACCATGTTGCCGGTGGCCGGATCGAGCTTGGGGTGGGCGGTGAAGGTCTCGCTCTTCATCAGGCCGTCGAAGGTCTCGAAGTGCTGCGTTTCCATCGTCACCGGGTCCATGATGAGCGAGGGCGAATCCTCCTTCATCGCCCACAGCTTGCCTGCGAACAGCCAGGCATTGGTGTTCGCCGTCGAGCGCAGCCTGCCCTTGACGCTGTCGTCATCGGTGAGGGGATTGCGATAGGCTCCGAACAGCGCCTTGCCGGCAGCCCGTTCCAGCTTCCACTTGTCGGTCTGGGCCCAGCGTTGCCGGAAGTCGCACTGGCCATCGTGGAAGTGGAAGCGGGTGATCATGCCGTCGCCGTTGAACGGAATGTCGTCGCCCAGGCGCGGCGGATACTGGGGGTCGGGCTGGACGCGGAAAAAGGCTCCGTTGAGGCCAGCGGGGATCTCGCCTTCATGCGGCAGGTCGAGAATATCCGCCTCGACCCGGCTGGGGGTGTTGAAGCCGGTGAAGTTGGGGGTATCGGGAAAGGTGCTCATGCTCGTGCATCCTCGCAGTCAGTTGGCTTTTTTCTCCTGATATCCGCAGCTTTCGGCCTTTGCCATCAACCGTCATGGTCGAACGAATCAGCCGGGCTAATGCCTCACAGCGCATCGACCTTGGCTTGCAGGGTCAGCCGGATCTTGTCGATCAGCCCGTCGAACTGCGCGATCTCCTCGGCTGAGAGCGCAGCGGTTATGCTCTGGTGAAAGGCGGTGCGGGTGCGGATCACCTTGCTGTAGAGTTTGCGCCCCTTCGCCGTCAGCCGCAGCACCTGCGCCCGGCGGTCGGACGGGTCTTCGGTGCGCGACAGCAATTGCTGCTCGGCAAGCCAGGATACCGCGCGGCTGACCTCGGCGCGGTCGGCCAGCGCCTGCTCGGCGATGCGGCCCACGGTGGCCCCGTCGCGCAATTCGCCCAGCCGTGCGATCACCCGCCACTGGGCATAGGTGAGGCCGAATTCGTCGGCCAGCTGCCGGATCGTGAGGCGGTCCATCATCTTCGCCAGCAGAGCCATTCTGAAGGTGGGGTAATTAAGCTCTCCCAGACGCCATCCGGGCAGCTCTTCTTCCGCCAGCAGCCTGTCTGCATTTTCGGCCAATTTTCGGTCTCCGTCTTAAACCTGGCGCATGCCGCACGTTGCGCCGACTTGTCTATACCGCTACTGGCCGGTCTGCCATGGAACATTGATTAATCACCTAATAGGTGGGCATGGCATGGCGGTCAAAGCCGCGCAGAAAGAGCGTGGGAATGGGTGAGGTTATGCAGGCGAATTCAGACAGCTTCGATTATATCGTTGTCGGGGCGGGCTCGGCCGGGTGCACGGTGGCTGCGCGGCTATCCGAAGACCCGCAGGTGCGCGTGCTGCTGGTCGAAGCGGGCAAGCGCGAGCGCGATCCGCTGCTCAGCATTCCGATCGCCTTTCCCATCGTGATGAGCAAGCCGCGCTACAACTGGAGCTATTTCGGCGAGGAAGAACCCTATGCCGACAACCGCCGGATACGCCAGCCGCGCGGCAAGGGGCTGGGCGGTTCCTCGCTGATCAACGGGATGCTCTATGCCCGTGGCCATGCACGCGACTACGATGAATGGCGCCAGCTCGGGCTGGAGGGGTGGAGCTACGAGGACGTGCTGCCCTACTTCAGGAAATCGGAGAACCACTGGGGCGAGGCCGACGACTATCACGCCACCGGCGGCCCGCTCTCGATCACCAAACATGTCCCCGACAAGGAGCTGTTCCCGCGCTTCATCGCGGCGACCGAGAAGCTGGGCTACAAGTTTCAGACCGACCATCACGGGCCGGATCAGGAAGGCTGGGGTTCGCCCGATATCTCGATCCACAAGGGGCGGCGCGGCTCCACCTCCGCGCGGTTTCTGTTTCCGGCGATGGATCGCCCCAATCTCACGGTCGTCTCCAGCGCCCATGCGACGCGCATCGAGATCCGCGATGGCCGCGCCGTAGCGTTGCATTATCGGCAGGGCGGGCGCGCGGGCCGTGACCACCGGGTAGCGGCAAGCCGTGAGATCATCCTCAGCGGCGGCACCTACAATTCGCCGCAGCTGCTGATGCTGTCGGGTATCGGCCCGGTGGACGAACTGCGCGAACACGGCATCGACGTGGTTCATGCGCTCCCCGGCGTGGGGCGCAACCTGCAGGACCATCCCTCGATCGCGATGATCTGGCAGGCGGTTCGCAAGGTCACGCTCAACCCCGAGCTGCGCTATGACCGGATCGCGCTGTCGGGCCTGCAATGGTTGCTCACCGGCAAGGGGCGGCTTGCCAACATGCCGGTGACGGCCAACGGTTTCATCAAGACCCGGCCCGATCTCGAACGGCCCGATGCGCAATGCCTGCTGCAACCCACCACCATCTTTGCCCGCCCGTGGTTTCCGGGCATCCGCAAGTCGGCTGACGATGTGATCTCGATGGCCTGCGTGCTGCTGCGCGCGCAAAGTCGGGGCTGGGTCAAGCTGCGCTCGGCCGATCCGTTCGATGCGCCGCGCATCCTCAACAATGTGCTGAAGGAGGAGGCCGACCGCGCCTTCTTCCACCGCCTGATCCCGCAGATCCGCGAAATCATGGCCACCTCGCCCATGCCAGATGTGATCAGGGGCGAAATCGCGCCCGGTCCCGATGTGCAGTCGCCCGACGAGATCGACGGCTGGCTGCGGCAAGCCACCAACACCGCGCTGCACCCCACCAGCACCTGCGCGATGGGCATCGGCGAGGACGCCGTGTGCGATGCGCGGCTGCGGGTGCGCGGGCTGGCAGGGCTGCGCGTGGCCGACGCATCGGTGATGCCGCGCATCGTCGGCGGCAACACCAATGCCGCCGCCATCATGATCGGCGAAAAAGCCGCCGACCTTATCCGGCAGGACCGCCAGCAGACGCACAGCAAGGTGGCAGCATGACCTTTGATTACATCATCGTGGGCGCCGGTTCGGCCGGCTGCGTGCTGGCCAACCGGCTGAGTGCAGATCCGCGCAACAGCGTGCTGCTGCTGGAGGCGGGCGGGGAGCACCGCCATTTCCTGCTCGACATGCCGCTCGGCATGATGCGCGCGATGCTGAAGCCGCAGTTCACCTGGCGCTACAAGTCTCAGCCCGAGCCGCATCTGGGCGGACGCCAGATCATGTTGCCGCGCGGGCGGGTGCTGGGCGGATCGTCGTCGATCAACGGCATGTTCTACATGCGCGGCCATTCGAGCGACTTCGACGAATGGCGCCAGCAGGGCTGCACCGGCTGGAGCTATGCCGAGGTGCTGCCCTACTTCAAGCGGATGGAAACGCACTGGAGCGACGACACCCGCTGGCACGGCCACGACGGCCCGCTCGAAGTGGTGCCGGTGCAGACGGCCAAGCGCCTCCATGAACCGCTGATGCAGACCGCAAAGGCCGCAGGCTTCAACACCAGCGAGAACCTGAACAGCGAGGTTGAGGAAGGCTTCGCCCGCGGCGAGCTGACCGTCGACCGCCATGGCCGCCGCGCCAGCACTGCGCGGGCCTATCTCGACCCGGCGCGGGGCCGGGCAAACCTCACCGTGATCACCGGCGCGCTGACCCGCAAGGTGCTGCTCGATGGCAAGCGCGCGACCGGGATTGAGTTCGATCACGAGGGCGAACGCAAGACCGCCAGCGCGCGCACCGAGGTGATCCTGTGCGGGGGCAGTTACAATTCGCCGCAGCTGCTGATGCTGTCGGGCATCGGCCCGGCGGCGCATCTGCGCGACAAGGGCATCGCGGTCGCGCACGAGCTGCCCGGCGTCGGCCGCAACCTGTCCGAGCATCCGCGCGTGCCGGTCCATTTCGGGCTGCAGAAGCCGGTCAGCTTCCTTAACGAGCTGCGCGCCGACAAGGTGGCGCTGTCGGTGCTGAAATGGCGACTGCTGGGCACGGGCAGCTTTGCCAGCCAGCTCAACAGCTGCAACATCGTGATCCGCACGCGGCCCGAACTTTCGCGGCCCGATATCCAGTTGTGGAGCAACCCGGTGCGCATGGATGCGCAGATCTGGTTTCCCTTCTTCCGCAAGCGGCAGGACGATCGCATCACCGCCGACGTGATCCTGCTGCACCAGCAGAGCCGGGGCTGGCTCGAACTGGCCTCGGCCGACCCGGCGGATTTCCCGGCGATCACGCTCAACCTCTTTGCCGATCCCGCCGACATGCGCACGGCCCGCGACGGCATCCGGCTGGCGCGGCGGATCTATCGCACCGAGCCTCAGGCGAGCCTGACCGGCGAGGAAATCCTCCCCGGCGAGGACGTGCAGAGCGACGACCAGCTCGACGCCTATATCCGCGCCCGCGCCGAGGTGACGCAGCACCCGGTCGGCACCTGCGCGATGGGCACCGGCTCGATGAGTGTCGTCGATCCGCAGTTGCGCGTGCACGGCATCGCCGGTCTGCGCGTGGTCGATGCCTCGATCATGCCGACCGTACCGGGCGGCAACACCAATGCGCCCACGATCATGGTGGCGGAAAAGGCCGCCGACATGATCCTCGGCAAAGACCCGCTTCCCGCGCAGGATCTGCGCAACTCCCCCCAAGACCAGTCAGGACACAGCCTATGACCATGCCCGTCGACACCTCGATCCTTCCCGATCTGCGCCAGGATCTTGCCGCCCGCTCGCGCGAGCTTTTCATCGGCGGCAAGTTCCAGCCCGCCCAGTCGGGCGAGACCTTCGCCGTGATCGACCCGGCAACCGGCGAGGAATTCGCTTCGGTCGCATCGGGCGGCGCGGCGGATATCGACCTTGCGGTGAAGGCGGCGCGCAAGTGTTTCGATAGCGCGGCATGGTCGGGCAAGACCCCGGCGGAACGCGCCCGCGCGCTCACCCGGCTGGCCGATCTGGTGGAGGCCAATGGCAGCCGCATCGCGCTGACCGAAACGCTCGACAACGGCATGCCGATGATGATGGCCTTCTTCGGCGGAGTGGCCGCAGCCTCCGAGCAGCTGCGCTATAACGCGGGCTGGGCGACCAAGCTCAACGGCGAGACCTTCACGCCCTCCAACCCCGGCGAATGGCACGCCTTTACCACGCGCGAGCCGGTGGGCGTGGTCGGCGCGATCGTGCCGTGGAACTTCCCCTTCGTGATGGCCGTGGCCAAGATCGCCCCGGCGCTGGCAGCGGGCTGCACCGTGGTGCTCAAGCCCGCCGAGCAGACGCCGCTGTCCGCCGTGATCCTCGCCGAACTGATCGCCGAAGCGGGCTTTCCCGAAGGCGCGGTCAACATCGTGACCGGATATGGCAAGACGGCGGGCGCGGCGCTGGTGGAGCATCCGCTGGTCGACAAGATCTCCTTCACCGGCTCCACCGCCACGGGCAAGGGGATCGTCCATGCCTGCACCGGAAACCTCAAGCGCGTGACACTCGAACTGGGCGGCAAGAGCCCGGTGGTGATCTTCGACGACGCCGATCTCGCCAAGGCTATTCCGGGCACGGCGATGGGGATCTTCGGCAACGCCGGGCAGGTCTGCGCGGCGGGCTCGCGCCTGTTCGTGCACGAGCGGGTGCGTGACCAGGTCATGGAAGGGCTGGCGGGCTTTGCCCGATCGCTCAAGCTGGGATCGGGCCTGTCGCCCGACACGCAGATGGGGCCGCTCGTCAGCCAGGTGCAGTTCGACCGCGTGAGCAGTTATATCGACAGCGCCACCAGCGAGGGCGCAACGGCGGTGGCCGGCGGCGCTGCGGCAGCGGTGGAGGGGCACGAAGGCGGCTTCTTCATGCAGCCGACCGTGCTGAGCGACACCGCACCGGGCATGAAGGCCGTGGAAGAGGAAATCTTCGGTCCGGTCCTGTGTACGCAGACCTTCGGTGACGACGATCTGGAGCAGGTCGCCGCCGCCGCCAACAACACGACCTTCGGCCTCTCATCGGCGATCTGGACGCGCGACATGTCGACCGGCCTCAAGCTGGCGAAGCGTATTCGCGCCGGCATGGTGCGGATCAACGGCGGCGCGGGCGGCCCCGATCCGGCCATGCCGCTGGGCGGTTTCAAGCAGTCGGGCTGGGGCCGCGAAAATGGCCGCAACGGCATCGAGGCCTATACCGAGATCAAGTCGGTAACGATTAACCTCTAAGGCTTCCAAGGCCGTCATGCGGGGCGCAGTTGCTCATTTGCGCCCCGCGCCCTGAAAAACGCCGTCGCGTGGCCGGAGAGGGCAATGGCCAGCTCCGGCAACGCCTGCTATTTGCCGGAGCAATTCAGGCTTGGAGAGGAGCTGGATATGCGGAGCGGGCGACTGAGAGATCTCAATCTCAACCATTTGCTGACGCTTGATGCCGTGCTCGAACACCGCAACCTGACGCGCGCGGCCGAGCAACTCGACGTGACGCAGGGCGCGATCAGCCAGTCGCTTTCCCGGCTGCGCAGCTTCTTCAACGACGAACTGCTGGTGCGGGTAGGCAACGCGATGGAGCCGACCGCGCTTGCCAGCAGCCTTCAGGGGCCGGTCGCCGAGGTGCTGGGGTCGATTGAATCGAGCATTCTGGCCAAGGCCAATTTCGACCCGCTGACGGCGCAGGGCACGCTCAACATCTGCATGACGGATCTCGGCGAGTTTATCTTCCTGTCGGAACTCCAGTCGCGGCTGGCGCAAGCGGCCCCCAACATGAGCATCGCCACGCGCGCCCTGCCGGACACCGATCTTGCCGGATACATGGCGAAGGGAAAGATCGACCTCGCCTTTGCCGGACCGATTGATGAGGTCGCCGATCTGAAGGTGCAGAAAATTCTGGAGCATGAACTGGTCGCGCTCGTCTCGCGCGAATGCCCTTTGCCCGACCGGATCACGGCAGAGGAATACGTCTCGCTGCCGCATGTGGTGTTCGATTCTCCCTACATTAAGCGCGTCAGGATCGAGCAGACGATGGCGCGCATGGGGCTGACGCGCCAGATCGCCTTGCGCACACCCAACGCGCTCAGCCAGCCGTTCCTGCTGGAGCGGAACCCGAACCTGATCGTCACCGTGCCGCGCATCCTTGCTGAACGGATGGCGCGGGTGTTGCCGCTGCGCGTGTTGCAGCTCGATTTCGAAGTACCAAGGCTCGACGTGTTCCAGTATTGGCACCCGCGCTTCGACCGGCATGGCCCTTCGCAATGGTTGCGCAAGCTGGTCGTCGAGCTGTGCGCGGAAATCGCGCACTAGTCCTCCCGCGAAATTCGTTGATTAGTCATGCTAATGGTCGTGATTTGACCGGGTAAGTTGCCCGGCCGCCGGGACGCTGAGATCATCCCTGCGTTCGCTTGCGGGTGCCTTGGAGAGGGTCGCCTGAGGGAAACATGAATTCATGTCTCTCGGGCTGATCGCGGTGCGAACGCCAAAAATGTCCTTGGGAGGAGATAGGGTGATGACGTTCAAGTCGAGGTTGTTGATGACGGCTGCTCTGGCGGCTGGTTATGCCGCAT
Source organism: Aurantiacibacter xanthus (assembly GCF_003584015.1). Lineage (GTDB taxonomy): Bacteria > Pseudomonadota > Alphaproteobacteria > Sphingomonadales > Sphingomonadaceae > Alteraurantiacibacter > Alteraurantiacibacter xanthus. Next base: position 11,474 of record NZ_QXFM01000064.1, read on the forward strand.
GTTCGGCTCCGGCGCTGGCGCAGGATGAAACGGAACGACCGGGGCAGGCGGCCGGGAACAATACCATCGTCGTGACCGCGCAGTTCCGCGAGCAGTCGCTGCAATCGACGCCGCTCGCCATCACCGCGATCTCGTCCGAGATGCTCGATGCGCGGAGCCAGACTTCGGTGGCCGAAATCGCCGGACAGGCGCCGTCGGTGACGCTCAAGCCGCAGGGCACGGCATTCGGTCCGGCGCTTGGCGCGTCGATCCGTGGTGTCGGTCAGTTCGACTTCAACCCCGGGTTCGAGCCGGGGGTCGGCCTTTATGTCGACGATGTCTACTACGCGACTTTGACCGGTTCGATCCTCGATCTGCTCGATCTGGAGCGGGTGGAGGTGTTGCGCGGACCACAAGGCACGCTGGCGGGCAAGAATTCCATCGGCGGCGCGATCAAGCTCTATTCGCGCCAGCCGAAGGGCGACGGATCGGGCTTTGCCTCGGTCACTTACGGCAGCCGCAACCGGCTGGACTTCCGCGGCGCCTACGATCTGGGCATCGCCGAGAACGTCGCCTTCCGGGTTTCTGCCGTTTCCAAGGTGCAGGACGGCTATGTCGACCGTATCGACTATGGCTGCGCCTTCCCCGACAGCGGCATTCCGGCGCTCACCACCACCGAGGAGGGCTGCGTCGTCGATCGCAACGGGCAGGTGAACTATCAGGCTGTGCGCGGGCAACTGCGGATCGAGGCGACCCCCGATATCGAGATCAACATCTCCGGCGATTACACCACCGACAACCGCAATTCGCCCGCCGGTGTCCTGACGGTTGCGGACTATCAGGGCGCGGGCTTCATCGACCCCTATGGCTCGGGCGCGAAGTACGATTCCCGGTTCATCTGCGGCAAGTTCTGCAACTATGCCGGGTTCCAGTCGCCGGCGCAGGCCGGGCCGCTGGGGCCACTCAGCCCCAATGGTTATGAGCAGTCGGTTTCGCGCGATGAGGTCGATCTGGAAGCCTATGGCTTTGCCGCCACGATCGACTGGAAGCTGGCCGACAATCTCGCGCTCAAGTCGATCACGGCCTATCGCGCCTATGAAGCGTTTTTCGGGAACGACGACGACTATTCGCCGCTCGCGCACAGCCTCGGGCGCAGCAACATCGACTTCTGGTCGTTCAGCCAGGAGCTGCGGCTTTCGGGCACGCTGGCCAACGGCCTGCTCGATTATACCGTGGGTGGGTTCTATCAGGATCAGAAGTCGGTCTATCTGACCTTCCAGGATCTGCGCTATGCCGCGCCCGGTTTCCCGCCCTTCATCGGCACCGATACCTTGCCGGCGGATACGAAGGCGGTGTTCGCCCAGCTAACCCTCAACCCGACCGAGCGGCTGACGCTGCTGGCGGGCATCCGCTATACCGAGGAATCGAAGAACACCACCTACATGCGCAATCGCCCCGATGGCACGCCGCATCCGCTGCTCGGATCGCTGAACGATGTCACCGGCAGCTATTCGGGCGATCAGGTAGATTACCGCCTGAGCGCGCAGTATCAGATCACCGACGAGGTGATGGCCTATGCGCAGGTTTCCACCGGGTTCAAGGGCGGCGGCGTCAGCCCGCGTCCCTTCGCGGCGGCGCAGGTTATCGACTTCGCACCGGAGACGCTCGACAGCTATGAAATTGGCCTGAAGTCCGACCTGTTCGATCGCATCGTGCGGTTGAACCTCACCGGGTTTTACATGCGCTATGACGATATCCAGCTCAATCTGCTGGAGTGCCCCGATATCAGCCCGGCACTGCCCAGGCCGTGCCCGATCACCCGCAATGTGGGCGCGGCGAACATCAGCGGGTTCGAGGCCGAGGTGTTCATTCGGCCGGGCGGCGGGTTCCAGCTCGATGGCGCGCTGAGCCATATCGACTTCGACTTCCGCGAAAGCGCGAAGGCGCGGCTGGCAAGCGTGGGCATCCCGCTGAGCGACACCACACCCTACAACCCCGACTGGAAATGGAGCCTCGGCGCCCAGTACGAGGCTGCGCTCGGCAATGGCAGCACGCTGACGCCGCGCATCGATGCCTCCTATCAGAGCGACATCTATTCGCGCTCGCCCAACACCCCGTCCTCGAAGATCAGCGCCTACACCCTGGTCAACGCGCGGCTGAGCTATTTCCATGCGCCGGGCGATTGGGAGCTTGCTCTGGAAGTCTCCAACCTGCTCGACAAATACTACTACGTCACAAGCTTCGACCTGCTCGGAGCTGGCGGCGGCATTGTGGCGGCCCAGCCGGGGCGGCCACGCGAATGGGCGGTGTCGCTGCGCAAGAACTTCTGATCGAACCGCGCCGGGTTCCTGCACCTCCCAAGGAGCCCGCCACGGTCATATCTCGCCAGTGGAGCGTGATTGCCCCTCGCTTCGCTGGCATTTTTTGGCCGAATGTCTGCTGATTCCAAATAATTGAAAGGGTTGTATGTCGTTGCCAATTGTCATCGTGGGGGCGGGGCCGGTCGGCCTGTGCCTGGCGATCGATCTTGCCATGAGAGGGGTCGAGGTGACGGTAGTCGACACACGTCACCCGCGCGAAATACCCACCGTGCGGTGCAATCACGTCTCGTCCCGAACGATGGAGACCTTCCGCCGCATGGGCATCGCCGGGAAGGTCCGCGAGGCGGGGCTGCCCGACGACTATCCCAACGACATCGTGTTCCGCCCGGTGGCGACGCGCGAGGAATTCGCGCGCATCCACATCCCCTCGCGCCGCGACCGCTTTTCCGACACCGGTTCGCCCGATGCATGGTGGCCCACGCCCGAGCCGCCGCATCGCTGCAACCAGATCTTCTTCGAGCCGCTGCTGTTCGATCGCGCCGCTTCGCTTGACCGGATCACGATCCTCAACCGCACGAGCGCCGAGGCCTTTACCCAGGGCCCTGACAGTGTGACCCTGTCGCTGCGCGATCTCGACACGGGCCGGGACTATGAGCTTGAGGGGGCCTATCTGGTGGGCTGCGATGGCGGTCGCTCGATGGTGCGCAAGGGGATCGGCGCAAGGTTGCAAGGCGATGCCGAGATCCAGAAGGTGCAGTCGACCTATTTCCGTTCGGCCGAACTGGCGGCACTGATACCGGGCGAACCGGGGTGGATGACCTACCTCTATCACCCCGAGCGCGCCGGCAACCTGCTGGCGATCAACGGGATCGATACCTGGCTGCTGCACAACTACCTGCTCCCCGGAGAGAGCGATTTCGACGCAGTCGACCGCGATGGCTGTCTGCGCATGGTGCTGGGGGTGGGGCCGGAGTTCGAATACGAATTCCTCGCCTGCGAGGACTGGATCGGACGCCGCCTGGTTGCCGATTCCTTCCGCGACCGGCGGGTATTCCTCGCCGGCGATTCCGCGCACCTGTGGGTGCCCTATGCCGGGTATGGCATGAACGCAGGCATTGCCGATGCGATGGACCTCTCGTGGCAACTGGCCGCCTGTGTGCAAGGGTGGGGCGGCGAGGCGATGCTCGAAGGCTATGTGGCCGAGCGCAAGCCGATCACCGAGCAGGTCTCGCGCTTTGCGATGAACCACGCGGGCAAGGCGATTGCCGAACGCACGACAATCCCGGGCAATTTCCTCGACGAAACGCCCGCAGCGCAGGAGGCTCGCGCCGCCCTAGGTCGCGAGGCCGAGCGCCTGCACGTGCAGCAATTCGCCTGCGCGGGCCTGAACTTCGGCTATTTCTACGACCAGTCGCCGCTGATCGCCTACGATGGCAGCGCGATGCCCGCCTATACCATGGCAGACTACACGCCCTCCACGGTGCCGGGGTGCAGGGCGGCGCACTTCTGGCTTGCTGACGGACGTTCGCTCTATGACGCGCTCGGTCAGGGTTACACATTGCTGCGGCGCGATGCCGATGTCGCGATCGCCCCGCTGGTAGCGACGGCGCAGAGCTTTGACATGCCGCTGGAGGTGCTCGATCTGGCTGCGGAGCAGGTGCCCGGCTGCTACGAGCACGGTCTGCTGATCGTGCGGCCCGACCAGCATGTCGCCTGGCGCGGCAATGCGCTTCCCGATGATGTGGAGGCGCTGGTGAAGACATTGTGCGGGCACATCGCCGTGCCTGCGTCAGAGTGAGGAGAGATACCGTGACGAACCAGGTCTATTCTGCAAGCTATGCGCAGGATCGCGCAGAAATCGAAGATCTGCTGGCGCGATACCTGTTCGCGCTCGACTGGAACGACTTCGAAACCTTCGGCGAGACTTTCACCGAGGATGCGACCTTTGAATATGCGCGCGGCACCGCCTCGGGACGCGATGCCATCGTCGCGACCATTCGCGGCTTCAAGGAGCGGATCGGCACGCTCTACACAGATGACAAGGGCAACCCGGCGATATTGCGCCATGTGCTCGGACAGACGGTGATCCGCATGGAGGGCGAGCGCGCATGGACCACCGCATTCTGGTGGGAGATGGCCAACAACGGGCCGGGAAACTCGCCGCTGATCGGCACCTTCGGGATTTACGAGGACGAACTGCGCAAGGACAATGGAGCATGGAAGTTCAGCCGCCGCCGCGTGCTCAACGAGTTCCTTGAAGGACGGCAGTCGAGCGTTGAAAACCCGGTTCTTGCGATGGATGCCATTGCCAGCGCCTAGCTGATGAGGCGGGCGTTATATCGACATGCTAGGGCAGCATGCCTAGTCTGCTTCCAATTCCTCGAGCCGCTTGAGGATTGCCTCTTCGTGCTGGTAGATGTCGATGGGAGCACCGACGGGGTGGCGGGTTTCGTCCTTGCCCGCAAAGGTCCCGAAGTGCCGGCTGGTGGGGCTGTTGAAGTGTAGCCGGGCGATACTCTTCCGGTTGTTGTCGTCGAGCAGGATCGCACAGTACGACTTCGCGTCGCGCATGACGATGCGCTTGGGATCGACCTTGCGCGCGCCAATGGCCCGCACGATGTTGAAGCCTTCGATCTCGTCTTCGGTGGTGATGATCTCGCCCTGCGGATCTGCGGGCAGTTCCTCAAGGTCTTCCCCACCATTGTTGAGAGCTGATGTCAGTCGCGCATTCACTCGATCGCGGACGAGGCTCGCCATTGAGCTTACGATCAGCGCGCTGAAGGTCTCCTTCACGGCGGAAGTGAAGCGGCCGGGTGAGACGCGGGCAGCAATCAGCCGCACAAAGTCTTCCGAAGGTTCTTGCATCTCCTTCTCAAGCTCTTTGTAGACCAGGCTCTGAAGCTTCAGCTTACCCGCTTCCTGAACGATCATCTCGACGTCGAAACGTCCCTTGGTGAAGGCCTCCAGCGTCCGCAGGTCTGCCTTGCGAACCGCTTCCACGTCGAGCGTGAAGAACGGGCGCTCGTCCATGCGATTGGGCACGTCGATGTCGGAAAAGAATTTGTAGACGACGCCGTTTGTCAGAATAGCGAGCCGCGCGTCGGTGACGCTGAAGTAACGAAACAGTTGCGAGGCATGATTGATGCTAAGTTCGGATTGCGCGGGCTTGCATTCGAGGAGAATGGCGATCTGGTCGCCGTTGCGAATGGCGTAATCGACCTTTTCGCCCTTCTTGGTCCCCACGTCGCAGGTGAATTCCGGCACCACCTCGGACGGGTTGAACACGTTGTAGCCAAGTGCCTGAATAAACGGCATCACGAGGGCATTCTTGGCGGCCTCTTCGGTTGCGAGTACGTCCCTGTGATCGCGAATTGTCTTGGCCAGATCTGCGAGCTTGCTTTCCAATTCCATGTCGCCGTCCCCTGATATGTCATTGCAAGCTATCGTAACGATTTATGGGTGCAAGCATATTTGGGATTGTCAGAAAAGTATTGGCAAGCCGACACCGGCAATGCGGCCCTCGAACGGGGCGCCTTGCGGCGGTTAGTCGCGTGACATTGTCATGAAGAAATAAAATGGTCGGGGAGAGAGGATTCGAACCTCCGGCCCCTGCCTCCCGAAGACAGTGCTCTACCAGGCTGAGCTACTCCCCGACCGGAGCCAACAGACGTTGTGCTGTAAGGCAGGAGCGCGCCTATATGCAGGCTCGGCAATGCACGCAAGCGCTTTGTTACGCAATTCGCCAGAGATCTGCGGGCAATGCGGCCTTTCTCCTTGGCGAGGCAGCCGAAAACCTCCTTCGCCATTTCGCACCGCAAGGCCGTTCTCCCTGATCCCGGCGCTGAGCCTCAGGCGAATCGTCTGCCGTTCCGCTGCCTGCGATTAGCCGCTGTGGCAGCTGTCCGGTCTGGCTCGGGTGCGGGCATGCCGGTTGCAATCACCCTCTGACATGGCGCAAGGGTTCTGGCACTCTCGGCACCTCGGACATGCAACGTGTTCGCCGCGCACGAGTATCTAGTCAGGAGCGATTATGCGGGTTTTGATCACAGGTGCGGCCGGGTTTATCGGGGCCGAACTGGCCATGCGCCTGCTGGCCCGTGGCGACCATGTGATCGGCGTCGACAACTTCAACGACTACTACGAGCCTTCCCTCAAATACGCCCGGCGCGACCGCTGGCTGGCCGCAGGCGGCGACCGCGCGAAAAGCCTGACGCTCGACTTTGCCGATCACGCTCAGCTCGAACGTGCGCTCGAAGACGAACAGTTCGACCGCATCGTCCATCTCGGCGCGCAGGCCGGTGTGCGCTATTCGCTCGAGAACCCGCACGCCTATGCGCAGTCGAACCTCGTCGGCCATCTCAACATGCTGGAGATCGCGCGCCACCGGCAGCTCGATCACATGGTCTATGCCAGTTCGTCGTCGGTCTATGGCGGCAACGCCAAGCTGCCTTTCGCGGTGGAGGACCGGGTCGACCACCCGCTCAGCCTCTATGCCGCCACCAAGAAGGCCGACGAGCTGATGAGCGAGACCTACGCTCACCTCTACCGCCTGCCGCAGACGGGCCTGCGCTTCTTCACTGTCTACGGCCCCTGGGGGCGGCCCGACATGATGATGTGGATATTCACCCGCAAGATCCTCGCGGGCGAGCCGATTCCGGTGTTCAATCACGGCGAGATGTTCCGCGACTTCACCTTTATCGACGATATCGTGACCGGTGTCGTGGCGAGCCTCGACAACCCGCCTGCCGACGATGGCGCCGTAAAGCCGGGTGGCAGCGTGAAGCCTCATGCGCTCTACAACATCGGCAACCACCGCAGCGAGCACCTGATGAAGGTGATCGGCCTGCTGGAAGAGGCTTGCGGGCGCAAGGCCATGATCGACATGCAGCCGATGCAGAACGGCGACGTCGAGCGGACCTTCGCCGATATCGACGCGATCCGGCAGGATCTCGGCTATCAACCGACCACCAGCATCGAGGCGGGCGTGCCTGCCTTCGTGCAGTGGTTCCGCGACTATCACAGGATCTGACGCGAGGAGCGTGCAATGAGCCATCCCGAGCAGCAATATCTCGATCTTATGCGCCGTATCTGGACCGAGGGCGACGAGCGCATCGATCGTACCGGCGTGGGCACCCGTTCGGTGTTCGGCCCGCAGCTGCGCTTCGATCTCGGTGACAAGCGGGTGCCGCTGCTGACCACCAAGCGGGTGTTCTGGAAGGCCGCGGCGCGCGAGATGCTGTGGTTCCTCACCGGCGAGACAAATATCCGCCCGCTGCTTGAGCAGAAGGTGACGATCTGGACGGATTGGCCGCTGGCGAAATACCGCAAGGCGACCGGCGATGAAATCTCGCAGGAAGCGTTCGAAGCGCGGATCGTGGCCGATGCCGGGTTTGCCGCCGAATGGGGCGATCTGGGGCCTGTCTACGGCAAGCAGTGGGTCGACTGGCCCACCTACGAGGCGCAGGCCGACGGTACCTATCGCAGCGGGCCGGGGATCAACCAGGTGGCGCTGCTGGTGGAGGGGCTGAAGAGCAACCCGGGTGGGCGCCGCCACATTGTCGAGGGCTGGAACGTCGCGGAGTTGGACCGGATGGCGCTGCCGCCGTGCCACAAGACCTATCAGTTTCATGTCGGGGCAGGGGGCACGCGGCTCAACTGCCAGCTGTATCAGCGCAGCTGCGACGTGGCGCTGGGTCTGCCGTTCAACCTGTTCGGGGCGGCGCTGCTGACGCGCATGGTGGCGCAGCAGGTCGGGCTGGAGCCGGGCGAGCTGGTCTGGACCGGCGGTGACACGCACCTCTACCTCAATCACGGGGAGCTTATCGACGCACAGCTGTCGCGCGTGCCCGAGGGCGAGCCGACATTGGCGATTCTGCGCAGGCCCGAATCTATCTTCGACTACCGAATCGAGGATTTCGAGGTTCGCGACTATGTGCCGCAGGGCCGCCTGACCGCGCCGGTCGCGGTGTAATTTCAATGGTCTGCAAAAAGTCTGGAAATGTGCGTTGACAGCCCGGAAACGGTGGCCTAGAGGCGCGCTTCCCAAGAGGCGCTGCCGCCGCAAAATGCGCGGGTGTAGCTCAGTTGGTTAGAGTATCGGCCTGTCACGCCGAGGGTCGCGGGTTCGAGTCCCGTCACTCGCGCCACTTGGGACTTTCCTTTGATAAGAAGGGCTATGAGGGCGGCCTTCGGGTCGCCCTTTTTGCGTTATGGGCAGGGTGAGCCTGGGGCGGCATGGTCGTCTGACTTGTTTCGGGCAGTGGCAGTGAGTTCTGCAATGTCAGGGATGGGGTGGTAAGCCGCCAATTGGTATGAGACGCTTGCAGCCATGAGCTACCGAACTCGAAATCTCTTTCGCACCATCAGCGCATTGATTGCGGTTCCGGCATTCGTGGCATGCGATAATCGAGTGCCTCGAATGTCGGAGGAAGAGATAGCTGAACTAAAAGCACTCTCTCCCGGCATGACTACCGACTGCGTAGAGAAAGCGCGTTTCGGGGGACTTAATGCAATCAGCAGCCTCTCCGTGGAGCAATGCTTCGATATGGCTCCCGCTCGAAGATGGCGAGGGCTGTGGCGAAATGACTTCGAGGGTTCGCGGTTTTGTCCCGAACCGATGCAGGAGTGCGGCTACGACGCGCCCGGCGATGACGTATGGCTGTCGTATTCCGAGAGCTTGCAGCCGCCACCGTCATGGCCACAGGTAGGCTCTGGCGGAATGTATGAAGTGGAGTTCGTCGGCCGACGGACCGCAAAAAGAGGTCATTATGCTCATTCCGGATCGTCAGACCATGAACTTGTCGTTGATCGGGTCATTTCAATTCGGCCTTTGCTGGCACCTAAAAACTAATGGCAGAAAAGGGTCGTTTTAAGTCGGTCGGCTTTCAGCGCGAATAGCCTAAAAACCGTCGATTAGCGTTGTTCACCCCCAGCGCCCGGTCTCCATCCAGATCAGGAAGCGCCGCAGCGGCAGCAGCCACACCAACCCCAGCACGATGTAAACCGGCGTTTGCAGCAGTGCGTGCCAGCCGCCGATCAGTTCGGGCACATAGCGGGCCACCACGACGCAATAGATCGCAATGGCAATGGTCAGGCCGATCACGCCTGCTGGGATGCGCCAGGTTGGCTCGGTGCGCATCAGAACGGCCCGTAGATGCGGGTGGAGGTGACGATGGCCTTCAGCGGCATGTCGTGGTCCTCAACCGGTAGCTCGTCGACGCGCTGGATGTCCCAGGCCATGCCGATGGCCATGGTGTCCGGGTGTGCGGCCAGCCAGCGGTCGTAAAAGCCGCCGCCTTGCCCCAGTCGGTCGCCATCGGCGGTGAAGCCCACCAGCGGCATGAACAGTACCTCGGGCACGACGACAGGCGCATCCTCGGCGGGCTGGCGCAGGCCGAGCGGTCCGGCGACGAGGTCGCTTTCCTCGTAAGGGTCGGTGTGGAGGTGAAATGTCATCGGCTGGTCGAGCGTGGTGACGCGGGGCAGGGCGATGGGGTGGCCGCGCTCGTGGAAGAAGCGGATATAGCCACCCGCCGGAGCTTCGCCCGGATCGGCGCGGTAAAGCCCGATGGTGGCGCCCTCAGGCACCATGTCGAGCACCGGGGCGGGCGGGCGTGCAAAGACCAGCGCGGAAACCTCGCGCGGAAGCGCGGCGGCGTGGTCGCGGCGGGCCTTGCGCAGCTCTTTGCGCAGCGCGGCTTTCTGTTCGGCTATCGTGGCCACCTTGAAATCCCGTTCTGTACCCTCGGCCCGCTCATCCTGAACTTGTCGAAGGATTGTCCTTGTTCACTCACCAATGCGCATGAAGGAAAGACGGCCCTTCGACAAGGTTCCCCGCGCCTTGCCTTATTGCTCTCCGTCCGCTCATCCTGAGCTTGTCGAAGGATTGCCCTTTTTGCTCACCGGGCGCGCTAAAAGGAAAGCAGCCCTTCGACAGGCTCAGGGCGAGCGGGTTTGTGGGGGTGAACTCACCGCGCTCAAGCAGCGCAGCGATAGCGCGAGAATCCCGCGCTCAAGCAGCGAAGTGGTAGCGCGAAAATCGCGCACTCAAGCAGCGAAGCGGTAGCGCGAAAATCAAGTGGCGGAACCATCATGGGTCGTTTGCCGCGAAATCCTCTGACGCCTTCACGTCAGGTGGGCGCCGTATATCCGGAACCAGGGTTCCAGTAGGGACAGCTCCCTTGGATTGCTTATAGCCTCAGGGATGTTCATGGGCTCGTGCCGGACAGTCCCGCCACCCCCTATCTAGGATGCTTGCCCGGCATTCTCAAGCTGTCCCGCCAGCGCTTCGAGCCGCGCAGCGGTCGCTTCGTAGTCCTGCGCCAGCGCTTCCTCGGCGGCGCGGGCGCGTTCGGTCGCTTCCTGCGTCTCGTCGGCAAGCAGCAAGGCGGCATAGAGCAGCATCCGCGCTTCGGGCTGAGCGGCGGTGTTGCCCATGCCGGCAATCTTGCTCTCGATCAGCGCGCCAAGCCGCTCGACATGCGCTTCCTCGCCCGCACCGCAGGCGACGGTGTACTGCCGCCCGGAGATGGTGATGGTCACGTTGCTCATTCTGAGGGGCTCTCTGAAGCCTCGGGCTCTTCGTAATTGTCAGGGTCAAGCCGGGTGATCAGCATGTCGAGCCCGGCCAGCGCTTCCTCGGCCTCGGCGCGCAAGGCGTTGTAGCGCGCCTCCAGCTCGGGGTCGCCCATCTGGCGCGCGCCTGCAAGTTTGCCTGCGGCGGCCTCGATCCGGGCCGCAGCCGCCTCGATCCGGGCCTTTGCCTGCGCGATGCGATCACCTTCCATTAACTCTATATAGCCGTCGAAGCGGGGCCTAGGCAAAGGTCTGCGGTGCAAATATGTGAATAATCGGAAGCTGCGGGTGAGCCTCCTTGCGGGACGGCTGGCCCGGCTGCGCTTGACGAGGGGGCTGTGTCTGCTCACACAGCCGCCATCCGATTCGGCCACCTTTGTCTTTGGGCCAGAACCAACCGGGGAATTAGCGAATGAGCGAGCAGGAAGTCAGCTTCACGGACATGGCCAACGCCATCCGCGCGCTGTCGATGGACGCGGTCGAGGCCGCCAATATTGGTCACCCCGGCATGCCGATGGGCATGGCCGATGTCGCCACCGTTCTCTATTCCGACTTCCTCAAGTACGATCCCGCCGATCCTTCATGGCCCGACCGCGACCGCTTCGTGCTGTCGGCGGGCCATGGCTCGATGCTGATCTATTCGCTGCTCTGGCTGACCGGCTACGACTCGCCGACGCTCGATGACATCAAGAACTTCCGCCAGCTCGGCAGCCCCTGCGCCGGGCACCCGGAGAACTTCCTGATCGACGGCGTCGAATGCACCACCGGCCCGCTCGGGCAGGGCCTCGCGATGGGCGTCGGAATGGCGCTGGCCGAGCGGCACCTCAACGCCAGGTTCGGCAACGAGGTGATCGACCACAAGACCTGGGTGCTGGCGGGCGACGGCTGCCTGATGGAAGGCATCAACCACGAGGCGATCGGCCTTGCCGGTCACCTCAAGCTCGGCAACCTCAACGTGCTGTGGGACGACAACAACGTCACCATCGACGGCAAGGTCGGCCTGTCCTCTTCCGAAGACGTGCTGGCCCGCTATCAGGCGACCGGCTGGCACACCACCAGCTGCGATGGCCACGATCCGGCCGACATCAAGCGCGCGCTGGCCGAGGCGGCTGCCGATCCGCGTCCGTCGATCGTCGCCTGCAAGACCGTGATCGGCAAGGGCGCGCCCAACAAGCAGGGCACCTCCGGCATTCACGGCTCGCCGCTCGGCGCTGACGAGATCGCCGCCGCCCGCGTCGAGCTGAACTGGCCGCATGCGCCTTTCGTAATCCCTGATGAAATCGTCTCGACCTGGCGTGCCGTGGGCGGCAAGGGCGCCGAAACGCGCCGTGCCTGGGAAGACCGTCTCGCCCAGAGCGGCAAGAAGGACGCGCTTGCCGCGCAGCTCGCCTCGGTGGCCGACAAGGCCGCGCCCGCGCTGCAGGATCACATCCGCGCGCTTGCTGCCGAGCCGCCCAAGGTCGCCAGCCGCAAGGCCAGCGAAATGGCGCTCGGCCCGCTGACCGAGCAGATCGAGCAGCTGATCGGCGGCAGCGCCGACCTCACCGGCTCGAACAACACCAAGACCAAGGCCACGACCCCGCTCACCGCCGAGGATTATGCGGGCCGTTACGTCTATTACGGCATCCGCGAGTTCGGCATGGCGGCGGCGATGAACGGGATGTATCTCCATGGCGGCGTGCTGCCCTATGGCGGCACCTTCCTGATCTTCTCCGACTATGCCCGCAACGCGATCCGCCTTTCGGCGCTGCAGAAGGCCGGGGTGGTCTATGTGCTGACGCATGACAGCATCGGCCTTGGCGAGGACGGCCCGACCCACCAGCCGGTCGAGCAGGTCATGAGCCTGCGCCTGATCCCGAACCTCAACGTGTTCCGCCCTGCCGACGCCATCGAGACGGCGGAATGCTGGGCGCTCGCGCTGCAGACGCCCGCCACGCCCTCGGTGCTGGCGCTGTCGCGTCAGAACCTGCCACCGGTGCGCGGCGAGGGCGATGCCGAGTGGACCCCGGCCAGCAACCGCTCGGCCAAGGGCGCCTATCGCCTCAAGGCTGCTGACGCCGCGCGCAAGGTGGTGCTGATTGCCACCGGCTCGGAAGTGGCCGTCGCGCTCGACACCGCCAAGGCGCTCGAAGCGCAGGGCATCGGCGCCGACGTGGTCAGCGCGCCGTGTCTCGATCTGTTCGGCGCGCAAGACGCGGCCTATCAGGACGAGCTGCTGCCCGCCGATGCACTGATCGTCTCGGTCGAGGCGGGCGTGACGCAAGGGTGGGAACGCTACACGGGCAGGAACGGCCTCAACATCGGGCTCGACCGTTTCGGCGCTTCGGCTCCGGCGGAAACGCTGTTCGCGCATTTCGGCTTCACTGCGGACAAGATCGTCCCGCAGATCATCAACAAATTGAACGCATAAGCAGGAGTTCTTACCATGGCGACTAAGGTAGCGATCAACGGTTTCGGGCGTATCGGACGTCTCGTGGCGCGCGCCATTCTCGAGCGCAGTGACCACGATCTCGAACTCGTGGCGATCAACGATCTGGCCGACACCAAGGCGAACGCGCTGCTGTTCGGCTTCGACAGCACCCATGGCCGTTTCCCCGGCACCGTCTCGGTCGATGGCACCAACCTCGTCGTCAACGGCAAGACCATCGCCGTCACCTCCGAGCGCGATCCGGGCAAGTTGCCGCACAAGGACATGGGCATCGACATCGTGCTCGAATGCACGGGCTTCTTCCAGAGCCACGATGCCGCCAAGCCGCACCTCGATGCCGGTGCCAAGCGCGTGTTGATCTCGGCTCCGGCGACCGGTGTTTCGGCGACCATCGTCTATGGCGTGAACCACGATGTGCTGACTGCCGACGACATCATCGTCTCGAACGCGAGCTGCACCACCAACTGCCTCTCGCCGGTGGCCAAGGTGCTGAACGACCTCGTCGGCATCGAGCGTGGTTTCATGACCACGATCCACAGCTACACCAACGACCAGCGTATGCTCGACCAGATGCATTCGGACCTGCGCCGTGCCCGTGGCGGTGCGCAGAACATGATCCCGACCACCACCGGCGCTGCCCGTGCGGTCGGCCTTGTGCTGCCCGAGCTGAAGGGCAAGCTCGATGGCTCGTCCGTGCGTGTGCCGACGCCGAACGTCAGCCTTGTCGACCTCGTGTTCACCCCCGGCCGCGACACCAGCGCCGAGGAGCTGAACGCGGCGCTGAAGGCTGCTGCCGAGGGCGCGATGAAGGGTGTGCTCGACTACACCGATCAGCCGTTGGTCAGCTCGGACTTCAACCATCACCCGGCCAGCTCGACTGTCGACAGCCTCGAAACCTCGGTGATGGAAGGCAAGCTTGCCCGCGTCGTTTCCTGGTACGACAACGAGTGGGGCTTCTCGAACCGCATGATCGACACTGCGGGTGTGATGGCGAAGTTCCTCTAAACACCAGACCTCCCCTCCCGTTCACGGGAGGGGCCGGGGGTGGGGCGCGAAGCGCTGGGCCGCAAGGCCCACCCCGTTGCGACTAGGCAGGCAAGCTGCCAAGTCTCACTACCCCTCCCTCCAGCGGGAGGGGGTTCGGAGCACTTTATGGCTAGTTTCAAAACCCTCGACGACCTTCCTGACGATCTTTCCGGCCAGCGCGCGCTGGTCCGGGTCGATCTCAACCTGCCGATGGCCGATGGCCTCGCCACGGACCTCACCCGCGCCCGCGCGGTTGCTCCGACGATCCTCGAACTGGCCGACCGCGGCGCCAAGGTGCTGCTGCTCGCGCACTTCGGCCGCCCCAAGGGCCAGCGCAATTCGACCATGTCGATGAGCATGGTGCAGGGCGCGATCGAGGGCGTGCTCGGGCGCGAGGTGATGTTCATCCCCGAAGTCTCCGGCTCGGTGGTGACGCAGGCGGTCGACATTCTCGGCAACGGCGATATCGGGATGCTCGAAAACACCCGCTTCTGGCCGGGTGAAGAAGCGAACGATGCCGACTTCGCCAAGGCCATCGCGGAAAACGGCGACTTCTACGTCAACGACGCCTTCTCCGCCGCGCACCGCGCCCATGCCAGCACCGAGGGCCTCGCGCATTTGCTGCCCGCCTATGCCGGTCGCTCGATGCAGAAGGAGCTGGAGGCGCTCGATTCGGCGCTTGGCAACCCGCAGCCGCCGGTCGCTGCCGTTGTGGGTGGGGCCAAGGTCAGCTCTAAGCTGGCGGTGCTGGAAAACCTTTCGGCCAAGGTCCAGCACCTGATTATCGGCGGCGGCATGGCCAATACCTTCCTCGCCGCCAAGGGCGTCGATGTTGGCAAGAGCCTGTGCGAGCACGATCTGGTCGATACCGCCAATGCGATCATGGAAGTAGCCGACCGCACCGGTTGCACGATCCATTTGCCTTATGATGTCGCCGTGGCGAAAGAATTTGCCGCCAATCCCGACAGCTACCGCGTTTGCAATGTGCACGAGGTGGCCGCCGATGAGATGATTCTCGATGTCGGCCCACAGGCGGTCGAATCGCTGGGCGATGTGCTCAAGACGTGCCGCACGCTGGTGTGGAACGGTCCGCTCGGTGCCTTCGAGATGGAGCCGTTCGATGCCGCTACCGTCGCTCTCGCACGCACGGCGGCAGCTTTGACGCAGGAAGGATCGCTCATTTCGGTGGCGGGCGGCGGCGATACGGTCGCGGCCATGGCCCATGCCGGAGTGACCGACCAGGTGACCTATATCTCGACCGCGGGCGGCGCTTTCCTCGAATGGATGGAAGGCAAGGAACTGCCCGGCGTCGCGGCGCTTCAGCGCGCCTGATCCAAGGTTGATTGTGTCTGCCGAACTGTCCCGTCATCGCACGGGGCAGGCGGCGGCCATCTGCCCGGTTGTGCAGGCGCGAAATGCGCCATAACAGGCCTGTGCCAATTACTTGAGGAGAAGTAGGCGCGATGAATACCGATCAGATCACGCAGAAGATTGCTGCCGGGCGGGGCTTTATCGCCGCGCTCGACCAATCGGGCGGTTCCACCCCCAAGGCGCTGCGCGCTTATGGCGTGGCCGATGACGAGTGGAACGGCGACGACGAAATGTTCGCCAGGATCCACGACATGCGTTCGCGCATCATTTCCAGCCCGGCTTTCAGCGGCGAGAAAATCCTCGGCGCGATCCTGTTCGAAAAGACCATGGACGGTGAAGTCGGCGGCAAGCCCACGCCCACCGCGCTGCTCGACAAGGGCGTCGCCCCGTTCATTAAGATCGACAAAGGCCTCGAAGACGAGGCCAATGGCGTTCAGCTGATGAAGCCGATGCCCGATCTCGATGCGCTGCTCACCCGCGCCAAGGCGCTCGGCGTCTATGGCACCAAGGAACGTTCGGTGATCAACGCCGCCAACCCCGAGGGCATCGCCGCAATCGTGGCGCAGCAGTTCGCGGTGGGTGAGCAGGTGATCGCGCATGGCATGATGCCGATCCTCGAACCCGAATATACAATCACCGCCGAGGACCGTGAGGAAGGCGAGGAGATCCTCAAGAACGCAATCCTCAAGCAGCTCGATGCGCTGGACGAGGGCAAGCAGGTGATGCTCAAGCTGTCGATCCCGGCGAAGGCCAACCAGTACAAGGAACTGGTCGACCACCCCAAGGTGCTGAAGGTGGTGGCGCTCTCGGGCGGGTTCACCCGCGCCGAGGCCTGTGTCGAACTGGCCAAAAACATCGGCATGATCGCGAGCTTCAGCCGTGCATTGCTCGGCGACCTGCGTGCGCAGATGAGCGACGCCGAGTTCGACGCGTCGCTCGGCGAAGCAATCGGCTCGATCTGCGAGGCTTCGATCGCCGGGTAATTACTCGGCGAGTTCGTATGTGAAACGGTAGTCGCGCGCGGTGAGGGTGGTATCGGTCATCCTCGCCGGCGCGACATCCACCAGCCGCACCGCATAGCCCAGCGCCTGCGCCGGTTCACCGAGCTTGAGATCGGTGGTGACGGTGCGTTCGCCATTGCTCAGGCGGGTCGTCACGATGGCCTCTCCCGCGCGGATGCACCGGGCGTTCATCGGGCAGCGGCTGTCTTCCACCACTTTCAGCGGGGTTGCCACCAGCGGCCCGACCGCCACGCTTTCGTTCAGCGCCGTGGCGCTGCCTGCGGGCAGAGCGCTCATGGGCGCGCCGGTCTGGGGAATGATCGCGCAGCCCGACAGGGCGGCGGCGAGGGCGATTGGCGTCAGAAGAGTGTTCATGGTCATTTGCGCATCGCTGCCCGATTGCTAATGGCCTGAATATGAACGCACCAACCACCAGCTGCTCGCTTTATCTGATCTCTCCGCTTGAGGTGGGGGGCGACTTTCCGGCGCGGCTTGAACGCGCGCTCGACGCCGGCCCGGTCGCGGCCTTCCAGTTCCGCGTGAAAGACGTCGACCAGCACGAGGCCGCGCGCCTTGCCGCGCCCTTGCAGGAAATCTGCCGCGCGCGCGATGTGGCCTTCGTGGTCAACGATTCGGTGGCGCTGGCCAAGCGGATCAAGGCCGACGGCGTCCATCTCGGGCAGGGCGACGGCGACCCGCGTGAGGCACGCGAGGAACTGGGCCGTGAGGTCCAGATCGGCGTTACCTGCCACGCCAGCCGCCATCTCGCGATGGAAGCGGGCGATGCGGGGGCCGACTATGTCGCCTTCGGGGCCTTCTTTCCCAGCAGCACCAAACAGAGTGAGCACAAGCCGGACCTCGATCTGCTGCGCTGGTGGTCGAGCCTGTTCGAGATTCCTTGCGTCGCCATCGGCGGGATCACGCCCGACAATGCGCCCGCGCTGATCGAGGCCGGGGCTGACTTCCTCGCGGTTTCCGGCGCGGTATGGAACGGCGATGAGGTCGCGGCGGTGAAGGCCTTTGCCAAACTGCTGACGTGAGGCGACGCTGGTTGATCGGGCTGGCCGGGCTGGTGCTGGTCTGGCTGGCGCTGGTTCTGGGCTGGATCTGGCAGGGAGCGGACAGCGCCCCCGATGCGCGGGCGGACATCGCGCTGGTTCTCGGCGCGGCGGTTGACGATGACGAACCTTCGCCAGTGTTTGCGGCGCGGATCGACCATGCCATCGCGCTGTGGAACGAAGGGCGGGTAAAGCGCATCCTGTTCACCGGCGGTCGCGCACAGGGTGACCGGCTCGGCGAGGCGCAGGCCGCCCGCCTGCGCGCTGTCGCAGCGGGAGTGCCCGATACGGCGATCCTAACCGAAGAGGCATCGCGCACGACGATGGAAAACCTCGTCTTCGCACAGCCGGGCAATCTCGGCCACACGGGCGGAAGCGTGCTGCTGGTGACGGATCCGCTGCATATGCGCCGCGCGCTGACCATGGCGCGCGATCTGGGCTACGATGCCCAGCCCGAACCCACTCCGCTGACGCGCTATCGGTCGCTGGCCGCAAAAGTGCCTTTCGCCCTGCGCGAGCTGTGGCTGATCCACCTGTACTGGCTGATCGGCGAGTAGCCTCAGCGCCCCAGACGGATGCAGCGCAGCTTGCCCGGCGTGCCGTCCCCGTCGAGCAGGCGCAGGAAGCTGCGGCTCATGATGCGGTAGACATTGCCGTTGCGCGGGCCGGAAGTCATCCGCACCTCGTTGCCGCGGCGTAGGTAGGTGCCGCTGCCTTGCGGGCTGGAATAGCGCGAGGCGTTGGTGATCGTGAAGCTCTCCTCCGGCTGCGGAATGCCCGCCGCGCCGCGCACGTCACCGGGCAGTTCGCAGATATAGGCCCCACGTTCGAGCGTGCCGATATCGTTTTGCGCCAGGGCAGGCGCGGCCAGCATGGCCGAAGCCAGCGCCAGAGTGGTGAGGGTCTTGTGCATGATGCGCCCCTTATGCGAGCAGCGCTGAACCTGAGCTTGACGAGCCATCAATCGAACATCCACCCGCGTTCGCCGTGGCTGGTCTGATCGAGCCCTTCGACTTCCTCCTCCGCGCTCACCCGCATCGGGATGAACAGCGAGACCGCCAGCGCGATGAGCGCGGTGACAATCGCCGAGAACAGCGCCACGACACCCACGGCAGCGACTTGCAGCGCCAGCATTCGGGCCATGCCCACGCCCTCGGCATAGCCGGTGCCGCCAAGCGCCGCCGAGAGGAACGGCGCCAGCAGCAGCGAGCCGAGCATCCCGCCCACGCCATGGACGGCGAAAACGTCGAGCGAATCGTCGATCCTGAGGTGATGCTTGACAAGACCGATGGCCCAGAAACACACTATCGCGGCCAATGCTCCGAACAGGATCGCAGCGCCCGGCGAGACGAACCCGGCGGCAGGCGTGATCGTGGCCAGCCCGGCGATGGCGCCGGTGGCAAAGCCCACCGTGGTCGGCTTGCCGAACCTGATCTTCTCGATCAGCACCCATGTCAGCGCGGCCACGGCGGCGGCGGTGTGGGTGGCGATGATGGCGCTCGCGGCATCGTCGGTGGCGGTAAGGGCCGAGCCGCCGTTGAAGCCGAACCAGCCGACCCACAGCAGCATCGCGCCGAGCATCGTCATGCCGGGGGCATGCGGCAGCAGCGAGGCGGTGGGAAAGCCCTGCCGCCGGCCCAGCAGAAGCGCGACGATCAGCGCCGAGACGCCCGCCGTGGTATGCACCACGATGCCACCAGCAAAGTCGAGCGCGCCCAGCTGCGCGAGCCAGCCGCCGCCCCACATCCAGTGTGCGACGGGCGCATAGACGAGCAGGCTCCACAGCGCGGTGAAGGCCATGACCCAGCCGAACCGGGCGCGGTCGACCCAGGCGCCGACCATCAGCGCCGGGGTGATCGCGGCAAAGGTCATCTGGAACAGCACGAAGGCGCTTTCCGGGATCGTCAGTCCGGCGCGCACGGCGCCAAGGTCGATCAGCATCCATGCGCGGCCATTGCCGAGCACGCCGCCGGTGGTCTCGCCGAAGGCAAGCGTATAGCCCACGATCACCCACAGCACCGAGGCAAGGCCCGCCACCGCGGCGACCTGAATCAGCACCGAGAGGAAGTTCTTGGCCCGCACCAGCCCGCCGTAAAACAGCCCGAGGCCGGGCAGGCACATCAGCAGCACCAGCGCCGAACACACCAGAATCCATGCCGTATCGCCGCTATCGCCGGCAGCGGGCACGAGGTCTTGTGCCATAGCGGCGTCGGATGCGGCGGCGAGCCACAGTCCGGTGGCGATTTTGCGAACCATGCGATGATCTTCCCCTGCAATTCGCCCCGGCAGGCCAAGCTGCCGATGGGCCTCTCCCCGTGGCGGAGCCTGTTAGAGCACAAACAGCGTTGCGGGCAAGATTGTGCGGGATGTTGCACCACATGTACTCACCGGACTATCACGCGGAAATGTTTGCAAGGCAGATCATTCCGGCTGTTGCCGCCATCGGTTGCGTGCTCGGGGCAGGGCTATCGGCTGTCGCGGCTTCGGCGCAGACTGCCGAGACGCCCTATTGGGCGAGCATTTCGGTCAGCAGGGTCTTCATGCGCGTCGGCCCCAGCATGAACTATCCGATCGAGTGGGTGTACAAGCGCGAGGGGCTGCCGGTGAAGGTGCTGCGCGTGAACGAGGGGTGGCGCTATGTCGAAGACCCCGATGGCAAGCGCGGCTGGATGGCCTCGCGCATGCTCAGCCGCACCCGCGCCGCAATCGTGACCGGCGAGGGCAACGCGGCGATCCGGGCCGAGGGGAGCGCCTCTGCCGCGCTGCGCTGGCATGTCGCGCCGGGGGTGGTCGGCGAACTGGGCGAATGCAGCGCGGGCTGGTGCGCGTTTTCGGTGCGCGGTCATCGCGGCTTTGTCGAGGCCGACCGGCTCTGGGGCGACGGCGACCCCTGACCGCGGCGAACCATTGGCGACACAAAAAAGGGCGGCACCATGGCCGCCCTTTTCGTATCGAACTGGTCGAAACCGCTCAGTCGTCGCCGGCGGTGACGGCTTCGTCAGCCGGGGCCGGGCGCACGGTCGAGACATTGCCCGCATCCGAGGTGGTCTGCATCGAGCCGTCTGCCTGCACCGGGCCGTCGGTGAAGCAGCTGTGCCCTTCCACGCCTTCGACCACGAAGCAGGTCTTGCCGTCCTGCATGAAGATGGTGCCGCCCGAGGGCGTGCCATCGGCAGAAATGCGTGAGAAGGTCATGCCGGGGTGGATGGTGATCGTATCGACATCGCCATTGGCATGTTCGACCGAATAGGTGCCCGGCGCGACCGCTTCGAATCCGGGTTCGGCCCCTGTCAGCACATTGCCGCTGGGGGCGGCTTCGGGTGCATCGGCAGGTGTCTCGCTCTGGCTGCAAGCGGCCAGCGCAAGGACCGCGACGGCGGCGAAAAGGCTCTTCTTCATATCCATGCTCCCTCTGTTGAGCGGGACATTCGTTGATTATGTCCGACTGGTCAACGGATAAGCCGTCAGACCAGTTCCACCGCAATCGCCGTGCCTTCGCCGCCGCCGATGCAGAGCGAGGCCACGCCGCGCTTCTTGCCCTGCTGCTTGAGCGCATTGATGAGGGTGACGATGATGCGCGCGCCGCTGGCCCCAATCGGGTGGCCGAGCGCAGTGCCGCCGCCGTTCACGTTGATCTTGTCGTGGGCGATGCCGATGTCCATCATCGCGAACATGGCGACGCAGGCGAAGGCCTCGTTCACTTCCCACAGGTCGACGTCATCGACGCTCCACCCGGCCTTTTCGAGCACCTTGTTGATCGCACCCACCGGCGCGGTGGTGAAGGCGGCCGGGTCTTGCGCATGGGCGGCGGTGGCGATCACCGTGGCGACGGGGGTGAGGCCCTTCTCGTCGGCCACGCTCTTGCGGGTGAGCACCATGGCCGCCGCGCCGTCGGAGATCGACGAGGAGGTGGCGGCGGTGATGGTGCCGTCCTTGGCGAAGGCGGGGCGCAGCTGCGGGATCTTGTCGGGACGGCCATTGCCGGGGCCTTCGTCGGTGTCCACGGTCACATCGCCCTTGCGGGTGGTGAAGGTGACGGGCACGATTTCATCGGCAAAGGCACCGCTGGCGATGGCGGCATTGGCACGCTCAAGCGAGGCGATGGCGTAGCTGTCCATGTCCTCGCGGGTGAGCTGGTATTCGTTGGCCATGTCCTGTGCATAGGCACCCATGGCGGTGCCAGCCTTGTAGGCGTCTTCCAGCCCGTCGAGGAACATGTGGTCATAGGCGGTGTCGTGGCCGAGCCGCGCGCCGCCACGGTGCTTCTTGAGCAGGTAGGGGGCGTTGGTCATACTCTCCATGCCGCCCGCCACGATCACATCCGCGCCGCCCGAAGCGAGCGCCTCGGAGCCCATGATCACGGTCTGCATGCCGCTGCCGCAGACCTTGTTCACGGTGGAGGCCTGCGCCGAGAGCGGCAGGCCCGCCTTCAGCGCCGCCTGACGCGCCGGAGCCTGGCCGAGGCCGGCAGGCAGTACGCAGCCCATGTAGACCCGGTCCACATCTTCGCCTGCAACACCGGCGCGCTCCATCGCTGCCTTGACTGCCGTGGCGCCCAGATCGGTGGCGGTAACCTCGGACAGTGCGCCCTGCATCGCGCCCATGGGGGTGCGCGCATAGGACAGAATAACGATAGGATCGGCGGAATTGAAAGTGGCCATTGGACGGTCGCTCCGTTGAGGTGATAGGCGAAAGGTAACTGGCTTCGATTACGTCTTAACGGCTAGGCACATGGGGGCCAAGCGCCGTGCTCGCAATGACTTGTCAGCGGGTTTGGCCTTGAGAACGATTCGCATCATGCTGCTTTGCGGCAAGAAACGCACAGAAAGGCCCGAAATCAGCGCCAGCCGTGCCTTGCGCTTGGCTCGACCATTGCCTAGACGCGCTCAAATCGTCGCGCCGAACAACCGAGTCCGTACCCTATGGCTACACCCATCGATCTGACCGAATATCTGCCGATCCTCATCTTTCTGGGAATCGCGGTGATTCTGTCTGCCGCCTTCGTGTTTCTGCCCATGGGCGTGGCCCGGCTGACCGGCGCCCACGAGCCGACCGCCGCCAAGCTCAGCGAATACGAATGCGGCTTCCCCGCCTTCGAAGATCCGCGCAGCCAGTTCGACGTGCGCTTCTATCTGGTGGCGATCCTGTTCATCATCTTCGATCTTGAGGCAGCCTTCCTGTTTCCCTGGGCGGTCAGCCTCGATCTCACCGGCTGGCCCGGCTGGATCACCATGATGGTGTTCCTCGGCGAATTGGCCATTGGCCTGGCCTATGCCTGGAAGAAAGGAGCTCTCGAATGGGAGTGAACGAAACGCTCGCGCCCGCTGCCACCGGCGGCGAAGTGCGCCAGCCCGATCAGGACTATTTCAACGCCCTTTCCACCGAGGTGAATGACAAGGGATTCCTCGTTACCAGCACCGAGGACCTGTTCCAGTGGGCGCGCACCGGCTCGCTGTGGTGGATGACATTCGGGCTCGCCTGCTGCGCGGTGGAGATGATCCACGTCAACATGCCGCGCTATGATATGGAGCGGTTCGGCGTCGCCCCGCGCGCCTCGCCGCGCCAGTCGGACGTGATGATCGTGGCCGGCACCTTGTGCAACAAGATGGCCCCGGCGCTGCGCCGTGTTTACGACCAGATGTCGAACCCGAAATATGTCATTTCGATGGGCAGCTGCGCCAATGGCGGCGGCTACTATCACTACAGCTATTCGGTGGTGCGCGGGTGCGATCGCATCGTGCCGGTCGACATCTATATCCCCGGCTGCCCGCCGACAGCCGAAGCCCTGCTTTACGGCGTGATGCAACTGCAGCGGAAGATCCGCCGCGCCGGGACGATTGAGCGTTAAGATGGCCCATTTGCAATACCAGCCGATCGTGTCGAGCGAAGTCGAGACACGCCGCGCACCGCCTCTCGACTTCGCTCGAGGCGAACGGAAAGGGTGCAATTGATGGCTGCTGTCCTTCACTCCGCCCCCCGCATTGCCTCGAACGAGGGTGTGCTCGACACGCTGACCGCCGCGCTTGGTGACAAGGTTGTCGCCGCCAAGGAAGAGCATGGCGAGATCGTCATCACCGTCGCGCGCGGTGAGATCGAGAACGCGCTGCGCGCCCTGCGCGACGAACATGCCTACCAGCAGCTGATGGAAATCGCCGGGGCCGACTACCCGGATCGCGCCGAGCGGTTCGAAGTTGTCTACATGCTGCTCAGCCTGACGAAGAATCACCGCATCATCGTGAAGGTGCAGGCCGCCGAGGATACCCCGGTGCCAACCGTCACCACCTTGTGGCCGGTCGCAGGCTGGCTCGAACGCGAGGTGTTCGATATGTACGGCGTGCTGTTCGAGGGCAACACCGACCTGCGCCGCATCCTCACCGACTACGGCTTCGAAGGGCATCCCTTCCGCAAGGACTTCCCGCTCACCGGCTATCAGGAGCTGCGCTATTCCGAAGAGGAAGGGCGCGTGGTCTATGAGCCGGTCGAACTGGCGCAGGACTTCCGCAGCTTCGACTTCATGAGCCCGTGGGAAGGGGCGGAATATATCCTCCCCGGCGACGAAAAGGCGAGCGAAACCCCCGCGCCGCCTCCGGTGGATAAGCCCAAGACCACGGAAAACGCCAAGGATACTGGCGCTGGCGCCAAGACTGATGCCAAGGCCGCCAAAGAGTCTGACGACAAGAAGGAGGAGGGCAAGTGAGCGGCCTCGTCCAGGAAACCTCGCCCACCACCGGTGACGAGGAAATCACCAACTACACGATCAACTTCGGCCCGCAGCACCCGGCTGCGCACGGCGTGCTGCGCATGGTGATGGAGCTTGACGGTGAAATCATCGAGCGGATCGATCCGCACGTCGGCCTGCTGCATCGCGGCACCGAGAAGCTGATCGAGTACAAGACCTATCTTCAGGCGCTGCCCTATTTCGACCGGCTCGACTATTGTTCGCCGCTCGGGATGGAGCACTCCTATGTGCTGGCGATCGAGAAGCTGCTCAATCTGGAAGTGCCCGAGCGCGGCCAGTATCTGCGCGTGCTGTTCGCCGAGTTGACCCGCATCTGCAACCACCTGCTCAACATGGGCAGCCACGTGATGGACGTGGGTGCGATGACGCCGAACCTGTGGATGTTCGAGCTGCGCGAGGACTGCCTCAACTTCTTCGAGCGGGCTTCGGGCGCGCGCATGCACTCGGCCTGGTTCCGCCCGGGCGGTGTGCATCAGGACGTGCCGCTCAAGCTGTTGACCGACATTGCCGACTGGTGCGACGGGCGTCTGCCCGAGCTGTTCGGCGATGCGATGAGCCTCGTTACCGACAACCGCATCTTCAAGCAGCGCAACGTCGATATCGCCGTGGTGAGCCAGGAAGACGCGATTGCATGGGGCTTCTCCGGCCCGATGATCCGCGCTGCCGGTATCCCGTGGGATATCCGCAAGAGTCAGCCTTACGACGTTTACGACCGGATGGAGTTCGACATTCCCGTCGGCACCAATTCGGACTGCTACGACCGCTTCATGGTCCGCATGCAGGAAGTCTATCAGTCGGCGCGCATCATCAAGCAGTGCATCGAGCAGATGCCCGAAGGTCCGGTGGCTTCGACCGACCGCAAGATCGTGCCGCCGAAGCGCGGCGAGATGAAGCAGTCGATGGAAGCGCTGATCCACCACTTCAAGCTCTACACCGAAGGCTTCCACGTGCCCGCGGGCGAGGTCTACGTGGCGACCGAGAGCCCCAAGGGCGAGTTCGGCGTCTATCTGGTGAGCGATGGCTCGAACAAGCCCTATCGCTGCAAGATCCGCCCGACCGCGTTCAGCCACCTTCAGGCGATGGATTTCATGTGCAAGGGCCACATGCTGCCCGACGCAACCGCCATCCTCGGCGCAATCGACGTCGTGTTCGGGGAGTGCGACCGGTGAGCAATGTCGCAACCGCCGAAGCGATGATCGCGGCCTATAACGCGCAGGACGTGGATACTTACGTCTCGTACATGACCGACGACGCCTGCGAAGCGAACTATCGCGGCGCGGTCGTGCGTGAGGGCAAGGAGGGCACCCGCTCCGGGCTCGCTGCCGCCTTTGCCAAGTGGCCGCAGAACCATGCCGAGATCGTCGAGAAGCAGGCCATCGGCGACTTCGTGATCTTCCGCGAACACGTCACGCGCGGCCCCGCTTCCGATGGCTCGGAGCTGGTCGAGCCGTTTGACGTGGTCGCCGTCTACAGCTTCGAGGGTGACAAGTGCAGCCGCGTGGAGTTCATTCGCTGATGCTGCGCGAGATCATCATCCTCATTGCCGTGCTGGCTGGTTTTGCCGCTGCGGTTGCGGGCTATCTCGCCGTGTTCCATGGCGAGGCACCGCTCAAGGAAACCCTGTCCACCGCCTTTGCGGCGGTGATCGGCCTCTATGCGGGCCGCTATCTGGAACGGAGGCTGGCCGATGGCCGCGCGTAAGATCGCCCCTGATACGCCCGAACTGCGCGCGCAGTGGGGCAGCTGGACCTTCAACGAAGAAACGAAGGCCAAGGCCGACAAGGCCATCGCCCGTTACCCTGAGGGACGTCAGCGCTCAGCCACCATGCCGCTGCTCGACTATGCCCAGCGTCAGGTCGGCGCCGAGACCGACACGCAAGGCTGGTTGCCGCTGCCGGTGATCGAATATGTCGCCGCCTATCTCGATCAGCCGGTGATCCGCGTGCTCGAAGTGGCGACGTTCTACACCATGTATAACCTTGAGCCGGTGGGCAAATACCACGTGCAGGTCTGCGGCACGACGCCGTGCATGCTGCGCGGCTCGGACGAGATCATCGCCACCTGCAAGAAGCGCGGGATGAAGGCGGGGCACGTGTCGGACGATGGCCTCTGGTCGTTCACCGAGGTCGAGTGCATGGGCAACTGCGCCACCGCGCCGATGGTCCAGATCAACGACGATAACTACGAAGACCTGACCGCCGAGCGGATGGACGCCGTGCTCGACGCGCTGGCCAAGGGCGAGAGCCCCAAGACCGGCACGCAGGAGCCTGGCCGCCACACCAGCGAGCCCGCCGGCGCGCTGTCGAGCCTCAAAGAGATGGTCGAGGAAAACCACGACTATCGGGGTGAGTGGTAAGATGGATCAGATCCTGCCCATCGTCATTGCGCTCATCCTGGTGGTGGTCGCGTGGAAGGTGCTCAAGGGCATCGTCAAGACGGTGGCGCTGGTGGTCATTCTGGCACTCGCCGCAGCATTTGTATTCGGAGGACTGGGCGCATGAGCCTGGCTGACAAAGACCGCATCTTCACCAACGTCTATGGCTTTCAGGACTGGGGCCTGAAGGCGGCACAGGCGCGCGGTGACTGGGACGACACCAAGAAGCTGATGGAAGTCGGGCAAGACGCCATCATCGACGAGATCAAGGCCTCGGGCCTGCGCGGCCGGGGCGGGGCGGGCTTCCCAACGGGTATGAAGTGGAGCTTCATGCCGAAGGAAAGCAAGGACGGACGGCCCAGCTTCCTCGTCATCAACGCCGACGAGTCCGAGCCCGGCTCGTGCAAGGACCGCGAGATCATCCGCCACGATCCGCACAAGCTGGTCGAAGGCGCGCTGATCGCCGGTTTCGCCATGCGCGCAAGGGCGGCCTACATTTACATTCGCGGCGAATATATCCGCGAGGCCGAGACGCTGTTTGCCGCCGTCGAGCAGGCCTATGACGCCGGCCTGCTGGGCAAGAACGCCGCCGGGTCGGGCTACGATTTCGACGTTTACGTTCATCGCGGCGCGGGCGCTTACATCTGCGGCGAAGAGACCGCGATGATCGAGAGCCTCGAAGGCAAGAAGGGCCAGCCGCGCCTCAAGCCGCCGTTTCCGGCGGGTGCGGGCCTCTATGGCTGCCCGACCACGGTCAACAACGTGGAATCGATCGCCGTGGTGCCGACGATCCTGCGGCGCGGGGCTGCGTGGTTCTCGTCCTTCGGGCGCGAGAACAACAAGGGCACCAAGCTGTTCCAGATCTCGGGGCACGTGAACAAGCCCTGCGTCGTTGAAGAGGCGATGAGCATCACCTTCGAGGAGCTGATCGAGAAGCACTGCGGCGGCATTCGCGGCGGGTGGGACAACCTGCTCGCGGTGATCCCCGGCGGCTCGTCGGTGCCGCTGGTGCCGGGCGAGCAGATCCGCAATGCCTTCATGGACTTCGACGGGCTGAAAGAGCTTGGCTCGGGCCTCGGCACCGCTGGCGTGATCGTGATGGACAAGAGCACCGACGTGGTGCGCGCGATCTCGCGTCTGAGCTACTTCTACAAGCACGAGAGCTGCGGCCAGTGCACCCCCTGCCGTGAGGGCACGGGCTGGATGTGGCGCGTGATGAAGCGGCTTGAGACCGGCGATGCCGAGATCGAAGAGATCGACATGCTGCAACAGGTCACCAAGCAGGTGGAAGGCCACACGATCTGCGCCTTGGGCGATGCCGCCGCCTGGCCCATCCAGGGCCTGATCCGCCACTTCCGCCCCGAAATCGAGCGCCGCATCAATGAGCGTGCGGGCGCTATGCAAGAGGCAGCCGAATAATGCCTAAAGTCACCGTAGACGGACAGGAAATCGAGGTTCCCGCTGGTGCCACCGTGCTCCAGGCGTGCGAGCTGGCGGGCAAGGAAATCCCGCGTTTCTGCTATCACGAACGTCTCTCCATCGCGGGCAACTGCCGCATGTGCCTCGTCGAGGTGAAGCCGGGGCCGCCCAAGCCGCAGGCCTCCTGCGCGCTGCCCGCCACCGAGGGGCAGGAAATCCGCACCGATAGCGAGATGGTCAAGAAGGCGCGCGAAGGGGTGATGGAGTTCCTCCTCATCAACCATCCGCTCGATTGCCCGATTTGCGATCAGGGCGGCGAGTGCGACCTGCAGGACCAGTCGGTCGCCTATGGCCGCGGGGGCTCGCGCTATCACGAGCACAAGCGCGCGGTGACCTCGAAGAACATGGGCCCGCTCATCAAGACCACGATGACGCGCTGCATCCACTGCACCCGCTGCGTGCGCTTCTCGGAAGAGATTGCGGGCGTCGACGAGATCGGCGCGCTCTATCGCGGCGAGGACATGCAGATCACCACCTATCTCGAACAGGCTGCCAAGCACGAGATGAGCGCCAATGTGATCGATCTGTGCCCGGTCGGCGCGCTCACCAGCGCTCCCTACGCCTATGAGGCACGTCCGTGGGAGCTGAAGAAGACGCTCTCCATCGACGTGTCCGACGCGATCGGCGCGAACATCCGCCTCGACAGCCGTGGCCGCGAAGTGCTGCGCGCGCTGCCGCGCGTCAACGACGACGTCAACGAGGAGTGGATCAGCGACAAGGCGCGCTATCAGGTCGATGGCCTGATCCGCCGCCGCCTCGACAAGGTGTGGGTCCGCAAGGACGGCAAGCTGGCGCAGGCAAGCTGGGCCGAGGCATTTGACGCCATCGCGGCGGCCAAGCCCGGCGCTTCGATTGCTGCTGTGGCAGGCGACCTGCTCGACTGCGAGACGATGTTTGCGGCCAAGGCGCTGCTCAAGGCCTCAGGGTCCTCGCTGATCGAGAGCCGCCAGACCGGCATGGACTACGATTGCACGAACCTCGCGGCGATCAATTTCAATTCGACGCTGGCCGGGATCGAGACCGCCGACGCAGTGCTGATCATCGGCGCGAACCTGCGCTGGGAAGCGCCGCTGGTGAACGTGCGGCTGCGCAAGGCGGCCAAGCGCGGGGCCAAGGTCTTCGTGGTCGGACCCGAATGGGAGACCACCTATCCGGCGATGTTCCTCGGGGCCGATGCCTCGGCGTTGGGCAATCTGCCCGCCGAACTGACCGAGGCCTTCAAGGCCGCCGAACGTCCCGCCGTGATCCTCGGCGCGGGTGGCTTTGCGGCCGGTGCCCATGCCAAGGCGCTCAGCCTCGCGCACGAGCTGGGCTGCGTGAAAGAGGGCTGGAGCGGCTTTAACGCGCTGCACATTGCGGCGGCGCGGATGGGCGCGGTGATGCTCGGCTTCGCGCAGCAGGGCGGCATTGCCGATCTGGTCGCGGCCAGGCCCAAGGTGCTGCTGGCGCTGGGCGCGGACGAGGTCGACTTCGCGAAGTTCGAAGGCAGTCTCAAGGTCTATATTGGCCACCACGGCGACAAGGGCGCTCACGCAGCCGACATCATCCTGCCCGCCTCGGCCTTCTCCGAGAAGGCGGGGACCTATGTGAACACCGAAGGCCGCGTGCAGATGGCCGACAAGGCCGTCTTCGCGCCGGGTGACGCGCGTGAAGACTGGACGATCCTGCGCGCGCTTGCCGATGCGCTGGGCGTGACGGTCGGTTTCGACAGCTTCGACCAGCTGCGCGCCGCCATGATCGCCGAGGTTCCGGCGCTGGGCGAAGAGGGGCTGGCCGACTATGGCGCGCTCGCCGCTTCGGTTGCGGGCAACACCTCGCCTTCGGGCCCGATCCCGAGCCCGATCAAGGATTTCTACCTCACCAACCCGATCGCCCGCGCCAGCGTGGTGATGCAGCAGTGCTCGAACGAACTGCTTTTGGGTGACGCCCTGAAGGAGGCCGCGGAATGACCGCCACTTTCATCGAATGGGGCATGGACTCTGGCTGGGCGATGATCGTCTCGGCCATCATCGGCTCGCTGCTGATTGCGCTGCCGCTGATGCTGGCCGTGGCCATGATCATCTATGTCGACCGCAAGGTCTGGGCCTCGATCAACCTGCGCCGCGGGCCGAACGTGGTCGGCCCCTTCGGCCTGCTGCAAAGCTTCGCCGACGGCCTCAAGGTCATGCTGCAGGAAACCATCATTCCTTCGGCAGCGAACAAGGGCATCTTCCTGATCGCGCCGGTCGTCACCTTTACCGTGGCGCTGGCCGCCTGGGCGGTGATCCCGTTCGACGCGGGCGTGGTGCTGGCCGACATCAACGTTGGCCTGCTCTACATTCTCGCGATCAGCTCGCTGTCGGTTTACGGCGTGGTGATGTCGGGTTGGGCGTCGAACTCGAAGTACCCGTTCTTCTCCGCTATGCGCGCCTCGGCGCAGATGATTTCGTACGAAGTCTCGATCGGCTTTATCCTCGTCTGCGTGGTGCTCTATGCGGGTTCGTTCAACCTCTCGGCCATCGTCGAGGCGCAGAAGGGCCACGGCTTCGGGATCATCAACGGCTACTGGTTCAACCTGCTGCTGTTCCCGATCTGGGTGATGTTCTTCATCTCGGCACTGGCGGAAACGCAGCGCGTGCCGTTCGACCTCACCGAGGCGGAGTCTGAGCTGGTGGCAGGCTATCAGACCGAATATTCGAGCATGAGCTTCGCGCTGTTCTGGCTCGGCGAATATGCCAACATCCTGCTGATGTGCTCGCTGAACACGCTGCTGTTCTGGGGTGGCTGGCTGCCGCCGCTCGATATTCCGGTGCTGTACTATGTGCCGGGCATCATCTGGTTCCTGCTGAAGACGTTCTTCTTCTTCTTCATGTTCAGCTGGGTGATGGCGACGGTGCCGCGCTACCGGTATGACCAGCTGATGCGGCTGGGCTGGAAGGTGTTCCTGCCGCTGAGCCTGTTCTTCGTCGTCGCCATCTCGGGCTGGCTGATGTTTACCCGTTACGGAGTGGCAGCATGACCGCCGCACAACTCATCAAGTCGTTCACCCTGTGGGAATTCGTGAAGGCCCACATGCTGACGCTCAAGTACTTCTTCAAGCCGAAGGTGACGATCAACTATCCCTTCGAGAAGAACCCGCTTAGCCCGCGCTTCCGCGGTGAGCATGCGCTGCGCCGCTATCCCAACGGTGAGGAGCGTTGCATCGCCTGCAAGCTGTGCGAGGCGACCTGCCCGGCGCAGGCCATCACCATCGAGGCCGAACCGCGCGACGACGGCAGCCGCCGCACCACGCGCTACGACATCGACATGACCAAGTGCATCTACTGCGGCTTCTGCCAGGAAGCCTGCCCGGTGGATGCGATCGTCGAAGGGCCGAACTTCGAATATGCGACCGAAACGCGCGAAGAACTGCTTTACGACAAAGCAAAACTGCTGGCGAACGGGGACAAGTGGGAGCGGGCCATCGCCGCGAACCTTGAAGCCGACGCGCCGTATCGATAGGGGCCGCACGTGAACCGGGGAACCACTCAACCGATCGTGTCGAGCCTAGTCGAGACACTTTGCGCCGCGCCTCTCGGCTCCGCTCGAGGCGAACGGGGGCTTAGCTAATGCTGCACATCATCGCCTTTTACCTGTTCGCCGCGCTGGTGATCGCCAGCGGAGCGATGACCATATTGTCCCGCAACCCGGTTCATTCGGTGTTGTGGCTGATCCTCGCGTTCTTCAACGCGGCGGGCCTGATGGTGCTCGTGGGCGCCGAATTCATCGCCATGCTGCTGGTGATCGTTTACGTCGGCGCGGTTGCGGTGCTGTTCCTGTTCGTTGTGATGATGCTCAACATCGACTTCGCCGAACTGCGCGCCGGGTTTGTGAAGAACGCGCCGCTCGGCGTGGTGATCGCGCTGGTGCTCGTGTGCGAGCTGGTGCTCGGTCTGGGTGCCTATCGCGCTGGCATAATCGAGCTGGGCACGCCCTCGGGTGAAGTGCTGCTGGGCCAGACCAACATCGCCCAGATCGGTGAGCTGCTCTATGGCCGCTACCTGTTCCTGTTCGAAAGTGCCGGCATCATTCTGCTGGTGGCGATGATCGGCGCGATCGTGCTGACTCACCGCGAACAGCGCAGCGCGCGTGGTCACCAGAACATCGCCAAGCAGAACGCGCGGCGTCCTGAAGAGGCGACCGAACTCAAGCAGCCCGTCAGCGGGCAGGGGGTCGAGCTGTGATTTCGGTTCGCACCCAAGACCCGCTCAGCCTGAGCCGGTGTGCTTTCAGCACAGCTTCGCTTCCGAAGGCCATGCGCCGGGCTGACCTCATGCCTGCCCTTCGACAAGCTCAGGGCGAGCGGATGTGTAACATTCATTGTGGAGCCGTCTCATGATCGGCATCGAACATTACATCGTCGTCAGCTCGATCCTGTTCGTGCTGGGCGTGCTGGGGATCTTCCTCAACCGCAAGAACATCATCGTCATCCTGATGGCGATCGAGCTGATCCTGCTCAGCGTGAACATCAACCTGGTGGCCTTCAGCGCCTTCCTTGGTGATCTCACCGGGCAGATCTTCGCCATGTTCGTGCTCACCGTGGCGGCGGGCGAAGCGGCCATCGGCCTTGCCATTCTCGTTATCTACTTCCGTTCGCGCGGCACGATCGCCGTGGACGATGTCAACCGGATGAAGGGCTGAGCGTGATCTTGTCGTACTCATCCAACACCTCGTCATTGCGAGGAGCCGCAGGCGACGCGGCAATCCAGTTCGCAACGCGGCATTCTCGCGCAACCTCGGGAGCTGGATTGCTTCGCTCCGCTCGCAATGACGAAGGGGAAATGAAGTGACTACTTCCGCTTCGATCCTGATTATTGTTTTCGCCCCGCTGCTGGCGGCGATCATCGCCGGACTGGGCAACCGCAAGCTCGGGAACATGCCCGCGAAGGTGATCACCACCGGCGGCCTGTTCCTGTCGTGCGCGCTGAGCTGGCCGATCTTCCTCCAGTTCCTCGGCGGTGAGGTTCCGGCGACCGTGGTGCCCGTGCTCAAGTGGGTGCAGTCGGGCGCGATGAGCTTCGACTGGGTGCTGCGGGTCGACACGCTGACCGCGATCATGCTTGTGGTCATCACCAGCGTCTCGGCGCTGGTTCACCTCTACAGCTGGGGCTACATGTCCGACGATCCGGACCAGCCGCGCTTCTTTGCCTATCTGTCGCTGTTCACCTTCGCGATGCTGATGCTGGTGACCGCCAACAACCTGGTGCAGATGTTCTTCGGTTGGGAAGGCGTGGGCCTCGCCTCGTACCTGCTGATCGGGTTCTGGTTCCAGAAGCCCTCGGCCGGTGCCGCCGCGATCAAGGCCTTCGTGGTCAACCGCGTGGGCGACCTTGGCTTCATGCTCGGCATCTTCGGCACCTTCCTGGTGTTCCAGACCACCTCGATCCCCGAGATCCTCGCCGCCGCGCCCTCGATGGCGGGCAGCACGATCACCTTCCTCGGCCTGCGCTGGGACACGATGACGATCCTGTGTCTGCTGCTGTTCGTCGGCGCGATGGGCAAGTCGGCCCAGCTCGGCCTGCACACCTGGCTGCCCGACGCGATGGAAGGCCCGACCCCGGTTTCGGCCCTGATCCACGCTGCCACCATGGTGACCGCGGGGGTGTTCATGGTCTGCCGCCTGTCGCCGATGTTCGAGGCGGCGCCTGCCGCGCTGACCGTGGTGACGATCGTCGGCGGGGCCACCTGCTTCTTCGCCGCCACCATCGGCACCACGCAGTGGGACATCAAGCGCGTGATCGCCTATTCGACCTGCTCGCAGCTCGGCTACATGTTCTTTGCTGCCGGTGTCGGGGCCTATGGCGCGGCGATGTTCCACCTGTTCACGCACGCCTTCTTCAAGGCGCTGCTGTTCCTGGGGGCAGGCTCGGTCATCCACGCGATGCACCACGAGCAGGACATGCGCTATTATGGCGGCCTGCGTAAGCACATCCCGATTACCTTCTACGCCATGCTTGCGGGCACACTCGCGATCACGGGTCTGGGTGTCTATCACCTCGGTGCGGGCTTCGCGGGCTTCTGGTCGAAGGATGCGATCCTCGAGGCGGCCTATGCTTCGGGCACCTCGGCCGGCAATGCGGCCTTCTGGCTCGGTACGGCGGCTGCGCTGCTCACCAGCTTCTATTCATGGCGTCTGATGTTCCTCACCTTCTGGGGCAAGCCGCGCTGGATCGAGAGCGAGCACATTCAGCACTCGGTTCACAAGACGCCGGAACAGGCGGGCGCGGACACCACCGGTGGCTACCACCCGCATGAGAGCCCGTGGGTCATGCTGACCCCGCTGGTCGTGCTCAGCGTCGGCGCGGTGCTGGCCGGACAGGTGTTCCACACCCAGTTCATCGACACCGAAGCGTTCTGGAACGGTGCCATCGCCTATAACGAGCACCTGATCCACGCGATGCACGGGGTGCCGACGCTGGTGAAGTATGCCGCGTTCATCGTGATGGTGCTCGGCTTCATCGCGGCCTGGTATGCCTACATTCGCAAGCCTTCGGTGCCTGCGGCGGTGGTTCAGCAGCTCGGCCCGATCTATCGCTTCGTTTACCGCAAATGGATGTTCGACGAGCTTTACAACTACGTGTTCGTGAAGCCCGCCTTCTGGCTCGGCCGCCTGTTCTGGAAGGCCGGTGACGAAGGTACGATCAACCGCTTCGGCCCCGATGGCGCGGCATGGCTTGTCATGCGCGGCTCGGGCCTCGCCGCCCGCGTGCAATCGGGCTATCTTACCAGCTACGCGCTGATCATGCTGCTCGGCCTTGTTGCCGCCATCACCTGGGTGTTGTTCTGATGGGGGGCTTTCCGATCCTTTCCGCCATGCTGCTGGTGCCGCTCGTCGGTGCCATCGCCTGCCTGTTCTCCGAGGCTAAGACCGCCCGGGTGATCGCGCTTGTCGCCACCTTGATCGACCTTGCCCTCGGCATCGTGCTGTGGATGAACTTCGACGTGGGCGGGGCCCAGTGGCAGTTCACCGAACGCGCCGCGCTGTTCGCAGGCTTCGACTATGCGCTCGGCATCGACGGCATTGCGCTGATGCTGATCATGCTCAGCGTGTTCCTGATGCCGGTCTGCATCGGGGCAAGCTGGACTTCGATCACCAAGCGCGTGGGCGAGTACATGGCGGCCTTCCTGCTGATGGAAGTGCTGATGATCGGCGTCTTCATGGCGCAGGACATCCTGCTGTTCTACATCTTCTTCGAAGCCAGCCTGATCCCGATGTATCTGATCATCGGTATCTGGGGCGGCGACAACCGCATCTACGCTTCGTACAAGTTCTTCCTCTATACGCTGCTCGGCTCGGTGGTGATGCTGATCGCCATGCTGTGGATGGTGATGGAAGCCGGCACCACCAGCATTCCCGAGCTGATGGTCTACGACTTCCCGCCGCAGGCGCAGACCTGGCTCTGGCTCGCCTTCTTCGCCAGCTTCGCGGTGAAGATGCCGATGTGGCCGGTCCACACCTGGCTGCCCGACGCGCACGTGCAGGCACCCACCGCCGGTTCGGTGATCCTCGCGGGCGTGATGCTCAAGCTCGGCGGCTACGGCATGATCCGCTTCAGCCTGCCGATGTTCCCCGAGGCCAGCGCGCAGTTCATGTGGCTGGTGCTCGGTCTCTCGATGGTGGCCGTGGTGGTCACCAGCCTGATCGCGCTGGTCCAGCACGACATGAAGAAGCTGATCGCCTATTCGTCGGTCGCCCACATGGGCATCGTGACGGCGGGCCTGTTCGCCTTCAACACCCAGGGGCTCGAGGGCGCCATGGTGATGATGCTCAGCCACGGCCTCGTTTCGGGTGCGCTGTTCCTGTGCGTGGGCGTGATCTACGACCGGCTGCACACCCGCGAGATTTCGCGCTACGGCGGCCTTGCGATCAACATGCCGGCCTATGCCACGATCTTTCTGTTCTTCACCATGGCCTCGATCGGCCTGCCGGGTACCAGCGGCTTCGTTGCCGAGTTCCTGAGCCTCGCGGGCGTTTACCAGATTTCGAGCTGGGCCGCCTTCGTGTGCACCACCGGCATTATCCTTGGCGCTGCCTACATGCTTTACCTTTATCGCCGCGTCGCCTTCGGCGCCCAAGTCAACGAAGACGCCGCTGCCATGCCTGACCTTTCGACGCGCGAATATCTGCTGCTGGTGCCCATTGCGGCCGCCGCCTTGTGGATGGGTGTCTACCCGGAGAGCTTCCTCGCCCCGATGAGGCAGGATATCGCCGTGCTCGACGCGCGTGTGTCGCGCGCCGCGCCGCAGGGCGATGCGCATTTCAAGATGGGAACGGGCGTGTCTGCCGAAGAAGCCCATGCTGAAGGGGAGGCCCACTGATGGAACTCTCGACCTCGCTCGGCCTCGTCCTGCCCGAACTGATCCTGTCGCTTTCGGGTCTGGTCATGCTGCTGTTTGCCGCCTGGGGTGGTGATCGGCTCTCCAGCTCCATTTCGGTCGCCTGCTGTGTGGCGCTTGGTGCTGCCTTCGCTCTGGTTGCGCCCTCGGTCTGCGCTGGTGCTTCTGGCCCCGGCACGATGGCCTTCTTCGGCCAGTTCAGCGCCGACGCCTATGCGGGCATGGCCAAGCTGATGATCTACGCCGCCAGCGGTGCGGCGCTGATTGTCGCCCCGCGCTATTTCGACCGGCTCGGGGCGATGCGCGCCGAATATCCGGTGCTGATCCTGTTCGCCGCGCTCGGCATGAGCATCATGGTTTCGGCCAGCGACCTGCTCACGCTCTATATCGGCCTCGAGCTGAACTCGCTGTCGTCCTACGTGCTGGCGAGCTTCCTGCGCTCCAACGAGAAGTCGGCGGAAGCGGGCCTCAAGTACTTCGTGCTGGGTGCGCTGGCCTCGGGCATCCTGCTGTTCGGCATGAGCCTGACCTACGGCTTTACCGGCGGCACCAGCTTCGCTGCCATTCAGGCCGCCGCATCGGCGGGCGAGATGAGCACCGGCATGCTGTTCGGGCTGATCTTCGTGCTGGCGGGCCTTGCCTTCAAGATCAGCGCGGTGCCGTTCCACATGTGGACGCCCGACGTCTACGAAGGCGCGCCGACCCCGGTGACGATGTTCTTCGCCAGCGCGCCCAAGGTGGCGGCGGTGGTGCTGCTCGGACGGGTCGCGGTCGAGGCCTTCGGCTCGCAGGCCGATGCCTGGCGGCAGGTGGTGATCTTCGCTGCGCTCGCCTCGATCGTGGTCGGTGCGCTTGGCGCGATCGGTCAGAAGAACCTCAAGCGTCTGCTCGCCTATTCGTCGATCAACAACGTTGGCTTCCTGCTGGTCGGTCTTGCCGCCGCCACGCAGGCGGGCCTGGCAGCGATGCTGGTCTACCTCGCGATCTACGTCGTGATGACCATTGGCAGCTTCACCGCGCTGCTGCTGCTGCGCGATGCCGAGGGTAATCAGCTTGAGACCTTTGCTGACATTGCCGGTCTGTCGACCACCCGCCCGGCGCTGGCCTGGTGCCTGCTGCTGATCATGTTCAGCCTTGCCGGTATCCCGCCGCTGATGGGCTTCTGGGGCAAGCTGGTGGTGTTCTGGGCCGCGGTCGAGGCGAACCTGCTGGCGCTCGCCGTGCTCGGCATGGCCGCCTCCGTGATCGGCGCGTTCTACTATCTCAAGTTCGTGAAGGTGATGTTCTTCGACGAGCCTATTGACCGGGTGAAGGGCGAAGCCGACACCGCGAACTGGGTGCTGCTGGCGATCTGCGCGGTGCTGATCTCGCCGGTCGGCTATCTGCTCACGGGCTGGCTGGTGTCGGTTGCCAACACGGCCGCAGGATCGCTGCCGCTGGCAGGATAGGGCGCTGGTGCAAATCGACACCATCGGCGAAACCGGCAGCACCAACGCCGATCTCGCCGCGCGCCTGCTCGCTGGCGAGACGCTGGCCGAGGGCTACTGGCTGGTCGCCGACCGCCAGACTGCCGGGCGCGGACGGCAAGGGCGGCAGTGGCTCGATACACCGGGCAACTTCATGGGCTCGACAGTGGTTACGCTGCGCGCTGACGATCCGCCGGCGATGCAGCTGAGCATGGTTGCCGCGCTGGCGCTGCTTGAGACGGTGATGCAACGCTTGGCCGATCCTTCGCGGGTGCGGCTCAAGTGGCCGAACGACGTGCTGCTCGATGGCGCCAAGTTCAGCGGTATCCTGCTGGAGCGGGTGAAGGACCATGCGGTGATCGGCATCGGGGTGAACCTTGTGGCCGCTCCGCCTGTCGAGGGCCGCGAGACGCGGGCGCTGTCGGCGCTGGGTCCGGCCCCGCAGCGTGACGCCTTCGCGCGCGATCTCGCCGCAGCATTCGCCAGCGAAGTTGCGCGCTGGCGCAGCCATAGCGGCGACGATCTGCGCACCCGCTGGCTGGCCGCGGCCCACCCGCTCGGCACCCCGTTGTCGGTTCATGACGAGCGCGGCCTTGCGGTTTCCGGCCAGTTCGCCGGTCTTGCCGACGACGGCGCGC
Source organism: Aurantiacibacter xanthus (assembly GCF_003584015.1). Classification (GTDB taxonomy): domain Bacteria; phylum Pseudomonadota; class Alphaproteobacteria; order Sphingomonadales; family Sphingomonadaceae; genus Alteraurantiacibacter; species Alteraurantiacibacter xanthus. The sequence goes on from NZ_QXFM01000064.1 coordinate 50,283, forward strand.
TGATCCTTCGCTTGGACGATGGCAGCCAGCGTGTCATTCACGCAGGCGACGTGACCGAGGAGAAAGCCTGATGCTGCTGGCGATTGATGTTGGCAACACCAATGTCGTGTTCGCGCTGGTCGAATATGGCGAGGGCGGACACACGATCCGCACCCGCTGGCGGATCGCCACCGACCCGCGCCGCACCGCCGACGAATATGCGGTCTGGCTGGTGCAGCTCATGGCGATCGAGGGGATTGATCGCGCCGAGGTGAGCGAGGTCATCATCGGCTCGGTGGTGCCGCGCGCGGACCACAACCTCACCGTGCTGGCCGAGAAGTACTTCGGGGTCGAGCCGCTGTTCGCCGGGCAGGGCAAGGCCGCCTGGCAGTTCGAGATCGATGTCGAGCAGCCCAGCTCGCTCGGGGCGGACCGCGCGCTCAACTGCATCGCCGCGCACAAGCTGATCGGCGGAGACCTGATCGTGGTCGACTTCGGCACCGCCACCAAGTTCGAGGCGGTCGACTTCAACGGTGCCTACAAGGGCGGCATCATCGCCCCCGGCATCAACCTCTCGCTCGACGCGCTGGTCGGCAAGACCGCCAAGCTCCCGCGCATCGCCATCGCCGCGCCCGAGAGCGACAGCGTGATCGGTCGCAACACCGAAAGCCAGATGCTGATCGGCGTCTACTGGGGCTATGTCGCGATGATGGAGGGCCTGATCGCGCGCATGAAGGATGAGATCGGACGGCCCGTAAAGGTGCTCGCCACCGGCGGGCTTGCCGTGCTGTTCGACGAGCATACCCAGGTGTTCGACATGGTCGAACCCGAATTGACCCTGCATGGCCTCGCCATTCTCGCAACTCAGGCAAAGGCCACATGAAAAAAGACTTTACTCCCGAAGACGAACTGCTGTTCCTCGCGCTTGGCGGCTCGGGCGAGATCGGGATGAACCTCAATCTCTACGGTTGCCGGGGCAAGTGGCTGATGGTCGATCTCGGCATGAGCTTCGGCGCGGCGGAATATCCCGGCACCGAGCTGATGTTCCCCGATCCCGACTTCATCGAGGACCGGCTCGACGACCTGATCGGCATCGTCCTCACCCACGCGCACGAGGACCATATCGGCGCGATCCCCTATTTCGCTGCCGATTTCGGCGTGCCGCTCTATGCCACGCCCTTCACCGCCGACCTGATCCTGCGCAAGCTGGGGGAGGCGGGGCTGGTCGATGCGGTCGAGCTGAACGTGATCCCCGACGATCACGGCTCGATCACGCTCGATCCCTTCACCATCACCTATATCCCGCTCGCGCACTCGATTGCCGAGGGCAACGCGCTGCTGATCGAGACCCCGTTCGGCCACGTGTTCCACACCGGCGACTGGAAGCTCGACGACGAGCCGCAGATCGGCACGCCGGCCACTGAGGCCGAGCTGACCGAGATCGGCAACGAGGGTGTGCTGGCGCTGGTCTGCGATTCGACCAATGTGTTCAACGATGCCACCTCGGGCTCGGAAGGCGAGGTCTATCGCGGACTGCTGGAGGAGGTTTCGCTCCATCGCGGCAAGCGGGTGCTGGTCACCACCTTCGCCTCCAACGTGGCACGCTTGCAGACCCTGGGCGCGATTGCCGAGCAGACCGGACGGCGGCTGTGCGTGGCCGGACGCTCGCTCGACCGGATCATCGAGGTGGCGCAGGATAACGGCTATCTCGAAGACCTGCCCGAGCTGGTCGACTTCGACACCGCGATGGGCCTGCCGCGCGGCGAGGTGCTGATCCTCGCCACCGGCGGGCAGGGCGAACCGCGCGCGGCGCTCGCCCGGATCGCGGAGGACAACCACCCGCTGCAACTGGTCTCGGGCGACGTGGTGCTGTTCTCCAGCCGCCAGATCCCCGGCAACGAACTCGCCATCGGCCGGGTGCAGAACATGCTGGCCGAGTGCGGGATCACCATGGTCACCGACCGGCAGAGCGAAATCCACGTCTCGGGTCATCCGGGGCGACCCGACCTGAAGGCGCTCTATGGCTGGCTGCGGCCGGAGATACTGGTGCCGGTCCACGGCGAAATCCGCCATATGCAGGAGCAGGCCCGGTTCGGCGAACGCTGCGGGATCGAGCACAATGTGTTCCAGAAGAACGGCGATATCGTCCGCCTCGCGCCGGGTGCGCCGGGCAAGATCGGCGAGATCCACACCGGGCGTCTGGTGCTCGATGGCGACATTATCGTGCCCGCCGATGGCGATGCGGTCACCATGCGCCGCCGCCTTGCCCGCGACGGCATCCTGATCGTCGTGCTGGGGCAGGGCGATGACCTCCGTATCGAGGGAATTGGCCTGCCGCTCGACGAGGACTATCCCGCCTTCGTCACCGAGGCGCGGGCCGACGTGCTGACCGCCATCGGCAAGCTGCGCGGTCCCGAGCGCAAGAGCGAGGACGCCATCGCCGAAGCCGCGCGCCTTGCCGCGCGCCGCTGTGCGCAGCGCTGGTCGGGCAAGAAGCCGCAGACCCGCGTGATCCTCGCCAGAACACCGGAAGTTTGAGATGAAAATCACCTCGATAATCGCGATCTATGGCCTGTTCTGGGTGATGAGCGCATTTCTGATGCTGCCGCTCGGCGTGAAAACGGCCGACGAAGTGGGCATCGCCAAGGTGCCCGGACAGGCCGATAGCGCGCCTGCCCATTTCCACGGGTGGAAGGTGGTCTGGCGGGCGACGCTGCTGGCCGCTGCGCTGTGCGCGCTGTTCGTCGCCAACTACATCGAGGAATGGGTGGTGATGGACGATATCAACCTGTTCGGCGAACCGCCGGAATAAGGTTGATATCGCCTGAGCCGCCGGGTCAGTCGCGCAGGCGGTCGATCGCCTGCGCGAGCATCACGTAAAGCTTGCCCACATCGGACGACAGCAGCGTCACCGCCACGGCATTGCCGTCGCGGGTGGAGAGCACGTTGCGCAGCATCGCCTCGAAATCGTGGATGTAACGGTTGACCGTCTCGCGGAACTCGCTGTCGTTCATATAGATTTCGTGCACCGAGCGCGCTTCCTGCTTGTCGAGCAGGCGCACGGCGCGGCGGGTGAAGATGCCGCGGTCGCCGCGCAGATACTGCGCCCATTGCGTGTCGGCCACTTCGTCCTCGAACGCACGCGAAATGTCGATGGCCGAGGAATTGAGCGCTTCGGTAATCGCGGCCATGCGGCGGGTGAAGTCGTGGTCGACCTGCTCTTCCGCTCTTTCGCGCGCGGTGGCGACGCGCTGTTCGAGGTTGCCCGTCAGCTCGTTGACGGCGGCCAGCTGGTCGCGCAACTGGCGTGCGCTTTCGCGGCTCGCCTCGCTGGCGCGCTCGGTCGCTTCCTGCAGTTCGGTGATGGCCGATTGCGCTTCGCGGGCAAGTGCCTCGGCTATGGCGGCATTGCTGTCGCGCGCGATCGTGTCGGCCACCTCGCGGATCGCTTCGTTCTGGTCGGAGCGCAGGCTCTCCACCGCCGCCTGCGAACCCGCGGTGAGCGCGGCGATGGCGTCCTGCAACTCGCCGCGCGTCTGTTCGGCCAGGGCTTTCGAGCGTTCCGCCACGTCGGCCAGCTGCGCTTCGAGACGCTCCAGCACCTCCACTGCACCGGTGCCGTCGTTCTTCGCGGTCTCGATGTGGCCGGCGAGAACCGCGCCGCGCGCTTCGGCGTCCTTCAAGAGGGCACCGACCCGTTCGGCATGACCGTGGAAGCCGGTCAGGCGGTCGCGGGCTTCGGCAATGGCGCCGGTCAGTTCGCCTTCGGCCTGCAGCTTGCCCGCTTGCAGAACTTCGAGCAGGCGCACGCTGTCGTCGGTCAGCGAGGCAACGGCCCGGCTGTTGTCGTCGAGCGTCTGCCTGCTGGCGTGGAGCCGCCCTTCAAGCTGCTCCATCGATCCGGCGATATCGCCATTGGTTTCGGTGAAGCGGCTGCCGAGGCTGGCGATATCGGCATCGATTGCGGCGAGCCGCTCGGCGATGCTTTCGCTGCGCTGCGCCAGTTGCTCGACATGCGCGAGATGGGCTTCCTCGCGCCCGGCGATCTGCTCGTCGAACTGCGCCATCCGGTGTTCGAGCGCGGCCAGCGCCTCGCGTTCGCGGCGGGCGGCTTCGTCCTGCCGCCGGGCCAGGTCAGCCTCGAACCCGGCAAAGCCCTGCGCGAGCGAAGCGTCGATGCGCGCCGCCTCTTCGGCCAGCGCCGAGAGCCGCGCGCGCGCATTGGCAATCGCGCCTTCGTCGGTCATCGCCACGCGGTCGATTGCCTCGGTGAGGCGGGTTTCGAGCGCTTCGATCATGTCGACCAGCTCACGGCCGGCCTGATCGCGGTTTTCGCCCATCCGTTCGAGGATGTCGTCGCATTCGCTGGCGAGGATGTTCACCCGCTCGCGAATCTGCGCGATGCTGCGCTCCTCGATCTCGATCAGCTTGGCGTTGCGGCTGTCGAGGAAATCGACGAGCTTTTCGGCGCGGGCTTCGGTCTCGGCCAGAGCTTGCTGGTCGCGCTCGTAGATCTTGCGCTGGAAGTCCTCGCTCTGGCGGTTGAGGTCGGCAAAGGTCGCAAGCGCATTGTTGCCCAGCTGGCTCGATTGCTGCTCGAACTCGGCGATGGTGCGGGCGATCAGCGCGGTCATGGCCTCGACATGGGCGCGGCCCGCAGCGCCATGATCCTCCAGCTGGCCCATGGCCGAGGTGAGGGCGACGACCTGATCGTTGGCGATATTGCCGACGCTGCCGATCAGATTGGTCATGTCGCGTGCGGCATTGCCGAGCACCGGGAACTGGTCGCGCAGCCGCTCCATATTGGCGACGGCGCTTTCGCCGACATGGCTGATTCGCTCGATCCGGTCGCCATTGACGGTGATCAGGCCCTGCAATGTCTCCGCACTGCCAGTCAAGCGCTCGGTCGCGACGCGGCCAAGCGATTCGAGATCGCGCGATTGCGAGGCGATGAAGTCACGCGCAAGGCTCAGTTCGCGATTGACGACGGTGAGCCGCGCTTCAAGCGCGCTGCTTTCGGCGGCCAGCATGCGGGCGGTATCGGCGAAGCGGCGTTGCTGGGCGCGGCCCGTGCGCAGCAACGCCTGCCACAGCAGCGCCAGCAACAGCAGCGGCACCAGCAGCTCGAACAGGCCCGACATCCAGTCGGACGGCGCAGCACCGCCCGACAGGCTATCGCGTTGCGCCCAGACGCAAAAACCAGCCCAGCCAACCATCAGCGCCCCGAACACGATCGCGAGCATGCGGTCGCGCGAGGATGCCTCGGAGGTCTCTTCCTCCACCCAGGCCTCTTCGTGGGCAGGCTGGTGTTCCTGCGACACATTGTCCGCCGCGTGCTCGTCGCTGCTCATATTGGTCGCTTCTGTCTGTTGTGCCGGGCTGTCGGCCATATCGATGTCGCCTAGCACGAGGACTCGTTTACGGTTGGTCATCAGTTCGATTTATCACACCGGACCTGCGGAGAAACCCCGACTTAACACCTGATCCCCATATTCGCGGGAATGGCTTACGAATCAGGCAGCTTCGAAGCGGCGATTGCCGCCGCGGCAGGCGCGGATGCGGATCTGCGCGCGCAGCTGATCGGCGGCTTTGTCGAGAGCGTGGTCACTCAGATCGACCTGCTCGGTCGTGCGCGGTGCGACGGGAACTGGCATGTTGCGGCACAGCGGCTCAAGGGTCTGGGGGCGAGCTTTCACGATGGCGAACTGGTCGCGCTGGCCGAGCGGGCGCTCGACAGCGCTCCGGGCGATCCGGTGGCGGTGCGTCATCTCATGGATTACTCGGTCCGGCTCACCGCGAAGACATAGGCATTCGGGGCGCTTGGCAGCAGGGGGGCAAGCGCCTAGCTAGGCGCGAATGATTTGCCCTGAGACCTGTTGAAATGCGTGCCGCTCTAATAATCCTGCAACCCGTCGGCGCTGAGCCGGCGCCCGCCGTGCTGGGCCGCAGCCTTGCCCTGCGCCAACTCGATTTCGCCCGCCATTGCGAGTGCGATGTGCTCCTCCTGCTTGCTCGCGGTGTGACGGGCGAGGCCAACGAATTGCGCCATGCGGCAGAGGATGCCGGAATGCGCGTGCAACTGCTCGGCAGTGCCGAGGCGCTTTCCGGCGTGGTCCAGCCAGGTGACAGCCTGCTGGTGATGCACGAAGATCTGCTGCCGTTCTGCCACGAAGCCTCCTCGGCGCTGGTGGAAGACAACTGCGTGATCATTCTCGACGCTGGCGCGGGCACCCGCGCCGGGTTCGAGCGCATCGACATCGACCGTGCCTGGGGCGGGGCGCTGATGATCGACGGCGCGGCGCTGCGCGGCCTGTCGGGCCTCGGCGGAGATTTCGCCCCGGCCTCGGCGCTGTTGCGGATCGCCTTGCAGCAAGGCACGCGCCAGCGGCGGCTCGATGCGGGCACGCTCGGCAGCGGCGAGTGGCAACTCGTCGCCAGCGACGAACACGCCGCGCGGGTCGAGCAATTGTGGCTTGGCCACATGCTCGAACGGCCCGGCTTGCTGCGGCCCACGGCCTGGCTCGCGCATCGCCTGCTGAAGCCCTTTGCTGCCGGTCTGGCGAGCCGCACATCGGCGCGCGCGGGAATCGCGGCGGTCACGGTGCTGGCGCTGATTGGGGCGCTGGCGGCGGTCTATCTGGGGCATGTCGCGGCGGGGCTCGGCGGGATTCTCGTCGCCGCGCTGCTGCCCGAATTCGCGCGCCAGTTGGCGCAGGTGAGCGCGACACCCTCGGCCCCTTCGCGCAACTGGCCGTGGCTGGGCTGGCTGGTCGATGGCGCGCTGGTGGCGGCGCTGGCCTTGCCGATCGAGGGATCGTTGCATCATATGTTGTTCGCGCCGCTGATGGTCGGGGCGGCGCTGCTGCTGCTTGATCGCGCCAGCGGGCCGCGCTGGGTGACGCTGGTGCGCGATCGCGGGATCGTGCTGGTCGTGGCGCTGGTGGCGAGCGTGCTGCTGCCGGCCGAGGAGGCCGCGATGCTGCTGGCCGCGCTGCTGACGGTTTTCCTGCTGTTTTCGCGCCTGCGCGAAAGGGCATAACGCAGCCTTAACCAAAACCGCCTATGGCCGGAGGGATGAGCGGAGATTCCCCCGGCACGCCGTCGATCGAACAGGTCGAGGCGGTGATGCGCTTCGAGCTGTCGCGCGGCGATGCCTTGCTGGCGTCCACGCAGCCCGTGCTGGCGCACCTGATCAGCAGCGGCGATCAGGTACAGTTCAGCGACGAGATCATCGCGCGCATACGCGGCATGGCGGGCCATGCGGCGCGCCAGCTGCTCGATGCCGTGGCCGGGGCCGATGGCGCGCTCGACCGCGAGGCACTGCTTTCCCTCCACCGCGAGCCGCTGACCGAGGCGATCCTCGCCGACAGCGGCTTTCTTGCCCACGCTCATGCCCTCGCGCTGGAAACGCACTGGGCGGACAAGCTGCACCAGCGTTGCGGGCTCGACCCGGTGCTGACGCCGTTCCTGCAGGAGCTGACCGCAGTGGCCGATCCCGACATCGCGGGCGCCGCCATGCATGTGCTGGCGGCGCAGGCGCGCTTCGTGCAGCAACAGCGGCGCATGGAGCTGACGCTGGGCGAGCTGCCCGCCGATCTGTTCCACCGCCTGCTGCTTGCCCTGCGCGGGCTGGATGACTTGCCCGATCCGGCGGCTGAGCTGGCCGAGGCGCATCTGCGCCAGGCGTTCGACGAGGCGGCGAGCCGCGCCGGACAGATGGCGCAGTTGCTGCTGGCGCTGGAACACGAGGCTGACCGGGCGCTCGCCCTCGACCACGCGGGCCTCGCGCTGTTTGCGAGCGCGCTGGCACTTGCCACGGGCCAGAGCCGCGACCTTGCCATTCACGCGCTGGGCGAAAATCAGCTCGCGCGGCTTGCCCTTGCCCTGCGTGCGGCGGGTCTGCCGCAAAGCGCGGTCGAGGCCCAGTTCCTGCTGCTTCACCCCGAGATCACCCTGCCGCCGGGCTTCGACGGCCTCAGCGCCGAACGTGCTGCCGCCTTGCTCGCTCTGGCGCGGGACTGAGGCCATGCCCGGCAGCTCCACCTTGCGCACCCACGCGCGGACCGACGGCGCGGACCGCCTGATCGCGGCGGACGAACCGCTGGCCGGTCTGCACCTGCGCTGCGGAGGAGAGGTGCCCGGAGCGATTGTCGCCCCGGCCTTGCGCGAAGTGGTGCAGATGGCGCGCGAATATGGCCTCAAGCTGGCGCGCCGCCTGCGCATGGCCGACGACCGCGAGGTCTTCTCCATGTGGGTCGAGGTCGAGCCGGAAGGCGAGGGGTGCCGGGTTGCCATCTCCAACTGGCGCAGCGAGGGCCGCCCGCCTGCCAACGTGAGCGACGACGAGCACCGCATCGCCATGGCGCGCCACATGGCCGCGCTCAGCGCCCGGCTCGGGCCGCGACAGGAACTGCTTGCGATTGACAGTCACGGGGCCGAACTGGCGCCGCTCGCACAGCAGATGACCAGTGGCGCCGGACGCCCCTGGACCGACTTCGTCTCGCTGGAGGGCAACGTTCACCAGCAGCCGCTGCACTGGCGCCTGCTCGATGGCGCGCGACTGCGGGTGGCGGGGCTGCCGCAATTGTGGACCGCGCACCTCGTCCCGCTCGGCGGCGGCGAACCGGGCAGCGGCGGTTTCGAGCTGTTGCTGGTCTCCGATGCGCCTGCACCTGCCGTGGCCCAGCCTGCGCCCGCTCCGGCGGCTCCGCGCCACAACGGGATCGACCGCAAGATCGCGCCGGTGCTGCGTCAGCCGGTCTCGCGCATCATCGCCAATGCCGAGACGATCCGCTCGCAGCTCTCCGGCCCGCTGGCCGACGAGTATACGAACTATGCCGCCGACATCACGGCGGCGGGCGAGCACCTGCTGGCCCTGATCGAAGATCTCACCACGCTGGAGCTGATCGAGGACGACAGCTTCTCGCCCGCGCCCGACCAGATCGACCTTGCCGACGTGGCGCGCCGTGCAGCCGGTATTCTCGGCATGCGCGCGCGTGACCGGCAGATCAGCGTCGATGTGCCGAAGGCCGGTGAGAGTGCGCCGGCTATCGGCGAGTTCCGGCGGGTGCTGCAGATCGTGCTCAACCTGCTCGGCAATGCGATCCGCTATTCGCCCGAGGGTTCGTCGATCTGGCTGCGCGCAGAGAGCGAAGGCGGCATAGCCAGCCTCACAGTGGCCGATCAGGGCGAGGGTTTGAACGCCGAAGAGATCCTCCGCGTCTTCACCAAGTTCGAGCGGCTCGGGCGCAGCGGCGACGGCGGCTCGGGGCTCGGCCTCTATATCTCGCGCCGTCTGGCCGAGGCGATGGGCGGCACCCTGACGGTCGAAAGCGCGAAGGGGCAGGGTGCCCGCTTCACGCTTTCGTTACCGGCGGACCAGGCCGCCACTTCCTGATTTTGGCGGGCGCCGCAGCACCCGCCGCAACCGATTACCGCTTCTCGACCGGCACGTAGTCGCGCTGCGTCGGCCCGGTGTAGAGCTGACGCGGACGGCCGATCTTCTGGCCGGGGTCGGAGATCATCTCGTTCCACTGCGCCACCCAGCCCACGGTGCGGGCCAGCGCGAAGAGCGCGGTGAACATCGTGGTCGGGAAGCCGATCGCGCTGAGGATGATGCCCGAGTAGAAGTCGACGTTCGGGAACAGCTTCTTCTCGGCGAAGTAGTCGTCCGACAGCGCCAGCTCTTCGAGACGCAGCGCGGTCTCGAACACCGGATCGGTGACCTTGAGCGCATCGAACACCTCGCGCACGGTCTTCTGCATCACCGTCGCGCGCGGGTCGTAGTTCTTGTAGACCCGGTGGCCGAAGCCCATCAGACGGAACGGATCGTTCTTGTCCTTGGCGCGCTCGATGTAGTGCGGGATACGGTCGGGCGTGCCGATTTCCTGCAACATGTTGAGCGCCGCTTCGTTCGCGCCGCCATGCGCCGGGCCCCACAGGCAGGCGATGCCGGCAGCGATACAGGCAAACGGGTTCGCCCCCGAGGAACCGGCGAGGCGCACGGTGCTGGTCGAGGCGTTCTGCTCGTGGTCGGCATGGAGGATGAAGATCCGGTCCATCGCCTTTTCAACCGCCGGGATCACCTCATATTCCTCGGCCGGGACGCCGAAGGTCATCTTGAGGAAGTTGCCGGTGTAGCTCAGCGAATTGTCGGGATAGAGGAACGGCTGCCCCACCGAATACTTGTAGGCCATGGCCGCGATGGTCGGCATCTTGGCGATCAGGCGGTGGCTGGCGATGCGGCGCTGCACCGGATCGGAGATGTCGGTGCTGTCGTGGTAGAACGCCGAGAGCGCGCCGACCACGCCGCACATGATCGCCATCGGGTGCGCGTCGCGGCGGAAACCGCGGTAGAAGGTCATCAGCTGCTCGTGCAGCATGGTGTGACGGGTGATGGTGTTCTCGAAGGTGTCGAGTTCGCTCTTGCTCGGCAGTTCGCCGTTCAGCAGCAGATACGAGACTTCCATGAAGCTGGAGTGCTCGGCCAGCTGCCCGATGGGGTAGCCACGGTGCAGCAGCACGCCTTCTTCACCGTCGATGAAGGTCAGCGCGCTTTCGCAGCTGGCGGTCGAGGTGAAGCCGGGGTCGTAGGTAAAGGCACCCGTAGTTCCATAAAGCTTGCGGATGTCGACCACATCGGGCCCGCAGCTCCCCTGCAACACCGGAAATTCGTGCGCTTTGCCGCCGATTTCGAGTTTCGCTTGCTTGTCCGCCAAAGCCTGTTCTCCTGTGTTAGTAGGTGTGTTTCCGCCGTCAGGACCGGGCCTGCGCGTCGATCCGCGCAAGGCTTTCGTCCCTGCCGAGCAGGACCAGTACATCGAAAATTCCGGGCGAAGTCGTTTGCCCAGTCAGAGCTGCGCGCAAAGGCTGCGCGAGCTTGCCGAGGCCGAGCCCCAAGTCTTCTGCGTAGGCCTTGAGATTGGCCTCCAGCGGCTCGGTTGTCCAGTCCTTCTCGGCTGCCAGACGCTGCGAAATCGTCGCCAGACGACTGCGCGCCTCGTCGTCGAGCAGGTCTGTCGCTTTTTCGGTCAGGCCGAGCGGGCGCTGCGCAAACAGGAAGCGCGCACCGTCGGCCAACTCGCCCAGATCGCGCGCGCGCGTCTTGAGCACGGGCATGGCCTCGGTCAGCAGCTTTTCATCGGCCTCGGGGCCGATCCGTGCGGCCACCAGAGCGGCAAGGCGCGCATCGTCGGCCTCGCGGATGAAGTTGCCGTTCATGTTGGCGAGCTTCTTCATGTCGAAGCGGCTCGGGCCCTTGTTTACGCCGGAAAGGTCGAACAGCGCGATGGCTTCCTCGCGGGTGAACTCTTCCTTGTCGCCATGGCCCCAGCCAAGGCGCAGGAGATAGTTGAACAGCGTTTCAGGCAGGATGCCCAGTTCGTCGCGATAGGCATCGACACCGAGTGCGCCATGACGCTTCGAGAGCTTGGCGCCATCGTTGCCGTGGATCAGCGGGATATGGGCATAGACCGGCTCGTCCCAGCCATCCTCGATTCCCTGCATCGCGCGGATCAGCTGGAGCTGGCGGAAGGCGTTGTTGAGGTGGTCGTCACCGCGGATGATGTGGGTGACGCCCATGTCGACATCGTCGACCACCACGGCCAGCATGTAGGTAGGGGTGCCGTCGGCGCGCAGGAGGATGAAGTCGTCCAGCTCCTTGTTGGCGACCTTGACGCGGCCCTGCACGGCGTCCTCGATCACGGTGTCGCCGCCGGTCTCCGCCTTCAGGCGGATCACGAAGGGCGCGCCTGCGGGGGCCTCGGAGGGATCGCGGTCGCGCCAGCGCCCGTCATAGCGCATCGGCTGCTTGTTGGCGCGCTGCTGCTCGCGCATTTCGGCGAGCTCCTCGGGCGTGGCGAAGCACTTGTAGGCCTTGCCCGCATCGAGCAGCTTCATCGCCACTTCGGCATGGCGCGGCGCGCGTTCGGACTGGAATACCGGTTCCCCGTCGAACTCGAGCCCGAGCCAGTTCAGCCCGTCGAAGATGACGTCGATGGCTTCCTTGGTGCTGCGCTGCTTGTCGGTGTCCTCGATCCTGAGCAAGGCCTTGCCGCCGCAGTGGCGGGCATAGAGCCACGAGAACAGTCCGGTGCGGGCATTGCCGATGTGGAGAAAGCCGGTCGGGCTGGGCGCGAAGCGGGTGACGACCGGACGGTCTGCCGTGCTGCCTGCGCTTGCCATATTCACGTAATCCTGTCCTAATCTTGTTGATGGCCACGCATTCGCCTCCGCAAGTTCCGCTAGGGGACGATACGGGCAATGCTGCGACGCAGCAGCCGCATAGGCTGAGGCGTGTCTCTTTGTCCAGTCTTGGCGACGGGGCCGAGGAATTCCTTGCCTCTGCGGGCTTCGATCGCGGGCCCTGGCTGGCGGTGGCCTTTGCCGGGGGCGTGGCGGCGTGGTTCGTGCTGCCGGGGCCTGCTGCGTGGGTCGCGACGATAGCAGCGGGGGCCGTGGCCGCGCTGGGAGCACTCGCGGCATGGCGCGGACGTGAGGACCGGGCGCGGCTGACGCTGGCGATTGTCGCGGTCGGCCTGCTGGTCGCTGCCGGGGTGGCGACGGGCTGGGCGCGCTCGGCAATGGTGGGGACGGAAGCGTTCGCGCGTCCGGTGTCGGCTCATCTGGAGGGGCGTGTGCTCGAACGGATCGAGCAACCGGCGGACGAGCGCGTCCGGCTGGTGCTCGCGATCCGCGATCCCGACACCGGCGCGCCCGCCAAGGTCCGCATCAACGTGCCGCTGGCAGAGGACGACCCTGCCTATCGCGAGGGCGCGCTGATCGCCTTCACCGCGCGGCTGATGCCGCCCGCCGCGCCGATGCTGCCCGGCGGCTACGACTTCGCGCGCAGCGCC
>NZ_QXFM01000065.1 GCF_003584015.1 Aurantiacibacter xanthus
ACCGCGACCCTGCGCGAGCGCGAAGCCCAGGTCGCATCGGCGCGCGCGGCGGAGCGACTGGCGGCGCTCGACCTTCGCTATGCCGGCGTCGAAGCACCCATCGCCGGCCGGGTCGGTCAGATACTCGTCACCCGGGGCAATCTGGTCGCCGGCGGTGAGGCTGCGACACCGCTCACGACCATCGTCTCGGTTGATCCGCTTTTTGTCGAATTCGATGTCGACGAAGCGACCTATCTTCGCTCGCTGGCCGATCGCCGCGGGCAAGGCGCCGGGGCCAAGGTCGACGTCCGCCTCGAAGACGGCAGCAAGCGGTCGGCGCGGCTGGATTTCATCGGCAACCGCCTCGACCGTGCGACGGGCACGATCCGCGCGCGTGCGATTTTGCCCAATCCGGGCGGCCGTCTGGCGCCGGGCCTGTTCGCCGAAGTCGATATCGCGACCGGCGATACACGGCCAGCCATTCTGGTCAGCGACCTCGCGATCGGCGTCGAACAGGGCAGACGCTTCGTCCTTGTTCTGGGTGCGAAGAACGTGACCGAATATCGTCCCGTGACACTGGGCCCGATCGTGGACGGCCTGCGCGTTGTGGAGAAAGGCTTGCGGCCCGGCGACCGCGTCATCGTCAAGGGGCTCGCCGGCCCCGGCATGGCGGTCAAGCCCAAGATCGTGCCGATGCCGCGCGGCAATGGCGTTCAGAAAGCTGGCGTGCAGCGGGAGGCGGCGCGATGAACTTCCCCCGCTTCTTCATCGACCGGCCGATCTTCGCGATCGTGCTGTCGGTGCTGCTGCTGATCGCGGGCCTGCTTGCGCTCCTCCGCCTGCCGCTCAGCGAATATCCGGCGGTGGCGCCCCCGACGGTGACCGTTGTCGCCGCCTATCCCGGCGCTTCGCCCGAGGTCATCGCCGAAACCGTCGCAAGCCCGATCGAGCAGGCGGTCAACGGCGTCGAGGGCATGCTCTATATGGCGAGCCAGGCCTCCACCGACGGCCGGATGACCCTCACGGTCACCTTCGCACAAGGGACCGATCCCGACATCGCGCAGGTTCAGGTTCAGAACCGGGTGTCGCGCGCGCTGCCGCGCTTGCCCGAGACGGTACAGCGGCTGGGCGTGACCACGCAAAAGGTTGCGCCCGATGCGCTGATGGTCGTGCATCTTCTCTCGCCATCGAAGCGTTATGACCCGCTCTACATCTCCAACTATGCGCTGCTCCAGGTTCGCGACGAAATCGCGCGCATTCCCGGTATCGCCGATGTGGTCGTCTGGGGCGCCGGCGAATATTCGATGCGCGTCTGGCTCGACCCGGCGCGGATCGCTTCGCGCGGCCTGACCGCGAGCGACATCGTCGCTGCGATCCGCGCACAGAATGTAGAGGTCGCCGCGGGCAGCGTCGGGCGCCAGCCCAGCCCCGCCGCCGCGCAGCAGGTCGCGCTCGACGTCAAAGGCCGCCTCGCGACCGAGGAGGAGTTCGCCGCGATCGTCGTCAAGACCGGCGCCGACGGCCAGCTCACCCGGCTGGGCGAGGTCGCCCGGATCGAAATGGGTGCCAACGACTACGCGCTGCGCTCGCTGCTCGACGGCGAGCCCGCGATCGCGCTCCAGATATTGCAAAGCCCGGGCGCCAACGCGCTCGACACGGCGGCACAGGTTCGGGCGACGATGGACCGGCTCTCGAACGGGTTCCCGGACGGGCTGGAGCATCGCATCGCCTATGATCCGACGATCTTCGTCGAGGCTTCGATCGCAAGCGTGATCGTCACGCTGCTCGAGGCGACGCTCCTCGTCGTTCTTGTCGTGATCCTCTTCCTTCAGACCTGGCGCGCGTCGATCATTCCGCTCGTCGCGGTGCCCGTCTCGTTGGTCGGGACATTGGCGGTGATGTATTTGTTCGGCTTTTCGCTGAACACGCTGTCGCTGTTCGGACTGGTGCTATCGATCGGCATCGTCGTCGATGACGCAATTGTCGTCGTCGAGAATGTCGAGCGCCACATCGGGCTTGGCGAAACGCCGCGCGAAGCCGCGCGCAAGGCGATGGCAGAGGTTACGGGGCCGATCATCGCGATCACCTCGGTCCTCGCCGCGGTCTTCATCCCCACTGCCTTTCTTGGCGGTTTGCAGGGCGAATTCTATCGCCAGTTCGCGCTTACCGTCGCCATCTCGACCATCCTGTCGGCGGTCAATTCGCTGACGCTGTCGCCCGCGCTCGCCGGGGTGCTGCTCAAAGGCCATGACGCGCCGCGCGACCGCATCCAGCGCGCGATCGACAAGGGCTTTGGCTGGCTGTTCCGGCCCTTCAATCGCGCCTTCGATCGCGGCTCGGTCGCCTATGTCGGCGGCGTGCGACGTGTCGTCCGGCGCGGCGCGGTCGCGGGATTCGTCTATGCCGGATTGCTCGGCCTGACCTGGTTCGCCTTTGACAAGCTGCCCGCCGGTTTCGTGCCTGCGCAGGACAAATATTATCTCGTCGGCATCGTCCAGCTCCCGAACGGCGCGTCGCTCGACCGCACCCAGGCGGTGGCCGAGCAGGTCTCGAAGATCGCGCTGGCGGAGCCCGGGGTCGAAAGTGTCGTCGCCTTTCCGGGCCTGTCGATCAACGGATTCGTCAACGTGCCGAACGCCGCCGTCATGTTCGTGATGCTCGATCCTTTTTCCGAGCGCACTTCGCCGGACATGGCGGCGGGAGCGATCGCCGGACGACTGCAGGGCAAATATGCCGCTGTCCCCGACGGTTTCGTCGGCGTTTTTCCGCCTCCTCCGGTTCCCGGTCTCGGCGCGACCGGCGGGTTCAAGATGCAGATCGAGGACCGCTCGGGCGCGGGTTATGAGGCGCTCGCTGCTGCCAGCGCCAAGGTGATGGCGGCTGCTGCCAAGGAGCCGGCGCTTGCCGGACTGATGACCAGCTATAATGTCGCCTCGCCCGAACTTTCGGTCGATGTCGACCGGACCAAGGCGGCGGCTCAAGGCGTGGCGATGACCGATGTGTTCGACACAATGCAGGTCTATCTCGGCTCGCTCTATGTCAACGACTTCAACCGCTTCGGCCGCACCTATCAGGTTTATGCGCAGGCCGAAGCCGACGCGCGGGCGCAGCCTGATGCCGTCGGGCGGCTTCAGGTCCGCAACGCCCAGGGCGAGATGGTCCCGCTCGCGACGCTGGTCACGACCGCGCCCGGCGCGGGCCCGGATCGCATCATCCACTATAACGGCTTTCCATCGGCTGATATCAGCGGCGGTCCCGCGCCGGGCTTCAGCTCGGGGCAGGCGGTCGCGGCGATGGAACGGATCGCGCGCGCCGAACTGCCCGACGGCATGACCTTCGAGTGGACCGATCTGACCTATCAGGAAAAGACCGCGGGCAATGCCGCCCTCTACATCTTCCCGCTCGCCGTGCTCCTCGCCTTCCTGATCCTTGCGGCGCAGTATAACAGCTGGTCGCTGCCGCTGGCGGTCCTGCTCATCGTGCCGATGTGTCTCTTGAGCGCGCTCGTCGGGGTCTGGCTGACCGGCGGCGACATCAACATCTTCACTCAAATCGCCTTTGTCGTGCTGGTGGGACTGGCCGCGAAAAATGCGATCCTGATCGTCGAGTTCGCGCGCGCGCAGGAGGACGAAGGTCTCGATCCGCTTGCCGCAGCGCTCGAGGCCTGCCGGTTAAGACTTCGCCCGATCTTGATGACGTCGATCGCCTTCATCGCCGGCGCGGTCCCCCTGGCGATCGCCACAGGGGCGGGCGCCGAAATGCGGCAGGCCATGGGCATCGCGGTGTTCGCCGGCATGCTCGGGGTGACGCTCTTCGGCCTCTTCCTCACCCCGCTCTTCTACGTCGTGATCCGCAAGGCCGTTCTGCGGCGCGAGGCGCGGCGCCTTTCAAGCCCGGACACCAAGCCGCAGGAATTGACCCTATGACATCGATCGCCAAACTTTCACCCGCCGTCCTGCTCCTTGGCCTGGCCGGGTGCGCTACCGTCGGCTCCAACTATGTTCCCCCGCAGATCGAGGCACCCGGCGCCTATGCTGCGCAGCCGGTGGGCGTCGAAGATGCCGCTGTCGAAACCGCGTGGTGGAAACTGTTCGGCGACCCGGCGCTCGATGGTTTGATCGCCGAGGCGCTCGCGGCCAATCTCGACGCGCGGCTCGCCGTCGCACGGCTTGAGGAGGCGCGCGCACTCGCCGGCGTGTCGCGCGCGGCGCGGCTTCCTGGCGGCGGTGTTGATGCCTCCTATCAGCGCCGCCGTCCGGCCGATGCCGAGCGTCCGGTCGGTCAGCCACGCGAGGGCGATGTTTTGCGCCTCGGGGCAGAAGCCAGCTGGGAGATCGATCTGTTCGGCCGTATCCGCCGCGGGGTCGAAGCCGCCGAGGCCGACGTCGGTGGCGCCGAGGCACTGCTGCGCTCGGCCCGCGCGGCGGTTACGGCGGACGTCGCCAGCCATTATTTTGAATTGCGCGGAAGCGAGGCCGCGCTTGCGATCGCGCATCGCCAGATCGAAACCCAGCGGCGTTCGCTCGAAGTCACATATAAGCTGGAGCGCGCCGGCGCGGGCGCGCGTTTCGATGTCGTTCGCGCAGAGGCTGCGCTGTCCGCCGTCGAGGCGACGCTACCCGGGATCGAACAGCGCATCGGCACCGCGCGTCATGCGCTCGCCGTCCTGCTTGGCCAGACACCGCAAAGCTTCGCCGGTCCCGCCGCGACGACAACCGACCTGCCGCAGGTCACACAGATCGGCGTCGGCGCGCCCGCCGACCTGTTGCGGCGGCGGCCTGATATCGCCGCCGCCGAACGCGCGCTCGCCGCCGCCACCGCACGGCGCGGCGTCGCCGAGGCCGATCTATTCCCGACGGTGCGCCTGTCCGGGTTCATCGGGCTTCTCGCGGGCGGGTTCGAATCCTTGTTCAGCGGCGGTGCGCTTGCTTTCTCGGGCGGCCCCAGCCTCGATTGGGGGGTGTTCGATATGCCGCGGCTGCGCGCGCAGGTCCGTGTCGCCGATGCCCGCGTCGATGCGGCACTCATCGATTACCACCGGACCGTCCTGATCGCGCTTCGCGATGTCGAGGACGCGTTGACGACCTATGGTGCGGTCCGGACCAGCCTCGCGATGCGCTACCAGCAGGTCGGCGCCAGTCGCGAAGCGGCGCGAATGGCGTCGGTTCGCTTTCGCGAGGGCGAGGGCCAATATCTGGACGTTCTCGATGCCGAACGCAGCCTGTACGAAGCCGAAGCCACCCTCGTCGCGGCGCGCTCTGACCATCTCCTGTCGGTGGTCGAAATTCACCGCGCGCTCGGCGGCGGCTGGGAGGTGTGCGAAATGGAAAATGGTTCAGATTGCACCGGGTAACGCCGGATAATTGCCCGTTGGACCGTGCGAGAGATGTGGCAATGGCTTGCGAGCGGCGAGCGACAATCACCCCTGCCTGACATCGGCGACGATACCGCCCGTCATACGGATCAGATCCTTCGCGTTTGTGCGAAATGCATGAGTCGGCGAGCCGGCGGCCGCCCAAATGGAGTCGAGCGAGAGCAACGCGGCATCGATGATCGTGACCGGGTCGCAGTCATGGCCCAAGGGAGGAACGCCTCCAACGACGAAACCGGTTTGTTCCTGCACCCATGCGGCGTCCGCGGATTTGACCGCCCTTTCCGTCACCGCCGCGACCTTGCTGCGGTCGATCCGATGAGCGCCCGATGCGATCACCAGAACTACATCCTCGCCGGCGCGAAAGACGATCGACTTCGCTATCTGCGCGACAGAGCAGCCGACAGAAGCCGCCGCATCCTCGGCAGTCTGCGTTCCTGCCGGAAATTCAGCAATGCTGTCCGCATGCCCGGCAGCGCGCAGCGCTTGCCGCACCTTCTCGACCTTGTTCATGACTTTCCCTTCATTCTTCTCATCGAACCCGATCCTTGTCCTCGACTTTCCCTCGTCGGCAACGCCATGCGCGCTGCCTCGCAGCCACGCCATCATGCCCTTCTGTTCCGCCCCAAAGCGACGGAAAGCCCGAGAACGGAGAGTGAGACTGCAAGCACCACGGCAGGCGCGACAGCATGGTCGTAGTCCGCATTCACCAACGTAGTGAGCGTCGCGGCCGCCATGACCGAAGCTCCGAGCGCGGCGCCGAACGGCCGGGTGGCGGATCGCATCAACAAAATGCCGGCCGTCAGTTCCAGGACGGCCGTGACATAATGGAACCAGTCCGGATAGCCCCAGGCCGCATAGGCGGCGGCATATTCTTCGGAAATGAGGGCGTTGCCATAGGCTCCGAACAGGAAAAATGCCGCCAGCAGCCACGCCAATATCGTCGATAACAGGGGAAGAGCCTTATTCACTTTACTGACCTTTCGGAAAGGAGGGCGCTGTCGGTCGACCGCGCTTGCTGCCAGCCGCCGCCGAGCGCCTTGAACAGGTCGACCCGCGCCAGCGACAGTCGCCGCAGCGAAGCCGCATGGGAGGCTCGCGCGGCCAGCAAGTCGGACTGGGCGACCAGCACATCGAGCAATCCGATCGAACCGGCGCGATAGCGCCTGTCGGCAAGCTCGTAGGCTCGCTCCGATCGGTCCTGCGCCTCGCGCAGCGCGGCCAGCCGGCGCTGTTCGGTCGCTACGATGGCGAGGGCCTGTTCGGCCTCCTTGAGCGCCGTGATGACCTTCCCGTCGAACGCGGCCAGCGATGCCGCGCCCTGCGCCTCCGCCTGGCGCAGCCGCGCGCGGGCGACCGACATGTTGGGGAACCGCCACGACAGCAGGGGACCAAGCGAGAAACTGAAGGAATCGCTTCCCCGCACCACGTCGTTGCGGAAGAAGGTGCCGGAACCGCCAAGGCTGATGACCGGATAGAGGTCGGCGGTCGCCACGCCGATCCTCGCTGTGTCTGCCGCAAGCTGCCGCTCGGCCTGCCTGAGATCGGGCCTTCGCCGCAGCAATGCCGCGCCGTCTCCGATGGGAATGGCGGCGGCAGTGGGTTCAGGCGGCACCGCGCAGCGCCGCGCGGTTTCGGGCACATTGCCCGGCGTCGTGCCCAACAGGGCCGCCAGTTCGAACAGGGCGACCTGCCGCTGTCCCTCGAACGCCGGCAGCGCTGCCCTCGCGGTCGCCTCCGCTGCTGCCGCCCGTTCCACGTCGAGCCGGCTTGCCGATCCGGCGCGCGCCTGCTCCGTCACCACGCGCCGGCTTTCCGTGCTGGTCTGCAACGACTGCCGCGCCACCGATAAAGCGTAAGCCGCCGCGCAGGCGTCCAGATAGGCGCGGGTCGTTTCCGCAGCGACGGTCACGCGCACGGCATCGCGGGCGGCTTCGACCGCTTCGGCATCGGCGCGGGCCGCCTCGACGGCGCGCCCGATCCGGCCGAACAGATCGGCTTCCCAGGAAAGCGCGACTCCGGCGTTCTGCGACCATTGCGCGTCATTGCCGACCGGCGCGTCGACCTGTGCGGAATCGCCATAGCTGACGCCGCCCGATACCTCGGTGGATGGCAGCCGTCCGGCGCGCGCCTCCCGAATGATCGCGCGCGCTCTGGCGAGATTGGCCGATGCGACGCGCAGGTCCGTGTTGGCCGCGAGGGCCTGCTCGATCAGGCTGTCGAGCGCCGGATCGCGGTAGAGCCGCCACCAATCGTCGGGCAGGTCGCCAGCCCGGTCGATGCCGTCGACCGTCGTGATGAACGGCCCTGCCGACGCAGCGGGGGGTCTGCGGGGGGCATAGGCAGGGCCGGCCGCGCAAGCCGAAGCGAGCAGCGGCAAGAGGATAAGAGAGAGCCGGGACTTACGCATTGGCCAGACCCCCTTCAGCCGGGTATTCGCCGGTTTCGGTCGGCTCCTTCGGGCGGTGATCGCCCGCCAGCAGGGAATAGACGGTGGGCAGCACGAACAGCGTGAACAGCGTTCCCACCAGCAGGCCCATGACGACGACGATGCCGATGGCAAAGCGGCTGTTCGCCCCGGCGCCCCCGGCGAACAGCAGCGGCACGAGGCCGGCGGCCATCGCCGCGGTGGTCATCAGGATCGGCCGCATCCGCACCGCCGCGGCATGGCGGATCGCCTCGACCCGGCTCCAGCCTTCATGCCGCTGCATCTCGTTGGCGAAGGACACCATCAGGATGCCGTGCTTGGAAATCAGCCCGATCAGCGTGACGAGCCCAATCTGGGTGTAGATGTTGAGCGTGGCATAGCCGAGATAGAGCGGCGCCAGCGCCCCGCATATCGCCAGCGGCACAGTGACGAGGATCACCAGCGGATCGCGGAAGCTCTCGAACTGCGCCGCCAGCACGAGGAAGATTACCACCAGCGCGAAGCCGAAGGAGACGGTCAGCCGGTTGCCTTCCTGCACATATTGCCGGCTGTTCGACAGCCAGTCGACGCTCGTGCCCGCGGGCAGCGTCTGGCTTTGCAGGAAGTCCACCGCCTGCCCCATGGTCACGCCCGGCAGCAGCACGGCGGACAGCGTAGCGCTGTTCATCTGGTTGAACTGCGGCAGCCGGTTGGGCTGCGGGCGTATTTCGACGCTGGCGATGGTGGCGAGCGGAACGAGGCTGCCCGACGCCGTCCTCACCTGGAACCGGCCGAGATCGTCGGGCGCGAGCCGGCGGCTCTGCGGAACCTGCGCGATCACGTCATAGGAACGGTCGTGCCAGTTGAACCGGTTCACATAATTCTCGCCGACGAGGATCGCCAGCGTGTCGGCGACTTCGGACATGCTGACGCCCATTTCGCCCGCTTTCGCGCGGTCGATGGTGATGTGCGCTTCGGGGCTGTCGAAGGCGAGGTCGCTGTCCACGAAGGCGAACAGTCCGCTGCCCCAGGCGGCGCCCTTGATGGTTTCGAGCGTCTGGTAGATTTGCGGAAAATCGTCCGCCGAACGGATCACCATCTGCACCGGCAGGCCGCCGCTGCCCGCAGGCAAGGGACTGTCCTGAAAGGCGGTCGCATAGACGCCGGTCACCGCCGCCGTGCGCACGGTCAGCTCCGCCTGAATGTCGTCGGCCAAACGGTCCCGTTCCGCCCAGTCCTTGAGCACGACGCCGCCGAACCCGCCATTGGCGTTGTTATCGCCGCCCGAGCCGAACCAGCTGCTCCTGAACTCGGGTAGGGTCTGGAAGATGCGCTCGACTTCATCGCTATAGCGCCGCGTGTAATCGAGGTTGGCATATTGCGGCGCCTTGGTCTGCACGAAGACATATCCCATGTCCTCCGGCGGGGCGAGTTCGCGCTGGGCGCCGGTGAACAGCAACACGATCGCGCCGAGCATGGCGACGCCCACGATCAGGACGGCCGCCCGCGCCGCCAGCGTCCGGTCCAGCAGGCGGGAATAGCCGGCGGTGAGGCGGTGCATGCTGCGCTCGATGGCCTGGCTCAGCCTGCCTTCGCCCAGTTTCGAATGGAGCAGCTTGCCGCTCATCATGGGCGACAGCGTCAGCGCGACCACGCCGGACACGATGACAGAGCCTGCCAGCGTGAAGGCGAATTCGCGGAACAGCGCCCCCGTCAACCCGCCCATCAGCCCGATGGGGGCATAGACCGCCGCCAGCGTGATCGTCATCGCGATCACCGGCCCGACGATCTCCCGCGCGCCGACCAGGGCGGCCTCGAACGGCTTCAGCCCCTCCTCGATATGGCGGTGGATGTTCTCGACCACGACGATGGCGTCATCGACCACCAGCCCGATGGCGAGGACCATGGCCAGCAAAGTCAACAGGTTGAAGGAAAAACCGAAGGCCAGCATCAGCGCCGTCGTGCCCAGCAGCGACAGCGGAATGGTGACGACGGGGATGATGACCGCGCGCAGCGAGCCGAGGAACAGGAAGATCACCACGACCACGATCAGCACCGCCTCGACCAGCGTGCGCTCGACCTCGTCAATCGAGGCGTTGACGAAGTGGGCGACGTCGAAATCATTGGCGACCTCCACCCCCGGCGGGGCGACGCGCTGGATTTCGGGCAGCAGCGCCTTCACCGCCGCGACGATCTCCAGCGGGTTGCCGTCCGGCGTCGGCGAAATGGCGATGGACACGCCGGGACGGCCGGAGGCCTGCGCGGCGGCGTCATAATTCTGCCCGCCAAGTTCCACGGTCGCGATATCGCCCAGCCGCACGACGCCGCTGCCGCCGGTCTTTACGACCATGCGGCGAAACGATTCCACGTCGCGCAAGTCGGTGCCGGCGGTGATGTTGATCGCGGTGTTTGCGCCCTTCAGCTTGCCGGGGGACGCTTGCACATTATTGGCGCGCAGGGCGGCGGCGATGTCGCCCGCCGTGAGGCCGCGCGCGGCGAGCTTCACCGGATCGACCCACACGCGCATCGCCAGCGGGGCGCCGCCGCTGATCTGGGCGGATGCGACGCCGGGGACCGAGGTGAGCATCGGCTGGGCGACGCGCGCGGCGAAATCCACCAGCTGCGGCGGCGGCAGATCGTCGCTGATGAAGGAGATATACTGGATCGCCGAAGCGCCGTCGGTGATCTTGGTGATGACGGGATCGGTGACGCCCGTGGGCAGGCGGAACTTGACCTGCTGCACTTTGGCGAGGATTTCCGTCATCGCCCGGTCGGCATCGGCATTGAGTACCAGCTTGGCGCTGATCCGGCTGCTGCCCTGCATCGATGTCGAGGTGATATATTCGATGCCGCTGGCGGTCGCGATCGCTTGGGCCATGGGCGTGGTGACGAAACCTTGCATCACATCCTGCGTCGCGCCGGGAAAGGTCGTGTCGATCGTGATCGTCGCGCTTTCCATCCGGGGATATTGCCGGACCGGAAGGCTGAACGTCGCACTGACGCCCACCAGCAGGATCAGCAGGCTGACCACGATCGCGAGGATGGGGCGGCGGATAAAGATGTCTGTGAACGCCATATCAGCGGCCTCCAGCCCGTGCGGGGGCGGTCACGGTCACGTCCGCGCCGGGCTGGATGCGAAGCTGCCCTTCCGTCACCACGACATCGCCGGGCTTCAGGCCCCGTTCGATCACTATGTCATTGCCGATTCGTCGCCCGGTGCGGACCGGAACGAACTCCGCCTTTCCGCCTTTCCGGGCATCCTTGCCGCGAATGACGATCACGCTGTCGCCCTGCGCCGATGTCTGGATAGCCGTCGCCGGAACGACGAGCGCACTTGTTTGGGGCGGCAGCACCAGCGAGGCGGTGACATACATGCCGGGGCGAAGCACCCGGTCGGGGTTGGGCAGGATCGCCTGTACGGTAATGTTGCGCGTGTCCTCGCCGATCCGGGGTTCGACCGCGTTCACGCGCGCGGTGAATGTCCGCTGCGGATAGGCATCGCTGGCAACCGTGACCGTGGCGCCCGGCTTGATCATCCCGAGGTTCTGCTGCGGCAGCGCGAATTCGACATAAAGTCGCGACAGGTCGGTCAGCGTGGCGATCGGATCGCCGGGATTGAGATACTGGCCGGGATTGATGCGGCGGATGCCGATCTGCCCGGCGAACGGCGCCCGCACCTGTTTCTGGATCAGCCGCGCATCAAGCTGACGCACCGCCGCAAGCGCCTGATCCCGTTCTGCGCGGCGCTCTTCAAGCTGTTCGCGCGGTTCCGCGCCGCTCGGTGCAAGCTCTTCCGAGCGCACAACTTGCATGCGCGCGAAGGCAGCCCTTGCCCGCGCCGCGTCCCGGTCCGCCCGTTCCGGCCCGTCGAAAAGCTGAACAAGCAAGGCCCCGGCCCCGACCTCTGCGCCCGAATCAAACCGGATTGCCGAAACGCGACCGGCAACTTCGGCTGACAATTCCACTTCCCGCACGGCCCTGAGCGTGCCGATCGCTTCGAGGGAGAGGGGAACGTCCCTTGGCTCCAGTTGCATGGCGGCCACGGGCAGCGGTGCTTGATGCCACTCCTGCGCCTGTCCCGCCTTGAGCACGCGCCAGACGAACAAGCCTCCCAGCACAAGGGCAAGGGCGAAGACCGTTGCAAGGATGGTGCGAATGTGTGGGAGGCGCGCTTTCGTGCGCTCGATCAAGCTCATGTCGGCTCCGGTTTATGTCCGCGAGTTCGGACGGAATGGATGCTTGCGGAACAAGCCGACCTGCCTCATACAACCTCAACAATTATTGAGGTCAAGGGCTATTTATGTCTTCCGCAGTGTCGCAGGTTTTGGCCGTGGGCGAAGTGGCGCGCCGCAGCGGCGTGGCTGTCTCTACGGTCCATTTTTATGAGAAGCAGGGCTTGATCGCGGGCTGGCGCACGGAAGGAAACCAGCGCCGTTATCACCGCTCCGTCCTGCGCCGGATCGCCATCATCCGCATTGCCCAGCGTGCCGGCATCCCGCTGGCGATCATCAAGGACGCGCTGGCCGACATGCCGCACGATCATGTCCCCACTGCGGCAGACTGGCGCAATTTCACCGATGCCTGGACCGGCATGCTCAACGAGCGGATCATGTCGCTGACTCAGCTTCGCGACCAGATCGTGAGCTGCATCGGCTGCGGCTGCCTGTCGCTTGAGGAATGTCCGCTACGCAATCCGATGGATGAACTGGGGCGGTCGGGACCGGGGCCGCGGCGACTGAATAATCGCTAGCCTGCGCTACCCTCGAGAGGGTGGGTAAATAGTAATGGACAATTTTTTGCTTAGAATTTTTGGGCCCATCATCATCTCGTCAACGTCAGGCCGCCTCCCAGGTCCCTCTCGGCGGGTGGGCTGGTCGCGCGGACGTGCCTTGCGGCGGGCCTGATCCAACGCTGCGTCGCCATGTTCAAGCAGAAGCTCTTCGACTGCGAGCGACACCGCGTTCTCGAACCGGCGGGAGCGCCGCCAGCGAAGGCCGTCGAGCCACCGCTTCATCATGATCGGATCGAGCCGGAAAGGGGAAGAGTAAGGGTCATGTCCGCGGAAGCGACGTCTCGCTTGCGGCAGGCGCTGGAGCTGATGCCGGCGCATCCAGCTGGACGGCGATGCGGAGCGGCAGCAGCATGTCGCGCGGCGGCGCGGCCGCGAGCTGCTGGCCGACGATCAGCGCCTGCATATCGGCATTGGCCTCCGCGTGGGTGAAGGCAGGATAGTCGATGCGTGAGATTTTGCCGTCGCGCTCAATCCAGACCTTGATGACCAGGGGCGCGGTTGCCGCGTCTGGTGCGGGTCGGGTCGCATCGAGATAGGCGCGCAGACGTGTCGCCGGCTCGTTGTGCGCCTCGAGCCAACCGGTGATGGAGGTTGTCGCGAACTCGGCGTAGCGCACCCATTCGACCGGCGCGGCCGAAGGCGCGACACTCTGCGCCGCAACAGGCGTAGTCGAGGCAATCCCGGCGCCGACAAGGGCCGCAATCCAGCGTGTGACGCGGGACAAAGGTGAGGATTTGGAGGTAGACCGCATCAGCGCGCTCCCAGAAACATGAGGCCGACAAGCACCGCGGCTGCGACACTCACCGTGCGATAGAAATGAAGCTCGAAAGCACTGACCGGGCGACTGCGTTTCACCGCCCGGTCCCGCGCCCGGCGCTCGCGTTCGGCAACGACGTCAGCGCGGATCGCCTGGACCCAGCCCGCTAACCCGCGAACGCTGGCGATCGGACTCTCAGACACCGGCGCCTCCGCCGGCGATGATGAGCGGCCGCCAGTCCCGGCTACCTCGAGGGATGCGGGCGCCCGGAACAGCGTTCATATAGGAATCGACCATGGCCGCCGCCTCGCGGTAGAGGATTGCGATCGCGCCAAGGGCCAACAGGCTGGTGATGAGAACCCCCAGCATGAAGGCCCCCAAGGCAATCAGGATCGTCCCCATGGTCGCTTCCCTCTTTCCGGCCTTATCGCTGCGCCGGCGCCTGGACGGCTGGCTGTTGCTGCGGCAGGCGCTCGCGTTCGAAGCTGATGGTCTGGATGCGGGCATCCAGAGCGCGCACAACGTCCGCTGTCAGATCGTTGGCGAAATTGCCGCCGAGCGCCGCGCCGCGATCGAACAGCAGCCCACAATTCTTACTGCTATAGACTTGGGCGATTACGGGCTGCGCTTCGGTGGCGATGCGTTCCAGCGCCTTGGCGCGGGTCGCCTCGATCTCGCGGCTGGAATGAGCGGCCTGGGTTTGCAGCGCCTGCCAGCTGCGGGCCAGGGTTTCGCGGCGCTGGCGGTTGGCCGCATTGTCAGGCTGGCCTTCGAGTGCGCGTGCTTCGGTTTCCAGAGCCGGGCGCTGCCCGTCGATTTCGGCCTGAGCGGCGCGGGTCAGCTCGGCCAGACGCGCAGACGCGGCCTTGCCGACAGCGGCATTGGCGAAGATGGCTTCGCGCGAGAGCAGGCAGACACCGGGCACGATGGGGCCGCCAAGGGGCTGCGCGGCTGGGGCAGCGGCAGGTGCCTGTCCGCCACCGACCGTCTGCGCCGAGGCAGAGGCGCCTGTGAAGGCGGAAGCGAGAATAAGGGCGGAGAGGAGAAGAGGACGGCTGTTCATGATACGACTTTCCTGGACTTGTTGGACTTTGCCGGGGCGACGGCCTCGGCGGCAGCGGGTTCGTTCGAAGCACCTGACGATGACGGATCCGCGACGAGACGCAGCGCCTGCCGATCGACCAGCGCGCGGAAGCGGTCGAGCGAGGCGAGGTGATGATGCACGAGCGCAAGCAGGCCTTGCTTGTGCCAGGCAACGACCGTCTCATCATCGAGGCCTGCAAATTTCTCGGCATCGACGATCAGGAAGTTATTGAGACCCAGCTTGCGGCCATCGGACAGGGTCGCATCCGCCCGCCGGTCGACCAGCAGATCCTTTTCCTTCAGCGCATCCGTGAACAGCTTGGTCAGTTCCGCTTCCCGGCCGAACGCTGTGCAGAACTCCAGCGCCTGCTGCGTCAACGCGGAGGGCTTGCCGTCCTCGAACAGCGCCGTCCCTTCAGTCCCGCCCTGAACGACCCGATCCGAACCGCTGTCGATCGACAGGGCAAAGCCGTCGGGCTCCTCGGTCCTGCCGAAGGTGAAGGGATATCGGCGGACATAAGCGGGGATGTAGCAATCGCTCGCCCAGCGGCCGTCCTCGACGAAGAGATTGGTGGGCTCCAGGCCCAGAACGGCGATCGGCTGCGCGGTGTCGCCAGCGAACACGACCGGATAAGTGCGCGCCGCCGAAACGATTTCGCTCGCCACGATCGGCAGGAAGGGCGTTTCGGCCGCGAAGGACACATCGCCGGCCTTCAGGCGCCAGTCAGCGTGAACGGTCGAATGGAGTGGCTGCAAGGCCTTGTAGAAGAGCGGAAGCATGGGGGCAGCGGTCGAGGCCGCAGCGTTGGCGTTGTCTGCCATGATTAAGCAATCTCCGAATGAGGTAGTCCGGGACGGCGGCCAGTGGACCGCCGCCGTCCCGGTGGGAGCGGGCCGACCATTCGGCCCAAACTGATCGGCTTACTCGCCGAAGCCGAGGAAGCGAACGTTGAGGATCGTCGGGATCTCGGTCCGAACCTGCGGCCGTGCCCGCTCGGCCAGTTCCGCCGCCTGATTGGCAACGGCGCTGGAGGACGAGGAGGCCGAGGTCAGCGCGCCGGTGTTGACCGCCGCGACCACCGGGATTCCGGCGGCTTCGCCCTGCACCTTGATGTTGGCGGCGTTGAGCACCTGAAGCGCGGCAAGGTTGATATTGCCCGACACACGAATGCCCGCTTCGCCCGCATCGATCGTTCCCAGCGGGGCCACCAGGTCGATGTCACCAGCCGGCACCTCGGGGATCGGGTTCAGCGTGGCGATGCCCGCGCCCGACGACGGGACCTGCGGCGCCAGACGGACATTGCCATAGGCGTCATAGGTGCGAAGCGGCGGGGTATAGAGCACCGTGGTGTTCGCCCCGCGCCCGGCATTGATATCGCCTTCCTCGGACCAGCCGAGGATGTTGCCGCCATAGGTGGTCATGACGCGCGAGAGACCGAGAAGGAGCGATTGTTCGCTGAAGATGCGGATATCGCCGCTGCCCTGGGTCATGACGCCGGCGGTCTTCTGGTCCTCGTCGGTCATCACATTCTGGACGCCGACGACGATCTGGCCGCCGGGCGCCATCATTTCGATGTCGCCGCCGAAGTTGGTGCGAACGCCCGAGCCGCGATACATGATGATATCGCCGCTGCGGTCGATCACATTGCCGCCGCCATCCTTGTCCGGGAACAGGGTGGCCACCGCAAGACGCCCGCGCAGATAGGAACCGAGGCGCGGCCCGTCAGCATCATTATATTCGCGACCGCCTTCACGCAGTTCCGAGAAATAGACCTGCCGCAGGAAGATGCGCTGCTGCTCCGGCGAGAGCCCGTCGAAGCGTTCCTGTACCTGCGTCAGCAGACCGGACTGCGCTTCACTGAGCGAAGCCGCGCCATCGGCATAGCCATAGTCGAACATATCGGTCGAACGCAGCAGGGCCGAGAGATTGCCCTGGTTGGTCGCCGCGTCCTTGAAGCCCAGGGCCGAAAGCCGAGCCTCGAGCTGTGCGGCGGGAAGCTTCGCGCCATTGGCATCCACCAGCCCATTGGCGGAGACGAACTCGGCGAACGCACCCTCGGCGACATAGCCGTAACGGTCGAACAGCCAGGCGGCCAGTTCGGCGTCATAGAGTTTCGCGACCTTGCCGACGCTTTCGACGATACCCTCATCGGTCACGACATTCTGCTCGGCCAGCGGCCGCCCCGGATCGGCCAGCTTAGACGGATCGAGATAGTAGTCCCGAACCGCATCCCAGTTCACGCCGGTCATGCCCGCCATCAACGCGATGGACGCGCCATCGGAGGTATCATCCGCCCGGATCGGCCCGATCGAGGTGAACGAGCCCCGATCCTCCTGCAGGATGTTGCGCCCCGCAGAAACCTCCAGAGACCCCGGACCGGCAATGTCGAAGTTGCTGTAGATGATGTCGCGACCGGCCGAGATCACCGAAACATCAGTATCGTTGCTGTGGACGATGAGATTGGATGCGCCCACGGTGCCGCTTGCAACGATGTCACGCCCAGCAGTCATGCGCAGCGGGCCTCCGCCGACATACCAGTCCAACAAGGTGCGCCCACTTCCCGAATTGAAGCTGAGCATTTCACCACTGCCCAGGCCGACGATATCGCCCCCGACAGCATAGATTCGCACAGGAAGTCGATCAGCCCAGTTCGACGACGAGACGGCAGCTGAGTTGGGTCCGAAGGCGAAGAGCGAATATGTATCGTTCCACGTCTTGAGTTCGCCATTGTTGGTTGCGTCGATTGCCGAACCATCGAGCGAGAGGTTCATGACGCGTTCGCTGTATCGGCCATCTTCGCGTCCGACAAATGCCGGGTTAAATGGTGTCGGCAGGAGCGTGTCGGTGAAAGACACGCTGATTACATGGCGCGACGCGAGGTTTGAGGAACGTGTCAGATCGCCACCATAAATGGACCCTGCTGCCAACAATGAGAGTTCGCCGGAAGGCGAGGGCGAGAGGCGGTCGCGGGTCACGAGATCATTCGTCATGCCTGCCGATGCGCCGAAATAGAGATCTCCGCCCATCGCCGTGACCCGCAGAATCGCCGGCCAGGTGTCGGCAATGTCGGCCGCGGCGATCAGTGTCTGGCTCGTTTCAATCCCATGCTTGCCCGGCGCGATGTCTCCGCCTGCCGACTGTAGATTGATGGCAGTGTGATCGGTCCAGAGGCTGAACCAGCTGTTGCCGCCGCCCCCATAGTTGACCCCATTCACCGTGAAGGGCTGCGTGTTGAGACCGATGCTGCGTGTGGCGTCGCCTGCGCCGGCAATCACCTGGTCGCCAAGGGTCCGCACCGTAAAGACTGAATCGCCCGGCACCAGTGTGACACCCGATAGCGCCTCCGCCTTCGTGGTCTCGAACGGATCGGTGCCGCGCGGATCGAGCGGATTAGGAAGAGACATTGAGCGATAGCCGGCCTGTACGGCGCCGATCGAATCGGCATCAACACTGGTCGATCCCCGCAGGTTGACAATGCTGCCACCGAGGCTGGCTTTGGCATTGGCGGCATCACCTTCGACATAAGGATTGAGCACCCCGCTGATCCTTATGACCATGTCACCGCCCCCGGTGAGCCTCAGCGTGCCGTCCGCTGCCACACGACCGGTCGAACCAACAGCCAGAACAAGGCCTTCGCTACGACTATCACCATAGTTAAATGAAGTGTTTTCACCGCCACGCTTGGCCGTGCGGCCCGCATCTCCGCCAATACGAACTGTCAGATTGCCTCCGCCAAGCGTGCCGAAGCCGGTAAAGCCGGTTATTGCCGGGTTCGCAATGCTGCTGCCATTTGCCGAGGAAACATAGGTGCCGAAGTTGATCCACCAGGCCGTCGGGATCTTTTCATCCGTGACGGTGCCACCCGAACCCTGCCGCCACAACCAGTTGCCGGCGACCGCACTCGATTGATAGCTCTGCCCGTTCTCCAGCATGCGGAAACCCAGGATATCACCGACTAGATCGCCGCCGGCCGTGATCGCCAGATTGCCCCCACCGTCAGGATACCAGGCATGATAACTGGCAAGGGTGGCCGAATAATCTGTATCGCCGCCAAGCACCACGCCAGTTGGCAAGGTTCCACGCTGAAGGTCGTAGCCATCGCCCGGATCGGTCGCCGTGCCGGCAGTATAGATTCCATAGAGCGAGGACATGCGGATGTCCCCCGCCGCCGTCAGCGACAGATCGCCCGTACCCGTTCGGATCACGCTGAGACCCGGCGCGACATAATCATACCCCGTCCAAACCTTCGGCCCACCGCCTTCCTGAACGAGGCACAAATCAGGGAAGGGAGCGCACCAGGCTGCTTGTTCATCTTCTGACACGGGCTCGCCCGCAGGCATTCCCAGCCAGTTGTCAGGCGCCCAGACAATCTGGTCGCCGCCTGTCTGTTTCACGGCGCACAATGTCGAATCATATTCGCACCATGACGCTTCCTCTTCCGAAACCGGCGTGCCGGGCTCATAGCCTAGCCAGTTGCCGTCCGCCCAGACGAGTATCTCGCCACCGACTTCCTGCATGGCGCACAATGTCGAGTCATACTCGCACCATGATGCCTCCTCTTCCGAAACCGGCGTGCCCGGTTCGTAGCCCAGCCAGTTACCTTCTGCCCATACGAGTATCTCGCTGCCCGCGCTACTGAGCGCCGGCGTACCGCTATAGTGGGTGTCTGCCAGCCGAATCGTCCCGACCGAGGCCGGATCGAGCGCCTTGCGATCAGCCGAGGCGACATCTGCCCCAGCAACGAGTTGGAAGCTCCAGCTGCTGGTGCCCGAAGCCAGCATCGGGGCCACGGCCCAATTGCGATTGATGAATCCCTGATCGGATGGACGGAGGTTGATACCAAGATCATCGACAAGTTGAACGTCCGTCATTGACGGGATGAGGGCCCCACGTGCCAAAGTGATCCGTTCGTTCGTCACCATTTCGACCGGCAAGGGCACGCCCTTGGGCCAGATCAAGGCATCCACCGCTGCGCTGCTGGAGAGCGCAGTGCCCGCGCCCAGCTTCATCCCCGGCGTCAACGTCACCATATTGTCGAGCACCATCCCCGCAGAATAAGCCACCGATCCATCGGTATTATAGATGTTGGCGGATAGGGCAGATCCGGCGCCGAGCGTGAGCTGTCCAGTCAGCGCCACGTCGACCGGCAGCACCGTGCCGGCGGGAAGAGTGAGAGCGCCAACGGGCACGTCATAATTCAGCGTCGCTTCCCGCGGGAAAGTCGTTCCCGTATCCAGCACGACACCGTCGATCGGAATGATGATATCCCCACCAAAGGGAGTGAGGCCGCCGACGAGTCCGTTAGGACCTTTGGTTTCCGTGAGCACCCATCCATCGTCATCAGCCGTGGCGGCGGGTGGCGCGAAACCGTCAGTGATGCTGCCCAGGATGTTGAGGTCGCCGGCGGCCCGCAGCGCCAGTACGCCCGGCTCGCCGAAACCGCGCAGCGCCGGATCGATCCGGTTGGCTTCCGGTCCGTAACGATAGCCTGACATATCGAGGTCGCCGAGCACCGTCAGCGTTCCTGAAGGATTGACCGCTGCATTGCTCACGATCTCAACACCAGGGCGGAGATGATATTGTCCCAGCCCCGCCAGGCGAGCGGAAAGCGCTGCATTGCCCAACGCCAAATCGATGAAGGTGGTGCTGTCGAGGTCAATCCGGTCGAGATAAGCCTGGGTGACAAGCTGGGGCCGTTCGCCGGAAACGTCCGGCAGATCGGCCAGCGGCGCATCGTCATAAGTGCGGAAGGCATTGACGGCGATCGACCTGGCGCCTTGGATGTCTACCATGCCGCCCACGTCTATTGCGACGTCGTCCGTTCCCGTGCGCTGCGCGTTCAAGTCGAGCGAGCCCCGTGCTGCGCCATCGTTCTGGCCAGGCACATCGGTACCGGCACGCAGGTCAATCCGCGCGCTGTCGCCGAGGACCAGCGTACCCGCCGTGCTGGAGAGATCGACAACCGCGCGGTTGGGGCTGTCGATAATCTGACCATAGCTATCTACGCGAAGACCCGTGCCGTGGGCATCGAGCGCGCCGTTGACGACGAGATCGCCAATGGCCGCAAGACGGATTGCGCCGACCCCCTGACCGCTGGCATCAATCGTCCCCTCGATGGTAAGGCTGCCACCATCGAGCACAATCTGAACATCTTGCGCCTTCACGCCGTCACCCACGGTGAGGTCACCTTGACGGATGCGAAAGCGCCTTGCTCCGAAAACCTCGCCTGCGTTAAGCTGGGTGTTTAGCTCTCCGAAATCCGCAAGGGACTGCGCCTGGACCGCCAACTCCGCTCCGTTGTAGGCGATTTCGGAGCCTCCGGCATCGGCCCTGCCCGTAGCGGAACCGAGAATCGTACTCGCCAGATCGACATGTCCGGCACCTGTGCCAAGTGCGGTGACACTTATCGTGCCCGCGCGATTGTTGACGGCGGACAGGTCAATGATCGAACCGGCGCTGGCAGAGATATTGCCGCCCGTGCTTTCCATCAGAAGATCGCCGCCCCAACTATACTGCGTGACGTCAACCATCTCGACCGCGCGACCCGAAAGATCGATGCGAGCCAGGTCGCCGAGCACGAGGTCGCCGCTTGCCGACAGCGTGAGCTTTCCCGATGGCAGGATCACCGCGCTGTCAATCGAAAGGTTGCGACCATAAATCGCCAGCTGCGCCCCCAGCGCATCGCTGGCGACCTCACCCGCCACGCCCTCCGGCGCCATCACGCTCACGTCGCCGCCTGCCCTCACGGTGAGCATCGATCCGGCTTCCCCGGTCAGCACAGGAGCAGTGACGACAAGGTTGCCGCCCTGATAATCCCAGCCCTTACCGGTCACATAGTCGCCGCGCGTTTCATAGACCGAAAGCATGCTTTTGCCGCTGCTGACAATGCGCTCGGCTGCTGTGAGGTTGACTTGCCCGAAGCCGAGCACAAGCCGCTCATCGATACCCGTGGAAGATTGGGTGTTCGCCCCATGACCGAACAGGATCGAGTTCGCCCGGATATCAAGCATGCCCTTACCGAGCAGACCGGCGACCGGAGCGCCTGCCTCACCGTCCGTGCCGGTCCAGATGAATTCGCCCGCGTGGATCGTCGCGACATCGCTATCGGCGCCATAACCATAGATAGCAGGCGTGCCGAACACGAGTTGTTCGAGCGACGAGGCATCAAGGTCAACCGCGCCATAGACATTGACCGCTCTCGTTGCATTGAGCTCCAGCATCTCGACCGCCGGCGCGTGCGTCGCGTTATTCCCCGCCAGGATCTCGGCAAGGCGGGTCTGGTTGAGTTCCAGCCCATCCGGCAACTGTCCGCTTGCCTCGGCTGCCGCCAGCGCCGCACTCTCTCCCAGATTTACCGAGGATACGCCCAGTACCAGCCTGCGCGTACCATATGCCACCTTCTTCTCGATGGTGAGCGCGCGATTGGTCGCAAGAGCGATGGTCCCTTCGGACAGGAGTTGCGTCGTCCGGTCGCAAGCATCGGTCACGCATGCTCCAACATTAACGTAGAGGCCATCGGGAGAATTGGGATTTTCTTCCTGAAGGAGCAGATTGAACCACCCGTTGGAGAGGGCCAGCACGCCGAGGCCGCTGAAAATATAGCCGTCGTCGGAATCATAGCTGGATTCACCCATGCCAATGGTGCTGAGAGTGGCCCCTTCCTCGATCGTCAACGTGCCCCCGTCATTACCCATGGACTTTGAACCGGCCATAATAATGTCGGCGGCGGAGATCGCCGCGCCGCTGCGGATGGTTAGCGAACCCTCGCCATTCACAGTGACGTAGCGGCCGCTCTTGCCATACAGGCTGGACAGCGTGGCATTGAGGATGAGGCGCGGCGCTTCGAGCGCACTTAGCGCGCCCGCATCAACCGACGCGGAATCCAGCCCCGCCGATGCTTGCGCGCCGGTCGCCACGACCTCGCCGATGCCACGCACCTGCACCGCGCCAGCGTAGCCTTCGCTATCCTTCGCAGCCGCAAGATTCACGTCGCCCAACACTCGCAGCGCCAAGCCGTCCGCGCTGTCGGTGCCGCGGGTGAACGCAAGATCCAATGTCCCGCCATCGGAAGTCATCATCGCGCGCGGCATGCCCAGTCGGGCGGCATCGGCCGCGACGAAGGCGTTGTAGCCCATCTCGTTGTAGCCGGAATGCGCGCGTACAGCGTCCGCGGAAGTCAATGTCACCCGTGTAGGCAGGGTATCCCGTATCGCGGTATTGGCGATGCCGAGTGTACCCTGCGTCAGATAAGAGCCGTTGCCGATCGCATTGACGCCCGCATAGCCGCTGGTCATTCCCGCACCGATCTCGACACGGAAGGCGCCTGGCAGCAGCGCGTAACTGGATGGCATCAGCGTGTATGTGCCGGCAGCGAGACCGGGTACGCTCTCAAGGATTGTGATCTGTTGCCCAACCACCGGATTCCCATACCCAGCATCGGGCGCGACGGGAGCGTAGGAAGAACTGCTTGAAGGAACTATCGCGTAAACGGCATTGCCACTCGCGCTCGCGCCATAGCCTGGGTTGGCATTGATCAGCGCGGTCTTGAGGATATCCACCGATCCGCCCCGTCCGCTCATGAAGCCGGCGCCGGCAAGATCCCCACCGCCCGAAAGATCGAGCAGCGCTCCGCTTTGCACATCGAGACGAGCGGCCTTCACTTCAAGGCCATGACCCCAGTCCGTACCGCTGATGGCGGTGAGTGCAACGGGCGAACCATTGTAGTCATATTCGATGCCGTCGACAGTTCCGCCATAAGGCATCGTCAGTCCGGCGGCACTGATCGAGGTCTCACTGCCTGGAAGCAGGTTGACCAAGGACGTGACTTGTCTGTTGAAGGTCGAACCGATCGTAATCAATCCGAAGGGCGCGCGCACCACGCCGCCCTGATTGATGGTTTCGGCACCCAAGGCTAGCATGCCAAAAGCGGAATAGGGCATTTCGGCAATACTGTCGTCGTAGCGGAGGATCGTTAAACTGCTACCTGCCCGAAAAGCCTCACCCTCTCCCTGATAGCCACTCATGATTCTGCCGCCGACACCCGTTGCCGGATATATTTGCGCTGCTGTGAGGGTAATGTCGCCCGAGGAAGACAGTTCCGTAGTGGCATTGGTCGGCAATCCGCGCCCCGGCGTGCCTGCAAGCATCCGCAGGTCGCCGCGGCTGGTGAGATCGATCTGCGCGAAGCCGCGCCGATCCAATATCTCACCGGTCGATTGATCGGCAGTGCGGGCGCCGAAGCCTACCCGATCGCGCACATCGATCATATCGGCTACGACCGAGAACAGCGCGTTCGTTGGCGCCTGCGATATGCCGTCGCCCCAGTGAAGCGAAGGCATCTCATAATGCTCAGGACCTATGCGCGTCGTGCCGGCCAGGCGCAGGTAAGGAGTCGCAATGGATACCCGGCTATCCTCTGCGGCGGCGTCCGTCAGCGCATATGTGCCCGCATAAAAACGAGCGCTCTGGCCCAACGAGAGTGCGACGCTGCCGTCAAACGACAGCGCGCCGTTCACCAACAGCGAGACATTGTCGAAACCGCCAGCCTCGATCCTGTCGGCGCCGAGATATCCGGTGCCCGCGACAAGGCCGTCCTGGTCTCCTTTCACGCCGAAACCTTCAGGAAGCAGGCTCTCGCTCTGTTCCTGCGACAGTAGGAATTCACGCGGCCGCAGCAGGTCTGGAGGCGCTTCGCCGACACGGTAGCCCGCCGATTCCAGCGCAAGGCCGAGCGTGCCGCCTGCAGCGCCCTGGCCGCCAGCCTCGGCCTTCACCGTGCCGTCCAGGTAGAGCCCGACATTGGATTTGGCGACAATCGTACCGCCGTCGCTGACAACCTGCGTCGTGATCGAGGGCATACCCATCGTAGAAGGAAGGTCGAGTGTCGCCCGCGTACCGGAGGCATCGAGTAGCGCGCCAGTTTCGATGACGATGAACGCATCCGCAGCCTTGGCCGAACCGGTGTCCTCCCAATCAAGGTCGCCGCCGAGCGCGATCGTTCCCCCATCCGCAACAATGCCGTAACGGCGCCCCAGCCTGTCCACGGCGGTAGCAGAGCGGGCGGCGACATCGATCACAGCTTCGCTGCCGATACGGATCAGGCCCGGGTCGGGAGATCCGTAGCCCGCAGAAACGGCTGTCGCCAGGCGAGGAACATCCAGCGTAACATTGCCGCCCCAAGCGTGAAGGCCGCCATCGACCTCAATATCTTTGCCTAGCAACGTGATGGATTGGCCAGGATCGACATTTATCGCAGCTTGGCGACCAATGCGAATTCCGCCAATAGCCTCATCGCTTCCAGCCGGCGCTCCCAGCGTGGCGGAGATAGTCAGGCTTGCTCCCCCCCGCCGGGTCAAAACGCCATCTACCGGATTTTCCAAATAGGTGGGTGGCGTCCAAAGGTCGAGCGCTTCGGACAGCGGCGCGCCGGTAGCCGCATCCGGCGCGAATTCGCCAAAAAGCAACACCGGCATGACTACGGACAGATCCGTGCCATCGGCTACTGTCACGCCCTTGCGTCCGACTAACTCGTAACTAGCGAAACCGGTCTGAAAGATCGCAGTATCGACCTGTGTGCCGCCCTGTTCATCGGCCGCGCCAACAGTGAACGTCTTGCCGGTTTCGAGATGTAGCGTGCCGCCCCCCAGCACGCCGACGCCACGTATTTCCCCGTCGAGCAGGAGCGCGCCATCCGGCGCAACAATAGCATTATAGCCATCCGCAACGAGCGAAACGTCACCGCCGGCTCCGCCCCTTGTATCATTCTGGGCGAGGATCGCTCCACCAGATGAAACATCTATCAGGCTGCCTTCCGCCAGAGTCAGATCATGGGTAGAGGCCAGGGTGACTTTGCCGCCATCGAGATAACCCAGCTTTCCAGTGTCGGAAGCATTGAGGGCGGTATTGACCCACAGGCCGGTGAGATCGAGCGTTACGCCTTCACCGACCGCGATAAGCGAGCCCCCATTCCCATCCAGGAGAACCTGTGCGCTGCTTCCATAGTGATTGCTTGCCCGGTTGGTCGCATTGATCGAGCCACTATGGGCGGTGACGTCCGCATTGAAGTCAATCGTTGGCGCAACCAGCTTTAGCGCCCCGCCATCGGCCAGTGTCAGGGGATTGTCGATGGCGATCACGCCGGTTGTTTCGATGTTGAGACCGCCGAGACCAGCCTGATTGAGCAGGCCTGCGTCGAGCCAGGCGGTGCCGTTCCGCTCTTCAGGCAGTGCGTCCCCCGTCGCGAGATGCTTAGCGATGCTCGCAACATCCGCGATCTTCACCTCCACTGAATAGGGGTTGGTGTTACTCACCAACAGGTCATAGCGCCCTAAAGCCAGCGACCCCGGCTGCGCGCGGGTATGCTGCGCCACATCATAGCCATCGGTGATGCCATCGGCTCGGGCATTGACCTGCCGCTCACCCTCGATAACCGCGGCGATGATATCGCCTTCCATGATGGCGGTCGGCGTCGAGAGAATAAGCTGTCCGGCGTCGCGCCCGACCGTATAGCCGTCGCTCCAGCGGCGAACGCTACGCGCCCCGGAGATCGGGTGCGACCAGACCTGGGCATATTGCTCGCCCCAGCGCGAATGCTCGCGCACGAAGGCGTCGCCCCAGGCGACCATCTTCATGCCCGCCGGCGCATTGGCGAGATCATAAAGCTTGCCATCCGCACCGAGCACACGGGTCGAAAGCACCCAACCGGCTTGATAGTCGAGACTGCCGCCGGAGATGTCGAAGGTCGCGCCGTGCTGCGCCACCACTTCATTGGCCGCCAGCGTGATCGTGCCGCCGATCGCCGCCCATTCACCGATACCATGCGCCATGTTCTTGAGATGGCCGCCAACCTCGAGCAGGCCGCCCTTGGTGTACCAGCGATCACCATCATAGCCGCCGGTGCCGTCCGGCAGCAGAATGAGATCGCGCACATCGACCCAGACGTCGTTGCTGCGAAGATTGGCGTTCTCGCGGTTCTGCGGGGAATCGCGCAGCTCATTGCCCTGGATGTTCACCAGGATGGAGTTGGACTCCATGTCGAGGGCGATGCCCTGAACGCCCGAGACGTCGATCAGCGAACCATCCTCGGTGGTGATGCGTCCGGCCGCCTGCACCGCGACCTGACCGCCCTGGGCGCTGGTCTGCGATCCACCTTCGAAGACGACGTCGCCGCCGGTCACGATTTCGATGCGCGACTGGTCGAGCCGATCGGCCAGCAATGAGCGGTCGTTGAACCCGCCGCTGGTGGTTGTGTAGCGATTGAGGTTGGCTTTCTCGCTCTGCTCGATCAGCGAATCCCGCTGGCCGTTGAGCGCGGTATCCTCACTATCCAGTTCGGGCAGGATGATCGTCAGGCCTTGGCCGGACCCGACGACCTTGCCGTTGACGTCGCTCGATTCCCAACCGCTGGCGAGCGTCACCGAACCTTCGGCATCGGTCGCACTGTTCAGCAGGTGGATCGTGCCGCGCTGATTGACGCCAGTGGTGGCGACGAGCACGCCTTCTTGCCGGATCGTGCGGCCAGCCAGCGTGATGTCGCCCTGGGCGGCTTCGATCAGGCCGCGGTTGATCACCGTGCCGCTGTCGGAGTCTTCATCGATCAGCCCGCGCACCTCATTGCCGCGCGTCGTCGAATATTGGTTCTCTTCGGTGCCGAACCCCTTGCGGATGATGAAGTCATCGCCCGCCGACAGCAGCGTCTGGCCCTTTGCGGTGACGATGCTGCCTTCATTGGTGACCTCGGTCCCCATGAGCATCACATAGCCGCCGCCCTGCGTAGCGCTGGCGGGCGCATGGGTAGTGATCTGCGCCCCGGCCGCAACCGTGATCGCGCCGCCAGCGTCGGTGAAGCTCGGCAGATAGTTGGCGCCGGATAGCTGCGAATAGATACCGCGATTGGCGTTGAGGAAATCGCTGTCGAGAATATTGGCCGATGAGGCAATCAGATTGCGAACATTGACCACGGACGTGCCGC
The DNA here is from genome assembly GCF_003584015.1 of Aurantiacibacter xanthus. Classification (GTDB taxonomy): domain Bacteria; phylum Pseudomonadota; class Alphaproteobacteria; order Sphingomonadales; family Sphingomonadaceae; genus Alteraurantiacibacter; species Alteraurantiacibacter xanthus. Next base: position 27,361 of record NZ_QXFM01000065.1, read on the forward strand.
CGAACAGCACACCATTCTGGTTGAGGATCAGCACCGTGCCGGGGGCGGTGAGCGTGCCGTGGATCTGCGAGGGCGAAGCATCACGCACGCGGTTGAGCACGACCGCGTCGGCGCCATAGGCCTGGTTGAACACCAGATCGGTCTCGCGGCCGATGTTGAAGCTGTCCCAGGTCAGAATGGCGCGCTGCTGGTCCTGATCGACCGTGACCGTCGTGCGCCCGTCCTTGCCGGCGCTCTCTATCGGACCATTGGCGCCTTGCCAGAGATTGGGATCGATCTCGATGCCGGGCGCCTGCTGAAGCCCGCCCTGACCGATGCCGTTGGGAATATTGTTGATGGCGTTCTGCGCGGCGATGCGCGCCTGCACCTGCGCGTCGTTCATCTGGGCGCGGTTCTGCGCCGCGCGGCGCATGGCCTCGACCGCGCGTTGGGTGGCGCTGTTGCGCTCGGTCACGCGCTGCGCTTCGGCCTGCGCGACGCGGGCGGCGGCCGCCGCCGGATTGCCGCCGCCACGACCCTGGCCGATGCGGTTCGATTGCGCCTCGGCGGCACCGGCAAGCAGAAGGGAGCCGATCGAAGCGCCGATGAGCAGACGCGTGCGAAGCGAGTGGTTGGTGTTCGTCATTGTTTTGGCTCCAGCATCGTTGCGGCAGGCGTGGCGGCCGCATGTTCTTGAATGTCGTGAGAGGTCGGGATGGCCGCGCCGGACGGGCCTTCACCGAGCAGGAAGGCGGCGAGAAGGAAGGCCAGCACCCAAGGGACGGTGCGGCCAAGCTCCTCGGCGAGAATGGTGCGGGTCATCAGCGCGGCCCCCGGGTCGAGGGCGGACGGCTGTTCGGGCGCTCCGGGTGGACCGACCGGCC
>NZ_QXFM01000066.1 GCF_003584015.1 Aurantiacibacter xanthus
AGGGCGGGCCCCGGTTCGACGGCGATACCGAGTTCGAGATCGGCTCAATCACCAAGGTCTTCACCGCGCTGCTGCTCGCCGACATGGCGCTGAAGGGCGAAGTCGCGCTCGACGATCCGGTGGAACGCTATCTCCCCGCAGGCGCGCCTATGCCGCGCGACGGCGAGGGCCAGCAGATCACGCTGCGCCACCTGTCGCTGCAAACCTCGGGCCTGCCGCGCTTGCCCGACAACATGCCCTTCGGCGATCCCGCCGATCCCTATGCCGACTACACCGAACAGATGCTGCTGGACTTCCTCGGCAAGTACCAGCTGCCCCGCGCGGTCGGCGCGCATTACGAATACTCGAACCTCGGCGTCGGCCTGCTTGGCTACGTCCTCGCCCGCGCGGCGGGGACCGACTATGCAAGCCTCGTGAGAGAGCGCATTCTCGATCCGCTCGGCATGAAGGATACCGCCATCGCGCTCGATCCCGCGATGCAGGCCCGCCTTGCCGTGCCGCACGACGAATATCTGCGCGTGACCAGGCCGTGGAACCTGTCGGTGCTGGCCGGTGCCGGAGCGCTGCGCTCGACCGCCAGCGATATGCTCACCTTCGCCGAAGCGGCGATGGACCCGGCCTCGCCGATTGCCGAGGCCATGGCGCTGACACTCTCGGACCGGACCGATCAGGTTGGCACCGACAACCAGACCGCGCTCGGGTGGATGATCCTGCCCGCACCGGGCGGCGAAGTGCTCAACCACAGCGGCGGCACCGGCGGCTATCGCAGCCATCTGGCCGTGCAGCCGGGAACGCGGCGTGCGGTGATCGGCCTCACCAACTCCGCCGCCGAGCCCTCTGCCGCCGACCTTGCTTTCCACGCGCTGATCGGATCGCCGGTCGCTGCCGAAGCCGCCACCCCTGCCGCCCCCGCGCCGGTGCCCGAACGGGAGGAGGTAAGGCTAAGCCCCGAACAGCTCGCGCCGCTGGTGGGAACCTATCGCATGGCCAACAACGCCCGGCTGGCCATCACACTTGAGGACGGTCAGCTGTTCGCCCAGCTGACTTCGCAACCGGCGTTCCCGATCTTTGCCGAGGGGCCGCGCGCGTTCTTCTGGAAGGTGGTCGACGCACGGCTGGTGTTCACCGGCGAAGGCGACACCATCACCGGCGTCACGCTCTACCAGAACGGCGCGGAAGTGCCGTTCGAACGGATCGACTAGAAGCGCGCTTAGGCCGAAACGCGCGGCTTCTTCTTGCGCCGGTTCCACACCAGCGTGGACGACACGCCGAAGTTGAACACCGAGCCCATCAGCGCGCCAAGCACACCCGCCACGTTCCAGTTGCCGAACTCCTGCTGCGCGAAGTTCGCCACCGAGAGGTTCGCGATCGCGCCGACCGAGCAGACCAGAATGAACACCACCAGCCCCACGATCATGCGCATGCCCGTCAGCCGCTTGTCGCGGAAGGTGAACTGGTTGTTGAGCACGAAGTTGAACACCATGGCCACGAAGGTCGCCACGGTCTGGGCGATGATGAAGGTCGGCTGGAACGTGCCCATCAGGTTCAGCACCGACAGATGCACCGCCAGTCCCAGAAAGCCGACAATCGCAAACAGCACAAAACGCGGCGGAATCAGCCCCTTGGTCAGCTTCTCGATCAGCAGGAACAGGAACTCGGCCAGCACCATGAGGGTGAGCTTGCTTTCGCCCTCGGTGCGTTCGCGGAAGGTGTAAGGCACTTCCTCGATCCGCGTGGCGGGCGGTGCCGAAGCGATCAGATCGAGCAGGATCTTATACCCCTGCTGCGACAGGTCGTAGACATGGTTGTTCACCAGATCGCGCCGGGCCATGAAGAAGCCGCTCATCGGATCGCTGGTGGCATTGCCGATCAGCAGCTGGCTCATTTTCGTGGCCAGTTCGCTCATCCGCAAGCGGCCCTCGCCCCAGGTGCCGGTGGAGCCGCCAGCGGCATAACGCGTGCCGACCACCAGATCGGCCCCGCCGTCGATCTTCGCCAGCATCTGCGGGAGCACCGTTTCGTCGTGCTGCATATCGGCGTCGATCACCGCCACCACCGGCGCGGAGCTAGCCAGAATGCCCTCGACCACTGCCGACGACAGGCCCTTGCGCCCGACCCGGCGGATACAGCGCACGCGCGGATTGATCGCGCCGATCTTCAGCACCTCCTCATAGGTGCCGTCGGGGCTGTCATCGTCGACGACGATCAACTCCCACTCGATGCCCTTGAGCGCGCTTGCCAGCGCATCGGTGAAGGCGCGCATGTTGTCGCGTTCGTTGTAGCTCGGCGAAATGACCGACAGGACCGGACGGCCCAACCGTTCGTGTGCAATCGTCTGCTGTGCTGCCGTCAAAGCCTGAAACCTCGTTCGTCCACCCCGCTGCGGGTGATGCAGGCCCCTATGACCGGTGCCGGGCCGAGGCAAGGGTCTTCACCTCGGGCGTGGGGCCTGTCCTGCCAGAGGACAGGCCCGCCCGGCTTACACCAGGTAGATCGCCCCGCCCACCACGGCGAGGGTCGCCAGAGCGATCAGCGCCAGATCGAACTTGCCGAACTTGTCGACATGATCGTTCCGGAATTTCTCGTAGGCGGCGGGGTTCTTGCTCGCGAGGCTGGCGACTTCGAAAGCGCTGGCCTGCCTCTTGAACCACAGTTTCATATCAGCGAGCTGTTCGTCGCTGACATCGGGATAGAGATTCAACAGCTTCTCGATAGCGTCGAAGCGCGCGGAGGGGTCGGCAGAGGCTGCCCGATTATCGTGCATGGTATGTCACCTGATAGAAATGAGAAGGTCCGCCGGACGGCGGGCGTCAGATCAGGTGAAGGCAGGAGGGGCTCGCAGCGGCGGGACCACGCGCCAGGGAGCGAGCGGCGGCGGACCCGTCTGCCGGGGGGGCCAACCGGAGGGGCGGACCTGCGGCGGGGTGACGGTTTCGGAGACGACGAGCGGCTCCAGCGGCCAGCGCGGCTCGGCGACCAGCGTCTGGCGGGCGGTATCGCTCTTGTGGGAGAGCACCACCACATCGACCGTCTTCGCATCGAAGGCCGAGCCCCTGCCCGGATGGACCGGGAACGGCGCTGTCGGCGTCGCCTGCCCGAGGATGGCCGCGAGCAGCGCGATCAATCCAAGGCGGAACAGGTAAGGACGAAGCTTGGTCAGGGTCACAGGCGGCAAGTAGGTCGTTGCGGCGGAATGGACAAGTCTCGGCCCGCGCCATTCCTCGCCTGGCCTGAGCGCCTGCCTTGGCAGACAGTCGAAGACGAAAGATGGTCGGCACGCGGCGTATCTATAACGACCGGCCGCTGATGTTCATGGAACGCAACCGCGCGCGCGAGTGCTTTGCCGAGGGACGCGCGCGGGGCCTCCACCACGCACTCGAGACGGCCACGCGAGCGTGGGGAAGGCGCGAAAGGCCGCGAAGGACGAAACACGCATGCCCCAATTCCTGTGCTGATCGGGGAGATCGCAAATGGACTGCCATTCAGGCCATCAAAGCAAACTCTCTATTGATATCAATATCATAGAATCAAGAAAAGCAGGCCAGGAACAATTGCACCAAACTGGAACACCTTGCCTCAAGCGCTCGGGTTTTTTGGTCACGCTGTTGCTTGCCAATCAGAATTTTGGTTTAGACCTGCCCAAATGTTTGAGAGTAAATTGAATGATCTATAACTTTCAGGCATTGCGCGCATTCGCCGTATTCCTCGTCCTATTTGTGCATATAGAAGACCTTGTCGCTTCCGTCGGCATCTCGCAGAGTATGCTGGCATTTGGCAACGTTGGCGTGGACCTCTTTTTCGTTCTAAGCGGCTTTGTGATCGTCCACAGTACGATCAAGACCAATCCGAGCGCGACCGAATTTTTTAAGAGCAGATTGGTCCGAATCGTACCAATTTACTGGATTCTCACGCTGGGTGTTTTCAGCATTGCGCTCTTCTCTCCCAATCTGTTGGGATCCACACAGGCGAATTTCGCCAACCTCTTGAAGTCACTTTTCTTTATCCCTTACGAACGACAAGATGGATCCATATTTCCGATACTATTTGTCGGATGGTCATTAAATTATGAAATGTTCTTTTATACAATTTTTGCCGTCTTCCTCGCCTTATTCAGCAAGGTAAAACAGAGCATTATCGCCTCCTCGACGCTCATCACTACCCTAGTCGTCGTTATTTCCCTTACCAATCCCGTATCCGTTCCAGTTCACTTCTTAGGTCAACCGATTGTTCTGGAGTTCGTATTTGGAATGTGGATCGGTTACTTGGCAAACCGCCAGCCAAGCTTAACGATAAAAGGGGCGCAATGGATCCTTGTAGCCGCGATCGCATGGCTGGTAGCATACATGTTCGCCTGGCCGTCGGGGCCGCGGTGGATCCTTGCCGGCGTGCCCAGCGTCATAATTCTCGTTAGCGCCCTGTCGCTAGAGCGATCCGGGATCGTCGCCACGAACAGCAAGGTGCAACTTCTGGGGGCATCAAGTTATGCGATCTACTTGTCGCACCCGTTCGTCCTGCAAGGAATCAGCAAGCTAGTTCCGCCGCTCACCTCGGTCAGCGCCACAATCGCGATCGTAGCGACCGGATTTGCCGTGGCGTTAGCGGCTGGAGTCGCGGTCCACCTGCTGATCGAACTGCCCGTCGTTCGCTACCTCAAGAGAACGATTATCCATCGATCGCAGATAAGCGCATCAACGCCTCCCACCTGATGGGACACCTGACGTAATCAGGTCAGAACGGTGAATAGGCATACCCGTGCACTGTCATGGTCTGGATTCCTCCATCCCATTTACCGAGCCAGCCTTCAGCCCATCCCAAACCTGATTTGGCGGTCCACATTGACATGAGCGGGATCATCGGCTCGGTCGGAAAGGCCTCAGGGCTGTCGGAACGACGGAAGGTGTGAACCTTTTCGCCGTTAACATACATCTCGATATAGCCTGCCTGGATATCCGCGCGGATACCGAGCTTGTATCGCTTGCCCGACCAGTCCTGCCCTGCCATCACTGTCACGCTGTGCTGCTTGTGCGCGCCGGTGTGTTCCGAATGAAGCGTCAACTGCAAGCCAAGACGCGTGAATTCGAAGTCGATCTCCCCCGCCTTGCCGTCATTGTTTTTGGTATAAAGCCAGAGTGGCGCTGCCACGAACCCTTCGCGCATGTCCGGCAAAGTGACATCGGCTTCCCAAACGCCTCGGTAATGCCCCTCTTGACCAACGCCCTTGAGTTCCGGCGCTCCGGTTTGATCCAGCTTGAGAACGATGTCGCTGCCGTTTGCGGTGACATGGTCGAACTTCCAGGGAATATCGCTAAACCCATGATCCCAGTTCGATGCATGCCAAGGTTGCGAATAGTCAAATAGCGTCATGGTTGAGATGTCGATCGGCGGAAGATCGCCAGTTTGCCGAGCGCGATCAGCACCCGAATTTGTCGTGTTCCGATCGCCGCTGTTGCGGCCCTTGGCGCCTGACTCCGAATAGTAGCCACCGTTGTCCGACCCGTTAAGACTCTGATCTATCGCATTACCAGTGTTGCAATCGAGGCTAGTCATCGCAATGTCCGCATTTATACAGATCGACTTAACCGCAGCCGGCAGTTCTGTACCTAACCCCGCGACCATCACCACGGCGAACACAGAGCAGCCTGTAAAAAGAGGCCCAACTTTAGTCACATATTTCAACATATCGACATTCCGGAAGCCAATTTTCTGAATATATAACTTGAGAACCCCATCTATGGTTCAGAAGCACGGCGAACGCGTTGAAGCCAACTTTGCGGCGGCCCTTGCCGTTTTATGCAAAGCCATCCATGGCGAACGTCCTCAAGTCCGTTAACGCTCGGCGTTATGATCACGTTTCCGCGGATGATAGCAAATCGCTATGGGCGAACGAAGTCCGCCCCCGAAGAAAATCGGACAAACCGCCAAATGGCTGCGGTGGAGCGCAAATGCGCCCCCTTCTGCTCGGTCCACAGACCCGCCATAGCGCAGACCTCGTGTAGGTTGTGTCCTTCCGCGAAGATGAGGGTCGGCGTCGCGTGACGCTACTCCTCCCCCATCCGCAGCGCCGCAATAACCCTTCGACAAGCTCAGGGTGAGCGGGTTGAAGAGCTACTCCTCCCCCATCCGCAACGCCGCAATGAACGCCTCCTGCGGAATGCTCACATTCCCATACTCGCGCATCCGCGCCTTACCCTTCTTCTGCTTCTCCAGCAGCTTCTTCTTCCGGGTAATGTCGCCGCCATAACACTTGGCGGTCACGTCCTTGCGCAGCGCGGCAATCGTCTCGCGGGCGATGATCTTGCCGCCAATCGCCGCCTGAATCGGGATCTTGAACAGGTGGCGCGGGATCAGGTCTTTCAAACGCTCGCACATCCCGCGGCCGCGCTCTTCGGCCACCGAGCGGTGCACGATCAGCGATAGCGCGTCGACAGGCTCGGCATTGACCATAATGTTCATCTTCACCAGATCGCCCTCGCGCAGGCCGATCTGCTCGTAGTCGAAGCTGGCATAGCCGCGGCTGATCGACTTCAGGCGGTCGTAGAAATCGAACACCACCTCGTTCAGCGGCAACTCGTAGGTCACCTGCGCGCGGCCGCCGACATAGGTGAGTTCGGTCTGGATGCCGCGCCGGTCCTGGCACAGCTTCAGGATCGCGCCGAGATATTCGTCGGGGGTGTAGATCACCGCCTTGATCCACGGCTCTTCCACCTGCTCGATCCGGTTCACGTCGGGCCAGTCGGCGGGGTTGTGGATGTCGACCACCGCCGCATCCTCGTTCTTCGTGTGTGCGAGGTGGACGCGATAGACCACCGAGGGCGCGGTGGTGATGAGGTCGAGGTCGTATTCGCGGCTCAGGCGCTCCTGAATGATCTCGAGGTGCAGCAGGCCGAGGAAGCCCGCGCGGAAGCCGAAGCCCAAGGCCGCCGAGCTTTCCATCTCGTAGGAGAAGCTGGCGTCGTTGAGGCGCAGCTTGCCGATGCTCTCGCGCAGCTTCTCGAAGTCGGCGGCGTCGACCGGGAACAGCCCGCAGAACACCACCGGCTGCACTTCCTTGTAGCCCTTGAGCGGCGCGGTTGCCCCGCCCTTCACCGTGGTGATCGTGTCACCGACGCGGGCCTGCTCGACCTCCTTGATCTGCGCGGTGATGAAGCCGATCTCGCCCGGCCCGATCTCGGGCAGGTCGGTGCGCTTGGGGGTGAAGCAGCCGACGCGGTCGACCAGATGCTCGGTCCCGCCTTGCATGAACTTGACCTGCAGGCCCTTCTTCAGGACCCCGTCGATCACGCGCACCAGAATGACCACGCCGAGATAGGGGTCGTACCAGGAGTCGACCAGCATCGCCTTCAACGGCGCATCGCGGTCGCCGCTGGGGGCCGGAATCTTGGCGACGACCTGTTCGAGAATATCCTCGATACCGATGCCCGACTTGGCGCTCGCCAGCACCGCCTCGCTCGCATCGATGCCGATGATGTCCTCGATCTCGGTGCGCACCTTTTCCGGCTCGGCGGCGGGCAGGTCGATCTTGTTGATGACGGGCACGATCTCGTGGTCGTGCTCGATGGATTGATAGACGTTGGCGAGCGTCTGCGCTTCCACGCCTTGCGCCGCATCGACCACCAGCAGCGCGCCCTCGCAGGCGGCAAGGCTGCGGCTGACCTCATAGGCGAAGTCGACGTGGCCGGGGGTGTCCATGAGGTTCAGCTCATAGGTCTCGCCGTCCCTCGCGGTGTAGGCGAGGCGGACGGTCTGCGCCTTGATGGTGATGCCGCGCTCGCGCTCGATGTCCATGTTGTCGAGCACCTGCTCGGACATTTCGCGCTCGGTCAGGCCGCCGCAATGCTGGATCAGCCGGTCGGCCAGCGTGCTCTTGCCGTGGTCGATGTGGGCGATAATGCTGAAGTTGCGGATCTTCGATAGTTCGGTCATCGCCCGCCCTTAGCCGCGCGGCGCAAGACTGTCAGCAGGCTATCTTGCCGAGGTCGTGATCCAATATCACGCGGTGGCACTCGCCCCGACCGGCACAGGCGGTGCACCCTGCGTCGCCACAAGACGGCCCGCACTGTCACGCACCAGCGCGCGCTCGAACTGGACACCCATGCGGTCCTCCTCGCACCAGCGCGTGGTGCAACTGATCGTATGCTCGCGCGAGAGGCGCAGAACGAAGGTCGTGCCGGTCGGCACGTTCCTCAGTCCCTCGATCATCGCCCCGCGCGAGGAAATGTTGCGCACCGTGCCGTTATAGACCTGCCCTTCGTGATCGAGCACCACCTTGCGCAGTACCTTCTGCCGCGGCGCACGGGCCGAGCGGGGCCCGTGCGCATCCGCCTGCAGTCCGCTGGCAAGCCTCTCGGTCGCGTCCTTCGCGCTCATCGGTTTGGCGTAGATGAAGCCCTGCACGTGGCTGCATCCGTGCAGGCGCACCAGATCCAGCTCGTCCATCGTCTCCACCCCCTCGGCGGTGGTGTCCATACCCAAGGCATGCGCAAGATTGGTGATCGAGGCGATGATGGCGCCATTGCGACTGCCCTGCTCGGTCGCGCCGCGCACGAAGCTCTGGTCGATCTTGATCTTGTCGAACGGCGCCTTCTTCAGATAGCCGAGCGAAGAATAGCCGGTGCCAAAGTCGTCGAGTGCAATGCGCACGCCAATCCGCTTGAGCGAGGCGAACATCGCGTCGGTGCCCTCGTTGTCGGACAGGAACACGCTCTCGGTCAGTTCGAGTTCGAGCTGCTCGGGGCTGATCCCCGCCGAAGCAATGGCCTTCATCACCATGGCGGGAAGCTGCGGGTTGGCGAACTGCAACGGCGAAACGTTGACCGCCACGCGCACATCTTCCGGCCATGTCGCCACGTCCTTGCAGGCCTGGCGCAGGGCCCATTCGCCCAGCTGGACGATCAAGCCGGTATCTTCGGCAATGGGGATGAACTTGGTGGGGCTGATCGGGCCCCTGGTCTTGTGGTGCCAGCGCAGCAGCGCCTCGAACCCGGTGATGGTCTCGGAGGCAACGCTCACCACCGGCTGATAATAAAGCTCCAGCTCGCCATTGCTGATCGCATCGCGCAGATCCTCCTCCAGCTGCGAGCGCTCTTCCGCTTCGGCATGGAGATCGTCGGCATAGAAGTGATAGCGCCCGCGCCCGCCATCCTTGGCGGCATAGAGCGCCAGATCGGCATTGCGGATCAGCGCCTCGCTGGTGCTGCCGTCGGCCGGCGAGACGGCCATCCCGATCGATGCGCCAATCACCACGCGCTGCCCCTCGATCGAATAGGGCTGCGAGAGCGAATAGATGATTTCCGCCGCCAGCGTACCAAGGTGATCGCGCGCCATCGAGCGCGGGATGATCACCTCGAACTCGTCGCCACCGAGCCGGCCGACCTGTCCGTGGCTGCCCACGGCCCGCTCCAGCCGCTGGGCGACCTGCATCAGCAGCGCATCGCCCGCCGGATGGCCCAGCGTGTCGTTCACATGCTTGAAGCGGTCGAGATCGAGCAGCATCACCGCACAGTCGCGATGATGAAGCTGCGGCGAACTGAGGATCTTCTCCAGGCTCTGCGACATCTGGAAGCGGTTGGCGAGCCCGGTGAGCGAATCGTAGTGGGCCAGACGGCTGGCATGTTCCTGGCTGCGGCGACGCTCGGTGAGGTCGGTGCCCGACCCCCGGAAGCCGACATAGTTGTTGAACTGGTCATAGATCGGGCGGCCCGAGACCGACCACCAGCGCACCTCTTCGTCGGTCGCGGCGCGCATGTCGAGTTCGCTGAAGGACGAGCGCGCCGAGAGGTGGAATTGCAGGCTGCGCTCGCTCTCCTCGCCCGACTGGTCCATATCGAACAGGCGGGTCAGCGGCTGGCCAATCAAGGCGCCAACCTCAAGGCCAAGCACCTCGGCCACAGGGGGCGATACGTAGGTCAGCTGCGCGCGGCGGTCGATTTCCCAGAACCAGCCCTGCCCGGTTTCTTCGTAGTCGGCCAGAATGTCGCGGGCGCGGGTTTGCGCGCGCTCGTTCGCTTCCATCTCCTGCCGGTCGCGCAGCTGCTCGTCCCACTGTTCCTGACTGACCCTTGCCGACACCAGCAGCACCAGCGCCAGCGTACCCCATCCGGCGATACTGCTGAAGCTGATCGTCACCGCCGTCCAGGTGGCCAGATGCACCGCGAACATCAGCGCTGGCCGCCGGCGCAGATAGGCCCCGGCGACAAGGCTGGTCCCGGCCACTGCGGCCATCATCGCATCGCCGGGCAGACCGCCGTGAATGGTCCAGTGCGCCATACCGAGAGCAAACAGGAACGGCGGCAGCGCCACGAACACGACGCAGACAGCAAGCTTGGCCCGGCCGTGGCGGCGGCTGGCCATCTGCCGGGCCGCACGGCGGGGCAAGACCCCCAGCATCGCCGAACCGATCAACAGCAGCGCGTGCAAGTCGGGCACGCTGGTCGCCAGGATCTGGCCGCCGCACAAAGCGATCAGCATGATCAGCGCCAGAGCGGGCCAGCGGCGCGGCAACCAGCCGTGCATCCGGTGCTGCGGCTCCGGCGGGGTGAAGGCGCGCGTCTTTCGGGCCATCCGGCGATTGCCCTTGCGGCGGTCGCTGGTCGGCTGCGGCAAGTCGGGAACCGGCGCGAGGTCGGACGTCTCGGCGGGCTCGGCAACAACCGGCGCAGCGCCACGTCTTGCCGCGGCAAAAGCCGCGGGCCGCACAACCTCTGGCGCCTCGCTTCGGGCAGCAGAATCGGTCCGGGACGAATCAGTCTCGGTATCACCCCTTGTGCGCGCAAAAGTCATGCGCCTGCTTTCGCCGACCCACTTTGCGAAAGCGTTAATTCTTAGCTACATACGGGAAACTATCTAGAAACACGAAATGTCGGCTTGCTCCTGCCCGCGCCCGATTGGCGACGCCGGGCAATTGGGCTAGTATTGCCGGACAAAAGGCCGGGAGAAGGCGAAGCACATGCGACATCTGGCGATCATCGGCTCCGGCCCATCCGGCTACTATACGGCAGAAGCCGCGCAAAAGGCGTTCGGGGACGATATCCGGGTTGACGTGTTCGACCGCCTCCCCGTTCCCTACGGCCTTATCCGCAGCGGAGTGGCCCCCGATCATCAGTCGATCAAGGGCGTTTCGCGGCGCTACGAGAAGGTGGCGTTAAGCGAGAACGTCCGCTTCGTCGGCAATGTCACCATCGGCAGCGACATCAGCGTGGATGAACTGGCCGGGCTTTACGATGCGCTGGTCTTCGCCACCGGCGCGCCGCACGACCGCGAGCTGGGCATTCCCGGCGCGGAGCTTGGCAACGTGTTCGGCAGCGCGCGCTTTGTCGGCTGGTACAATGGCCATCCCGAATTCGCCAGGCTGGCACCCGACCTCACCGGCTCCACCGCCGTGGTCATCGGCATGGGCAATGTCGCGCTCGATGTGGCGCGGATTCTCTCGAAAACGCGCGAGGAATTCGCCGACAGCGATATCGTCAACCATGCGCTCGACCAACTGGCCAGCGCCGGGATTGAGCGCATCGTGCTGCTTGGCCGGCGCGGGCCGCACCAGATCATGATGACCCCCAAGGAACTGGGCGAGCTGGGCGAGCTGGCCCGCGCCGCGCCTGTGGTCGATCCGGCCGACCTGCCGCCAGAGGGCGACGACGCCATGCTCGAACCGGGCCTGCGGAAATCGGTCACGCTGCTGCGCCAGTTTGCCGCCGCCGGAGAGACAGCGCGCGAGGGCAAGCCCATCGCCATCGAGTTCGCCTTCTTCGCCCAGCCGCACGCGCTGATCGGCACGGACAACGTCGAGGCCATCGAGGTCGAACGCACCGTGATCGAGCGCGGTCGCGCGGTCGGCACGGGCGAGATCGAGCGCCTGCCCGCCGATCTGGTGGTCAGCTGCATCGGCTATCGCAGCAGCCCGATCCCCGGCCTGCCGTTCGACGAACGGGCGGGCCGTTTCGCCAACGACGAGGGACGGATGCTGCCCGGCATCTATTGCGTGGGCTGGGCGCGGCGCGGGCCGACGGGCACCATCGGCACCAACCGGCCTGACGGCTATGGCATCGTCGAAAAGATCGGCGAAGACCTCGCCGATGGCACGCTCGGCAACGGCGGCAAGCAGGGCCGCGCCGGGTTCGACGCGCTGGCACGGAGCAAGGGGCTCGACCTCGTCACTTTCCGCGACTGGAAGAAGATCGAGCAGGCCGAGGAACAGGCCGCCCGCGCAGGCGCCCCGCGCGAAAAATTCGTCGATCTGGCGGCGATGATGCAGGCGCTGGGCGACGACCGGGAGCCATAGGCTCCCGTATCGCGATCAGACCCGCATCGGCATCAGCACGTAAAGCGCGGGGCTGTTCTCGTCCTTGCGGATCAGCGTCGGCGCGCCCGCATCGGCGAAGTGCAGTTCGACCAGGTCGCTGTCGATCTGGCCGAGCACGTCCTTGAGATAGGCCGCGTTGAAGCCGATTTCGAGCGGGTCGGAACTGTATTCGGCGCTGACCTCTTCGGCGGCGTTGCCGTTGTCGGGGCTGGTGACGGTGAGCACGACCTTGTCGGCCTCAAGCCCCATCTTCACCGCACGGGTCTTCTCGGTGGCGATGGTCGCCACGCGGTCGACACCGGCGAAGAACACCTTGGGATCGACCTTGAGCAGCTTGTCGTTCCCGGTCGGGATCACGCGGTTGTAGTCGGGGAAAGTGCCGTCGATCAGCTTCGAGGTCAGCACCACGCCGCCCTCACCGCCAAGCGTGAAGCGGATCTTGCTCGGCGACAGGTCGATCTCGACCGCGCCTTCCATCGCCTCTTCCAGCAGCTTGCGCAGCTCGGCCACGGCTTTGCGCGGCACGATCACGTCGGGCATGCCCTCGGCCCCGGCAGGGCGCTCCATCGTGAAGCGGGCGAGACGGTGGCCGTCGGTCGCCGCGGCCTTCAGCACGCCGCCATCTTCATCCGCCACGTGCAGGAAGATGCCGTTGAGGTAGTAGCGCGTTTCCTCGGTCGAGATCGCGAAGCGGGTGCGGTCGATCATCTCGGCCAGCAGCTTGGCGGGCAGCTTGAAGCTGGTCGGCAGGTCGCCCTCGACGATCACCGGGAAATCATCGCGCGGCAGGGTCGGAAGCTGGAAGCGGCTGCGCCCGGCCTTCACCACCATGCGGTTGTCCGCCGTTTCGAGGCTGACCTCGCTGCCATCGGGCAGCTTGCGGGCAATGTCGAACAGCAAGTGCGCCGAGACGGTGATCGCGCCGGGCGTTTCCACCGCATTGGCGCGCATCGATTCGACCACCTGCAGATCGAGATCGGTCGCCATGACCTTGACCATCCCGCCCGCGTCGGCCTCGATCAGCACGTTGGAGAGGATCGGAATCGTGTTGCGCCGTTCCACCACCGATTGCACGTGCGACAGGCAGCGCAGCAGTGTCGCCCGTTCGATCTTGGCTTTCATCGCGTTTCAAACCTCTGCGTTCAAGCAGCCCGTCCCACGGGCAATTCTACAGGCCTATCCTTAGCAAGGGTCGCTTGCGCGGCAAGGATTCCCTGCCGGAATCGCCCGAGAGGGGGCGATTCCTTGGGGAAAACTGCGGGAAATCACCCCATCATGGCCATTCCGCCGTTCACGTGCAGCACCTGTCCGGTGACATAGCCCGCCTCGTCGCTGGCGAGATAGGCCACCGCACCGCCGATATCGCCGCCCTCGCCCATCCGGCCCATCGGGATGCGGGCGTTGATCGCGTCCTTCTGCTTGTCGTCGAGCGCGTCGGTCATGGCCGAGCGGATGAAGCCCGGCGCCACGCAGTTGACGGTGATGTTGCGGCTGGCGAGTTCGGCGGCAAGGCTGCGGCTCATGCCCGCGACGCCTGCCTTGGAGGCGCAATAGTTCATTTGGCCCGGATTACCGGTGGCGCCGACCACGCTGGTGATGTTGATGATGCGGCCGTGGCGGGCCTTCATCATCGGCCGGGTGGCGGCGCGCATCAGGCGGAAGGTCGAGCTGAGGTTCACCGCGATCACATCGTCCCACTCCTCGTCCTTCATCCGCATGGCGAGGTTGTCACGGGTGATCCCGGCGTTGTTGACGAGGATGTCGAGCTTGCCGAGCGTGTCGATGGCGGCGGGGATGAGTTCCTCGACCTGCTGCGTGTCGGACAGGTTGCAGGTGATCTCGACGTGGTCGTGGCCGAAGTCGGCGTTCAGTTCCTCGCGGAAGGCGCGCAGCTTGGCCGGGTTCGAGCCCGAGAGTGCGAGGCGGGCACCTTGCTTCGCGAGCGAGCGGGCGATGGCCGAGCCGATCCCGCCGCTGGCGCCGGTGATGAGGGCGGTTTTTCCTTCGAGTGAGAACATTAGCTGTGTCCTGTACATTGTTCGCTCGCAGAGGCGCAGAGGGTCACATTGGCGAGCGATGGTTGTTGACGACCCGGCGGATTCCTTCCTTCATGGTCTCGCCGGAAAAATTGAGAAGCAGCCCTACGGGCTGTTGAGTAAGGCGTAGGTATGTCAGCAATTGCTTGGCGTGCAAATTCGAGAGGCGCTCAACGGACTTGATCTCCAGCACGAGACGATCATCCACAAGCAGATCGATCCTGAAAGCATTCACGAAAGTCTGGCCTTCAAAGCAGATGTCGATCGCCTTCTGGCGGTCGACCTTCACTCCTGCGCGAACGAGCGATCCGGTAAGAACCAGCTCATAAACCGATTCGAGCAGCCCCGGTCCCAACTCACGATGAATGCGAATACAGTGGTCAACCACCATTCCGCTCAACTCATCAATCTCGCGCATACCCCCTCCGCGCCTCTGCGCCTCTGCGAGCGCCTCAAATCTCCTTCGCGAGCGCCTCGATATCGTCCATCCCCACCACACTGGTGACACGCGCATCGGGGGCGATCTTCTTGATCATCGGCCCCAGCACCTTGCCGCCCAGCTCGACGAAATGGGTGATCCCCGCATCGGCCATCGCCCCGACGCTCTCGCGCCAACGCACGCGGCCGGTGATCTGCTGCACCAGCAGATCCAGCTCCTCGCCCGCATCGGTCACGGGAGCAGCAGTCACGTTGGCGTAAAGCGGCAAGCGGAACGCCTGCGGCGGGGTCGCCGCCAGGGCCTCGGCCATCTTCTCCGCCGCCGGGCCCATCAGCGAGCAGTGGAACGGCGCCGACACCGGCAGCTTGATCGCGCGCTTGCAGCCATATTCCTTCGCCAGTTCGACCGCCCGGTCAATCGCCGCAAGGTGGCCCGAGAGCACGACCTGCCCCGGATCGTTGTCGTTCGCCACTTCGCACACGTCACCCTGCGCGGCAGCTTCGGCGAGCGCCGTCGCCTTCTCGATGTCCGCCCCGAGCAGCGCGCACATACCGCCCAAGCCGACCGGCACGGCGGCCTGCATCGCATCGCCGCGAATACGCAGCAGACGGGCCGTATCGGCAAGGCTGAACGCGCCCACGGCGGCCAGCGCCGAATATTCGCCCAGCGAGTGCCCCGCCACGGCCTCACCCTTGGCCGACAGGCTCACCCCGCCCGCCTCAAGCACGCGCGCAATGGCCAGCGCATTGGCCATGATCGCAGGCTGCGCATTGGCGGTCATCGTCAGCTCGTCCTCAGGCCCTGCCGCCATCAGCGCCGACAGCTTCTGCGACAGCGCCTCGTCGACCTCTTCGAAGGTCTCGCGCGCGATGGAACTGGCGGCAGCGAGATCGACACCCATGCCGACCTTCTGGCTGCCCTGCCCCGGAAATACGAATGCGATCATGGGATAGCTCCTTTGCTGGGGGTGCGCGCTTATGCCCGGCGGGCGCGCGCGGCAAGTCCGAAGGGCACGAGCTTGTTGGCAGCGTCGTGCCCGATGTCGGCACGCCCGAGGTAGGCGATGCCGCTCCTGGCGCACCAGAAGCGAGCGATCTGCTCCTCGTCATAGCCGAACGGACGGTCGTTCTCGGGCACGGCGGACACCCGCCCGAGCCTGATCCCGGCCACACCCTTGAGGTGCTGCGTGACGTGGAAGAACAGGCGGTCGACCGCATACATATGCTCCGACACTTCTTCGAGCAGGACCACATGGCCGGTGAGGTCGGGCATGAACTCGGTGCCCACCAGCATCGCCAGCGTCATCAGGTTGAAGGCCACGGCAGGCCGTTCGTCGAGCCCGCCTTCAAGACCATCAGCCGCGCCGGAAAAATAGCGCAGCACCCGCCGCACCGCCTCGGCCCCGCCCTCGCGGCGAATGTCGCCCGCCAATGGACCGTGGACCTGCTGCCCGATCCCGTGCCGGTAAAGCGCGCCCATCAAGGTGCCGCAGTCCGAGTAACCGAGATAGACCTTCGCCCGCGCGGCTTCGCCCAGCCCCGCCAGCGCCTCAGGCGTGATCCGGTTCGAGCCATAGCCGCCCATCGCGAACCATACCGCGTCGACCTCCGGGTCGTTCGCAACGTTGAGGAAAGCCGCCAGCCGCTGCGCATCGTAGCCCGCGAAGTGGCCGTGCTCGGCAAAGCACTGCGGGTGGAAGCGCAAGGTAAGGCCAGGAAACTCCTCCTCAGCCAGCGCCACCACCGCTGCCGCACGGTCGGATTGGATGGGCTTGCCGGGGCAAACCAGAGCGATGCGCGTCATGTGCTCTTCCTAATGCGCCGCGCCGTGGCCGTCACCCCCTCAAGACAGCATTTGAATTAGCCGCCATTCGCGCATACCGCTGGCCGCCATGACCCAATCGCTTCTCTCCCGTCCGTTCTTCTTCTGCGGCATCGGTGGCTCGGGCATGTTGCCCTTGGCCGCCATCGTGAAGGGCCTCGGCGCCGAAGTCGCCGGGTCGGACCGCAGCCGCGAACAGGGCCGCACGCCCGAGAAATTCGCCTGGCTCGAAAGCCGGGGCTTTGCCCTGTTCCCGCAGGACGGCAGCGGGCTGACCTCGGGCGAGCAGGTGTTCGTCGCCTCGGCAGCGGTGGAGGACACGGTGCCCGATGCCGCCCGCGCCAAGGCCGTCGGAGCCACGCGGATGACGCGCGCGGAGCTGCTCTCCTCGCTGTTCAACGAGGCCGAATGCTCGCTGGCGGTGGGCGGCACCTCGGGCAAGTCGACCACCACGGCGATGCTCGGCTGGATTCTCCACGCGACGGGCCGCGCGCCCACGATCATGAACGGCGCGGTGATGAAGAACTTCGTCAGCGAAGCAGAGCCCTTCGCCAGCGCCGTGGTGGGCGATGGCAAGGTGTTCGTCTCCGAAGTCGACGAAAGCGACGGCTCGATCACGCTTTACCGCCCGAGCGTCGCCGTGCTGCTTAACGTGAGTCTCGATCACAAGAGCATGGACGAACTGCGTGCCTTGTTTGGTGATTTTCTCGAAGTGTCGGGCCGCGCGGTGGTCAATGCCGACGATGTCGAAGCCTTCCGGCTGGTCGCGCGCGGGCACGATCCGGTCACCTTCGGTATCGACAACAGCTGCGCCGCATTGGGGATCGCCCAAGGCTCGATCACCGAAAGCGCGACGGGCCAGAGCGCCACGGTGATCGACCGCCGCGATGGCAGCGACCATGCCCTCACGCTGGCGATGCCGGGCAAGCACAACCTCTCGAACGCGCTCGCCGCGATTGCCGGGGCCAATGCGGCGGGCATTCCCGTGGCCGAGGCGGTGGCCGCGCTGGCCGACTTCGCCGGGCTCGCGCGCCGGTTCGACATTATCGGCACCACGGCCAGCGGGATCACCGTGATCGACGACTTCGGCCACAACCCCGAGAAGTGCCGCGCCACGCTGAAGACGCTGAAGAGCCAGCCGGGCCGCGTGCTCGCCTTCTTCCAGCCGCATGGCTACGGCCCCTTGCGCCAGATGGGGGCGGAACTGGCGCAGACCTTCGCCGAAGAACTCGGCCCCGAGGACCACACGATCCTGTGCGACCCGGTCTATTTCGGCGGCACGGTCGACCGCTCCGAAGGCAGCGAGCGGATTGTCGCCCTGATGCAGGATGCGGGGGCGAGCGCCGAATATATGCCCGACCGCGAGGATTGCGCCACACGGCTACAGCAATTGTCGCGCCCCGGCGACCGCATCGTGATCATGGGCGCACGCGACGATACGCTGACCTTGTTCGCGAGAGACCTGCTGGCGCGGATCGAAGGTTAGAGCAGGACAACATCGCATTCACTCGCAAAGCCCTTCCCCTTGGGGAAGGGTTGGGATGGGGGTTCCGCGCCAGCGCCGAACCCCCACCCCCAGCCCCTCCCCAAGGGGAGGGGAGCAAGGCGGGTCTTCCCGCTTTAGTGCCCCAGCCGCAATACCTTGTGCAGCACGAACACCAGCACCGTTCCCAGTACCAGCGCCAGCAGCGCTGACAGCGCCGCGAAGCTCAGCCAGCCGAGCGCCCCTCCGGCAATGGCCGAAACGCCATGCTCAATGCCCTCGACCCAGTGCTCCGGCCCGGACACGCCGATCCCGGCCAGCCCGTGCAGGATAATCCCGCCGCCGACCCACAGCATCGCCACCGTGCCGATCACCGACAGCGCCACCAGCAGCCGCGGCATCGCCCGCACCAGCAACCGCCCGAACTTGCGCCCCGCCGACGTCGCCGCCTCTTTCGCGAAATGCAGGCCGACATCGTCCATCTTCACGATCAGCGCCACCACGCCATAAACACCCAGCGTCACCCCGATACCCACCAGCGCCAGCACACCGGCGCGCGTAAGCAGGTCCTCCGAGGCGACCTCGTTCAGCGTGATCGCCATGATCTCGGCCGAGAGGATCAGGTCGGTGCGGACCGCGCCCGAAACGCGCTGCTTCTCGAAGGCGACCGGGTCCGTGATCTCGTCGTCGAGCGTCTGGCCGTGTTTCTCGCCGCCGAGCTTTTCGAGCACCTTCTCGGCCCCCTCGTAGGAGAGGTAGGCCCCGCCCAGCATCAGGATGAACAGGATCGCCTGCGGCAGGAACTCGCTCAGCAGCAGCGCGCCGGGCAGGAGGATGGCCAGCTTGTTGATCAGGCTGCCCTTGGTGATGTTCCAGATGATCGGCAGCTCGCGCGCGGGGCTCAGGCCGGTGACATAGCTCGGCGCCACTGCGGCATCGTCGATCACCACGCCCGCCGTCTTCGACCCCGCCCGTCCGGCGGCAGCGGCAATATCGTCGACGCTGGCCGAAGCGGTGCGCGCAATGATCGAAACGTCGTCAAGCAGGGCGACAAGGCCACCGGGCATCGAGATACTCCTATTGTCGGGGCAGGTCCGTCCGTCTGCCAATGGTCAGGCCGGACCAGTGGTTCCCCTAGCACGCGGCCTAGTTGGCGCGATAGACCGTGATCACAACCGCCGGCTCCGCCGCAGCGGGGTCGAAACCTAGCGTCCCAATGTAGCCGCCCTTGCTCAGCCACGCGTACTTGCCGAGCGGAGCCTCAAACACCGGGCTGGTGCGCACGGGCGGCGGTGTGCCATCCTCGCCCGGCCTGCACAGCGCGCCCGAATTAACCACGTTGATCACCACGCCATCGTCGGTGCGCAGGAAATAGTCGGCGATGATCTCGGTACAGCCATCGGCGCGGTCAAGCTGCCAGTCCCAGCCCATCGGCAGGATTTCGCCCCTGATCGCGGGGCCTTCGAAGGTGCCGCCGGTGATCGGGATGATGCGCCGCATGCCCCGCCCCGTCTCGCCCACCTCGATGGCCGGGCCGAGTGTCACCACCGAGCGATAGAGCAGCTCCAGCCCCGGTTCGGGCGCATCCTGCGCAACCGCCGGAGCTGCCGAGGCCCCCGCTGCCAGCGCAGCCAGCAACAGCCGCTTTCCTGCAAATACCATATCGTCTCCCCTTGCCCGCGAGCCGCGCTCGCCCCATGCTGGCAGTCATGCCGCAAGCAGGCCGATTTGCAATGGCTTGCATTCCCCACCCGTTCCGCTAAGAGCGCCGCTTCCGCGGGGCCGACGGGCCTCGTGGAAACCACTCCTGCGTGGGTGGGATTTGAAGAAAGCCGGAGGGGCCCCTGCGATTCGCGCGGGATGTCAGCGATCGGCGGAAACATGAAAGGAAGCAAGCATGGCTCTTTACGAGCACGTGTTTCTTGCGCGTCAGGATCTGAGCCAGGCTCAGGTTGATGCGCTTGCTGCCGGTGCCACGGAAACCGTGGAGAAGATGGGCGGCAAGGTCGTGAAGACCGAGACCTGGGGCCTCAAGAGCCTCGCTTACAAGATCGACCGTAACCGCAAGGCGCACTTCGTCATGCTCAACATCGAAGGTCCGGGCGACCTCGTGGCTGAGCTGGAGCGCCAGAACAACATCAACGAAGACGTCATTCGCTGGCTCACCATCGCGGTTGAGAGCCACGAGGACGGCCCTTCGGTCATGATGCGCAAGAACGATCGCGAGCGGAAGCGCCGCGAAAGCCGGGAGGATCGTGACTGATGGCACGCCCGTTTTACCGCCGCCGCAAGTCCTGCCCGTTCGCGGCCAAGGACGCTCCGCAGATCGACTACAAGGACGTGCGCCTGCTGCAGGGCTTCATGTCCGAGCGTGGCAAGATCGTGCCTTCGCGCATCACCGCCGTTTCCGCCAAGAAGCAGCGTGAGCTGGCCAAGGCGATCAAGCGCGCCCGTCACCTGGGCCTGCTGCCCTACATCGTGAAGTAAGGGAGAAAAGATCATGGATATCATTCTCCTCGAACGCGTCGAAAAGCTCGGCCAGATCGGTGACATCGTCTCCGTGCGTGACGGCTATGCCCGCAACTTCCTCCTTCCGCAGAAGAAGGCGCTGCGCGCCAACGAAGCGAACAAGAAGGTGTTCGAAGCCAACCGCGAGCGTCTCGAAGCCGAGAACGCCGAGAAGCGCGTTGTGGCCGAGAAGCAGGGCGAGACCGTCAACGGCGAAGAGATCGTGCTGATCCGCTCGGCCTCGAACTCGGGCCAGCTCTATGGTTCGGTCAACGTTCGCGACGTCGCCATGGCGCTCACCGAGAAGGGCCACAAGATCGACAAGCGTCAGGTCATCATGGGCGCGCCCATCAAGACCATCGGCATGTTCGACGTGACCGTCACGCTGCACCCCGAGGTTTCGGTCATCGTGAAGGCGAATGTCGCCCGTTCGGAAGACGAAGCCGAGCTGCAGAGCCAGGGCATCGACATCCTCTCGCAGATGGCTGAGGAAGTGCGTGACGAGAGCGACGGCTTCACCGAAGCCCTCGATCCCGATCGCGAACTCGGCGAACTGCCGAGCGCCGATGTCGGCGAAGAAGCCGCCGAAGAGGGCGAAGCCTAAGGCTTCAGCGCTTCAAGCGATTAAAAAAAAGGGCGTTGCCGGGTTCGGCAACGCCCTTTTTTTTTGGGCCTGATGTCCGCGAGCCTGTCCTATCCGTTCATCTGCGCGGGAACCTGATCCTTCTCCGCAACTTCGCGTTCCTCATCCGGGATGAAGATCGCCCTCTGGCGCTTCTTCTGATGCGCGGCGGGCTCGTGCTGAGAACGATCGATCAACTCGTATTCCATCGCCTCTCTCCTGTTGGGTTATTGCAGGAGAAACGGCGGCGCGAGCATGCAGGTTCCGGCCCCGGCGACGAACCGGGAGGAAATTGCGCCAGTCGGCAAACCGCTCAGTTTTCGGCCAAAAAATCCCTGATCGCCATGCCGAGGTCGGCCTCGGTCACACTGCTCATGTGGGTACCCGGAATGGTCACATGATGCGCGTCGGGCAGCGCCTCGGCCAGCTTCTCGCTTGACCCGTTATCGCCATCCTTGTCGCCGCAGATCACAGCAGTGGGCATCGTGATTTTTGCAAGGTCGCCAGCGGCAATATCGTCGACCGACGTAAGCAGCAGCCGGGCCGCCACACGGTCGACCTTCATCTGCTTCATGAACGCAACCGCCATAAAGGCCGCGTCACCGCGCTTGACCTCATCGAAGCGGTCGATAGCGTCGAGGAAGAAGGCACTGCGCCGCTGCCAGCCCGAAAGGCCCTCCAGCCCCATCCCGCACAGCGCCAGCCGCCTTGGGGCAAGCCCGTCGATTACCGCCGCAGCCGCCGTGCGCGCGCCCAGCGAGAACCCGGCGAGGTCGTAGTCATCGAGGCCAAGCGCCTTCACCACCGCCGCCAGATCCTGCGTCAGCACCCCTTGCGGATAGGCCTCGGGATCGTGCGGCGCGCCGCTTTCGCCATGGGCGCGAAGGTCGGGCATCAGGCATTCGAAGCCCGCCCCGGCGAGCAGCGCAGCGTGCCCGAAGCGCAGCCAGTTCATCTCGGCGCTGGAAAACAGCCCGTGCAGCAGCAGCACCGGCCTGCCCTCGCCCAGGCGGTGAATGGCCAGCGGGGTGCCGTCGAAACTGGTGATCATCTGGGTCTGGTGCTCGTGCATTCCCCTGAGGTGACAGGCCCTTTGCGTTTGCGCAAGGGCAGGCGGGTGCAGGTTGCTATGTGCAATGCACCGACCTAGACGGGGCCAACCAGTGCAGGATTTGTTGCCGTAATGTCCGACTTTCCCGAACCGCCCCCCGTAGCCGAGGCCAACCAGACAGACCCGCAGCCCCCCAGGCGTCGTTTTGGCCGGATCGCGCTGATGGTGTCGCTGCCGATTGCGCTGATGGTGGGCGGGTTCATTTACTGGCAGGGGCTGCAAGGCAAGATCAGCACCGACAACGCCTATGTGAAGCAGGACATGGTCGCGGTCAGCTCCGAGGTCGGCGGGCGCATCATCGCAGTGATGGCCAAGGAAGGCGACACCGTCGAAGCCGGGCAACTGCTGTTCCGCATCGATCCCGAACCCTATCAGTTGCAGATTCAGCAGGCCAATGCGGCGATTGCCGGGGCGCAGGCCAATGTCACCAGCTTGCAGAACAACACCGACCTCACCGGGGTGGACATCTCCGCCGCCCGCGAGGACATCGCCTTTGCCGAAAGCCGCTTCGAACGCCAGCGCCAGCTGTGGGAGCGCGGCTTCACCACCAAGGCCGACTATGACGCGGCGCAGCACGCGGTCACACAGGCACGCGAATCGCTGCGGCAGGCCGAGGCCCGTCAGCGTGAGGCTCGGGCCAAGCTGGCCAACGGCAGCGCGGTTCCGGGCGTGAACCCGCAGATCGCCGCCGGCGAGGCCCAGCGCGCCAGCGCCCAGCTCAACCTGCGTCGCACCGAGGTCCATGCCCCTGCCGCAGGGCGCGTGGCGGAGGCAGACCGCCTGCAAGTGGGCCAGCAAGTGCTGCCCAACCTGCCGGTGCTCACGCTGGTCGAGGAGCAGACCACCTATGTCGAGGCCAACTTCAAGGAAACCGACCTTGCTGACATGGCCGTGGGCCAGCGCGCCGAACTACGCTTCGATGCCTTCCCCGGTGTGGTGCTGAAGGGCCACGTGGCCTCGATCGGCGCGGGCACGGGCAGCGAATTCTCGGTGCTGCCGGCGCAGAACGCCAGCGGCAACTGGGTCAAGGTGACGCAGCGCGTGCCGGTGCGGATCGCGGTCGACGACAAGAGCCCGCGCCCGCTCATCGCCGGGCTCTCGACCGAGGTCACGGTGTTTACCGCCACGGGCTCCGCCCACGAGGCCCGGTAGGATGGCCAGCGTCGCCGGACGCGGCACTGGCAAGGCGCCCGCGCCCGCCTCCCCGCCCGCCGACGTTGCCCAGCTACCGGTCGGCAATCACCTGCTGCTGATCGTCGGGGTGATGATCGCCTCGCTGTTGCAGGTGCTCGACGTGACCATCGCCAATGTCGCGATCCCGCATATGCGCGCCTCGCTCAGCGCGACGCCCGACACCATCAGCTGGGTGCTGACCAGCTACATCATCGCCAGCGCCGTGGCCCTGCCGATCACCGGCTGGCTGGCCGACCGGATCGGCTCGCGGCGGCTGTTCCTGATGTCGGTGGTGATCTTCGTGGTCGCCTCGATGCTGTGCGGAATTGCGCAGAACCTCGAACAGATGGTGCTGTTCCGCGCCATTCAGGGCTGCGGCGGGGCCTTTATCGCCCCGCTCAGCCAGAGCGCGCTGCTCGACACCACGCGGCCCAGCAAGCAGCCGCAGATCATCGCGCTGTGGGGCATGGGGGTGATCGTGGGGCCGATCATCGGCCCGGTGCTCGGCGGCTGGCTGACCGAGATCGCCAACTGGCGCTGGGTGTTCTTCGTCAATGTGCCGTTCGGGATCATCTGCATCGTGATCCTGCTCGCCGAGTTGCCGAGCCGGGCCATCCGCCACCGCCGGTTCGACCTGTTCGGCTTTGCCATGGTGGCGCTGGCGCTGGCCTCGCTCCAGCTGCTGCTCGACCGCGGCAATACGGTGGACTGGTTCGCCTCGGTCGAGACCTTCATCTACATCGGCCTGATGCTGACCGGCGCGTGGATCGGGGTGATCCACCTCTCGACCACTCCGCGCCCGCTGTTCGACCGGCGCCTGTTCGCCGACATCAACTTCGTGATCGCAGCGGTGTTCCTGTTCATCGTCGGCGTGGCCATGTTTGCTACCATCGCGATCCTGCCGCCGATGTTGCAGGGCCTGTTCGGCTATGACGTGATCGACACCGGGCTGGTGCTGATGCCGCGCGGCGTGGGGGTGCTGATCACGATGCAACTGTCGGGCCTGCTGCTGAAGAAGGGCGTCGATGCGCGCTGGCAGGTGGCCTTCGGGTTCCTCATCACCTTTTGGTCGCTGCACGAGATGGGGGCCTGGACGCTCGACATTGCGCGGTGGGATTTCATGATCACCGGCTTCATTCAGGGCCTCGGCATCGGCTTCGTGTTCATTCCGCTCAACACCACCGCCTTTGCCACCCTGCCCCCCGAACTGCGCACCGACGGCTCCAGCCTGCTGAACCTGTCGCGCTCGGTCGGCTCGTCGGTAGGCATTTCGGTGGTGATGACGCTTGCCGCCAACGAGACACAACGCAACCATGCCGAACTGGCCGCCCACGTGACGGGCGAGGTGACATCGGCAATCGATCTCTCCAGCCTCGACAGATACCAGCAATATGGCCAGACCGCGCTGGCCGTGGCCGACGCCGAGGTAACACGGCAGGCGGCCATGATCGCCTACCTCAACGACTTCCGCCTGATGAGCTGGCTGTGCCTCGCCGCCGTGCCGCTGGTGCTGCTGATGCGCAAGTCGCGGCGCTACGGCACCTAGCGCGGGAGACATAGCATTGCCTCGCAAAGCCCTTCCCCTGTGGGGAAGGGTTGGGATGGGGGGCCCGCGTCGAACCCCCACCCCCAGCCCCTCCCCAAGGGGAGGGGAGCAAGTTGGATCAGGGTATCTAACTCGCCCAGCGGAATGCGCGTTCGAGCGCAGCGGGCACGTCCTCGGTGATCGGCTTGCCGTGGGCCATGGTCACGCGCACTACCGGCCAATCGAGCATCTTCGCCACTTGCACGCGCACCTCGTCCATCTTCGGGCGGAAGGTCATGCGCGCGTCAATCGGCAGGCTCCCGGTCGCCCCGGCCAGCTTGAGCGCCCAGCGCTGGAGCGGGTTGTTCACGCGCTCGGGCTCGAAGTTCTCGATCAGGTCGACCAGCACCAGCACCTGCGCCGCCTTCACGAAAAACACCGCCTCGCTGAAGCTGGTGCCGGGGACCAGCAGCCAGTCGATCTCGTCCGACCACGGGAAACGCGTGCCATCCTCGAGCTTGGTGTCGATCCGGAACGGGCGCTTGGCCTTCACGTCGAGATCCGGGACCGCAAGGCTCTGCGCCTCGGGATAGCGTTCGATCCAGTCGGCCATGAACCAGTAGTGGATCGAGTTGGGCGCCACCAACCAACGCACCTCGCCCAGCTTCTCGATAGCGGCGAACAGCGCCTCGTCAGGGGCGATGGGAGAGTGCAGCCACAGCCCGCCATCGGCGAGCCGGACCACGGTCATGCGGGTGGGAAAGGGCACCTTGAACGGCCCCAGGTCCATGCGGATTTCCGGCCCGTCGACGATCCACACGTTCTCGCCAAACGGTTTCGGCTCGTTAAGCGGCGCATATTCGACATAGGCGCCCTTGTGCTCGGTGCTCATCCGGTTCTCCTTCGCGACATATTGTTGCCGGTGCCTGTTGCACAGAAGGATTGCCAGACCAAGTCACCCGCCGCGCCGATGCTGGAAAGCCAGCGGCGCGGCGGGCGGTAAGCTGGATCAGCCCTTCTTGAGCTGGGTGCGGCCGAGCAGCTCGGCGATCTGCACCGCGTTGAGCGCGGCGCCCTTGCGCAGGTTGTCCGACACGCACCAGATCTGCAGGCCGTTGTCGACGGTCGGGTCTTCGCGCACGCGGCTGACGAAGGTCGCATAGTCGCCCGCGCATTCGATCGGGGTCACGTATCCGCCATCCTCGCGCTTGTCGACGAGCATCACGCCCGGCGCCTCGCGCAGGATGTTCTGGGCCTGCTTGGCGCTGATCTCGTTCTCGAACTCGATATTGATCGATTCCGAATGGCCGACGAACACCGGCACGCGCACGCAGGTCGCCGCCATCTTGACCTTGGGATCGAGAATCTTCTTGGTCTCGACCACCATCTTCCACTCTTCCTTGGTCGAGCCGTCATCCATGAACACGTCGATGTGCGGGATGACGTTGAAGGCGATCTGCTTGGTGAACTTGCGCGGCTCGACCGGATCGTTGACGAAGATTGCGCGGCTCTGTTCGAACAGTTCGTCCATGCCGTCCTTGCCCGCGCCGGAAACCGACTGGTAGGTGCTCACCACCACGCGCTTGATCTTGGCGGCATCGTGCAGCGGCTTGAGCGCCACCACCAGCTGCGCGGTCGAGCAGTTGGGATTGGCGATGATGTTCTTGTTCTTGTAGCCCTCGATCGCATCCGGGTTCACCTCGGGCACGATCAGCGGCACGTCGGGGTCCATGCGGAACAGCGACGAATTGTCGATTACCACGCAGCCGGCTGCGGCGGCCTTGGGGGCATATTCCTTGGTCGGGCCCGAGCCTGCCGCGAACAGCGCGATATCCCAGCCGGTGAAGTCGAAGTGTTCGAGGTTCTTGCACTTGAGCATCTTGCCGGTGTCGCCGAACTCGATCTCGGTGCCCTGGCTGCGCGAAGAGGCAACTGCGGCAATCTCGTCGATCGGAAACTCGCGCTCTGCAAGAATGGCGAGCATCTCACGCCCGACATTGCCCGTCGCTCCGACCACAACCACACGATAACCCATTCTTCCATTCCCTTCATTGTCGGCCGATCCTTGCCGGATGCGGCCTGTAAAATTCGTTGCCTGGGGCCAGAGTCTGACGACATTACCCTGATCCAGCTTGCTCCCCTCCCCTTGGGGAGGGGCTGGGGGTGGGGGCTGGACGCTGCTTGGCGCAGAACCCCCATCCCAACCCTTCCCCAAGGGGAAGGGCTTTGCGGATCGATGCTATGTCATACCGCTCTAAACCACCCCCGTGAGATAGCCGACCAGCATAACCGCGCCTGCCAGCGCACCGATCAGCCCAACGCTCGCCACGACGCGGCTACCCGCCTGCCGGTGGATCGCGATCCAGTTGACCAGCGCGAAGATCAGCAGAAAAACGAAGCTCGCCCCTTCGACCAGTTGCTCGATCCCGCCGACCAGCACGAAGACGCCCGCCACCGCCGAAATCAGCACCGTGCCCGCCCACGGGACGTTGTGCCCGTCGCGCTGGCCAAACAGCGCTGGCATCTCCCCATCCTCGGCGGCCTGCGCCGCCAGCCGCGCGGTGGCGAAAACCGTGGCGTTGATGGCCGAGCCCGCCGAGAAGGTCGCCGCCACCGACACTGCGATAAAACCCGCCAGCCCCAGCGCCTCGCGCCCGGCAATGGCCAGCGCCACTTCCTCGTGCGCGACGATCTGGTCGGCCCCGGCCAGCATCCCCGCCCCCAGCGCCACCACGATATAGGTCACCGTGGTCATCGCGATGGCGAGCGGCATGGCAATGCGGATCGTGCGCGCAGGGTTCCGCATTTCGTCGTAGTCGTAGCTCAGGAGCTGGAAGCCTTCGTAGGCCATGAACACCACACCCATGCCCACCACCGCATGGCCCAGCCCCACCGGCTGCCCCGCTTCCAGCATCAGCTTTTCGGGGGCCCAGTGCCACAGCCCGAGAAAGGCCAGCCCGAGCAGAATCACGAGCTTCCCGCTCACCGCGATCAGTTCGAACATCGTCGATTCGCTCGCGCCCCACAGGTTCAGCCCCGCCAGCAGCGCTATCGCTCCCAGCGCGCAGGCCAGGGCCACCCAGTGCGGCGCACCGAAGGCATTGGCGGCATAGGACCCGAAGGTCACCGCATAGACCGCCACGGTAAGCGTATAGCCCGCCACCAGCACCCAGGCGACCGCCGTCGCCGAGCGCCGCCAGCCCAGCGCGCGCAGATAGGCATAGGAACCGCCGGGCTCGCCGATCTGGCGGGTCAGCGCCGAATAGGAATGGCCCGAGGCGAGCGCGACGATCCCGCCGAGCAGGAAGCTCACCCAGGCCCAGTGCCCCGCGACCGAGATCACCACCCCGAGAGTGGAGAAAATCCCGCCGCCTATCATCCCGCCGACCGCCATGGCCCATGCCCCGCCCACGCCCAGCGCACGGCGCTGGACGGGCGCAGGTGAGCCCGCAGACTGAGGGGAAGTCGACGACATTACAAACCTTGAAAGACGCAAAACGAAAAGGGGCGCCCTGACCGATCCTGCCAGGGCGCCCCTTCGTCGAACTTGGGTGATTTTCGGAAGGACGGCCTTACTGGCCGACATTCTCCCGACGCTCGGCGATGCGGGCGCGCTTGCCGGTACGGCCGCGCAGATAGTAGAGTTTGGCCCGCCGCACGATACCGCGACGGACCACGGTAATCGAATCGATGTTGGGGCTGTAGAGCGGGAACACACGCTCCACGCCTTCGCCGAAGCTGAGCTTGCGGACGGTGAAATTCGAGTTGATCGAACGGTTCGAACGGGCGATCACGACGCCTTCGAAGTTCTGCACGCGGCTGCGCGTGCCTTCGACAACCTTCACGCCGACACGCACAGTGTCACCAGCGCGGAATGCGGGGATTTCTTTCCCCTCGGTGAGAGCGGCAATCTGTTCCGCTTCCAGTTGCTGAATAAGACCCATGGTCTCAATCCTTCTGTTCACGCCGCGCACCAGAGGCAGACAGACCCGGATCGCCCCCATGGCGTTCCCAAAGGTCCGGCCTGCGTAGCCGTGTGGTCTCTTCGGCCATGTGCTTTCGCCATGCCTCGATCTTCGCATGATCCCCCGATCGCAGCACTTCAGGGATCGTGCGCCCTTCCCATTCATAAGGTCGGGTATACTGCGGATATTCGAGAAGGCCGCTTTCGAAGCTCTCGTCATCCCCGCTAGAAGGCGCGCCCATTACGCCGGGAAGCAGGCGAATGCAAGCATCGAGTATGGCGATGGCGGCAGTTTCTCCGCCCGACAGCACGATGTCGGCAAGGCTCACCTCCTCGATGGCGGGACGGGCCTCGAACAGGCGCTCGTCAAAACCCTCGAACCGGCCGCACAGGATGGTGACACCGGGGCCCTGCGCGATGGCGCGGATGCGCTCCTGCGTGATCGGTTTGCCGCGCGGCGTCATGGCGAGGATGGGGATGGCCCCCGTTTGTCCTGAGCTTGTCGAAGGGCTGTCTTTCTCTCCTGGCGCTGAACCAGAAAGTAAGGGCGATGCTTCGACAAGCTCAGCATGAGCGGATCTGGGTGGATGAATTGAGTCCAACGCCCGCGCCAATACATCGGCCTTCAGCACCATGCCCGCCCCGCCGCCCGCGGGCGTGTCATCGACGGTGCGGTGCTTGTCCTCGGCAAAATCGCGGATCTGCACCGTGCGGCAGGTCCAGTCGCCGCGCTCCAGCGCGCGCCCGGCCAGCGACAGCCCGAGCGGGCCGGGAAACATGTCCGGGTACAGCGTGAGGACGGTGGCGGCGAAGGTCATGCGGCTTACTCGAAGATATCGGGCCGGGGCCGCGCCGGAGCTTCGAACTTGCGCGAAACCAGAAAGGCCACGGGCAGAGCCACGAAGATGTAGAGCACGAAATAGGCCACCAGCAGCACGGTGAGCATGCCAAAGCCAAACGCGGCGCCTCCCAGCAGCGGCACCAGCATCGGCAGGATCGCCCCGCCCATGGCCGCCAGAGCCGCCCGGCGCAGCGCGCTCGTCTCGCGCATGTGCCGCGAGAGCGCAAAGGCAAAGGCCGCGCTCAGCGCCGCCACGAAGACGGTCAGGGCCAGAATTCCGGTTAGCATATCAATCCTCCGCAAAGTCGGCGGAGATTACCATGCCTGTCGCATCCCACGAAAGCACCGCTTCGGGCAGCATCGGCACCATAAAGCGCTGCGGCTTTTTGCCCTCTTCGGCGGGGCGCTCGATCTCGATGATGTCGCTGGCGCCAAAATTCTCGACCGCGATCACGCGGCCCAGTGCTTCGCCGGTGTCAGAGACGGCGGGCAGGCCGATCAGGTCGGCGTGATAGTATTCGCCCTCGGCCAGCGGCGGCAGGGCCTCGCGCGGCACGGCCAGCACGGTGCCGCGCAGTTTCTCGGCATCGGTGCGGCTGGTCACTTCGGCAAAGCGGGCGATCGCCCCGCCCTTGCCGTCGTCGCGCAGTTTGGCGAGCGTGAGTGCGCCTTCGTTGAAGGACTTGTGTTGTTTGAGCGAGGGCAGCCCCTCGCCGAACAGTTTCAGGCGGACCTCGCCCGTTACGCCGTGCGCGCCGGCAATGGCGGCAAGGGTGATGGTCTGGGCCTGGTTTTCGGGCACTTGTCTAGGTTCCAACATCCGCTCGCCCTGAGCCTGTCGAAGGGCCGTTCCTCACTTTCCGCGTAGTGCGAGAAGGGAAAGGCAATCCTTCGACAAGCTCAGGATGATCGGTTTTCGGAAATCAGCCTTCCGAAGCTTCTTCGGCAGCCGGAGCTTCCTCAGCAGCAGCTTCCTCGGCCGGAGCCTCTTCAGCCGGAGCGGCAGCAGCGGCCTTGGCCTCTTCCTCGGCAGCCTTGGCGGCTTCCTCGGCGGCAGCGATCTTCGCGGCCTTCTCTTCAGCGCGTTCCTTGGCGTTTTCGCCCGGCTCACCCTTCTTCGGGTTGTTCCTGGCTTCGCGCTCAAGGATGCCCGCCTTGTCGAGGAAGCGGTGCACGCGGTCGGTCGGCTGGGCGCCAACGCCGAGCCAGTAACGGATGCGGTCCTCGATCAGACGCACGCGGTTCTCGTCTTCCTTGCCGAGCAGCGGGTTGTAGGTGCCGACCTGCTCGAGGAACTTGCCGTCACGGGCACGGCGGCTGTCGGCCACCACGATGCGATAGTACGGACGCTTCTTGGCGCCACCACGGGCGAGCCGGATTGCAATTGCCATTGTAGATTACCTTTCTGAATTAAATTTCTGAAATCACTTCTTGTTCATCAAATTCGCAATGTCGGGCGGGAGGCCGCCAGCGCCGCCTCCTCCGCCGCCGAGCAATCCGCCCAGCCCGCCGCCGCCTGCTCCACCGCCACCGGCGCCGAACATGGCCGCAAGGCCCTTGAGCCCGCCCATCTTCCGGATCTGCTTCATCGCGCGGCCCATTTCCTGGTGCATCTTGAGGATCTTGTTGACCTCCTGCACCGAGGTGCCCGAGCCCGCCGCCACGCGCTTCTTGCGCTTGGCGTTAAGCAGTTCGGGGCGCTCACGCTCCTTCGGCGTCATCGAGCCGATGATCGCGTCCATATGGACCAGCACCTTGTCGTCGACGCCCGAGGCCTGCATCGCGGCCTTGGCCTTCTTCATGCCCGGCATCATGCCCGCGAGCATGCCGAGGCCGCCCATGTTCTGCATCTGCTTCAGCTGCATGCGAAGGTCGTTCAGGTCGAACTTGCCCTTCATCATGCGGTTGGCGAGTTCCTCGGCCTCTTCGGCCTTGATCGTCTCGGCGGCCTTTTCGACCAGCGACACCACATCGCCCATGCCGAGGATGCGGTCGGCCATGCGCGCGGGGTGGAACAGCTCGATCTGGTCGAGCTTCTCGCCGGTACCGGCAAACTTGATCGGCTTGCCGGTGACAGCGCGCATCGACAGCGCCGCACCGCCGCGCGCATCGCCGTCCATGCGGGTGAGCACCACGCCGGTGAGCGGCACTTCGCTGGAGAACGACTGCGCGACGTTGACCGCGTCCTGACCGGTGAGCGAATCGACCACCAGCAGCACTTCGGCAGGCGTCGCCACCGAGGCGACGGCCTTCATCTCGGCCATCAGCGCTTCGTCGACATGGAGGCGGCCCGCAGTATCGAGCAGCAGCACGTCGACGTTCTGCAATTTCGCCGATTCGAGCGCGCGGCGGGCGATGTCGACCGGCTGCTGGCCGGCGATGATCGGCAGCGTCGCCACCTCGACCTGCTCGCCGAGCACCTTGAGCTGTTCCTGCGCCGCCGGACGGTTGACGTCGAGCGAGGCCATCAGGGCCTTCTTGCCCATCTTCGTCTTGATCAGGCGGGCGATCTTGGCGGTGCTGGTGGTCTTGCCCGAGCCCTGCAGGCCGACCATCATGATGACGGCGGGCGGGCGCACATCGAGGTTGAGCGGAACGGCCTCGCCGCGCTCGGTGTCGCCGCCACCGAGCATCGCCACCAGCTCGTCGTTGACGATCTTGATGACCTGCTGGCCGGGGGTGACCGACTTGAGGACTTCCTGACCGACCGCGCGCTGGGTGACCTTGTCGATAAAGTCGCGCGCGACGGGCAGCGCCACGTCGGCTTCGAGCAGGGCCACACGGACCTCGCGCATGGCATCGCGCACGTCCTGTTCGGACAGCGCCCCGCGCCCGCGCAGGCGATCAAAGACACCGTTCAACCGATCGGACAGCGTATCGAACATGCGCGTCACAACTCCACCTTGTGCGCCTGACAGGTGCCAAACGCGAAAAACGCCGGCGGACGAAACCTCGTCGGCCAGCGTGGGGCGAACCCCTATGAACCCAAACTAGTCCGGGTATGTCGATACAGGGCCGCGCAGAGATTTAATCGGGCCACCCGGTATCGACATAGCCGGGGAAGGAAGGTGAATGGTGGAGCCTAGCGGGATCGAACCGCTGACCTCAACACTGCCAGTGTTGCGCTCTCCCAGCTGAGCTAAGGCCCCGTTCCATTCAAAGTCCCGGTCACTGGGTGCGTCCGGGAGGCAGCCCTCTAGAAGGGTGCCGAAGATTGCGCAAGAGGGTTTTTTGCGTTTTGTTTCGTCCCGGAGAAAAAGTTTGCCTCACTCCCCCGGGAAGAAGCCCGACCCCGGACCAAGTCCGGGGTGACGAGCATATTGGAGCAGCCGAACCCAACACTCCGAGCGAAGCGAAGGCGAGGCCGACTGGCCGCCCGCAGCTGCCCCGCACCCCGGACTTGATCCGGGGGGAGGGAACAGCAGCGAGGACGCAGCCCCGGATGGGGCTGCGCAAAACTCAGCTATCATCTTCCTTGTCGTCGTCGCCGGTGTCGACGCCGAGATCGTCGTCACCGCCGAGGTCGACGTCGTTGTCGGGCGAATCGTCGTCATCGTCGATATCGTCGAGATCGTCATCGTCGCCGCCCAGATCCGAGTCGGCATCCTTGCCTTCGACCTTCTTCTCTTCCTCGAACGGAATCGGCTGCTTGGACTTGAGCACCGGCTCGGGCGTCCATTCGTTGCCGCATTCGATGCAGGTGACCGGGTCTTCCTTGCCCAGATCGTAGAAGCGTTCACCGCACTTGGGGCAGGTGCGCTTGGAGCCCCATTCTGGCTTGACCATCAAAGTGTCCTTGTCTCGCCCGGATATAGAGTAACGCCGGGTCGGGGGTAATCGGGTGACATGTTCCTGGCTGGCAATACCAGCTCGGGAATCATTGGCGCAGCGCCTTGCCATAGGGCCATGCCACTGTCAAAGCGGCGCGCAATTCGCCGTAATTTGTGCAGGATCATTACCATTTCAAGCTCAGCCGCTCCCAGCCCGCACCGCTTCACCATGTCAGGCCCGCTTACCGGCGCGATCCGCGTTCCGGGCGACAAGTCGATCAGCCACCGCTCGCTGATGCTCGGCGCGCTGGCCGTGGGCGAAACCCGCGTCACCGGCCTGCTCGAAGGCGAGGACGTGCTCGCCACCGCCGTCGCCATGCGGTCGATGGGTGCCGAGATCACCCGTGAGGACAGCGGGACCTGGTCTATCCACGGCGTCGGCGTCGGCTCGCTGCTGCAACCGGATGTGGCCATCGAGATGGGCAACTCGGGCACCTCGACCCGGCTGCTAATGGGCGTGATCGCCAGCCACGCCATCTCCGCCGTGTTCACCGGCGATGCCAGCCTGTCGAGGCGACCGATGGGCCGCGTGATCGAGCCGCTCTCGATGATGGGCGCGCAGTTCGAGACCTCGCCGGGAGGCACCCTCCCCCTGCGGCTTCAGGGAGCCTGCCCTGCCGTGCCGATCGAATACCGCGTGCCCGTCGCCAGCGCGCAGGTGAAGAGCGCGGTGCTGCTGGCCGGGCTCAACACCGCCGGGATCACCCGCGTGATCGAACCGGTGATGACCCGCGACCATTCCGAGCGCATGCTGCGCGGCTTCGGCGCCGAGCTGACCGTCGAGGAAGTGAACGGCGAACGCGTGATCGAGATTCGCGGCGAGGCGACGCTCCAGCCGCAGACCATCGAGGTGCCGGGTGATCCCTCGTCCGCCGCCTTCTTCGTGGTCGCCGCGCTGCTCACCGAGGGCAGCGACCTCGTTATCGAGAATGTCGGCCTCAACCCCACCCGCGCCGCTTTGCTCGGCGTGCTGCGGCAGATGGGCGGCTCCATCGAGGAGCTGAACCGGCGCAATGTCGGCGGCGAACCGGTGGCCGACCTGCGCGTGCGCCACTCGGCGCTCACCGGCATCGAGGTCGATCCGGCAGTCGCCCCGAGCATGATCGACGAGTTCCCCGTACTGTTCGTCGCCGCGGCGCTGGCCAAGGGCACCACCCGCACCAGCGGCCTCGACGAGCTGCGCGTGAAGGAAAGCGACCGCCTCTCGGCCATGGCCACAGCGCTGACGCTGGCCGGTGCGCAGGTGGAGGAGGCGGAAGACGGCCTCACCATCCACGGCAGCGGCGGTGAGCCGCTCCCCGGCACGGCTGAGGATGCGGCGGTGACGACCCACCTCGACCACCGCATCGCCATGAGCATGGCGGTGGCAGGGCTGGCCTCGCGCAAGGGCGTGCTGGTCGACGACACCGCCCCCATTGCCACCAGCTTCCCGACCTTCCGGGCGCTGCTGGAAGAGGCCGCCGCGTGAGTGCACTCGACGCCTATGCCTATGTCGGCTTTGGCGGCACTGCCTGCATCATCGCCGCCTATTTCTATTTGACGGCGAGCAATGCGCCCAACCCGTTTCTGGTCCACGGCACCAATCTGGCCGGGGCGGCGTTGCTGACGGTATCGCTGGTCAAGCACACCAACTGGCCCAGCCTCGTGCTCGAAGGGTTCTGGGCGGCCATCGCGATCTGGGGCCTCACCAAGGCCGTCAGGAAGGGAAAACGCGCATGATCATCGCCGTCGATGGCCCGACCGCCTCGGGCAAGGGCACCGTGTCCAAGGCGCTCGCCGCGCACTTTGGCCTGCCGCATCTCGATACCGGGCTGCTCTACCGCGCGGTTGGCTATCAGGTCTCGCTCAATGGCGGCGAGGCCGACAACCCCGAGGACGCGCTGGCCGCCACCACCTTCCCCGATGACCTGCTCGACGAACCCGAGCTGCGCAGCGAGGAAGTCGGCGGGCTGGCAAGCCGCGTCTCGGTCCACCCGGCCGTGCGCGCGGCGCTGTTCGAGCGCCAGCGCGCCTTTGCCACCCAGCCCGGCGGCGCGGTGCTCGACGGGCGCGATATCGGCACGGTGATTGCGCCCGAGGCCGAGGTAAAGCTGTTCATCACCGCCAGCGTAACCGCGCGGGCCAAGCGCCGCTGGCTCGAAATGACGGGCCGCGAGATCGACATTTCGCTCGACGAGATCGAAGCGCAGATCGCCCGGCGCGACATGCGCGATCGCAGCCGCGAGGATGCCCCCTTGCGCGCGGCGGAAGGGGCGGTGGTGATCGACACCAGCGCCATGAACAAGGACGAGTCGATTGCCGCCGCGATTGCCGCCGTCAATGAGGCGACCGGGCAGACCCCCTGCGCGTGATCTTCCGGCCCCGTCTGCGGGCTGCACAAAGAGCCGATGACCGCGCCGCGCGTGCTTGTCTCCCGGCTCGCCAGACCATAGGTGGGCGCGATGACAGAAACCAACCTGAGCGCGCGTCGGCGCGAGATCGTCCGCCAGTATTTCCGCTATGTCGATGCAGGCGACGGCCGCATCATGGACCTCTACACCGACGATGTAGAGCTGCTGTTCCCCAAGTTCGGCCGGACACGCGGGAAAGAGGCGATGCGCAGGTTCGGCGCGCGAATGGGGGCCATGCTCGGGAAGCTGGAGCATGACATCGACGCACTGGCCTTTGTCGAAGCCGGCGATACGATCGTCGTCGAGGGCCGCGAGTGGGGCGAAATGGCCGACGGCACGCCCTTTCCCGACGGCGACATTTCCCAGGGCCTGTTTTGCAACGTCTTCGAGTTCGAGGGCGAGCTGATCAAGGCGGTGCGGGTCTATGTGGACCCGGATTTCACCAGCGCGGACCAATCGACGATCCGCGCCTTGCGCTGATCCTTGCCTGTCGCCCGCAATCTGCAATGGTCGCGCGAGCGGCGTCGCAGCTGGCCACACGAAAGCAGAGCGTCGGCATAGGGAATTGCCATGAACTACCGCCACTCGTTCCATGCCGGCAACAGCGCCGATGTCGTGAAGCACAGCCTGCTGATCGCGCTGGTGCAGGCCTTGCAGCTCAAGCAGAGCGCGCTGACCCTGATCGACACCCATGCCGGCTGCGGGCTTTATGACCTGCTCGGCGATCAGGCCCAGCGCACCGGCGAGGCGGCACAAGGCGTGCTGCGGGCCTGTGCCGATACAAACCCTTTGCTGGACGCCTATCGCGCCGCCGTAAGCGCGGTGAACGGCGGGGACGAGCCGCGCCTTTACCCCGGCTCTCCGCAGGTTCTGGCGCAGCTGCTGCGCCCGCAGGACGTGCTGGTCCTCAACGAAAAACACCCCGAGGACGCGCAGGCCCTGCGCGCCGCCATGCGCGGCACCCCCGCCGCCGTGCATCAGCGCGACGCCTATGAGCTGTGGCTGGCGCTGGTGCCGCCGCGCACCCCGCGCGGCGTGGTGGTGGTCGACCCGCCCTATGAGCAGACCGACGAGCGCGCGCGGATCACCGCCACCCTCGCCGCGGCGCACCGCAAGTGGGCGCACGGCGTGACGGTGATCTGGTATCCGCTGAAGGAGCGCGCCGTCCACGCGCGGTGGAAGGAGCAGCTCGGCAAGCTCGGCACTTCGAAATTTCTGTCGGTCGAGCACTGGCTGTACGACGAGGATCAGCCCGGCATTTACAACGGCGCGGGCCTGTTCATCGTCAACCCGCCCTATGCCTTCACGCAGGCGTTGCCGCCGATGCTGGAGGCCCTGCGCGCCGCGCTGGCGCCCGAGGGGCACCGGGGCACGCTTACGGCTGACTGGCTGAACGAATAGAATGGGCTGGCACGGCCGCCTGAAGCCGGGTGACCTGGCATCGAGGCGCAAGGCCCTTCCCCTGTGGGGAAGGGTTGGGGTGGGGGTTCCACGCCAGCCAGCGTCGAGCCCCCACCCCCAGCCCCTCCCCAAGGGGAGGGGAGC
Source organism: Aurantiacibacter xanthus (assembly GCF_003584015.1). Lineage (GTDB taxonomy): Bacteria > Pseudomonadota > Alphaproteobacteria > Sphingomonadales > Sphingomonadaceae > Alteraurantiacibacter > Alteraurantiacibacter xanthus. The sequence continues at coordinate 37,587 of NZ_QXFM01000066.1, forward strand.
AAGCTGGATCAGGGTAATGACATCAGGCTCTGGCTCTCGCGCTCGATCTCGGCCTTAAGCTCCCCGCACAGGCCCAGCGCAAAGGCCGCCTCGGCAGTCACGAACAGCGGCCCGATCAATAGCGAGCGCAGGTCATCGAGGAAGGCCGGTTTGCGGCCCTCGAAATGATGGCCGAGGAACTGCAACGCCCATCCCAGCACAAACAGCCCGATCCCGCTGCCTAGCCACACGGCGGTATCCATTTGCGCGATCTCCAGCCCCAGTCGCGCCATGCCGATCAGCACCAGCGCCAGCGCTCCGCCCAGCAGCTTATCGAGCTTCAGATAATAGAGTGCCGCCGCTGCCGTGGCGATCACCGAGGGGGTCAGCGTGAAACCGGGCAGCTCCCACACCGGGCGCGACAGCAGGATCTCGACTGCCAGCACGATCATGGGAATGCCCAGCGCATGGGTTGCCACATTGCGCCGGGCGCGGTGGTATCGGCGGTAGCGCGCGAGGGCTTCGATCAAAGGAGCATGGTTCGTCATCGGCGCTTTCCTACATGGCCGGGCCGGTGGCAGGAAGCGCCCGTCATGCCAATACGCCTGCTCCCCCTTCCCTGCCATCAGCCGAAGCCCCGGCGCAAACGGACAAGGTTTTTCCGCTCAGGACACTGTCACACCTGTAACACCGTGGCCCCACCTATCCCAATTCACCGCCCTCAATCCAACAGCTTGAGTTCGCAGCCCCCAGTTCACCCGGCCCAATTCACTTGCCTTTTGCACCCGTTTCGCCTAGGGGCGCGTCCGTTCCGAAAGGCTTTGGCTCGAACGAACCCGTGCATGGCAACCGGCCTGTGCGGAAACGGCCCTCTTGCCCCGTTTGGCCCCGTAATCGTGCGGGAGACGGGTAAAGACCCCGGTAAAACCGGTGGCCGGTAGCAAATGTGAACAGGATAGAGACCACTATGGCATCAAGCGCCAATCCTACCCGCGACGATTTCGCCGCAATGCTCGATGAACAGCTCGGCGGCGCCGAGGGCGGCTTCGAAGGCCGCGTCGTCAAGGGCACCGTTACCAACATCGAAAATGGCATGGCCATCATCGACGTCGGCCTCAAGAGCGAAGGCCGCGTCGCCCTCAAGGAATTCGAACGTGGCGAAGGCGACCACGGCCTGACGGTCGGCTCGGAAGTCGAGGTCTTCGTTGACCGCGTCGAGAACGCCGACGGCGAAGCCATGCTCAGCCGCGACCGCGCCCGCCGCGAAGCCGCCTGGGACAAGCTGGAAAGCGAGTTCGGCGAAGGCAAGCGCGTCGATGGCCGCATCTTCGGCCGTGTGAAGGGCGGCTTCACCGTCGATCTCGACGGCGCCGTGGCCTTCCTGCCCGGTTCGCAGGTCGACATCCGCCCGGTGCGCGATGTCACCCCGCTGATGGAGATGACCCAGCCCTTCCAGATCCTCAAGATGGACCGTCGCCGCGGCAACATCGTCGTCTCGCGTCGCGCCGTGCTGGAAGAGACCCGCGCCGAACAGCGCAGCGAGCTGATCGACAAGCTGGCCGAGGGCCAGGTCGTCGACGGTGTGGTCAAGAACATCACCGACTACGGCGCCTTCGTGGACCTGGGCGGCATCGACGGCCTGCTCCACGTCACCGACATGAGCTACAAGCGCGTCAACCACCCGAGCGAGGTGATCGAGATCGGCCAGACCGTGACCGTCCAGATCATCCGCATCAACGCCGACACGCAGCGCATCAGCCTCGGCATGAAGCAGCTTGAAAGCGATCCGTGGGAAGGCGTTGGCGCCAAGTACCCGATCGGTGCCAAGATCACTGGTCAGGTCACCAACATCACCGAATACGGCGCCTTCGTGGAGCTGGAGCCGGGCATCGAAGGCCTGGTCCACGTTTCGGAAATGAGCTGGACCAAGAAGAACGTCCACCCCGGCAAGATCGTCTCGACCTCGCAGGAAGTCGACGTCATGGTGCTGGAAGTCGACAGCGAGAAGCGTCGCATCTCGCTCGGCCTCAAGCAGGCCCAGCGCAACCCGTGGGAAGAGTTCGCCGAATCGCACCCGGTTGGCTCGACCGTCACCGGCGAAGTCAAGAACGCCACCGAGTTCGGCCTGTTCATCGGCCTGCCCGGCGACGTGGACGGCATGGTTCACATGTCGGACATCGCCTGGGGCATCTCGGGCGAAGACGCGCTGGCGCTGCACCGCAAGGGTGAAGAGGTCCAGGCCGTGGTGCTCGATGTCGACGTCGACAAGGAGCGCATCAGCCTCGGCATGAAGCAGCTCGAGAAGGGCGCTCCCTCGGCGGAAGGTGTGGGCGACAGCTCGAACCTGCGTCGCGGCGAGACCGTGACCGTGACCGTGCTCGAAGTGCGCGATGGCGGCCTCGAAGTGCAGGTTGGCGAAGACGGCGCGACCGGCTTCATCAAGCGTTCGGACCTCGGCCGCGACCGCGACGAGCAGCGTCCCGACCGTTTCCAGGCCGGCCAGAAGGTCGATGCCATGGTCACCGGTTTCGACCGTTCGAAGAAGCCCAACTTCTCGATCAAGGCGCTGCAGATCGCCGAAGAGAAGGAAGCTGTGGCACAGTTCGGTTCGGCCGACTCGGGCGCCTCGCTGGGCGACATCCTCGGCGCCGCGCTGAAGAAGCAGGACTAATTGGGTTGCGCCCGGCCTTGCGGTCGGGCCTCTCATCGCACATTCAGGAAGGCCCGCTTGCCGTATGGCAGGCGGGCCTTTCCTACATCGGGCAAGGCTCCTAGACTGGGGCCATGCTAGCCCACTGCCAATGCGGCGTTCTTCAGGCCTCGGTCACTGACGACGCACAGCCCACCACGGTGCTGTGCCATTGTGACGACTGCCAAAGGCGCAGCGGCTCTCCCTTTGGCGTTATCGCCTACTTCGCCAAAGAGGCCGTCACCGTGAGCGGCGAGGCGCGCGAATACCGGCGCGGCTCTTACAGCGGCACTGCCCTCACCAACGGCTTCTGCCCGCATTGCGGCAGCACCGTCTATGTGTTGCTCGAAAAGGCCCCGGCGTTGATCGGTGTGCCCGTGGGCGCCTTTGCCGATCCCGCCTTCCCCGCTCCGGTGCGCGCGGTGTGGGAACAGCATCGCCATCCCTGGGTCAGCCTGCCCGATGGCATTCCAACCTTCGCACGAGGAACCGACGGCAAATGACACTCGAACTCCACCAGTTCCCCTGCCTGTCCGACAACTACGGCTATCTGCTGCATGACAGCGCCAGCGGCGAGACCACCTGCATCGATACGCCTGATGCCGAGACCTACCTGCGCGAGGCCGAGGCGAAAGGCTGGCGCATCACGCAGATCTGGAACACCCACTGGCACCCCGACCACGCGGGCGGCAACGCCGCGATCAAGGCCGCGACTGGCTGCACGATCTACGGCCCGCAGGAGGTGTCGGCGAAGTTCCCGCTCGACGTGGTGCTGGCTGGCGGTGACAGCGCGACGCTGGGCGGCAACACTGCGCAGGTCATCGACGTGGGCGGCCATACCAAGGGCCACATCGCCTACCACCTGCCCGAAGCGGGGCTCGCCTTCGTCGGCGATTCGCTGTTTGCGCTCGGCTGCGGGCGGATGTTCGAGGGTACTCCGGAGCAGTTCTGGGCCAGCCTCGAACGCCTGCGCGCCCTGCCCGCCGAGACCACCATCTGCTGCGCGCACGAGTACACGCAGGCGAACGCGGCCTTCGCGCTCCACGCCGACCCCGGCAACGATGCGCTGATGGACTATGCCCGCGAGATCGAAGCGAAGCGCGCAGCAGGCGAGCCGACCGTGCCCTTCCCGCTTGGTCGCGAGCTGGAGACCAACCCCTTCCTGCGCGCCGACGATCCCGACATGCAGGCCCACTGGGGCGGCGACAGCCCCGACGAGACCTTCGCCGCCATCAGGGCCGCGAAGGACTCGTTCTGAGATTGAACAACCGCCCGCTCAGTATCCCACGGTGAAGCGCGAGCGGCTGTGATTATGCGCTTCCAGTTCGTCGACCATGGCGATGGCATAGTCGGCATAGCTGATCTTGCTCTCGCCATTGGCGTCGACCACCAGTTCCTCGGTGCCGAGCCGGAAGCTGCCGGGACCCTGACGCTCGCCGACGAAGATCAGCATGGCGGGCGAGAAGAACGTCCAGTCAACCTCCTGCTCCTCGCGCAGCGCGTCGAGGAAGTGGATGCCGCCGATCACGAACGGCTTGATATTCTCGGGGAACTCGGGCGAATCGTAAAGCCGCACGCCGTCCGCGTTCTTGAGGCTGGCCGCGCCGCCCATCACCAGCAGGCGCGGAACGCCCGCCGCCTTGACTGCCGCCAGCAGATGCTCGGCGGTAACGTTGAAATGGAGCGCGCTGATGACCGCGTCGACGCCCTTGATGGCCTCCACGAGGGCATCGGTATTCTCAACGTCGCATTCCTTGGCGGTGATCCCGTCCGCTGCCGGAATGGCCTCAGGGTGGCGCGAGAGGCCAATTACCTCATGCCCACGCGCGGCCGCTTCCTTGGCAATCTCCGAGCCGCCCTTGCCGCTGGCTCCCAGTACCGCAATCTTCATCGTGTTCTCTCCCGAATAAGCGAATTTGCAGCATTGCTAGCCGTGCGGCCCCCATGAAGGAAAGCGCAAAAGAAAAACCCCCGCCGAAGCGAGGGTCTTCTTGGTCCGACAGAGCTTGCGCGGGTCAGATCGCGGCGATCGCCTGGTCAGCCAGCGCCTTGTCGGCAGCCGCATCGTGCCCCTCGGCGATGAGGCTTGCCGCAGCCCTGGTCGAGGCATCGGCGGCGCGTGCCTTCAGTTCGGCAATCGCCTGACGTTCGGCAGCGGCGATCTTGTCGGTCGCCATCTGCTCGCGGCGGGCGATGGCAGCTGCCGTGTCGGTCTCAGCCTTGGCGACAATCGCTTCGGCTTCCTGCCGGGCGCCCTCGAGCATAGCCTCAGCGTCCTTCTCGGCACCGGCGATCTTCGCGCTATACTCCGCACGCAGAGCTTCCGCCTCGGCGCGCAATTGCTTGGCCTCGTCGAGGTTCGCCTTGATCGCGGCGATCTTGGCATCGAGCCCGCCACCGATCGTCTTGAGCACGCCCTTCCAGATCAGCACGATCAGGAACACCAGCATCGCAAGGCCGACCCAGCCACCCGGCGCAAGGCCCAGCGCCATCGGTTCGGCATGCTCGACATGAGCGCCGTGACCTTCGGCCTCGAACACGGCGGGACTTTCGGTCTCGAAGACCTGGGGAGCTTCGGGATTAGCCATGGGCCATTGCTTTCTTCACTGCCCCGAGGGCAGCAGTCTGATCCACATTTACACCCGCCAGACGCGAAACGATGTCCTTGGCCGCATCGGCAGCCACAGCTTCGATTTCACCGGCCGCCGCATCGCGCGAGGCGGCAATGCGGGCTTCGGCTTGCGCCATGCGGGCATCGATCCCGACCTGCACTTCGGCCAAACGGGCTTCGGTGCTGGCCTGAGCCTTGGCCTTGGCCTCACCCACCAATGCCTGTGCCGAGGCACGGTTGGCATTTTCGCGGGTCCGCCAGGCTTCTTCCTCGGCATCGGCGGCATCGCGCGCAGCCTGTGCTGCAGCGAGGTCGTCGGCGATCTGCTTGTCGCGCAGGCCCACCGTGTCCATCACCTTGGGCACCATGCCCTTGCCGATCACGAAGAACAGGATGCCAAACACCAGCAGCAGCCAGAACAACTGACTGGCGAAGGTCTCGGACATCTGGGCTATCTGAGGCATGGACGGATTCCGGGTATGGTCTGGTGAGATGCGCTGGGTCGGTCAGGCCGGAAGCACCTTGCGGCGCGCCCGGCCCAGCCAAATCAGGCGACGAAGATCAGGATCATCGCAACGACGAACGACAGCAGGCCGAGAAGTTCGGCAGCCGCGAAGCCGATGAACAGGCGGCCCTGCTGGCCGTCAGCCGCGCCGGGGTTGCGCAGCGCGCTTTCGAGGAACGAGGCAAAGACGTTGCCCACGCCCAGTGCAGCCATACCGGCACCAATCGCCGCGAGACCGGCACCCAACAGCTTTGCAGCTTCTGCATCCATGATAAAACCCTTCCTTTAGAACTTGATAAACGAAAAACGTGCGAACTTAGTGCAGGTGCTCGGCGTCGTTGATGTAGAGCGACGTGAGCAGTGCGAAAACGTAAGCCTGGATGCCGGCGACGAGCAGTTCGAGCGCGCAGATGGCAATCATCAGGATGAAGCTGGGGCCGCCGATCAGCACGCCATAGGCGGGGCCGGCATTGGCGGCGTCGATCACGAAGCTGGAGAGCACTTCGAGCAGCACGTGCCCGCTCATCATGGCCACGAACAGGCGCAGGCCAAGGCTGAAGGGGCGGAACAGGAAGCTGATCAGCTCGATCACGAAGATCAGCGGAATCATCAGCGTGGGCGTGCCGTGCGGAACGAACAGGCTGAAGAAGTGCAGCCCGTGCTTCCAGAAGCCGACCGTCAGCACGATCGCGAAGGTCATGATCGCGAGCACACCGGTAACGGTGAAGTGGCTGGTGAAGGTGAAGGCATGGACGCCTGCCATCGCGAGCGGCAGCGGGATCAGGCCCAGCAGGTTCGCGAACAGGATGAACATGAACAGCGTGAAGACATAGGGCACATACTTGCGCCCTTCCTTGCCCATGTTCGCCTCAAGCAGGTCGTCGATGAAACCGGTCATCGTTTCGACCGCCATCTGCCAGCGACCGGGCACAACTTCGCGCTTCATCCCGCCGATCATGAAGATCCACAGGCAGATGCCGGCGATCAGCATCCACAAGGCGGAATTGGTGAAGGCGATATTGTGACCTGCAATGGCCCAGTCGGAGCCGAAGATCGGCTCGATAGCGAACTGGTGCATCGGATCGACTTTGGCGGTGTCTGCGGCCACGTCTCTCTTCTCGCCTCTAACTAGCTGCAACAAACGCCCCTAATCGTAAGCTTCAGGGGCGCTTGCTGGTTATCCGGATAATGTTTCTGAAGCCGACGACTATTCCGAGGAACAGCATCACCAACAGGCCCCAGGGCGCAGTTCCGGCCAGCTGGTCAATCGCCCAGCCCACCAGTGCACCACCGAGAATCCCGCCGAGCAAATAGGACAGCACGCGATTGCCGAGCTTCTCGCCCTCGCCTGCTCCCTGCACGACCGGCTTGTTGCGCTGTTCTTCCCGCTCGCGCGCGGCTGCAAGCCGCTTCTCGAGCGCGTCGATCCGCGCATCTTCACCGATTGATTCCCGGGCGGATTTCTTGTCGCTCATGATTTTCCCTACATGGGAAAGACACTTGCTTGCAATACTGTCCGCCGAAGGCGTGTGCCCCTTAGGCGGGGGTTACGAACGAGTCAACCGCAGCTGCGGCAGTGCAGCGTGGATGTTCGCGGCCTTGTCCCCCAATTGCGGCCAGGCTTACGGCCAAGCTTACGGGCAGCGCGGATCGCGATCCGGCGAGGAGCCCGTGCGGGCCGTCCACTGACCGGTCGAATAGGCGACATACATTTCGCCCGGCTCGGTGCGCGAGATGGCGAGACAGCCCGCGGTGAAGGCATATTCCTCCAGCGTGGCGCCCTTGGCCTGCGCCTGTTCGGCATAGACCGCGCGGCGGCGGATATTGATGTCGTCCACCATCGCGCGCAGCTGGGCATTGCCCGTGCCGACCACGCCGAGATAGCCATCCATCTTCTCGCCCACCTGCCCGGAGGAACGCGCCGCAGCATAGGCCGGGTCGCGCTGAGCCAGCGCCGGGCCTGCCACAAGGCCGAGGCCAAGCAGGGCGGCAGCGCCGCTGGCAAGCCAAATCCGGTTCTTTGCGCTCTTTGTCATCATCGTTTCCCTCGTGCCGGCATCAGAAGATGTCGGCATTTTCATCCAGCGTGTTGCCAGCGTCTTCCGCCAGCCGGTAAATTACTTCCTGGGTGATATTGATGTTGAGCTCGATCACGATCGGCTCGGTCGGGGCTTCGAGCTTGATGCATCCTGACAGCAGGATCGGCCCAAGCAGCACTGCCCCCATCACTATCGCCCGGCCCGACTTCGTACCCATGTTGCTCCCCGTTCCAGAGGGCTTATGCGCGCGAAGTGCAGGCGTGGTCAAATTGACATTCCTCATAGGGCATCCTCGCTTTCGGATGGCTGAATAGCGGGTTCATCGCCGCGCTGGCGGCTGAGTTCTTCTTCGGCCGCGCGTTCGGCCTCGGCATCGAGTTCGTCGACCGCGTCCTGATCGATCTGGTCGCGCAGCACCTCGCCGCGCTCGCCGATCAGGCCCAGCCGGCGCGGATCGCGCAGCGAAGACGGGTCGTAAAGCGAGCGGGTGCTGGCGATCAGCTTGTAAAACGGCGCACGGATATTGAGCCGCAGTTCGAGCGGCAGGCGCGCAATGGTGCGCGAGATGATGTTGTTCTGCGCACCCTCGCCCTGCCGGATGCCCTCGAACCGCACCCGCGTGACCAGTTCGCCCGCGAGCGGCCCGTCGAGCAGGATCTCGGCGCCGTTGAACCTGAGATCACGCAGCGTTTGAAAGGCCAGATTGCCGACGAAGGACAGGTCTTCGTAAGTCAACTGGCCGACATAGGCGAGATTGCCCCCCGGCTCGCGCGACGTGAGCACGCCGCCCACGAGAAAGCCGTTGCCGTCTTCGTCGAACACGATCGGGATCACGCCATCGAACTTGCCCGTGGCGGCAAGGTTGTTCAGCTCCATCCGCTCGATAAAGCGGCTCGCCTCCAGCCCCTCAATGACAACAGTGTACGTGCGACTTTCGCTTTCGCCGATGTTCATTGTCAGCGGGCGCAGCGTGAGCGTTCCGCCCAGCAGCGGCCATTGCCCGCCGCCGATTTCGAGCCGTTCGCCGTTCACCAGCTGATAGGTTACTTCGCCGTCGTAGATTTCGATGCCAGGGTTGATCGCGCCGACCCTGATGGTCTGATTCGGCGCGGTGGTCAGCGCGAGCAGGTCGGTGAAGACGATCTCGCCGCGCGCATGTTTGACCGGCCCGAAGGCGGCGGCGAGATCGAGACTTTCGGAAGCGAACCGGCCCGAGCTGGTGACGCCCCTGGCGTTCCAGTCGATCCGCCCGGTGCCGGTGACCGTGCCCGCAACATTGGCCACCACGCCGAGCGCGAGGCGCGAAAGATCCTGCGGCTGGAACTTGCTGTCGAAGGTGATGCCGTCGACCGCCAGATCGGCATGACCGGCCCCGCTCGACAGATCGTGCGCGATGGCGACGCGCGTCACGGCCACCTTGCTGTCGGGTTCGCGCAGCAGCGCGCGGGCGCGAATCACCCCGTCTCTGAGCGACAGCTCGGCGCTCTGGGCTGTCAGCGGCTCGAACCGGTCGGGCGCGGCGCGGTCCTCGATGCGGAAGGCAACATCGGAGAGATCCAGCACGCCATCGGTGTAGCGCCATGTGCCCGCGCCCTGCGAGATGTCGAGCGGAACGGCGGGCAGATGCGGCGAAGCCTCGGCAAAGGTGCCGCCGATATAGTCCTGCTCCAGCCGCGCATCGAGCTGGCCGAGCGCGAGCCGCACCACGTCCTCGCCCTCGCCCAGTTCGACCAGCGCGGCGCTGGTGCTGAGCGTGCCGGGCCAGCTCACGCTGAGCGCTCCGGTCGCGAGATGCAGCGGCGCACCGCCCATCCGGGCGCGGAAATCGAGCGGCGCGGTGCGGGCAGCGAAGCTCACCCCTTGCGCGCCATAGCGCAGGAGCGGCTGCTGGCCTTGCGGACACAGCTCGATCCGCTCGCGCCCGAAGGCGAGGTCGCCCAGCGCCAGCGCCTCGACCGAGAAGGTCTGACAGCCGCGCCACAGGGCAAGATTCCCGCCCGCGCTGTAGGTTCCGTCAAGCGGCACCTCGGCTCCGCGCACCGATCCGCCGGGCACCGCGCCAGACGCAAAGGCGCGCCCGGCAAAGCTGATCGTACCATCGCGCGCCTGCGTCATCCGCAGTGCGGGGATCGCGAGGCTGGCATCGCCCGCCGCATAGTCCGCCATCGACAGCCGCAGCGAGAGCGGCTCGCCCGGCTCCTGTTCCATCCGCCCGCTGATTCGCGGCAGCCCCGCCCCGCCGGTGAGGAAGTTGCCGTCGAAGCGCGGCAGGCCCTCGCCCTCCAGCGCGAACTGCGCGCGCGACAGGCCAAGCACGATATCGTCCGAGCGCCCGCGCAGTTCGGCCTGCGGGACTACCAGCGCCAGCCGTTCGGCATTCTGGCGGAAGGTAAAGTCGGCCAGCAGACGCGCGCCGCGCAGTTCCGACGCCAGCGCGCCATTGATCCGCTCGATCAGCGGGGCGAACAGCGTGCCCTCGGCGCTGCGCGCTGCCTCGGCGAGCAATTTGCCGGGCCGCGCGCCGGGTTGCAGGCCGGTGCCCTCGACGGTGCCCTCGCCCTCCAGCCGCGCAAAGTTGTCGCGGGCGCGCACGAAGCCATCGGCTTCGAACCGGGCGAAGCGGCCTTCGCTGGTAACGAGGTCGCGCGCGGCAAGGCGATAGTCGGCGGTAAACAGGCTTTCGCGCCAGGAAAATGAACTGGTGCCGTTCAGCGCGGCGACGGTGGCGGCAGGTGCCTGCCCCGCCCCGGTGGCGATGGCAGCGCGCCCCGAGACGACGGCAAGATCGCTGGCGGCGAGCACATCGAGTTCCACACCGCCCTTGGCGAGGTTCACGGTTTCGCCGCAAGCAAGCCTATCGAATCGCAGCGGCCCGGCGAAGTGCGGCTTGCCGCTGTCGACGTTCACTGTTCCGAACAGGCTCGCGCCCTGCGCCGAACAATCGGCCATCACAAGGTTCGGCGCGACCAGCGCCAGTTCGCCGGTGAAGCCGCCAGCCAGGTTCCCCGCGCCCTGCAACTTCGCGCCGATCCGGCCAAAGTCGCTCTCGATCAGCGCCCGGCCATCGTCCACGCTCAAGGCCAGATCGGGCAGCGCGAAGGGCTCGTCACTGCCGGTGTAGATGAGTTTGTCGAGCGATCCGAGGCTGAGTCGCCCATCAGCGATTCGCCCGAACACGCGGGGACGCACCAGTCGCACCTCCTGCAAGCCGGGCAGACCGAGGCGCGGCTGGGTGATGATCTCCACCCGCTCTATCGTAACGTCGGGCCGCGCGGGGTCGCCGATCACGATATCGGTCAGCACCTGCCGGTAAGCCGATATTTTCTCGACCTTGTACTGGGCCTCGATCCCGCGGCTTTCCAGCTCGTCGGCGATAATATCGTAGGCGATGTCCTCGCGCGTTATCCATGCCCAGGCCGCGCCGCCCACACCCAGCAGCACGACCGCGCGGATCGCGTTACCAAGGGTGAGCCACTTGCGGCCCGGTCGCGCCGGAGCATTGGTGATATCGGCATCCTGCGCCATCGCGGGCACACTTGCGCGAGGATGCGCGCAAAGGCAATGGAAGGGTGCAGGCAAATCAGGGGGAAGCCTTTGCCCGACCGGCCCGACAGCCAGAGCCAACGCGCCGCCCACGCCGGATCGGGCCACCGTGCCCGCCTGCGCGCGCGGCTGCTGAATGGCGGGCCGGAGGCGCTGGCCGACTATGAGGTGCTCGAATACCTGCTGTTCGGCGCCCTCGCGCGCGGCGATACCAAGCCGCAGGCCAAGGCCCTGCTCGACAAGTTCGGCTCGCTCGCGGGCGTGATGAATGCCGATCCCGCCGCCCTGTGCGAAGTCAAAGGCGTGAGCGAGGCGAGCGCAGCCATGATCCGCATCGCCAGCGTCGCAGCGCGGCGGATGGCGCGCTCCGAAGTCTCGCAGAAGCCGGTGCTGGGAAGCTGGCAGGCGCTGATCGACTACCTCGCCATCGATATGGCGCACCTCAATGTGGAGCGCGTGCGCGTGCTCTATCTCGATACCCGCAACCGGCTGATCCTCGACCAGCACGTCCACGACGGCACGATCAACGAGGCCTCTATTCACCCGCGCGAGGTGGTCGGCACCGCGATCACGCGCGGGGCGGCGGCGGTGATTCTCGTGCACAACCACCCCTCGGGCAATCCCGAGCCGAGCAAGGCCGATATCGACATCACCCGCCGCATCGCCGAGGCCGGGCGGCTGGTGAACGTGCTGGTCCACGACCACGTGATCGTGGGCCGCGAAGGCTATGTTTCGCTGCGCGCGAAGGGACTGCTTTAGACAATCAGTATCGCTGGCCTCTTGTCATTGCGCGCCCTACGCCCTAGCCGCGCCGACAGAATTTCCCGCCATACTGGAGCACACCCATGGTCCCCCGTTACGCCCGCCCCGCCATGACCGCGATCTGGGAGCCCGAGATGCGCTATCGCATCTGGTTCGAGATCGAGGCCCACGCCGCGGTCAAGATGGGGGAGCTGGGCGTGGTGCCGGAAAGTGCCGGCAAGGCGCTGTGGGACTGGTGGGCCACGAACCCCAAGATCGACGTTGCCGCCATCGACGCCAAGGAAGCCGTCCTCAAGCACGATGTGATCGCCTTCCTCGACTGGGTGGCCGAACAGGTCGGCCCCGAGGCGCGCTTCATGCATCAGGGCATGACCAGCTCCGACGTTCTCGACTCCACGCTCAACGTCCAGCTCGCGCGGGCCAGCGACATCCTGCTGGCCGACCTCGACGAACTGCTCGCCGCCATCGAGCGCCGGGCGCAGGAGCACAAGTATACCCCCACCATCGGCCGCAGCCACGGCATCCACGCCGAGCCGGTGACCTTCGGCCTCAAGCTCGCCGAAGCCTATGCCGAGTTTTCGCGCGCCAAGGCTCGCCTGATCGCGGCTCGCGCCGAGATCGCCACCTGCGCCATTTCGGGCGCGGTCGGCACCTTCGCCAATGTCGATCCGAGCGTCGAGGTCTATGTCGCCGAGCAGATGGGGCTGGAGATCGAGCCGGTCTCGACCCAGGTCATCCCGCGCGATCGCCACGCAATGTACTTCTCCACGCTTGCCGTGATCGCCAGCTCGATCGAGCGCATCGCGGTCGAAGTGCGGCACCTCCAGCGCACCGAGGTGCTTGAGGCCGAGGAGTATTTCTCACCCGGCCAGAAGGGCTCGTCGGCCATGCCGCACAAGCGAAATCCGGTGCTGACCGAGAACCTTACCGGACAGGCACGCATGATCCGCAGCTATGCCCTGCCCGCGATGGAGAACGTCGCGCTGTGGCACGAGCGCGATATCTCGCACTCGTCGGTCGAGCGCTTCATCGGCCCCGACGCCACCATCACGCTGGACTTCGCGCTCGCGCGCCTCACCGGGGTGATCGACAAGCTGCTGGTCTACCCCGAACGGATGCAGAAGAACCTCGACCGGATGGGCGGCCTCGTCCACTCGCAGCGGGTGCTGCTGGCGCTGACGCAGGCTGGCCTCAGCCGCGACGAAAGCTATCGCCTCGTGCAGCGCAACGCGATGAAGGTGTGGGAATCGGACGGTCAGCTCTCGCTGCTCGAACTGCTGAAGGCCGATCCCGAGGTCAGCGCGGCGCTGAGCGAGGAACAGCTCGAAGAGAAGTTCGACCTTGCCTACCACTTCAAGCATGTCGACACGATTTTCGACCGTGTTTTCGGCGGCTGATCGGCGCTCTTCCCAAGGGGCGGCGGTTTGGCTAGCCTTGCGGGCCGATTGAGGAGGTACGATGCAGATATTGCGCACATTCGCCTGGGCCTTGCTGCTCGTCGCCCTGGTGGCCTTCTCGGTCGCCAACTGGACCGATGTGACCGTCCGCATCTGGCCCGGCATTCTGGTCGATACCAAGGTGCCGGCCATCGTCATTATCTCGTTCCTCATAGGCTTCGTGCCGATGTGGCTCTATCTGCGCGCGTCGAAATGGCAGGCCCGCCGCCGCATCCAGAGCCTCGAGAACGCCGCACGCGTGGCGCAGGCCACCCCGATGCAGGCCGAACCCGCTGCCGCCAGCGCCGTTGACGCGACACCGATCGCCCCGGCCGAAGAGATCGCACCCGCAGCGCCCCCGATCGGGGCCGACCCGCTGTCGCCGCTGCCCACCACTCCCTCCACCAAACCGGAAAACCCGTGAGCAATCCGATCTACCTTGCACTCGACGTGCCGCAGCTCGATGCGGCGAAAGACCTCCTCGGCAAAGTCCGCGGCCATATCGGTGGGGTGAAGCTGGGCATGGAGTTCTTCTACGCCCATGGCCACCACGGAGTGATGGAGATGGTGCAGGCCAGCGGACTGCCGATCTTCCTCGACCTCAAGCTGCACGACATTCCCAACACCGTCGCCGGAGCGATGCAGTCGATCCACGTGCTCGAGCCCGCCATTGTCACCGTCCACGCTTCGGGCGGGCGGGCGATGATGGAGGACGCCAAGGCCGCTGCCGGCGAGAACTGCAAGGTGGTGGCGGTAACGATGCTCACCAGCCTTGATGAGCGCGACCTTGCGCGCACCGGCGTTGCGGGCACCCCGCACGATCATGTGATGCGCTTGGCCGAACTGGCCGAATCGGCCGGACTGGATGGGATTGTTTGCTCGGGGCAGGAAGTGGGCGCGGTCCACAAGCAGTGGAAGCACGGCTTCTTCGTGGTCCCCGGCCTGCGCCCCGCAGGCAGCGCCACGGGCGACCAGAAGCGTACGGTCACCCCGCGCAAGGCCCGCGACGACGGAGCAAGCGTGCTGGTGATCGGACGTCCGATCAGCAAGGCCGCCGACCCGCTGGCCGCCGCGCGCGAGATTGAAGCGACGCTGTAACGCGCCTAAGCAGGGCCGGATATGGCACCTCCTCTGATCAAGATCTGCGGACTCTCCACGCCCGAGGCCATCGACGCCGCCGTGGCGGCGGGGGCTACGCACGTGGGCTTGGTGCATTTCAAGCCGAGCCCGCGCCATGTCTCCATCGGCCGCGCCGCCGATCTGCGCGAACGGGTGCCCGCGCACGTCAAGACGGTGCTGCTGACCGTGAACATGGAGCCCGCGCAGACCTCGGATATCGTTCAGGTGGTCCGCCCCGATGTGCTGCAACTGCACGGGCAGGAAACGCCCGAGTGGGTCCAGCTTATGCGCGAGCATTCCGACCTCGAAATCTGGAAAGCTATCGGCGTGAAGGATCAGGCCAGCCTCGAACAGGCGCAGCGCTACAGGCCTTTTGCCCACCGCCTGCTCTACGATGCGCCCGCTGGCGCGCTGCCCGGCGGCAACGGGCTCGCGCTCGACTGGCGGCTGCTGGCGCAGTTCCGCCACGAGGCCGAATGGGGCCTTGCGGGCGGGCTCGATGCGGGCAATGTCGCCGAGGCAATCCGCCAGACCCGCGCGCCGCTCGTCGACGCCTCCTCGGGCGTGGAAAGCGCGCGCGGTGTGAAAGACACCGACAAAATCGCCGCCTTCTGCGAGGCCGCCCGCGCGGCCATGGCAGCCTTGCCCGGCTGACCCTCGCGCCGAGCACCATCTTGCCAAGGGGCGGAGGCTCTGCCAACGCGCTGGCATGAGCGAACATACCCCCAACAGCTACATGAACCAGCCCGACGAGCGCGGGCACTTCGGCCAGTTCGGCGGACGCTACGTGGCCGAAACGCTGATGCCGCTGATTCTCGACCTCGAGCAGGAATATCGCAAGGCCAAGGCGGACCCCGAGTTCAAGGCGCAGTTCGACGACTTGCTGGAGCACTATGTCGGCCGCCCGAGCCCGCTCTACTTCGCGCCGCGCCTGACCGAGGAACTGGGCGGCGCGCAGGTCTGGTTCAAGCGCGACGAGCTGAACCACACCGGCGCGCACAAGATCAACAACTGCATCGGCCAGATCCTGCTCGCCATGCGCATGGGCAAGACGCGCATCATCGCCGAGACCGGCGCGGGCCAGCACGGGGTTGCCACGGCCACGGTCTGCGCGCGGTTCGGCCTGCCCTGCACCGTGTTCATGGGCGCGACCGACGTTGCCCGCCAGCAGCCCAATGTGTTCCGCATGAAGCTGCTCGGCGCGCAGGTCGTGCCGGTTACCTCGGGGCGCGGCACGCTCAAGGATGCGATGAACGAGGCCCTACGCGACTGGGTCGCGAACGTGCACGACACCTTCTACATCATCGGCACGGCGGCAGGCCCACACCCCTATCCCGAGCTAGTGCGCGATTTTCAGTCCGTAATCGGCCGCGAGGCGCGCACGCAGATGCTCGCCCGCACCGGCCGCCTGCCCGATCTGCTGGTGGCGGCGATCGGCGGCGGCTCGAACGCGATTGGCCTGTTCCATCCGTTCCTCGACGATCCCGATGTGAAGATGCTCGGCGTGGAAGCGGCGGGCCACGGGCTCGACGGCGACGAACATGCGGCCTCGCTGGCGGGCGGCTTCCCCGGCATTCTCCACGGCAACAAGACCTATCTGCTGCAGGACGAGGACGGCCAGATCACCGAGGGCCACTCGATTTCGGCGGGTCTCGACTATCCGGGCATCGGGCCGGAGCACGCCTGGCTCAAGGAATCGGGCCGCGTCGACTACACCTATGCCACCGACAAGGAAGCGCTGGACGCGTTCCAGCTGCTTTGCCGCACCGAGGGCATCATCCCCGCGCTGGAACCCAGCCATGCCATCGCCGCCATCGTGAAGGTCGCGCCGACCATGCCCAGGGACGCGATCATCTGCGCCAACCTGTGCGGACGCGGCGACAAGGACATCTTTACCGTGGCCGAAGCGCTGGGAGTAGAGATGTGAGCACGCGCTTCCAAACCACCTTCGCCAAGGGCCCCGCGCTCGTCTGCTTCATCACCGCGGGCGACGGCGACACCGCCGCCAATCTCGACGCGCTGGTCGAAGGCGGCGCGGACGTGATCGAGCTGGGCATGCCCTTCACCGATCCGATGGCCGACGGCCCCGCCATTCAGGCCGCAAACATCCGCGCCCTCAACGCGGGCACCAGAACAGCAGACGTGCTGAAGCTCGCCGCCGATTTCCGCGCGCGTCACCCTGAGGTGCCGCTGGTGCTGATGGGCTATGCCAACCCGATGGTCCGCCGCGGGCCGGAATGGTTCGCGCAAGAAGCCGCCAAGGCCGGTGTCGATGGCGTGATCAGCGTCGATCTTGCGCCGGAGGAGGATCAGGATCTCGGCCCCGCGCTGCGCGACAAGGGCATCAGCCTGATCCGTCTCGCCACGCCCACCACCGACGACAAGCGTATTCCCGCCGTACTCGAAGGCTCCTCCGGGTTCCTTTACTACGTCTCGGTTGCCGGGATCACCGGCAAGCAGCAGGCTGCCATGGCCTCGATCGAGGACAACGTGCAGCGCATCAAGACGCACACCGACCTGCCCGTCGCGGTCGGCTTCGGCGTGCGCACGCCCGAGCAGGCCGCCGAAATCGCCAAGGTGGCTGATGGGGTGGTGGTCGGCTCGGCCTTCATCGATCTGGTGGAAAAGCACGGGGCCGAGGCTCCCCGGCACCTCAAGGCGCTGGTCGAGGGGCTTGCCAAGGCGGTCCATTCCGCGCGAAAGGCAACAGCATGAGCTGGCTGACCAAAGTTCGCAATCGCCTTCCCTTCGTGAGCAAGCGCGATACGCCCGACAACCTGTGGATCAAATGTCCACGCTGTCAGGACATGCTGTTCGCCAAAGACTACGAGGCCAACCTTTCGGTCTGTCCGAAGTGTGAGTATCACGGGCGCATCGGGGCCGATGCGCGACTGGCGCAGCTGCTCGATCCGGGTTTCACGCTGCTGGCCGATCCGGTGGTGGCGGAAGACCCGCTCAAGTTCCGCGACACCAAGCGTTATACCGACCGCATCAAGCAGGCGCGCGCAAAGAGCCCGCACCCGGATGCCTTCTCCGCCGCCACCGGCACGATCGACGGGCGCAAGGCCGTGGTCGGCGTGCAGGACTTCTCGTTCATGGGCGGCTCGATGGGCATGGCGGTGGGCGATGCCTTCTGCAACGCCGCTGAGGCCGCGCTTAAGGCTAGGTGCGCCTATATCGCCGTTACAGCAGCAGGCGGCGCGCGCATGCAGGAGGGCATTCTCAGCCTGATGCAGATGCCGCGCGCCACGGTGATGACGCGCCGGCTGAAAGAGGCGGGCCTGCCCTATATCGTGGTGCTGACCGATCCGACCACCGGCGGCGTCACCGCCAGCTATGCAATGCTGGGCGACGTCCACATTGCCGAGCCCGATGCGCTGATTGGCTTTGCCGGGCAGCGGGTGATTCAGGAGACGATTCGCGAGCAACTGCCCGAAGGCTTCCAGCGCGCCGAATATCTGCACAAGCACGGCATGGTCGACATGGTGGTCAATCGGCACGATCTGAAAGAAACGCTGGCGACGCTGCTCGACTATCTCGCGCCGAGGAAAGCGGCGTGATGCGCATTTCTCCCCTCCCCGCCGGGGAGGGGATCAAGGGGTGGGGGCGAGCCGCGCAGCGGGTCGCAGGGGCCGCAAGCCCCTCCCTGCTGCGACTGGGCACCGCTGCGCGGCGCCAAGTCTCGCGATCCCTCCCCTGAAGGTGAGGGAGAGAATTTGTGAAAGACTTCGCCGCCAGTTCGGACGCCTTCGTTCAGGCGCAGCTCGATCGGCTTGCCGCGCTCAGCCTGCCGCAGGGGCGCATCGGGCTCGACGTCGTGAAAGAGCTGCTCGCGCGGCTCGGCAATCCGCAGCTTGACCTGCCGCCGGTGTTCCACGTCGCGGGCACCAACGGCAAAGGCTCGACCTGCGCTTACCTGCGCGCGATTCTCGAAGCGCAGGGGCTGGTCGTCCACACCGCCACCAAGCCTCACCTTGTGCGCTACAACGAGCGTATCCGCATCGCGGGAAAGTTGATCGAGGACCGGCTGCTGGGCGAACTGCTGGCCGAAGTGCTCGACATCTCCGAAGACCTCGGCCCGAGCTTCTTCGAGGTGACGACGGTGGCCACCTTCCTCGCCTTCCACCGCATTCCGGCCGACGCCTGCGTGATCGAGGTCGGGCTCGGCGGCAGGCTCGATGCGACCAACGTCATGGACAAGCCAGCGGTCTGCGCGGTGAACACATTGGGCGTCGATCACGAG
The DNA here is from genome assembly GCF_003584015.1 of Aurantiacibacter xanthus. Lineage (GTDB taxonomy): Bacteria > Pseudomonadota > Alphaproteobacteria > Sphingomonadales > Sphingomonadaceae > Alteraurantiacibacter > Alteraurantiacibacter xanthus. The sequence goes on from NZ_QXFM01000066.1 coordinate 56,513, forward strand.
GCCTTCCTGCTCAACGACGAGCCCGGCGCGCCCGATCCGAAGGCCAACCCGATGGTGCGTATCGCCTTCGAGAAGGCAGGCATCGCGCGCGAGGGCGTGCCGCTGGTGACGCAGAACTATGCCCCCGATGTCGCCGCGCAGGTGAGCCTGAGCGCCGAGCAAGCGGGCGCTCCACACGCCATGCGCGGACGCGACTGGTTCGCCGACATTTCCGATACGGGCATCGCTTATCGCGACTATCTGGGCGAACTCGCCCTGCCCCTGCCGACCATGCCCGGCGCGCATCAGGCCGACAACGCGGCGCTCGCCGTGGCGATGATTCGCCACCAGAGCGCCGTGGCAGTGAGCGAGGAGGCGCTCGCCGAGGGTATTCGCAGCGCCTATTGGCCCGCGCGGTTGCAGAAGCTGGGCGCGGGGCCGGTTACAGCCACGCACCCCGAACGGCTGTTTCTGCTAGATGGCGGGCACAATCCCGATGCGGCGGAGGCCTTGGCGAAATTTTTGTCAGAGAAGGTCGAGCAGCCCGTCGATGCGGTGGTGGCGATGATGGCGGTGAAGGACGCGCGGCGCTTTATCCAGATCGTCGCGCCGCATCTGGCGAGCCTCACCGCCGTGCCGATCCCCGGCAGCGACCACGCCCCGCTCGATACGCTGGCCGAGCTGGCGCGCGAGGCGGGTGTGGCGAAGGTCAGCACTGCCGAGAGTTTTATGGGGGCGCTGGAGGCGTTGCCGGGCGGCAAAGCGGGCACGGTGCTGATCTTCGGTTCGCTGTACCTCGCGGGCAAGGTGCTGGCCGAGAACGGCGACTTGCCGGATTAGGCTGCTGACCCGCGGTCCGCACCCCATCCGCTCAGCCTGAGCTTGTCGAAGGCCACCCGTCGAGGTTCGCCTCATAGTTAGGCAAACCTCGTGATGCCCCTTCGACAAGCTAAGGGTGAGCGGGAGTAGGTACGTATCTCCGTTCGTCCTGAGGAGCGCGAAGACGAAGTCCGAGCCCGTCTCGAAGGACCAAACGGCCCTCAGTCCTCCGGCGCCCTCTCCGTCCCCGCCGTACCCATAGCGGCATCGACCAGCCCCGTGCGCATCATCCACCAGAACAGCACGATCCCCGGAAGCGCGGCAATGGTCGTCATGATGTAGAAGTTCACGTAGCCCATCGATTCAATCAGCGTGCCCGCCGTGGTGCCGGTGAGGAACCGCCCCACGATGCTCGCCGCCGCCGAGATCAGCGCATATTGCGAGGCGGTGAAGCGCAGGTCGCACAGCGCCGAGAAGTAGGCCACCACCACCACGCCGCCATAACCGCTGGCAAAGTTCTCGAACCCGATTGCCGCGGCCATGCCGATGTTCGAATGGCCCGCCGCCGCCAGCGCGGCAAAGCTGAGGTTGGAAATGGCCATCAGCACCAGCGATATCAGCACCGACTTCTTGAGCCCGAGCCGGGCATAGATCACCCCGCCCACGAACACACCGATAATCAGCGCCCAGAAGCCGACGCCCACGTCGTAGATCGCGATCTCGTCGTTGGTGTAGCCGAGGTCGTCGAACAGCAGGCGCAGCGTGAGGTTCGCCAGCGTGTCGCCGATCTTGTGGACGAGGATGAACAACAGCACCACGAAAGCGCCGCTGCGCTGGAAAAACTCGGTGAAGGGGACGACGATGCTCTTCCACTTCTCGGCAATGCCGGTGCGCACGATCTCGACCTTGTGCCGCGCCGGTTCGCCGAGGATCAGCGCGGTCAGCATCGCGGGAAAGGCGAACAGCGCGCAGGCCATGTAGGCGATCTGCCAGCCTGAACGCGCCGCCACCACCAGCGCCACCGCCGCCGCCAGCCCGGCGCCGATGCGCCAGCCGTACTGGCTCATGCCCGAGCCCACGCCAAGCTGATAGGGCCTCAAAGTCTCGATCCGGTAAGCATCGATCACGATATCGAAGGTGGCGCCCGCCGCGCCGACAAGCACGGCGCTGGTGGCCATCCAGACGATATCCTGCGCCGGATCGGCCAGCGCGAGGTTTATCACCGCCGCGATCACCAGCACGCCCGTCACCAGCATCCACGAGACGCGGTGGCCCAGCCTGCCGAGCAGCGGCAGCTTCACCGCGTCGACGATCCAGGCCCACATCCACTTGAAGTTGTAGACCAGGAACGCGAGCGAGAAGGCTGTAATCGTGCTCTTTTCAATGCCGTCCTGCGCGAGCCGCGTGGTCAGCGTGGCGGCGATCATCGCATAGGGAAAGCCCGAGGAGACGCCGAGGAAGAAGGCCGCCAGCGATTCCTTTTCCAGATAGGGGCGCAGCGATCCCAACAGGCTGCGCTCGCTCGCTGCGGCTTTGTCTGGTTGCATCGTCTCAGGTCTCCTTGGTGCTGCACCATTGGGGCGACACAGCATGTACGCCGCCTGATCGCACGGTTCAGGCGCGCTCGGCAATTGGCGAATGCGCGCGAAGTGGGGATTGCACCGCCTGCCCTTCCCCTGTTGCCCGCACGCGGCTAAGGCGCGCACGATGAGCGACAACGAAAAATCGGGCGACCGCCCCTCAGGCGAACGCATCGCCAAGCTCCTCGCACGCGCGGGCGTTGCCAGTCGGCGCGAGGCCGAGCGGATGATCGAGGCAGGCCGCGTCAAGCGCAATGGCGATCTCGTCACCACGCCCGCCACCATCATCGAGAACCTGCGCGGAGTGACCGTCGACGACCAGCCCGTCGCCAAGCCCGAGCGCACCCGGCTGTTCGCCTTCCACAAGCCGCAGGGCCTGATCACCGCCGAGCGCGATCCTGCCGGTCGCCCCACGATCTACAACGCCCTGCGCAATGCCCTGCCCAAGGGCGCGCCGCGGCTGATGCCGGTGGGGCGGCTCGACTTCAACACCGAGGGCCTGCTGCTGCTCACCAACGACGGCGAGTTCAAGCGTCAGCTCGAACTGCCCGCCACCGGCGTGCCGCGCACCTATCGCGCGCGGGCCTTTGGCGAGGTGTCGCAGGAGCAGCTTGAGGCGCTGAGCGAAGGGGTCGAGATCGACGGGATGCGGTTCGGCTCGATCGAGGCCGATCTTGAACGGCGCACGGGCCGCAACCAGTGGATCATCCTCACGCTGACCGAGGGCAAGAACCGCGAAGTGCGCCGGGTGCTCGAATATCTGGGGCTCGAAGTGAGCCGCCTGATCCGCACCGCCTATGGCCCGTTCCACATCGGCGACCTGCCGCGCGGCGGGGCGCAGGAGGTGCCGCGCGAGCATGTCGAGCGGTTCCGCTCCTCGCTCAGGCAGCAGGGCCGCGCATGAGGATTATCGCCGGAGATTGGCGACGCCGCCCGCTGGTCGCGCCCAAGGGTGAGGCGACAAGGCCCACGTCCGACCGCACCCGCGAAACGCTGTTCGCCATGCTGACCAGCCGTCTGGGCACTTTCGAAGGGCTGCGGGTGGCTGACCTCTTCGCAGGCTCGGGCGCATTGGGGCTGGAGGCGCTCAGCCGGGGCGCGGCGCAGTGTCTGTTCGTCGAGGAAGACGCGCAGGCGATCCGCGCCCTGCGCCAGAACATCGCCGCCCTGCGCGCCGCGCCGCAATGCGACGTGCGCGCGGCCAGCGTGTTCTCACTCGGCCCGGTGAAAGAGCCGCTTGACCTGATCCTGCTCGACCCGCCCTATCACAGCGGCGCGGGCGCGGTGGCGCTTGACCGGCTTACACGGCTCGGCTGGATCGGGCCTGCCACATGGGTCGCGCTCGAAGTGGCGGCGAAGGAAGAGGTCAAGCTCAAGGCGCTCGAGATCGAGAGCGAGCGCAAGGTGGGCGCGGCGCGGCTGGTCTTGCTGCGGCAACCCATTGCGCAAGAGAGCGACGTTCCCTAAACGTTCGCTCGACTATGACCTTGCCTGCCCCCACCCAAGCACCTGAATGGCTTGCCCGCCTGAACGAACCGCAGCGCGAGGCCGTGCTCACTACCGAGGGGCCGGTGCTGATGCTGGCGGGCGCGGGCACCGGCAAGACCGCTGCACTCACCCACCGGCTCGCCCACCTGATCCGCGAACGGCTGGCGTGGCCGAGTGAGATCCTATGCGTGACCTTCACCAACAAGGCCGCGCGCGAGATGCGCCACCGGGTTGGCGATCTGATCGGCGATGCGGTCGAGGGGATGCCCTGGCTTGGCACCTTCCACTCGATCTGCGCCAAGATGCTGCGCCGCCATGCCGAGCTGGTCGGGCTGCAAAGCAACTATACTATCATCGACACCGACGATCAGCTCCGCCTTTTGAAGACGATGATCCGCGAGGCCAATCTTGACGAAAAGCGCTGGCCGCCGCGTCAGCTGGCGGGTCTGATCGACAGCTGGAAGAACCGCGGCCTGCTGCCGGGCGATCTCACCGCCGTCGACAACGAGGCCTATGCCAACGGCAAGGGCCAGCAAATGTATGCTGCCTATCAGGAGCGGCTGAAGGCGCTCAACGCCTGCGATTTCGGCGACCTGCTGCTGCACATGCTGACCATCCTCAAGACCGACCGCGAGGTGCTGCAGCAATATCAGCGCCGGTTCAAATATGTGATGGTGGACGAGTATCAGGACACCAACGCCGTGCAGTACCTGTGGCTGCGGCTGCTGGCGCAGGAGCGGAAAAACATCTGCGTGGTGGGCGATGACGACCAGTCGATCTACTCCTGGCGCGGGGCGGAAGTGGCCAACATCCTGCGGTTCGAAAAAGACTTCCCCGGTGCCAAAGTGGTTCGTCTGGAGCAGAACTATCGCTCGACCCCGCAGATCCTCGCTGCCGCTTCGGGGCTGATCGCGGGCAATTCGCAGCGTCTCGGCAAGACCCTGTGGACCGAGCTTCCCGCCGGACAGAAGCTGCGCGTGCTCGGCGTGTGGGACGCGCCCGAGGAAGCGCGCCGCGTGGGCGAGGAGATCGAACGGCTCGAACGCGAGGGCGCGCCGCTCGAACAGGTGGCGATTCTGGTGCGCGCGCAGTACCAGACCCGCGAGTTCGAAGACCGCTTCATCCAGATCGGGCTCAACTACCGCATCATCGGCGGCTTCCGCTTTTACGAGCGCGCCGAAATCCGCGATGCGCTCGCCTATCTGCGCGTGATCGCCCAGCCCGCCGACGACCTTGCCTTCGAACGCATCTACAACCAGCCCAAGCGCGGGCTCGGGGCCAAGGCGCTCGAAAACATGTACCGCCATGCCCGTGCGCAAGGCCTGCCGCTGGCCGCCGCCGCGCTGGAGCTGGCCGACAGCGACGAACTGCCCGCCCGCGCCCGCAACACCATCGCCGCGCTGATGGGCGACTTCCTGCGCTGGCGTGAGGCGAGCGACAGCCTCAGCCCCGCCGAGCTGATGCGCCTCGTGCTTGAGGAATCGGGCTACGACGCAATGCTCAAGGCCGACCGCTCCGCCGAAAGCGCAGGGCGCGCCGACAACCTCGTCGAACTGGCGCGCGCGATGGAGGACTACGAAACCCTCGGCGACTTCCTCGAACACGTCAGCCTGGTGATGGACAACGACGCCGCCTCCGACGAGGAGAAGGTCACGATCATGACCATGCACGCGGCCAAGGGTCTGGAGTTCGACAACGTGTTCCTGCCCGGCTGGGAGGAAGGCGTGTTTCCCTCGCAGCGCTCGCTTGACGAGGGCGGGCTCGCCAGCCTCGAGGAGGAGCGCCGCCTCGCCTATGTCGCGATCACCCGCGCGCGGCGGCGCTGCACGATCCTTCATGCCGCCAACCGGCGCATCTATGGCCAGTGGACCAGCTCGATCCCCAGCCGCTTCATTGAGGAGCTGCCCGAGGAGCATGTCGAGGCCGAAACCACGCTGAGCGGCGGGAAAAGCCTGTGGCAGGCGAACTGGAGCGAGCAGGAAGACCCCTTCGCCCATGTCGCCAGCACCCGGCCCGAGCGCAGCGGCACGCGCGGCCCCGGCTGGCAGCGAGCGCTCGCCACCGGCTATGAGACCAAGCCTGCCCGCGTGAAGGAAAATACCCGTTCGGCCGCCAGCTTCGCCGCCAAACCGCGCAGCGACATCGCCATCGGCGCACGCGTTTTTCACGAGAAATTCGGCTATGGTGAAGTCGTCGCGCAGGAAGGCAACAAGCTGGAAATATCCTTTGAAAAGAGCGGCATCAAGAAGGTGATCGACAGCTTCGTTACCGCGGCGGACTGATCCGGCACCTTTTCTCCGGGCACAAAATGGCGCATTGTCGATTGTGATGCTGGAGCCGGACAACCGGCACAGTAACAAGAAGCCGTTGGGGTACGGACCATGAGGACTCTTCTCGACACACAGGTGCCAGCGCCCGCCGGTGGCGCAATGCCTGACATAAGCAAATTTCTGGCCACGATCCGCCAGCGCTTCTCGCTCAGCGAGCACGAAGGCGATCTGATCGCATCCCACCTGCAGGAAGTGGTCGAGCTGAAAGCGGGCGACTATCTCGTGCGCGAGGGCCAGAAGGTGGGCTATTCCTCGCTGATCCTTGAGGGCTTTGCCGCCCGGTTCAAGGAAACCGCCGCCGGCGAACGCCAGATCATGGAAGTGCAGATACCGGGCGATTTCGTCGATCTGCACAGCTATCCGCTCGAAGTGCTCGACCATTCGATCGCGGCGCTCACGCCGTGCAAGATCGCCCGCCTGCCCCACCGGGCGCTGACCCAGCTGATCGAAGACCACCCGCGCTTCGCCCGTATCCTGTGGTTTGCGACCATGGTCGACGCCTCGATGCATCGCGAATGGCTGCTCAACATCGGCACCCGCAACGGCATGGCCCGGATCGCGCACCTGATGTGCGAGGTTTACAGCCGCTCGGAAGTGGTCGGCCTTACCGACGAGGGAACCTTCCGCTTTCCCTTGAGCCAGACGCAGATCGGCGAATGCCTGGGCTATACCCAGATGCACGTGAACCGCATGCTCAAGAAGCTGCGCCAGAGCGGGCTTGTCGCAGGCAGCGGTCAGGTGATCGAGATTCTCGACTGGGACGGGCTGAAGGAACTCGGCGAGTTCGATCCCGCCTACCTCTATCTGGCCGGGCGCGAAGGCTAGGCGCGCAGGCGATGCCCCGGCCTCAGAGCCGGGCGAGAGGTTCGAGCCACCAGGAGTGGTCGTTCGCGACGTGAATGCGCCAGTTGCGCCCGTTCTCGCACGAGAGCAGAAACTGGCCGGGGCCAAAGGTGCGCACGGCAAGGGCAATCGCGCCGGCGGCATCGCTCTCGTCGAATTCGAGCGTGCGGGCTTCGCCGCTCACACGGTCTGTTCCACTCGCCTTGTAGCTTCGCAACTGGTCCATCGGGACTTCGCTTTCGCAGGAGCTATCGGGCTGTTCTTCCCCCGGTCAGGTACTGCGCAAGGGGCCGCCCCCTTACGCATTTCCCCATCGTGTCCAACCGATGCACCAAAGGCGGCGCGAATGCGACAAACTAAATCTATCCGGGAACTAGCCGGAATGCTCAGATCGCGCTGACCCCGAGGAAACTCGGCTGCGGGCCGTTCCACTCGCCTGCGGGCACCGGCTCGTCGTCCTGCCGGTCATAGCGCCTGCCGCCACGATCTTCGCGCGGCTTGCGCTCGTCGTTGGGCCTGCGGGCTTCGCTGGGCTTGCGCTCCTTGCGTTCGGGCCGTTCGCGGCGGGCCTTGCGCGGTGCTTCGTCTTCGCTGCGGTCGTCCTCGCGCTGCTCCGGTTCCGCCTTGGGCTTGGCCTTGGGCAATTCGACGCGCACGTCCTTCTTGCCGAACACCGCCACGGCGCTGCCGGTCAGCTTCTCGACATTGGCCATGGCCTCGGCATCCTCGTCGGAGACGAAGGTGAAGGCCCGACCCTTGTTGCCCGCGCGGCCCGTGCGGCCGATGCGGTGAACATAGTCATCCGGGTGCCAGGGCGTGTCGAAGTTGAACACGTGGCTCACGCCCTTCACGTCGAGCCCGCGGGCGGCGACGTCGGAGGCAACGAGGATATTGATCTCGCCGGACTTGAAGCGGTTCAGCTCGGCGATCCGGCTCGACTGATCCATGTCGCCATGGATTTCGCCGCTGGAGAAGCCATGGCGCTGGAGGCTCTTGTTGACCTCGCGCACCGTGGTCTTGCGGTTGGCGAAGATGATCGCCGTTTCGACCAGATCGTTGCGCAGCAGCCAGCGCAACGTTTCGCGCTTTTCGCGGGTCTTCACCGGGATCTTGAAAGCGGTGATATTCTGGTTGGTCGAGGCTGCACGGCTCACCTCGATCCGCTTGGGGTTCGAGAGGAACTTCTTCGCCAGATTGGCGATCGGCCCCGGCATCGTGGCCGAGAACAGCAGCGTCTGGCGCGGCGTCGGCAGCTTCTCGCAGATGAATTCGATATCGGGGATGAAGCCCATGTCGAGCATCCGGTCCGCCTCGTCGATCACCAGCAGATCGCAGCCGTTGAGCAGGATCTTGCCCCGCTCGAACAGGTCCATCAGGCGGCCCGGCGTCGCGATCAGCACATCGACGCCGTCGTTCAGCGCCTTGATCTGATCGCCCATCTGCACGCCGCCGATCAACAGCGCCATCTTGAGATCGTGGTTGGCGCCGTACTTCTCGAAGTTCTCCGCCACCTGGGCGGCCAGTTCGCGGGTCGGTTCGAGGATCAGCGAGCGCGGCATCAGCGCACGGCGACGACCGTTCGCGAGCACGTCGATCATCGGCAGAACGAAGCTGGCGGTCTTGCCGGTGCCCGTCTGGGCAATGCCGATCAGATCGCGCATCATCAGCACGGTCGGGATGGCCTCAGCCTGAATGGCGGTCGGCTCCTCGTAGCCCGCATCGCTGACGGCCTTGAGCAATTCGTCTGACAAGCCGAGATCGGCAAATTTCATAGGCTGTGTGTCTGTCCGGATCGAGGTGGTGGCACTCAGCGGTGCCGAAAAGCTATCGCAGGCCGGAATCACGCCGGGCCACGAACACCAGCGCGCCCTTTGCCTGTGCAGGCGCAAAAGTCAAGTTTTGGCGATCGTTCGCCCGAACCCGGTGTTAGTCGCGCACAGCGACCAGACGGGTCAGGCTGGAGATGCGGCAAGTGTCGCCCGCGCGCGATTGCAGCTCGTCACGGTTCACGCACAGGCGCCCGTCATCGTTCCGCTCGACATAGAAGCCGGCGTAAAACGCCTGCGCACTGCAAGAGCGATCGAGCGCAGCTGACAGCAGGCGGCGGTCCTGCGTCACCAGCAGCAGCCGGTCATCGCCCATCGGCTGCACGCTCATCAGCTGATCGAGCGGCAGGCAATCGGCGTGATCGGCTTCCTGATAGCGAGTCGTCATCGAACGGCGGGGCAGCTCGGCCATGAGGCGGGCGCTGGTGGTATCGCGGCTGGGCGAGACCCGGATCACCACCCGCCGTTCGATCCGCACCTGCTGCGCTTTCTCGGGCTCTGCGGCGCGTTCGAGCACGCGGATTCGCGCATCGACCGTGCCCTCGAACCCGCCGGGCAACGACTGCCCGCCCGGCTCGCCGCGCCGATCTTCGGCGTGAGCCGCGCGATCTGCCGCCACCGAGGCGGAGAGCAGCGCGAGGCCGGCAAGGAGAGGGACAGCAGGTTTCATGTGTGGCAGAGGCAGTTCGCAACCATCAGCAAGCAATTGGCGTGACGGGTTCGTGTTCTAGGCCACCCGCTTGAATAGTGGCTTAACCCCGGATTCAAGGCTTTGCAAAGTCAGCCCGGCGCTGGCATCAGCGCGCTCATGAGCGACATCGAGACCTTCGCCGCCCGCGCTGCCGACCTCCTCGGCCCGCGTGGCTTCACCCAGGACCCCGACCTCGTCGATCCCTGGTTGACCGACTGGCGTGGCCGGTTCACCGGTCGGGCGCTCGGCCTCGCCTCACCCGCCACGACCGAAGAGGTGGCGGCGCTGGTGAAGTTGTGCGGTGAATTCGGCGTGCCGATCGTGCCGCAGGGCGGCAATTCGGGCATGTGCGGCGGTGCCACGCCCGATGACAGCGGCCATGCGCTGGTGCTGTCGCTACGACGGATGAACGCGGTGCGCGCGCTCGATCCGGCCACCATGCGGATCACCTGCGAGGCAGGATTGGTGTTGCAGACGTTGCACGAAACGGTCGAGGCCGAGGGCCTGCGCTTCCCCCTCACGCTGGGCGGCAAGGGATCGGCCACGGTCGGCGGGCTGATCTCGACCAATGCAGGCGGCACGCAGGTGCTGCGCCATGGCATGATGCGTGCGCAGGTGCTCGGGCTGGAGGCCGTGCTGGCCGACGGCAGCGTGTTCTCCGCGCTCACCCCGCTGATGAAGGATAACCGCGGGTTCGACCTCAAGCAGATGCTGATCGGATCGGAAGGCACGCTCGGCATCGTGACGGCGGCGACGCTGAAGCTCGAACCGGCCATTGCCGAGCGCCGGGTGCTCTGGGCGGGCGTTCCCACCCTCCCCGCCGCGCGGCAGTTGCTGCTCCACTGCCAGAAGCAGGCGGGCGAGGCCCTCGAAGGGTTCGAGGTGATGGCGCAGGGCACGCTGGAAGACGTGCTTCACCATCTACCCGGTGCGCGCGCGCCGCTGGGCGAACCGCACGGCTGGCACGCGCTGATCGAGCTGGTGGCGAGCGCCGATACGCGCGACGCTCTGGGCGATCTGGCCGAAAACGTGCTGGCGAGCGCCTTCGAGGCGGGCCTGCTCGAAGACGCGGTGATCGCGGCCAACGAGACGCAGGCCGAACAGTTCTGGCTGCTGCGCGATTCCGTCGCCGCCGCCGAACGCGACAAGGGCCCCGCCGTGCAGCACGATATCTCGGTCGCGGTGGAGCGCATGCCCGATTTCGTCGACATGGCCGTGCCGCTGCTCGAACGCGAGTGGCCGGGCACCGAGGCGGTCGCGTTCGGGCACCTTGGCGATGGCAATGTGCACTTCCATGTGATCGCGCCCGAAGGGGTCGATCCGGCGCAGTGGTACGAAGGCGACGCCAAGGCGATCAGCGAGCACGTCTATGCGCTGGTGACCGAATGGGGCGGATCGATCAGCGCCGAGCACGGGATCGGGCAGCTCAAGCGCGAGACTTTTGGCCGCATGGGCGATCCGGTCAAGGTGGCACTGTTGCGGCAGGTCAAGCAGGCATTGGACCCTGACGGAATACTTAACCCCGGTAAGCTTGTTCCCTAGGTTGCGCAGATGCAGGGAAAATCCTAAAGTACGCGCCCTGAATAGTTCGTCATCATGAGCCCGGCCTGGTTCGGGCACCAAGGTGGCGCAACACGGCAAGAATACAGCCCGTTTTTTGGAGATGAATTTATGGCCTCAGAGCCGAAAGCCAGCCTGCCGATCCTGTACAAGGACCTTATTCCGCTCAACAGCAATCAGCACGGCGGCTGGAATGCCCGTTCGGTCGACCGGGCCGACTGGGTCGTCAATCAGCACGCGATCCCGCTGACCGCCGAGGAATTCCCCGCTGCGCAGCGCGACTATCCGATCGTATTCTCCTCGGGCGACAAGCCGGTGCCGCTGGCGCTGATGGGCCTGAACGAAGGCGTGAACGTGTTCTTCGACGACGAAGGCGCTCCGATCGGCACCCCCTATGTGCCCGCCTATGTGCGTCGCTACCCGTTCCTGCTCGCCAAGATCGACCCCTCGTCCGACAACCTGTCGCTGTGCTTCGACCCGACCAGCTCGCTGATCGGCGAGTTCGAGGAAGGCCAGGCCCTGTTCGATGCCGAGAAGAACCCGACCGAGCACACCCAGAACCTGCTCCAGTTCTGCGAGAAGTTCGAGGAAGCCGGCATGAAGACCCAGAGCTTCGTCGACGAACTGATGAAGGCCGACCTGCTGATGGACGGCGAAGTGTCGATCCAGCGCAACGACGCCCCCGACCAGCCGTTCATCTATCGCGGCTTCAAGATGGTGAACCAGGAAAAGCTGCGCGAGCCGCGCGGCGACCAGCTGCGCAAGTGGAACGAGAACGGCATGCTGCCGCTGATCCACGCGCACCTGTTCTCGCTCGATCTGATGCGGGTCGTGTTCGGCAAGCAGGCGCAGCAGGGCAAGGGCCCGGTCGCTCCCGAGGCTGCGACCGTCAACTGATCGCCGCATCATCCCGTCTGCGACGTACCGCGCGCCGTACTTCGCAGACGACACAATTGATGCATTTTGCGACAAATTCATTCGGGGCCCGTGCTTGAAAAGGCACGGGCCCTTCTTATACTGGACCTGTCCGGCTCAGCTTCCCTCATGGCTAGGCCGGATGGTGTGCTCAGGCACACCTCCTCCCTGAACCTTGGCCACCTCGTGCTTCGCGCACGAGGTGGTTTTTTCTTGCCTATTCGGCCGCCAGCGCGTGCCCGTTGCCGCTGCGCAGGCTGACCTCGTCCGCCAGCAGGCGCACCAGCCCCACCAGCGTACTAACCACCTCGCCAAGGCCCGGCCCCGGCTCGTGCATGGTCTCCTCGAGATAGACCTGGCGGCACACCTCCACCTGCATCGCGTGTATCCCGCGCGCAGGCGCACCATGCCGGTCGAGCACATAGCCGCCGGCATAGGGCCGGTTGTGGCTCGCAAGCCAGCGACCGACCGAAAGATGCGACAGCGCGCTTTGCACCAGCATGCCGTCGCACGATGCGCCGAAGCGGTCGCCGATCACGAAATCCACCGCCCTGCCCGCGCCCTCCTTCGGGCCAAGTGGCGGCATCGAGTGCAGGTCGATCAGCAGCGCAGCACCCCAGCGATCGCGCAGGCGCTCCAGGCTCGCCTCCAGTTCGCTGTGATAGGGCCGGTGGACCTCGTCGATCCGGGCAGCCAGATCGGCAGGCGTGAGACGCTGACGCCACAGCTCGCCCATGCCCGACAATCGCCGCGGCACCAGCCCCAGCCCGCTGCGTGAGCGGCGTCCGGCAGCGAAGCGCGGCAGCGTGGCCCACTCCAAAGTCGGCGGGCCACCTGCCACCATGTCCCAGTCGATATCGTCGGTTGCGCGGTTAAGGTCGATCATCGCGCGCGGCGCGCGGGCGACCAGCAGATCGGCCCCGGTTTCCAGTGCGACCTGTTCGGCCACGAGGTCGATCAGCCGGTCCTCCAAGCGCACCGAGGCGATCGCCGGATTGCGCATCCGCGCCAGCAGATCGGAGGGATAGATTCGCCCGGCATGCGGCACCGCGATCAGCACCGGGATCGGGGCCGGAGAACGGCGGTGAAGAACAAAGGCCGGCTGCCCGCGCATTCCGGGCAAGGAGCCGCCGACCGACACTTGCGCAACGGCCGAGCGGGCGCGGGAAGTCTGCGAATCGCTCTTTCGGGGCGGTGGGAGCGTCATCGCCCACTGCTGGCCCGGATCGCCTGTCTTGTCAAAATCGCACCCCCGACCGGGCGCCGTGTTAGCTTCCCTGTCGCCGCCTGTCTCAAAGTCGGTCAGGCTGGAATCGGTGCAGGAATTTGTAACCGCTTCGGGGTAGGGCTTCGGCTCACTCACGAACGAGGATGAGAGCATGATCCGGATCCTGCTGGCCGAAGACGACGACGCAATGCGCACCTATCTTACGCGGGCGCTGGAACAGGCCGGATATTCGGTGTCGGCGGTGAGCAACGGCATGGACGCCATCCCCCTGCTCGAAAACGAAATTTTCGATCTGCTGCTGTCGGACATCGTGATGCCCGAGCTTGACGGGATCGAACTCGCGCAGCGCTGCAACGAGATCAGCCCCGGCACGAAGGTGATGTTCATCACCGGATTCGCCGCCGTCGCCCTGCGCGTGAGCCGCGAAACATCGAACGCCAAGATGCTCTCCAAGCCGTTCCATCTGCGCGATCTGGTGCTCGAAGTTGAGCGAATGTTCGAAGATCAGGCACTGGCCCTCAACTGAGGGGTTGCCAGCCCCGTCAGGTGGCGCTAGAGGGCGCGCCTGCCTTACGCAGGCAAACCCGAATGGTGTGGGCGTATAGCTCAGTGGTAGAGCACTATGTTGACATCGTAGGGGTCGCAAGTTCAATCCTTGCTACGCCCACCATTCGCCCTTCCCCGACATTGCTGGAAGACCCCATAACCGTTGCGAAAGCGCGGTTTTTTGGGCATTCGGCCTAGCACAAGTTCCCACCCGTTCGCAGGAAAGCACGGGGCATCTGGGGGTATTCCGGGGGCACACACCCAAGCTGCTGCGGGCATCGGATGTTAACCGATCGAGACTGTCGAAATGCCACGCCGGGCCCTCGCCCGGTGAAGCTGCTCGACGGTCACGGCCTGCACCTATACATCACTCCGACCGGCTTCAAAAGCTGGCGCCTCAAGTACCGATTCGGCGGCAAGAAGAAGCAGTCACGCTCGGCCTCGGGCTATTCGCCGAGCCAACTGAGGTCCGGTAGCTGGCCGTGAGCTGCCTATCCGGTTTGCGTGGGGAAACGGCAAGAAGCTGTCATTCTGCCCACGACCACTTCCAGGCGGTTCATAAGGCCTTGTCTGAGTGGCAAGGCCCGACGGTTCCCCTACCGATTATTACTTTTCGAGTTCAGCCCCCTGACCGCTTGGATCGAAGTGCCAGCAATGAAAGCTTGGCAGCGGGGCCGCTGATGAGCGAGTTGACGAACGAGGTGATCATTCGCTGCAACTCGATCACGCAGTGCGCGATCCAGCCCTTCCGTCGCATAGTGAGGTCGAACCAAACGCTGAGGGTGATGATCGTGACGACCAGCACAGCGACGAGTTGCAACGCGGCGGCAAGATTTTCCGGTTCGGCGGTAACACAGTAAAGCAGCATGTTACCAAAGGCGAAAGTGAACAGGCTGGTCCTCCCAAAGAACGCAATGTTTCTCCAAAAGCGATCTGCCTTGACGGAAGTGGTGAGCAACGTCGTCGCTGCCATCAACACGACTGCAAAATGCACGCCAAAAAGAAAATAGAGCGGATGCCCCGCCATCCGCAGGGACATTGTTCCAAGTTCCTTGATGGTGCTTTGATCGAACGCTGCGAACAACACGGCGAGCGATATCCCCGCGCCCGCGAGCAGCAGCTTTGTCCGATGTCGAAGACGCGCCATGTCCGGCCGCCCCCCGGAACTGCCAATGAGGATACGTCCGAGCACCATTCCCGCGATAACCAGCGTGATTCCACGCATGATTGACGGACCGCCCAACTGCGCCTCGCCGAGGCCGAACAGGAATTTCCATAGGCGGGCGAGTTCCTTCGAAAGTCCAAGTTCATTTGGCGTCGGCAGCGCAGTCAAAAGCGGGTAAGCAAGATGAACGGCAATGGCTCCGGCTGCGAGCGGAACGAGCCCCAACCGGCAACGAACCCAGAGAAGAAGCGGAGCCAGAACAAGGACAACTGCATAGAACTTAAGGATATCCGTGAATGGCGTAACGCCCAGCATCAGAACCGTCGCGATCGAGAATGCAGCAGAGTAGTCGTCGCGCATTAAGAAGAGAACACCGATTGAGAGGGCGTAGAGGAGCCAACATTGGGTGGCACGTGACACCAATCTCACTGTGATCGTCTTCCGGTGCCCGGCGATGAAGCGTGGCCGATAGACGATTTCGAGCATGGTTCCGAAAAGGATAATGAAGGTCGGCGTAGCTGCGGCCATGCAGATCCTCAGTGCGTCCACCCATGGATCTTCTACGAAGTCGCCCATCCGTGCGACCACCCACACATGGCTCGCCATGGCAAGCAGGATCGCTATCGATCGTGCGATATCAATGCCAACTATTCGGGAGGGCCTGGCGCGGGCTCCTTCAGAACCCGATGGAACCGCGTTCCTCGTTTCGGTAGGCATCGCGCATTACCTCTCTTGATTAGGCGCCCGGTTACCGCACCCCTACCTGCAACTGAAGGAGAAATGCAGGTTCTGGGCACCGCAGTTTCGCCCAGGAACATCAGCGGTCTTGAGCCGCCCCGGGATTGCCGGAGGCCGATCGACTTAAAACTATGCGGCCATGGGGGTGTCGTCCAGCATGGCGTAGTATCATGGTTCAGCTTCGGCAGGCGGGATATTTCCGATGGGTGCGAGCGTAGGATCTCGCTGGCGTGACGCAGCTCACGGTTCTCGCGCTCCAGCGCCTTGAGGCGGACTGCCCGCTCACGAACCTCAGGGGCAAACTTGTTCGTCGCCTTGCTCATCGTAGCCCCTTCGTCTCAGGAGTTAGGGCCTCCGGCAATCCCGGGGCGGTTCACGTCAGCCAGGTAAGCAGGAACCGCACCGTCACAAACAGGAGATGCCAGATTGCGCTGCACATTTCAGTAGATAACGCCTTCAGACTATGAAAAGTGCAAATTGCACTACCCTCGGAATGGGGACCGCATGTTTTCCGTAATTATACCTACGCTCAATCGGGCCAAGGCCTTATCCGTCGCTTTGCAGTCGCTGGACGAAACCGCAGCTGGTCATACCGTGGAAATCATCGTGGTCGACAACGGCTCGAGCGACGACACACAAGCTGTTGTACAGACGTTTGCGTAAAAAAATGCCGCGGTTGCCTATACATATGAGCCCACGCCGGGGGTGTGTCGGGCAAAAACATGGGAACTTCGCTCGCTAGACACGATATATTCATCTTCACCGATGATGATTGCCGCGTGGACAGACATTACTTTGCCGTCCTCGCTCAACTGCATTCCAAAATTGGTGAGCCAGCCATAATCGGCGGCAGAGTCGAACTGGGTGATCCTACAGATGCACCGATCACCATCAAGACAGATATGGCCCCGGCAAAATACGGGGTCGATTCCACGCAATTCCCTGGCGGCTTTATTCATGGCTGCAACCTCACCATGCACCGCGAAGTGCTCGATGGAATTGGCCTATGGAATGAGCGATTTGGGCCGGCAGGCATCTTCCGCGCTGCCGAAGACACCGAAATGATCTATCGTGCGAATAAGCACGGCGTTCCTATTATCTATCACCCTGACTTGGTGGTACACCATTTTCATGGTCGAAAAACGATAGAGGACATTAAAAAGCTCAACCAGAGTTACCAGTATGGAAATGGCGCATTATTGGGCCGCCATTTAGACGCGCTGCCCCTCAAGCATTTTTACTGAAATACTCGAAATTGGATCAAGGAAATTATGGGTGGGCAGTGATTTGATGAAACCCTTGGCATCAGCCATGGTGATTTGGTCAAACCACAAATCCAAGGTCCAATTCCATACTTGAGGTGGTGATCATAAAATCGTCCGACTTTCTATTCAGCGCGTCGAAAGTAGTCCCGAGCACCCCTCATTTTACATTTTTGAGTAAAATTCCAAAGCCACCAATGTACTGCACGGGGCTTCAACGTCTTTTTTATCTTATAGGCAACGGCAGGCCGCAGCGATCGACACCATAGCCAAATCGGCACACCGAAAATTCTTGCTCCTTCCGTCGGGATAGCTTGCCCCATAATCGGAAAGCCATCATTCTCACTGAGATAAGCCCAAGTTTCGCCAGAAGAATGATAATACACTTCAATGTATTCAAGGCTCATACGGGAAGCTGGGATCAAATGACGTACGCGGCTTGATGGAATCCAGTAATATGAGCCACCAAGAGCAGCGATTGCCATTAAAACTGCGGACTCTTCCCCGAGCCGCTTCTGATTTGGGCTGACGCCCAGGTTTGCATCATAAAGAAATTTACGTTGCTCAGCAGCACGCACCGCAAAGTTGGCACCGAATGGCAACAGATCCTGCTCGGTAGGAAGTTGACCTTCAATCGCCCCATGATCGCGTTTTGCAAAAGCAACAGCGAGCATGCCGCTGTTTTCGACCATCCAAGCAGGCGGCTCAATCTCGTACACTGGCTCCACTATGCCGCCGAAAATCGTCCCATCCGGATAGCGCTGAAACGCGCGCGCGTATGCCGCGAGCCAGTCGGGATCCAATTCCACGTCATCATCGGTCCAGCAAATGTAGTCACCTTTTGCGGCAGCGACACCGGCATTGCGTGCATTCGACAGGCCCGCCACTGGTTGCCACACTCGGCGCAGCGGCAAACGGTCCGCAAACGCCTCGATCACTGCCGACGTCTCGTCGGTGCTGCCGTTGTCGACAACAATCATCTCCCAAGTCGCTCCCTCTGGCGCGCGCAGTGCGACAAAACTGTCAAGCACATGGCGCAGCTGTCGAGCCCGATTTCGGGTGCACATTATGACTGAGATTAACATCCTTCGCTCATTTCCTTAGTATAGCACGCCCAGGCCGAGCCCCAAGAGGCGCCGCAGATGAGGAGCGGCAGGTATTCGGTTCCAGGCTACCATCCCCCTGAGGCAATAGCACGCGTTCGGTTGTGATTGAGCTACCTCCAACGCGGCCTTGAACTACCAGGTACGCGAACACCCGTTTATCGTGGCGATGATCTGATCAGGACCGGAGGCACGATTACGGTAGCAGATGATATCGGGAACATCTGGCGAGTTAGACATCAGCATTCTCCTTTGCCTGGAGCCAAGCCTTGGCACAGGCGACCGCCTCGGAAAGCGTTTTTGCTTGATAGCTGTCGGTCCAACGAGTGGAAAAGGCCGCCGAAAATCGTGAAATTTTGCCATAGTGATTATCTAGGAAGCAGTGCGGGAGCCCGAGCAGCGTGCTCAGGATATGGACATGTAGTCGGTCGGTAATCACAAATCTCGCGCGTGACAGCTGTTTTAAGCCGCGCGCCAGCCGTCGTTCTGCCAACTGATTGTAATAGTAATTGCGCCGCGCGGTACGGGACATCCGCCTTGGCGAAAGGCTCATTAATGCCTTGATCCGGCTATCCCATTGGACATCGCGGTAAAGGTTTGGCGAATCTTCCAGCCAATCGTCCTGTTCCCAGCCGATAGGCCAATCCTGCGAGGAAAAACCAACGCCTTCCTTGTCGGTGCGCATCAAGAGCAACACATCCAGATCTGGCGTAGCGATGCGTTGCATCGGCCCTAACGCAAAAGCCATGTCAGGGCACAGCGTAACTTCGCAATCAAAGGCTTGGGACGCCAGAGCATGGCTTTCATCGTCACGCACCAAAAGCCGTAACGCCTTGGCTGCCTTCAAGTTGCGCGCGGTCGTGGCGATACTTGCGGGATTGTCGTAGTGAATTGACTGAGGAAACTGGATGATAGTGCTGCCCGGATTGGCCGAGATGATCGCCTCACGGAAATCATTGTTCGCTGTCCAGATATCCCCGAAGTTGCCTCCACCATGCAGCAGTACGGTCTTTCCGACCAGATCGCGGTTTACCTGATCTAACGGATCGCGGTGATCGGCGACCAACGCCGGATCAAACCCCACATTTTTTCGCAACCATGCGATCTCGCCCGCCCAGATCGCGCTATCACCCACGTTGCCATGGTCTGGCATGTCGATCAGCGCAAACGGTTCCGCACGCAGGGTCGGCAGACTGGGAGCAAGCACGTGATCAATTAGACCTTGCAGCCGCGAGATCACCTGGAGATGGGTTTGCGCCGTTGCAACCGCGGCAGGCGCCGAAGGTGTAATAGACGTCATCTTGAGGATTCCCTTTTGCGGAGTGTCGAGAGGAGAGTCATAGCCATGTCACGCAATTTGGCCCAAGCCAGAACCATAACGAGCACCGTGTAGACCAAAGCCCCTAACGCAACCGAAAGAAGCGCAGGAGTCCAGTCTCCTGCATATTGGGTCTCGAACGATCGCAGAGAGAAATGCACCGAGACCGCCATCGTCAATGCGCAGCCTAGTGGGAGTGTCATCGCGGACCCGGTGTCACTCATCCGGATACTCAAACGGCGCGCGAGCATATATTGTTGCAAGGGCATGGTGACATATGCGCGCAGCACATAGGCTGCGGCCACGGCCACCAGACCAAAGCGCACGGCGATCCATGTACATAATATTGTGGTCAGCAGTTGCACCATGGCAACCTTGAGCACCTCGCTCGGGTAATTCGAAGCGGTTAGCGCAGGTCCGCAAAAGAAGTTGAATACGAACGGGATCACCATCAGAGACAGCATCTGTGTCACCGGAACCGCTTCAGCCCATTCGGCACCAAGGCTGCCCAAGGGCAGGGTTAGCGCCAATGCATAAATAATATGAACGTTGTCGACGTTATCAAAGAGACTTGCGTAAATCGGCGCCGCGAGCGCTATCAGGAATGCAAATCCCAGCGAAAGAGCGAGGTTCAGCCAAAAGACCGTGCTGAGGAACCGATCATCGAGCTCCTGTGATCGGATCACGGCATCGCCAAGACCACCCGACGACACCACGCGCCCCACCTCTACCAGGATACTGGCCAGAGCGAAAAGGCCGAAATCCTTCGGCTCAAGTACCCGAGCCAGAACGATGAACAGAACGAGCGTAACCGCACTGCTCCAGCCAGCGCGCGCTACCGACCAAAGCACCCCACCAATGGTTTTGCTTTTCAAATCCGTCATGCGTGGCCGACGCTCAACGATCCTTGGCTCACCTTGAGAGACATATACCTGATTCTCACGTAGTTCGGCGGCGACAATCTTGGATACCCGCAGCCCACACCGACGCATGCTGCATTGCAGCACCAAAGCTGCATAGCCAATCAAAAAATGCTATCGCTGAAAATGAAACCGGCCGTGGCAAATCCGAGACAGAGTCACATCGAAACGCGCCAGACGCACACGTCCGTTGGCCTCCTCAATATCGGCGCAGCGTGTCACCGTCGACTAACACCGCCATCAGGCAAGCAAAGACGAGGCTCACTGACCGCCCGTCCCTGAAACCGATGTTATCGGTATAAACAGAGGTCCGGACAGCGCGAGCGCTACACTGGCACCTTACAGCACCGCCTCGCTGACGCGGTCGAGCCCAGCCCCTCAGGCTGAGCCATTTTTTTGCGCAATCTGGGGGCACCCGTGGGGCATCCAAGTTAACGCCAGAACACGAGACCTAAGCAAAATGGCCGATAAATCGACTAACTCCGATCCCTGCCACGCCCGACATTATGAACGACCATTTGAAAATTTGATATTTTTTCAGTCAGTCCGGCAGGCGTTCGCGCGCCTGCTGTTCGATCGCCTCAAGCTCGACGATGGTCTTGTCGATGGCGTCGCGCTGGTGCCGCAGTTCTTCGAGCCGATCCGCAACCTGCTGCAACAGATGCCGCATCTGGCTCTCCTTGCCATGCTCGGTGTCGTAGAGCGACAGGAACTCACCGATTTCGCGAATCGAGAAACCCAGCCGCTTGCCGCGCAGGATCAGTTGCATGCGCCCCATCTCCCGCCGCGAGTAAACGCGCATCGCCCCCACCCGGCGCGGCTGGATCAGGCCCTTGTCCTCGTAAAAGCGCAAGGTGCGCTGGGTCACACCCAGTTCCTCCGAAGCCTCCGCAATCGATTTGAGTCCCTCTTCCGCCGCAGGATCGATCGCGGTGTCGTCGGCCTGGTCGACATCGGTCATGCCGATATCTCCGCTTTGCGCGCGGCAGCCTTGGCGCGCTCTTCGGCGACCAGCTCTTTCTTCTCCAGTTTGCCAACCAGAGTCTTGGGCAGTTCAGGGCGGAATTCGTAAGCGTCGGGCATTTCGATGGGGTTCAGACGATCCTTGAGGAAGGCGTGAAGCTCGGTCTCAGTCAGGGACATACCATCGTGCAGAGCGATGAACAGCTTCGGAGCCTCGCCGCGGTAGTCGTCGGGGATGCCGATCGCAACGGCTTCCTTCACCGCCGGGTGCTCGTAAGCCGCGTCCTCGATGATGCGCGGATAGACGTTGTAACCCGAGCACAGGATGATGTCCTTGATGCGGTCGACCAGGAACAGGTAGCCATCCTCGTCGAGATAGCCGATGTCGCCGGTTCGCAGCGCGCCGTCAATGAAGGCCGTTTCGGTGGCGTCGGGGCGGTTCCAGTAGCCGCGCATCAGCTGCATCCCGCGCGCGCAGACTTCGCCGCGTTCGTTCGGCCCCTTGCAACATTCGCCCGTTTCGGGATCGCGAATTTCGATGGTCGTGTGCGGAAAGGCAGGGCCTGCCGAGTTTTCCTTCGCCGGTTCACGCCCGAGCAGCGGGTTGCAGGTGATGATCGGCGAGGCCTCGGTCAGGCCATAGCCTTCCGAGATCGGCGAGCCGGTGCGCCGCTCATACTGGGTGCGCACTTCAAGCGGCAGCGGCGCCCCGCCCGAAATCGAGGTGCGCACCATCGACAGATCGGGCACCTGGTCGTCGGGCAGCGAGCCGATGGCGTTGTAGATCGTGGGCACGGCGAAGATCTGCGTCGGCGGCTTGCGCTTCACCGTCGCCAGTACCTCTTTCATCACGAAACGCGGCAGCAGCACCAGTTCGCTCGCGGTGTCGATCCCGAAATTGAGCACGCAGGTCAGCCCGAACACGTGGAACAGCGGCAGCACGCCCAGCGTCCGCTCCTGCATCGCGCGCTCGTTGCCCACGTGCAGCATCATCTGCGCCGCGTTCGCGGCCAGCCCCGCGTGAGTGAGCATCGCGCCCTTGGGCCTGCCCGTGGTGCCGCCGGTATATTGCAGCACGGCGATGTCGTCGGGCGCGACTTCGGCCTGCTGCGCGAGCGGTGCATGGGCGGCAAGGCGGCGATAGTCGAGATAGGTCACTCCGGCACGCTTCCTGGCGAGATCGCCGCGCTTCAGCGTGCGCAGGCCAACACTCTGCCAGAACGGCAGCACGTCGGCCATCGGGCACAGCAGGATGCGTTCGAGCGCGCTTCTGCCATGGGCGGCGGCAACCTTGCTGTGCAGCGCTTCGAGATCAGGCACGGCAATGATCTTCGCGCCCGAATCGGCGATCAGAAATTCCAGCTCGTGCTCGGAATAGAGCGGGTTGAGGTTCACCACGATCGCGCCCAGCCGCAAGACGGCGTAGTATACGATCACCGAGTAAGGCGTATTGGGCAGGCACAGGCCAAACCGGTCGCCTTTGCCCAACCCCGCATTGGCCAGCCCGCCAGCCAGCCGCTCCACCGCCTCGCCCAGTTCGGCATAGGTCCACTCACGGCCAAGGAAATCCATCGCAACGCGCTCTGGATGCGTGGCCACAGAATGATCGAGCGCTTCGGTCAGAACCCGTTTGCGCAAAGCCCCGGAGGCGTCGAGAATGCGGCTCGTGTCGAGCGGCAGGATTTCCGATTCAGCCTGGTTCATCAGGCGCCCTTTCCCGTTATGATGCGTTAGTTTGCCGAAACCGCATCTTGATTTTGTTCTGCTTGACGTATACGTCAGCCTCCGAACTTTATCGTAACAAAACGGCGCAAAAGGTCAATCGCGCTGGAGAGAAGAGAGAAAGGCACCGTTCCCATGAGCCAGGCTGTTATCGCCGGATATGTCCGTTCGCCCTTCCACCCCGCCTATCGCGGTGCGCTGGCCAAGGTGCGTCCCGACGATCTGGCCGCCAATACCGTCAAGGGTCTGATCGAGCGCACCGGCGTGAAGGCCGAGGATATCGAGGATCTGGTGCTCGGCTGTGCCTTCCCCGAGGGCGAACAGGGCTTCAATCTTGCTCGCCTCGTTGTGCTGCTGGCCGATCTGCCGCAGTCGATTGGCGGGATCACGATGAACCGCTTCTGCGGCTCGTCGATGAGCGCGGTGCACTATGCCGCTGGCCAGATCGCGCTTGGCGCGGGCGAGGTGTTCATCTGCGCGGGCGTCGAATCGATGAGCCGGGTGCCGATGACCGGGTTCAACCCGATGCCCAACCCCGAGTTGGCGCAGCGCAGCGCCGCCTATCTCGGCATGGGTGACACCGCCGAGAACGTGGCGAAGAAATACGACCTCTCGCGCGCCGCGCAGGAAGAGTTCGCCGTCGCCAGTCAGAAGAAGGCAGGCGCCGCCATCGAAGCGGGCAAGCTGAAGGACGAGATCGTGCCGATCCAGACCGCCGGCGGGCTTGTCGAAGTCGACGGTACGCCCCGCCCCGGCACCACGGCGGAAGACCTTGCCGGGCTGAAGCTCGCCTTCGACCAGAACGGCACCGTTACGGCGGGCACCTCCTCGCCGCTGACCGATGGCGCGGCCGCGCTGCTGGTCTGCTCGGAGGACTATGCCAAGGCGAACGGCCTTCCGGTTCTCGCCAAGATCAAAAGCATGGCAATTTCCGGCTGCGCGCCCGAGATCATGGGCATCGGCCCGGTCGAGGCGACCCGCAAGGCGCTCAAGCGCGCTGGCCTGACCATGGATGATATCGATATCGTCGAACTGAACGAGGCCTTCTCCAGCCAGTCGCTGGCCTGCATCGGTGACCTCGGCATTCCTCCTGAGAAGATCAACCTCGACGGCGGCGCGATTGCCATCGGCCACCCGCTCGGCGCGACCGGCGCGCGGATCACCGGCAAGGTCGCCCAGCTGCTGAAGCGCGAAGGCAAGAAATATGCGCTCGCCACCCAGTGCATCGGTGGCGGTCAGGGCATCGCCACCATTCTGGAGGCCGAATAATGAGCGACAATACGATCAGGAAAGTCTGCGTGATCGGTGCGGGCACCATGGGTGCCGGGATCGCCGCGCAGGTCGCCAATGCGGGCGTGCCGGTGCTGCTGCTCGACATCGTCCCCAAGGACGGTGCCAACCGCAATGCCATCGCCGAAGGCGCCGTGGCCAAGATGCTCAAGACCGACCCCGCCCCCTTCATGGGCAAGCGCGCGGCCAGGCTGGTCGAGACCGGCAATATCGAGGACCATCTCGACAAGGTTGCCGATTGCGACTGGGTGATCGAGGCGATCATCGAGCGGCTCGACATCAAGCAGGACCTGTATGCGAAGCTGGAAAAGGTCCGCACCCTCGGCACGGCGGTGAGTTCGAACACCTCGACCATCCCGCTCGCGCAGCTGACCGATGGCCGCTCGGACGAATTCAAGCGTGATTTCCTCATCACCCACTTCTTCAATCCGCCGCGCTACATGCGGCTGATCGAGATCGTGGCAGGCCCGCAGAGCGATCCGGCCACCGTCGCCAAGGTGCGCGACTTTGCCGACCGCAAGCTCGGCAAGACGCCGGTCGACTGCGAGGATTCGCCCGGCTTCATCGCCAACCGCATCGGCACCTTCTGGATTCAGGCCGCGGTCAACGCCGCTTTCGACATGGGCATTTCGGTCGAAGACGCCGATGCCATTGGCGGCAAGCCGATGGGTGTGCCCAAGACCGGCATTTTCGGGCTGATCGACCTGATCGGGCTCGATCTGATGCCCTATCTGCAGAAGAGCCTCACCAGCACCCTGCCCGCCGACGATCCCTACCAGAAGATCGCCCGCAGCGAGCCGCTGATCGAGAAGCTGATTTCCGAAGGCTACACCGGCCGCAAGGGCAAGGGCGGGTTCTACCGCATCAACCGCGAGGGTGGCGGCAAGGTCAAGGAAGCGATCGACCTCAAGTCGGGCGAGTTCTCCGCCGCGCGCGGGTCGAGCGTGGTGCGCGGATCGGCGGCCAAGGGTGATCTGGCCAAGCTGATTTCGATCCCCGGCAAGGTCGGCGACTATGCCTGGGCGATCCTCGGCCCGACCCTGTCCTACTCGGCCTCGATCGTGCCTGAGGCGACGCAGACCATCGTCGGCGTCGATGACGCGATGAAGCTCGGCTACAACTGGAAGTCCGGCCCCTTCGAGATGATCGACAAGATTGGCGCTGCCAGGCTGGTCGAGCGCTTGAAGGCCGATGGCCTGCCGGTGCCGCCGCTGCTCGAACAGGTGGGTGACGGCACGTTCTACCGGGTCGAAAACGGCAAGCGCCAGTATTTCGGCACCGATGGCGACTATCATGACGTAGTGCGCCCCGAAGGCGTGCTGCTGCTCGAAGACATCAAGCTTTCCGCGCAGCCGCTGATCAAAAACGGCTCGGCCGCGCTGTGGGACGTGGGCGACGGGGTCGTCTGCCTCGAATTCACCGGCAAGATGAACACGCTCGAAGGCGAGGTCATGAAGCTGATCCAGCAGGCCATTCCGGTGGTCGCCAAGGACTTCAAGGCGCTGGTGATCTACAACGAAGGCCCGGCTTTCTCGGCGGGCGCGAACCTTGGGCTTGCCATCTTCGCGATGAACATCGCCGCCTGGAGCGAGGTCGAGAAGCTGGTCAAGGGCGGACAAGCGGCGTTGAAGGCGCTCAAATATGCGCCCTTCCCTGTCGTCGCCGCGCCCACCGGGCTGGCGCTGGGCGGGGGCTGCGAGATGTGCCTCAACTCCGACGCGATCCAGCCCCATGCCGAGACCTATATCGGCCTCGTCGAAACGGGCGTCGGCATCATCCCCGGCTGGGGCGGATGCGGCGAAATGCTCGAACGCTGGATCGACAATCCCCGCCATCCAAAAGGCCCGATGGCCGCGGTGAGCAAGGTGTTCGAGATTGTCTCTACGGCGACCGTGGCAAAGAGTGCTGCCGAAGCCAAGGAACTGGGCTTCGTGCGCCCGACCGACGAGATCACCATGAACCGCGACCGTCTGCTGTTCGACGCCAAGCAGCGCGCGCTTGGCATGGTCGAAGGTTACCAGCCGCCCGAAAAGCCCGAGTTCCGCCTGCCCGGCGCTTCGGGACGCGCGGCGCTCAAGCTGGCGGTCGATGATTTCCGCAAGCGCGGCATGGCCACTCCGCACGACGAGGTGGTGGCCGCTGAGCTGGCCCATGTCCTCACCGGCGGCGACACCGATCCAACCGAACTCGTCACCGAAGACCAGCTGCTGAAGCTGGAGTTCGAGGGCTTCATGCGGCTGGTCCGCAATCCGAATTCGCAGGCGCGGGTCGAGCACATGCTCGAAACCGGCAAGCCGCTCAGGAACTAAGACAAGAAAGATGCCCGCCTCTTATCCCACCTCCGCTCATCCTGAGCCTGTCGAAGGACAGCCACGACGCTCGCCCCAAGTCGGGGCAACACCGGCGCGCGGCCTTCGACAAGCTCAGGCTGAGCGGGCGTGGGTTACGGCAAGCGGGGCTTAAGGAGAGACAAGCGATGCAAGTCTATGACGCACCCATTCGCGACATGCGCTTCGTGCTCGAAGAGCTGCACAACGACGATGGCTTTGGCGATGTCGAAGGGTACGAGGATTTCGATTCCGACGTATCCACCGCAATTCTCGAAGAAGCGGGCAAACTGTGCAAGGAAGTGCTGCTGCCGATCAACTGGTCGGGCGATCAGGAAGGCTGCAAGCTCGAAAACGGCACCGTTTCCACGCCCAAGGGCTTTCAGGAGGCCTACAAGGCGTTTTGCGAAGGCGGCTGGGCCGGACTTGGCGTAGCCGAACAGTGGGGCGGCCAGAACGCCCCGCATGCGCTCGGCAAGATGGTCGAGGAGATGACCTGTTCAGCCAACCTCTCGTTCGGGCTCTATCCCGGCCTTACTGGCGGCGCGATGGTCGCGCTGGAAGCTCACGGCAGCGACGAGCTGAAGGAGTTTTACCTGCCCAAGATGGCCAATGGCGAATGGTCGGGCACCATGTGCCTGACCGAAGCGCATTGCGGCACCGATCTGGGCATGCTGCGCACCAAGGCCGAGCCGCAGGATGACGGCAGCTACCTCGTCACCGGCAACAAGATCTTCATCTCGGCGGGTGACCACGACCTCACGTCGAACATCATTCACCTCGTGCTGGCGCGGCTTCCCGATGCTCCTGCTGGCGTAAAGGGCATCTCGCTGTTTCTGGTGCCTAAGTTCCTGCCCAATGCCGATGGCGAGCCGGGCGAGCACAATCATGCTGGCCCCACCGCGATCGAACACAAGATGGGGCTCAAGGCCTCGGCCACCTGCCAGATGAGCTTCGATGGCTCGAAGGGTTGGCTGGTCGGCGAGCCGAACAAGGGGCTCGAGGCCATGTTCACGATGATGAACACCGAGCGTGTGGCGGTCGGCATTCAGGGCCTTGGCGTGGGCGAGATCGCTTACCAGTCCGCCGTCTACTACGCGAAGGACCGCTTGCAGGGCCGTTCGCTTTCGGGCGTGAAGAACCCCGATGGCCCGGCCGATCCGATTATCGTCCACCCGGATGTGCGCCGGATGCTGATGACCATGCGGGCTTATAACGAGGGCTGCCGGGCGCTGTCGGGCTGGGTGAGCCGCGCGCTCGATGCCTCACATTCCGCGCGTGAACCGGAGGTGCGCGAACGGGCGACCGATTTCGTCGCGCTGATGACCCCGGTGGTCAAAGCCCTGTTCACCGACCTTGGCCACGAAAGCGCCCAGCTGGCGGTGCAGGTCTATGGTGGGCACGGCTACATCCAGGAATCGGGCGTCGAGCAGTTCGCGCGCGATGCCCGGATCGCGCAGATTTATGAGGGCACCAACGGCATTCAGGCGCTCGACCTTGTGGGCCGCAAGCTGCCGCATCGGATGGGCCGCAACCTGCGCAGCTTCTTCCACCCGGTCTCGCAGTTCTGCGAGGATCATGCCGCCGATCCCGCCATCGGCAAGCTGGTGGGCGCGCTGCAACAGAGCTTCGGCGCGCTGCAGCTGTCCACCGGGCATATCGCGCAGAAGGGCCTGAAAGACCCCGAGGAAGCGGCTGCCGCAGCGACCGACTACCTGCGCTTGCTGGGCTTCGTGGCCATGGGCTATTGCTTTGCCAAGGCGTGCAAGATCGCCCATGCGAAGCTCGCCGAAGGCACCTCGGAAGAGGCCTTCTACAAGGCCAAGCTCATCACCGCGCAGTTCTTCTTCGACCGCTTGCTGCCCGTCGCGACGGCGCAGTTCATGGCGATCCGCAGCGGCAAGGCCAGCATGATGGACCTGCCCGAGGAAGCGTTTTGAGCCTTCGCGCCACCAACTCCCCTCCCCTCAAGGGGAGGGGTCGGGGGAGGGGTTTGCCCGGTCTCGCGCCAGCGCACAGCATCAGCCTCGCATCCCCACCCCTCGATCCCCTCCCCATGGGGAGGGGAGGAGTTTGGCAATGACGGCAATGGTCGAAGCCTTCGCGCAGCGGCTGGCGATCCCCGCCGTCGTTGCGCCGATGTTCCTCGTCTCGGGGCCGGATCTGGTGGTGGAATGCTGCCGCTCCGGCCTCGCGGGCACCTTCCCTGCATTGAACCAGCGCTCCAGCGCCGGGTTCGACGAATGGCTCTGCGAAATCGAGGAACGCTGCGGCCCCGATGCTGCGCCCTATGGCGTGAACCTGATCGTCCACAAGTCGAACCCGCGCGTCGAGGCTGACCTCGAAATCTGCGTGAAGCACAAGGTGCCGCTGGTCATCACCTCGCTCGGCGCGGTGCCCGATCTGGTGGCAGCGGTGCATTCCTATGGCGGGCTGGTGTTCCACGACGTGATCCAGCGCCGCCACGCCGAGAAAGCCGCCGAGGCTGGCGTCGATGGCATCATCGCGGTTGCCGCCGGGGCTGGCGGACATGCCGGCACGCTCAGCCCCTTCGCGCTGCTGAGTGAGATCAGCGAGGTGTTCGACGGCCCGCTGATCCTGTCGGGCGCGATGAGCCACGGGCGGCACATTGCCGCCGCGCGCATGATGGGCGCGCAGTTCGGCTATATCGGCTCGCACTTCATCGCTGCCGCCGAAAGCATGGCGAGCGAACCGCAAAAGCAGATGATGATCGCGGCCAGCGCCAAGGACATCACCTATACCGACAAGGTTACCGGGGTCGGCGCGAACTTCCTCGCCCCAAGCCTTGCCAGCGCCACCCTCCCCGATGGCCACGGCGAAATGACGCTGAGCGACGAAGCCCGCGCCTGGAAGACCATCTGGTCGGCCGGGCACGGCGTCGGCTCGACCCGCGAAATACGCCCCGCCGCCGCCATCTGCGCACAGCTTATCGCCGAATACCAGGCAGCCCGCGCGGCTTTCTGCGAGTAATTCGCAAGCTCAAAAGCCTGGCTCCCGCCTTCGCTTGCGCTCGCGGCTGTGCCCCCGTAAGAGGCTCGCCAAACCCACTTCCGCAAACATTCGCTAGAGACAGGGACAGTTTATGGCCAAAATCAAGGTACTCAATCCGATCGTGGAGATCGACGGCGACGAGATGACGAAGATCATCTGGCAATGGATCCGCGAACGGCTGATCCTGCCCTATCTCGACGTTGACCTGAAGTACTACGACCTCTCGGTCGAAAAGCGCGACGAGACCGACGACCAGATCACCATCGACGCCGCCAACGCGATCAAGCAATATGGCGTCGGCGTGAAGTGCGCCACCATCACCCCCGACGAAGCGCGCGTCGAGGAATTCGATCTCAAGCAGATGTGGCGCTCGCCCAACGGGACGATCCGCAACATCCTCGGCGGCACCATCTTCCGCGAACCGATCGTGATCGACAACGTGCCGCGCCTCGTGCCCGGCTGGACCGACCCGATCGTGGTCGGCCGTCACGCTTTCGGCGACCAGTATCGCGCCACCGACACCCTGATCCCCGGCGCCGGCAAGCTGCGCATGGTGTTCGAGGGCGACAACGGCGAGAACATCGACCTGCTGGTCCACACCTTCGACCAGCCCGGCATCGCCGTCTCGATGTACAACCACGACGAATCGATCCGCGACTTCGCGCGCGCCAGCTTCAACTACGGCCTCGACCGTGGCTGGCCGGTGTACCTCTCGACCAAGAACACCATCATGAAAAAGTACGATGGCCGGTTCAAGGATCTGTTCCAGGAGGTGTTCGACACCGAGGGCTTCAAGGAGAAGTTCGAGGAAGCCAAGATCTTCTACGAACACCGCCTGATCGACGACATGGTTGCCGCCGCGCTCAAGTGGAGCGGCAAGTTCGTCTGGGCCTGCAAGAACTACGACGGCGACGTGCAGTCCGATATCGTGGCCCAGGGCTTCGGCTCGCTCGGCCTGATGACCAGCGTGCTGATGACGCCCGATGGCAAGACCGTCGAAGCTGAAGCCGCCCACGGCACCGTCACCCGTCACTATCGCCAGCACCAGCAGGGCAAGGCGACCAGCACCAACCCGATCGCCTCGATCTTCGCCTGGACGCGCGGCCTGATCTATCGCGGCCGGTTCGACAACACGCCCGACGTGGTGGCCTTCGCCGAAACGCTGGAGCGCGTCTGCGTGAAGTGCGTGGAAGATGGCAAGATGACCAAGGATCTGGCGCTGCTGATCGGCCCGAACCAGAACTGGATGACCACCGAGCAGTTCTTCGAAGCCATCGTCGAAGGCCTCGAAGCCGAGATGAAGGCACAGGGTCTCGTCTGAGGCTGCGGTGTCTCGCGGAACGGCCTGCCGACCGCGAAGTTATCATGAAGGGGCGCGCGACGGCGGTCGCGCGCCCCTTTTCGTTGTACAGGAGATCGCATGACCAAAGCCCGCCTCGAAGTCCGCGCCGCCGTTCCCGCCGACGTCCGCCGCATCGCCGCCCTCGCCAAGCGCGTTTACGAGGACTTCGTGCCCTATACGCAGGGCGAAATTCGCGGGCAGATCAACAACTACCCCGAGGGATGCTTCGTCGCCGTGCTCGACGACAAGCTGGTCGGCTATTGCGCCACCATGCGCATCGGCGGCGAAAAGGCGCTGCGTCCACATACCTGGGACGAGATCACCGGCAACGGCTACGGCAGCCGCCACGAGGCCACGGGCGACTGGCTCTACGGCTACGAAATGTGCGTCGATCCCAAGGTGCGCGGCACCCGGATCGGACGGCGGCTCTATGAAGAGCGCCGGTTCCTTGCCGAGCAGCTCGAACTGAAGGGGATCGTCTTTGCCGGGCGCATGCCCAACCTGCAACGAAGCTGGCGGCGGGTGGAGAGCGCAGAGGACTATCTCGACAAGGTCGTGGCGGGCAAGATCCACGATCCGGTGCTCCGCTTCCAGCTCGCCAACGGGTTCGAACCGCTGGCGGTGCTGCCCGGCTATCTCCCCGAGGACCGGCGCAGCCGCGGCAATGCGGTGCAGATGGTCTGGCGCAACCCCTTCGTCGATCAGGAGGCGAGCGCACAGCTTTCGGTGCCGCGCGGGATCGAGAACGTCCGCATCGCCGCCTGCCAGTTGCAGGCCCGCGCGGTGAAGGACTTTGACGAGTTCATCCGTCAGGTGCGCTATTTCGTCGATGTCGCAAGTGATTATGAGGCGGACTTCATCCTGTTTCCCGAGCTGTTCACGCTGATGCTGCTGAGCGCCGAGGAGGAGGAGCTGTCCCCGCTCGAAAGCATCGAGCTGCTCTCGCGCTACACCCCGCGCATTCGCGACACGCTGTCGGAGATGGCGCTCAAGTTCAACATCAACATCATCGGCGGCTCGCACCCCACGCGGATGGACGACGGCGACATCCACAATATCGCCATCGTGTGCCTGCGCGACGGTTCGATTCACGAGCGCGAGAAGATTCACCCCACCCCCAACGAGGCCTATTGGTGGAACATCAAGGGCGGCGATTCGATCGACGTCATCCAGACCGACTGCGGCCCGATCGGCATCCAGATCTGCTACGACAGCGAGTTCCCCGAATTGTCGCGCCGTCTGGTCGACCAGGGCGCGCGGATCATCTTCGTGCCGTTCTGCACCGACAGCCGGCAGGGTTACATGCGCGTGCGCTATTGCGCCGCAGCGCGGGCCATCGAGAACCAGTGCTTCGTGGTGATGGCGGGCAATGTCGGCAACCTGCCCAATGTCGGCAACATGGACATCCAGTATGCCCAGAGCTGCATTCTGACCCCCTGCGACTTCCCCTTCGCCCGCGATGGCATTGCCGCCGAGGCAAGCGAGAACGTCGAGACGCTGACGATCAGCGACGTGAACCTTGCCGACCTGTCATGGGCCCGCGCCGAGGGCACGGTGCGCAACCTCGCCGACCGGCGGCACGACCTCTACCGCATCGAGTGGAACGAGGACGGCGGCTCTGCGGGTGCGGGGGAGGTGCAAGGCCCCGCCCCGCGTCGTGGCCATGGCCCCGGCGGCGGCTGATCAGGCGGAGGCGGCTGCTGATTCCTTTGCGGTCGCCTTGCTCACCAGCCAGATCGCCAGCCATGCGGCGGCAAAGCCGGGGATAATTTCGTAGATCCCGGTCGCCTCAGCGGCCCCGGTGAATATCCATGCGACGACCACCACGGTGCCCGTCACCAGACCGGCCAGAGCGCCCGCACCCGTCATCCTGCGCCAGACCAGCGACAGGATGATCAGCGGGCCGAAGGCAGCGCCAAACCCGGCCCAGGCGTTGGAGACGAGGCCGAGCACCTCGCTCTCGGGATCGGCGGCAATGACGATTGCGGCAATCGACACCAGCAGCACGCAGATGCGCCCGACGTTGACCATCTCGCGCTCGCTCGCCTGCTTGCGCAGGAACAGGCGATAGAAGTCCTCGGTCAGCGAGCTGGAGCTGACCAGCAGCTGCGAACTGATCGTGCTCATGATCGCCGCCAACAGCGCCGCGAGCAGGAAGCCGGTAATGAACGGGTGGAACAGCGTGTTCGCCAGCAGGATGAAGATCGTCTCGGGATCGGCCAGCTCGATGCCGGGATGCAGCTCGACATGGGCGCGGCCCACCAGCCCGACGCCAAGCGCGCCGATCAGCGCCACCAACATCCAGCTCATCCCGATGTTGCGCGCGGTTTTGATGCCCCCCTCGCGCACCGCCATGAACCGCACGATGATATGCGGCTGACCGAAATAGCCCAGCCCCCAGGCGATGGCAGAGAGGAAGCCGATGGCCGACAACCCGCCAAACCAACTGAGAAAGTTCGGATCGACATCGCGCAGCGTTGTGGCAACCGTGCCAACGCCGTCGTCAAGCAGCACCACCAGCGGCATCAGCACCAGCGCCACCACCATGATGCAACCCTGCACGAAATCGGTCAGGCTCACCGCGAGAAAGCCGCCGACCATGGTATAGGCAAGCACCACCCCGGCGGTGAGCACAACGCCGGCCATATAGGGGCTCATGCCAAGAAGCGGCTGATCGAGAAAGCTCGCCTCGAACAGCTTGCCACCGCCGACCAGCCCTGCCGCGCTGTAGACCGAGAAGAACAGCACCACGATCAGCGCCGACACCACCCGCAGCGCGGTCGCCTTGTCGGGGAAGCGGTTGGCAAGGAATTGCGGGATCGTCAGCGAATTGCCGTAAGACACGGTCTGTTCACGCAGGCGCGGTGCCACGATCATCCAGTTGGCCAGAGCCCCCACAAACAGCCCGATCCCGATCCACGCCTCGACCAGGCCGGAAACATACAGCGCGCCCGGCAACCCCAGCAGCAGCCAGCCCGACATATCGGAGGCACCGGCCGACAATGCCGCCACGGCTGGAGGCAGATTGCGCCCGCCGAGCAGGTATCCTTCGGAATCTTCGGTCGATTTGCGCCAGGCGTAGAGCCCGATGGCAATCATGAGAACAAAGTAGAGGGCGAGCGAAATGAGGGTCGGCATCTCCATGCCCCCTGACATACGGATGCTCAGCAGCTTGTCACCCTTTCCGACCAAATTCGTCAGGAAACTGCGTCTTTGTGCGCTTTATCGTAATATTATCGTTGTCCTGCGATGCACTTTTGTCGATAACCGGCACCATGCATGCATCCGCCCACCTGTCACCAATGATGTCCAATGCACTGGTGATCCTTGGAGCGGCGGGAATAGTCATCCCTCTGTTTGCCCGCTTTCGGATCACCCCGATCATCGGGTTCATCCTCGTTGGCCTGCTGGTCGGCCCCTATGGGCTGGGCCGCATGGTGGCGGACTATCCCTGGCTCACGCACATCACCATTTCCGAGCCGGAGGGCCTCGAACCGTTTGCCGAGTTCGGCATCATCCTGCTGCTGTTCACCATCGGGCTGGAGCTGAGCTTCAAGCGTCTGTGGCAGTTGCGCAAGCTGGTGTTCGGGCTGGGCGCGCTGGAAATCATGGTGATCGGCGCGCTGATAACCGCGATCCTCTATTACACCGGGCAATACTGGACCGGCGCGCTGGCATTGGGCCTTGCCCTCGCCTTTTCCTCCACCGCGCTGGTGCTGCCGATCTCGGGCACCACCTCGGCGGTGGGCCGCGCGGCGCTTTCGATGCTGTTGTTCGAAGACATCATGATCGTGCCGGTGATCTTCCTGCTCGGCGCGCTTGCCCCCTATGCCGATGCGGACGGGATGGCCGGCCTGCTGTCGACCCTCTGGCAGGGCCTGTTCGTGGTGCTCATCATGATGGTCGGCGGACGGTTGGTGCTGCCACGCCTGTTCGCGCAGGCCGCGCGCACCAAGAGCCCGGAGATCTTCCTCGCCGCCTCGCTGCTGGTGGTGATCGGAGCAAGCCTTGCCACCACCGCGGTCGGCCTGTCACCGATCGTGGGCGCGCTGATCGCCGGGCTGCTGATCGCCGAAACCGAGTATCACAGCGAGGTCGAGGGGATGATGGAGCCGTTCAAGGGCCTTGCCCTCGGCGTGTTCCTGCTCACCGTCGGCATGGGGATCGACTTCTCGATGGTGTGGGACAACCTCGGCACTATCGCGTTGGCGGTGGTCGGCGTGCTCCTGCTCAAGGCCGTGGTGACCGGCGTGCTGCTGCGGTTCATGGGCGCCCGGCGCAGCACCTCGGTGGAAACGGGCATCCTCATGGCGAGCCCCTCGGAGACCACGCTGATCGTGCTGACCGCCGCCACCAGTGCAGCGCTGGTGAGCCGGGAAGTGGGTCAGTTCTGGCAAACCGTGACCGCGATTGGCCTCACCATCACCCCGCTGCTGGCTCTGCTCGGCAAGAACCTTGCAGGACGGATGGACCCCGCCCCGACGCTGGAAGAAGTCGACGAGAACCCGCGTGCGCCGCATGTGGTGGTGATCGGCCTCGGGCGTGTCGGGCGGCTGGTGGCGCAGATGCTGGCGCGGCACGAGAAGGCCTACATCGCCATCGATTCCAATGCCGATCTGGTCGAGGATGCGCGGCGCGACGGCTATGTCGCGATCTATGGCAATGCGATGCGTGCCGACGTGCTCAACAAGATGGGCATCGCCAGCGCGCCCGCCGTGATCCTGACCATGGACGAACACGTGCTGGCCCAGCAGCTCGTCCGCAAACTGCGCCAGCAGTACCCCGACCTGCCGATCATCGCCCGCGCACGCGACAGCGTGCACGCGGCCGAACTCTATCGCAGCGGCGCGACCACCGCGGTGCCCGAAACGCTCGAAAGCTCGCTCCAGCTATCCGAAGCGGCGCTGGTCGATCTTGGCGTGCCGATGGGACCGGTGATCGCCTCGATCCACGAAAAGCGCGACGAAATGCGCGAGAAAATCCAGCGCGGGGCCGACCTCGCCGAAAAGCCGAAGCTGCGCACCAGCACCGCCGAAGTCGCATCCTGACGACGCGGCTTCGGCGCGCCGTTATGCGTTAGCCCGCGATCAGCGCACGCACGGCGGCGATGGCATCATCGGCCTTGTCGCCGTCGGGTCCGCCGCCCTGCGCCATATCAGGACGGCCACCGCCGCCCTTGCCGCCCAGCGCTTCCACGCCCGCACGCACCAGGTCGACGGCGCTGAAACGCCCGGTCAGATCATCGGTGACGGCAGCGGCGAAGGCAGCCTTGCCCTCGTTCACCGCGCAGATTGCCGCGATCCCCGAGCCCATGCGGCCCTTGGCTTCATCGAGCAGGCCGCGCAGTTCCTTGGGGTTCATGCCGTGCAGGACCTGCCCCGAGAAGGCGACGCCGCCGATATCCTCATCCGCCGCCGGAGCCGCGCCGCCAGCACCGCCGCCGCCCAAGGCCAGCTGCTTCCTGGCATCGGCCAGTTCGCGCTCAAGCCGCTTGCGCTCGTCAACCAGCGCCGCGACCCGTTCTTCGACCTCCTCAGGTGAGGTGCGTAGCGTGGCAGCAACAGACTTCAGCGCCTCCTCGCGGCCCACGACCCACTGGCGTGCGGCCTCGCCGGTCAGCGCCTCGATCCGGCGCACGCCCGAAGATACAGCGCTTTCGGACACGATGCGGAACAGCGCGATGTCGCCGGTGGCGCGCACGTGGGTGCCGCCGCACAGCTCCACCGAATAGGTCCGCCCAGAGCCGCCGAAGTTGTCCTGCCCCATCGAGAGCACGCGCACTTCCTCGCCGTACTTCTCGCCGAACAGCGCCATGGCCCCGGCCTCGATGGCCTCGTCCGGGCTCATCAGGCGGGTGGAGACCTCGTTGTTGGCGCGGATCTGCGCGTTCACCTCGGCCTCGATCGCGGCGATATCCTCGCCAGTGAGCGGCTTGGGGTGCGAGAAGTCGAACCGCAGCCGGTCCGCCGCCACCAGCGAGCCTTTCTGCGTGACATGGTCGCCGAGCAGGTTGCGCAGCGCCGCATGCACCAGGTGCGTGGCCGAGTGATTGGCGCGAATGGCAGCGCGGCGCGCGGCATCGACCGCGAGGTGCACCGTGTCGCCCACGCTGATTTGTCCGGCCTCGATGGTGCCGTGCATCGCATGCAGACGCCCAAGCGGCTTCGACGTATCGGTGATCGTAATCTTGAGCCGGTTGTCCCCGGTGACGATACCCGCATCGCCAGCCTGACCGCCGCTCTCACCATAGAACGGGGTCTGGTTGGTGAGCAAGATCACCTCCTGCCCGGCATCGGCGCTGGCAACTTCCTTGCCGTCAACCACCAGCGCGACCACCCGGCCCTCGCCCTTTTCTGAGGTGTAGCCGGTGAACTCGGTCGCGCCTTCGCGCTCGACCACATCGAACCAGACCTCGCTGTCGGCCGCCGCGCCCGAGCCCTTCCACGCCGCCCGCGCTGCCGCCTTCTGCTGGGCCATGGCCGTATCGAAGCCCTCGCGGTCGACGCCGATGCCGCGCGAACGCAGGGCATCTTCGGTCAGATCGTAGGGGAAGCCATAGGTGTCGTAGAGCTTGAAGGCCGCCTCGCCGGGGAGGTCCGCGCCCTCGCCCAGCGTGGCCACTTCATCATCGAGCAGGCGCAGACCCTTTTCGAGCGTCTGCCGGAAGCGGGTTTCCTCGCGTTCGAGCACCTCGGTGATGAGCGGCTGCGCGCGCGCCAGTTCGGGGTAAGCCTGCCCCATTTCGGTGACGAGCGCAGGCACGAGACGGTGCATCAGCGGACGGTCGGCCCCCAGCAGGTGCGCATGACGCATGGCGCGGCGCATGATCCGGCGCAGGACATAACCACGGCCCTCGTTCGAGGGCAACACGCCGTCGGCAATCAGGAAGCTGGTCGAACGCAGGTGATCGGCGATCACCCGGTGGCTGGCAATCTGCTCGCCCTCGGCCTTGGCCTTCACGAGGTCTTCGCTCGCTTCGATCAGCGCGCGGAAGGTGTCGGTCTCGAACACGTTGTGCACGCCCTGCAGCACGGTCGAAATGCGTTCGAGGCCCATGCCGGTGTCGATTGACGGGCGCGGCAGGTCGCCGACAATCGCGTCGGCTTCCTGGATGTGCTGCATGAACACGAGATTCCAGATCTCGACGAAGCGGTCGCCATCCTCGTCGGGCGATCCGGGCGGGCCACCGGCGACCGAAGGGCCGTGATCCCAGAAGATTTCCGAACAGGGGCCGCAGGGGCCGTCCGAGCCCATGGCCCAGAAGTTGTCCTTGGTGGCGATGCGGATGATCCGCTCGTCGGGCAGCCCGGCGATCTTGCGCCACAGGTCGGCGGCCTGATCGTCGGTGTGATAGACCGTGACGCTCAGCCGCTCGGGATCGAGGCCCAGTTCGCGCGTGACCATGCCCCAGGCCAGTTCGATCGCGCGTTCCTTGAAATAGTCGCCGAAGCTGAAGTTGCCGAGCATCTCGAACAGCGTGAGATGGCGCGCGGTGTAGCCGACGTTATCGAGATCGTTGTGCTTGCCCCCGGCGCGTACGCACTTCTGACTGCTGGTGGCGCGCGGTGCAGGCGGCGTTTCGAGCCCGGTGAACACGTTCTTGAACGGCACCATCCCCGCGTTGACGAACATCAACGAGGGATCGTTGTAGGGAACCAGCGGTGCCGAAGGCACAACCGTGTGATCGTTGGCCGCGAAATAGTCGAGAAATGCGCGGCGAATGTCGTTGGTCGAGTGCATCGCGCCGAATTAGGGCCTGTTCGCCTGCTCGACAAGCATGTTACGCGCACAATGGACAGGCATCGTTAACGCCTGCCCCGCTCCGGCACTGCTACCCGCGTTTTGCCGTGACCACCCAGGCCGCCGCCGGCAGCGATACGATGCCTTCCCGGCAGTTGCGTTCGGATAGCGCATCGAGCCTGGCAAAGAACGTCTGACGCTCATGCTCATCGAGTTCGCCGAGCGCTCTTGCAGCGGGACCGATGGCGCAGAAGTAGTCGCGCGCATCGGCCACCGGATTTTCACCGCCGCCGACGATCATCGGAAAATCGACCGGCGCGAAGTTTATCTCGGTCCACCCACTCGCGGACAGAATCTGCTCGACATAGGACGCATCGGCAAAGGCGAAGGGGCCGGGCGCACGCGGGTCGGGCGATTGCGGCGACGACGGCAGGAGCCGTGCAACCTCGGTCATGAACGGATTGAGCGAGGGCGCGCGAAAGCACGAGAACAAGAGCTTGGCCGAAGGCGCAGCGACGGCCGCAAGGTTAGCAAAAGCACCCACCGGATCGTCAAAAAACATCACGCCGTGCCGCGACACAATCTGATCGGGCACAAAATCATCGTCGGGCTTCCAGGTCGCGGCATCGGCGCAGACGAAGGCGACGTTGTTAAACCGCTCCGCGCGGGTCTGCGCGGCCTCGACCAGCTGGGGCGAAATGTCGATGCCGCGCACCTCGACACCGGAACGGTTGCGCACGATGGCCAGCGACAGTTCCCCGGCCCCGCAGCCAATATCGAGCACTTGCCGATAATTCAGGCCGCGCAGGCGGGTGAGCAGGCTTTCGGTGAGAACGCCGAAGCTACGGTCGGTCCGGCGCCAGTTGTCGGCCCAACTCGCGCCCTGGCTTCCCTGCCATGCAATCTTGTCCAAATGCCCTGCCTCTATCTGATGGCCCGGTTGTGGGGTGGGCCCACATTCCCTGCCCCTTGTGCAAGCGAACCATGCACCCAAAAGCCAGCATGGCTCAAGTGCGTGACAGTGCGAATAGAAAACAGCGCGAATGCGAAGAAGCCGACGCTCAGGCACTGGGCAAGTACCACGGCGTCGGCTCCGGTTCGCAAGGGGGGCGGCCTGCGTTGCTGCCCGGCCCTTCTTGAGGATCAGTCTTCGGAGTCCGCGTCCGGCCCCGTCATCATCTCCTCGGCGACCGCATCGGTCTGGCTGCGAATCGCAGCTTCGATCCGGTCGCAAATCTCGGGATTTTCCTTGAGGAAGGTCTTGGCGTTCTCGCGGCCCTGACCGATGCGGATGCTGTCGTAGCTGAACCACGAGCCCGCCTTCTCGACCACCCCGGCCTTCACGCCGAGGTCGAGGATCTCGCCGATCTTCGAAATGCCTTCGCCATACATGATGTCGAACTCGACCTGCTTGAACGGCGGGGCGACCTTGTTCTTCACCACTTTCACGCGTGTGGAGTTGCCGATAATATCGTCACGGTCCTTGATCTGACCGGTGCGGCGGATGTCGAGACGCACAGAAGCATAGAACTTCAGGGCATTACCGCCCGTTGTGGTCTCAGGGTTGCCGTACATCACGCCGATCTTCATGCGCAGCTGGTTAATGAAGATCACCATGCACTTCGAACGGTTGATCGAACCCGTCAGCTTGCGCAGGCTCTGGCTCATCAGGCGAGCCTGCAGGCCGACGTGGCTGTCGCCCATCTCGCCCTCGATCTCGGCGCGCGGCACCAGCGCGGCGACCGAATCGACCACCAGCACATCAATCGCGTTCGAGCGCACCAGCGTATCCACGATCTCCAGCGCCTGCTCGCCGGTGTCGGGCTGCGACACGATCAGCTCGTCGATATCGACGCCAAGCTTCTTCGCATAAACCGGATCAAGCGCATGTTCGGCATCGACGAAGGCCGCGGTGCCGCCCGCCTTCTGCGCCTCGGCGATCACGTGCAGCGCGAGGGTCGTTTTCCCTGAGCTTTCCGGGCCATAGACCTCGATCACACGTCCCTTGGGCAAGCCGCCCACGCCAAGCGCAATATCGAGGCCGAGCGAGCCGGTGGAAATCGCTTCCACCTGCATGGCTTCCTTCTGGCCCAGCTTCATGGCGGAGCCCTTGCCAAAGGCGCGATCTATCTGTGCGAGAGCGGCGTCCAGCGCCTTCTGACGGTCCACGGTTTTGCGATCCTCTTCAACCAGCTTCAATTGGGTAGCCATGACACGGTCTCCGCTCTGTCGCTAGGGCCTGATGCCCTTCGTCCACGAGACCTGTGTACGCACTTTGTTCCATGAGAACAAGAGTGGAACATAGAATTTCCTACATTTATCCTGTCAGCCCCGCAAAACGCAGGATCAGCGCAGGGTCGAGCGCATCTGCCAGTCGAAGTCGGTGGTCGAATTCGCCGGGACCTGCACCTCGACATAGCGCACTCCGTTCTTCGTCCGCAGCCGTTGGCGGGCGAATCGGTAATCCCACCCCGCTTCCTCCCCCAGCATGATTCGCAGCGTCACGCTGTGCAGATTGGCGTTGGTGACGCGCGCGCGCATCGGCATCCAGCGGGCACCATAGGTATCGGGCTCCGCCGCACCGAGCCGCGCGCATTGCGTGAACACTTCCGGGCTTCGACCGATATCCAGCTCGACATCCTGCCCCACCGCATAGTCGCGCAGGTCCAGTTCGTTCACCAGCAGGTCGCCCGCTGGCGAAGGTTCGAACAGCGCCATATTGCCGAGCGGCAGCGCCGCACCAAGGCCGTGCGCCTCGTCGTTTTTCGTCACCAGCATCAGCATGACGGGGGTGAAATCCGCCTGATCGTTATTATCGGGAAGCGGCGTCCACGGCGCGCACTGGTCGGCGCGATAGACGATCCTCCCCTTGACCTCGGGCCGGTCAAGAAAGGCCACCTGCTTAAGCCCCTTGGCTGAAACCGTGACCGGTTCGGGCACGCGATAGAGCTTGAGGTCGCCGAGGTCTTCCTCGCTCGCGATCATCGAGGCGGTAACGACGATTTCCTCGTCGGACTCGGCGCGCGCACGCATCGCGACCGGCGCATACATGACCATTCGCGCAGGCGGCGGGGCCGGAGGGTTAAAGGAGGCTTCGGGCGAGCCGCGCGCCGTGCTGCCAATCGGATAACAGGTCAGCCGCAAGGGCCGGGCGCGCGGCGGCTCGGCCAGACCCTCATAATCGCTCTCGACGTTGATCGTGCCTGCCACGGCCATCAGATCGGCGTTCTCGAAGCTCTGGCCATTGTCGTTGAGCAGTGTCAGCCAGCTTACCAGCCGCAGCCGCGCATTGTCGCGCGCCCCCGCTTCGGAGAGCGTGGCGACGTAGTTCGCCTCCCAGTCGAAGCCCCAAGCGAGGTATGACAGCGTCACCGTGTAGGTGCCGCCGCTGGCGTCACGGGTGTCGATGGAGAACACCGGCTCGGACGAGAGCCCGGCGGGCACGCGCTCGAAGGCGACACTTTCGGGCAGGCCCGAACAGCGCACCGGCTCGAAGCCCTCGCTGGTCTGGAGCACCAGACCGCCATCGGCGCGGGTGCGGACAATCGCGCTTTCGCTGGTCTGCGCCCCGGTGCCGGGGTTGGTGCGGGTGATGCGCACGCGGTTGCCAAGCGTCCCGTCGACCAGTGCGGCGGGGCTCAGGAGGTCGGCATTGCGGTTCTTCTCGATGGTGCCGCCGGGCAACCCCGTGACGATGGCCGAGACCGCCACCATGCCCTCGGCCACGCCGGTGAAGCGGATGCGCGATTCGCCCGGTGGGAGCGTGACCGTGCGGACCTCGGAGATCATCGCGAAGCCTTGCGGGTTGTCGCGGTCGAGCCGGTCGCCGGGCGCGCGGTTGGGGTCGCGGTAGATGGTGACGGCTTGTTGGGTGGGGGCGGAGGCGTCGACGGTAGCGCGGTCTTGCGCGGCGGCGGGGGCGGCGAAGCCCAAGGCGAGTGTGAGCAGAGCGACCACTCCCCTCCCGTTTACGGGAGGGGGTGCGAGCCTTGGCAGCTCGCTGCCTGGTCGCAGCGGGGTGGGCCCTGCGGGCCCATGCCCACCCCCAGCCCCTCCCGTAAACGGGAGGGGAGTTTTGGCGCGCGATTTTCTCCGGCGCATCGCCCGCGCCCTCAGTACTTCGTCTCGTAAGTCACGCGCACCACGCGCTCGCCGTTGGCGGGCACGGTCACGCGGTAAAGGCGAGTGTCGGCGTTCACCTGCTCGCCCGCGATATCCTCCGAGACCACGCGGTAGTCATTGGCCCAATAGCCGCGATCCAGCCCCGACTGACGGAACTCGACCGTAACTGGCGCGCTCTTGGCATTGGTGAAGCTGTAGCGCATCGTGGTGCGATAGTAGTCGACCGCCCGGTCGACCTCGACTTCGCGGGTCACTTCGCCGTTCTCGATCACCCGGTAGCGCGCCGAGCGCTCGTAGTCGGCGGCAGTGATCTTGTCGCGGCGCTCGACCTCGACCTTGCTGAACACGTCGAAGGCATCGCCGGTGCGCAGCGACAGCACGCTGCCCATCGGGGTGTGGCCGATGGAGTTTTCGCCGATAAACTGCGGGTTTCCGCTCGCATCGCGCTGGTAGAACCGCACGGTGCCCGCGGGCAGCGCATCGCCCAGCCCGCCTTCGCGCGAGGAATTGAAGCTGATCGCGGAGGAGACGCTCTGCCAGTCGTCCCAGGTTGCCAGCCAGCCCGCACCCGCCGAATAGACGCGGCTCGCGGGAACCCCCTGCACATCGAGAAAACTGACCTGCTTGGTCTGGTTGTTGGCAATCGTGGTGCGGCCCTCGATCGGGTAGAGATAAAAGTCGCCCAGCCGTTCGCGCTCGGCGCTCTGGGTGCCGGGGCGCACCATGTCAGTGCGGCGCATGGGGCGACCGCCGCCCACGTTACCCGCCACCAGCAATGTGTCGGCATTGGTGAAGGTGGTGCCGGTGGTGTTGGTGAGCGTCACCCAGCCCTGCATATCGACCGTGCCCTTCGCCTCATCGAACAGCGCGACATAGTCGCTCGACCAGCCGAGGCCGGGGGTGAGATAGCGGATCGAGGCAGGCCGCGTGCCGCCGCGCGAACTTTCAAGGTTCACCGAGAGCGTGGGCCGCGCGCGCAGGTTGGGCGGCAGCTCGTCGAAGATCACGCGCACCGGCAGGCCATCGTCGCGCAGCACCTCGACCTGTCCGTTCACGCGGATCACCACTCCGCCCACGGTCGAGAGCACCTCGGCACGTTGGCGGGTTTCCGCGCCGGTGGCGGGGTTGGTGCGGATCAGCGTCACCTCCTGCCCCACGGCCTTTTCCATCAGCTTTTGCGGGGTCAGCAGGTCGAAGTCGAAGTTCTG
This sequence comes from Aurantiacibacter xanthus, assembly GCF_003584015.1. Taxonomy (GTDB): domain Bacteria; phylum Pseudomonadota; class Alphaproteobacteria; order Sphingomonadales; family Sphingomonadaceae; genus Alteraurantiacibacter; species Alteraurantiacibacter xanthus. The sequence continues at coordinate 100,550 of NZ_QXFM01000066.1, forward strand.
CTCGATGATAGACGTATCTGCGGCGTTGAAGCTCAGCGTCTCGGGCCGGATCATCGCCGAGACATCGGGGAAGGTCACGGTCGAGCGGCCGCGCGCGATATCGAGCTGGCGCACATCCTGCACCAGGCTCTGCCCGTTGTTGTAGATCGTCACTGCGAGATCGCCCTGCGCGCTCGGCTCATTGGGGTCGCTCTGGGCCGAGGCGCTGGCGGCAGTGGCAGCGAGCAGGCAGGCGACGAACGTGGTGCGGGCGTGGCTGAGCATCTGGCGAATCTTCCCTCTCGTAAAGCTTACATTGAGATAGCACGGCCTGAGCGCGCGCTGAACAGTGCGGGCGGCAGAGGATCAGCCCCGGCGCGAACTGGCGGTCAGCACCTCGGCGACCTTGTCGGCGATCTGCTGCACGCTGAAGGGCTTGGGAATGAAGTGCATGGCCACGATGTCGATCTGGTCGCGCAGCTGCGCCTCGGCATAGCCCGACATGAACAGGATCGGCAAATCGGGCGCAACCTCGCGGATCGCCAGCGCCATGGCCGGGCCGTCCATCGCGGGCATCACCACGTCGGTTACGACAAGGTCGAACTGCTCGCCGCCGCGCACGATATCGAGGCCTTCGTCGCCATCGCTGGCGGTGGTCACCTCGTAGCCCTGCCGCGTCAGCGCGCGTTCGGCCACGGCGCGCACCATGTCTTCGTCCTCGACCAGCAGGATACGCCCGCCGCCCGCCCAGTTGCGCGCTTCCTCAGGGGGCTCGACCTTCTTCAGGTCTTCCTCGCTCGCCTCGTGGACGGGCAGGTAAATCGTGAAGCGCGCCCCGGCTGGCTTGCCGTTGGCGCCCTGCACGTTGCTGGCAAAGATGAAGCCGCCCGACTGCTTGACGATGCCATAGACGGTCGAAAGGCCGAGCCCGGTGCCCTTGCCGATTTCCTTGGTGGTGAAGAACGGCTCGAAGATCTTGCCGATGACCGCGGGCGCAATGCCGCCGCCGGTGTCCTCGGCGATCAGCGCGGTATATTCGCCCGCCGGGATGATTTCCGAACCCATGCGCCGGATGTCACTCGCCCCCACGCGCCGGGTGGTGAAGGTGAGCGTCCCGCTCGCCCCCTCGCCGCCGCCGCTCGACTGGATCGCGTCGCGCGCGTTGACTGCGAGGTTCATGATCACCTGTTCGAGCTGACGCGGATCGGCGCGCACGGCCCCGAGGTTGCGGTCATGCCGCACCTCCAGCGTGATCTTCGCGCCGAGCAAACGCTTCAGCATCTGCGTGACCTCGCTCATTACGTCGGGCAGTTGCAGTACTTCGGGCTGCAAGGTCTGCTGGCGCGAGAAGGCGAGCAACTGGCGGGTCAGGCTCGCCGCACGGTTCGAGTTGGCCTTGATCTGCTGGATATCGTCATAGTCGCTGTCACCCGGCGTGTGGCGCAGCAGCATGAGGTCGCAATAGCCGATGATCGCGGTCAGCACGTTGTTGAAGTCGTGCGCCACGCCGCCTGCGAGCTGACCCACCGCCTGCATCTTGGTCGCCTGCGCGACCTGGCGGCGCAGGCGCGTCTCCTCGGTGGTGTCGGCAAGACTGAGCAGCACGGCGGCCTCGCCCATGCCGCGCACGCCGGCAAGGCCGAGGCTGGCCGGTTCGTCAGGCTCAACCGAAAGCCTGACCGCAATATCACCGCTCGACGCCGGGCCTTGGGCATAGCGGCGCACGGCATCGCTCATCGCGGTCTTGTCGCGCGCGATCACGAGGTCGGAAGGGTAAGGCGGCAGGTTATGCCGGTCGAGCCCGGCGGCGCGGCGGAACGCGGGGTTGGCGAACAGGAACCGACCGTCGCGGTCGGTCATCGCCAGACCCAGCGGCAATTGTTCCAGCAAGGCCTCCAGCTGTGCGGCCTGCCCCTTGGCATCGCCGCCCGAACTGCCCAGCCCCATCCCGGCATCGACCATCAGCAGCAACGAAGCAGGCTCCGCCGCAGCGGTCGCTCTGCTCGCCGGGGAGGCAGCCTCGGCCTCGGGCGAGACGAGCGGCACTTGCCACAAGGTCTGCGGCGAGCCCTTGCGCCCTTCGCGCGCGAAATGAATGCGGTCGCGGTCGTCGGTCCGCAGCAGCGCGGCAAATTCCTGCCCGGCGAGCGTTGCCGAGCCATCGCCGCAGGCGCGCGTCGCTAGTTCGCTGTTGGCGGCCAGGATCGTGCCTTCCGGGCCGACCAGAGCCAGGCACAGCCCCGCCTCGCCGAACATCGTCCCGAACGGTCCGCGCAGCCACGCGGCCATGTCGGCCAGCATGTCGACCTCTTCAATCGGCGCGAACGACCAGATCATATATTCGTCGCCCCGCCCCGCCCGGCGCGCCCCGACTCGCCAGCGCCGCCCGGCATCGGTCACCTCGCGCACGGTCGCCTCGCCGTCGCGCCAGGCCTCGCGCCCGATGACTGCCAACGCTTCGCTGCCGCCCGCATCGAGCACCATGCGCGGCGGTGCATGAAGGCTGCCGAAGGCCTGCTCGAACGCAGGATTGGCGCAAACGAGCCGGTTGGCCCGGTCGGTGATCGCGATCGCCGCCGTCGCCTTGCCCTGCACCGCCCCGCCCGTACTCTCGATGGCGGCGAGCGTGACCGACCAGTCGGGCGGGGTCTGCTCGACATCGGCGGCGGGGCGCTGCCCGCGCATGACCAGCGCCGCGGCCAGCATCATTCCCGCCAGCCCGCAGGCAAAGCCCAGCGCGACCAGCGGCATCCCGCTCACCCAGTAGATCAGCCCCCCGCTCGCTACGAGCGCAAGCACAAGCCCCGCCAGCTCGATCGCGAGCCGGGCGTTGTTTGTCTCATCGGGTATCGTCAGTGCCTGCTTCACTCGGCGGGGTGTAGCAGCTTTGCCCGCGCCGGTCTCCGGTTCCACCTGCGCGCGACAAGAAACCGCCAGACGAACCCGCTGACCAGATAACCGAGCGCGGCGGTGACGACTGAAAGAACGATGAAGCCGAAGGCCGTCACCCCGGCGGTTTCGAGGAACCAGCCGAACTTGTCCCAGAACCCGCCCGCCGACAGGCTGGGATTGGCCGCATTGAACGTCGCCGCATCGACCTTGAGCACGAGGCGGCCGACCTTGTTCGCCACCACCAGCCAGAACGGCACGGTGAACGGATTGGTCACGAAGGTGAGCAGCGCCGCCACCGGCAGGTTAGCCCGCGCCGGGAGCGCGAGGAAGGCGGCGAGAAAAATCTGCCCGATCGGCACGATAAAGGCGGCAAACAGGCCCAGTGCGACTCCACGCGGAACCGAACGGCGCGTGAACCGCCACAGCTCGGAATGCAGGAACCGGTGCGCAATCGGCGCCAGCCAGCGGTTGCGCGCCATCTCCTCACGCTGCGGCATAGCGGGCAGCAGCGAGCGCCAGCCGCCTTTCGCCCTGTTGTCGCGCTTGTCGTGGGTCATTGCGGGGGCGCTCTTACACCTTTGTTGAGCCTGCGACAGCGGTCTTTAGACGGGAAGAGAAAAACCATCGCTTAACGGCGTGTTCCGATTCCTACGAGGCATCGCGGCCTCGGGCGTGCTGACTTCGCGTCAGCCTTTTTCGCGCATCAGCCGCGCCTTGTCGCGCTGCCAGTCGCGGTCCTTGATCGCGGCGCGTTTGTCATGGGTCTGCTTGCCCTTGGCCAAGGCCAGCTCGACCTTGGCGCGCCCGCGCGAATTGAAGTAGACGCTCAGCGGCACCAGCGTCATGCCCTTGCGCTCGACCGCACCGAACATCTTCTCGATCTCGCGGCCCGCCAGCAGCAGCTTGCGCGGCCGCTTGGGGGTGTGGTTGAAGCGGTTGCCGTGACTGAACTCGGGAATGTTCGAGTTGACCAGCCAGACCTCGCCGTCCTTCACCTCGGCATAGCTTTCGGCAATGTTGCCCTCGCCCTGACGCAGCGACTTCACCTCGGTGCCGGTCAGCACGAGCCCTGCCTCGTAGACATCCTCGATATGATAGTTGTACTTCGCCTTGCGGTTTTCCGCGACGATCTTGAGCTTGTCGAAGGTGGTGGGTTTAGGGCGCGCCATGGTCGGTGCCATGTAGTGTGGGCAAAGGCCTTTTGCAAAGCGTTCACGCAGTCGCACGAAAAGGCCGCGAAGAGACCGCCAAAAGTTCCAGATCATACTTGTATTGCCACGAACGATCCCGCAACTCTTCCGACAGTGGGGAAACAAGGGGTAGTTTTCGCAATGACTACGATAATTGTTCGGCTGGTGCGGCCCTTTGCCGTTCTGGCTCTGGCAGCCTTTTCTTCGCCATCGGCTCTGGCACAGGAGGTGCCGCCGCTCGCAGCCTATGGGGAGCTGCCGGGGGTGGAGGACATGGCGATCTCGCGCTCCGGCAAGCATCTCGCGGTGTTCACGACGCTCGGCGAGACGCGGCAGGTTATTGTATTTGACGACGAACTGAACAGCGTGCGCCGCGCGACAGTTGATGACATGAAATTTCGCGGCTTCAACTTCGTCGGCGACGAGGCTTTGCTGATCGTACGCAGCGAGACAGTCGACGTGTCCGGTTTCGTGGCCGACAAGTACGAGATCAGCCAGGGGCTGGTTCTCCCGCTTCAGAACAATGCGCAGGCTGCGCTGGTATTCGGCGGCACCTCCGCGGTGATGAACGCGGTTTTCGGCAACTACGGGTTGCGCGCCAGCGCCGACGGCTGGCAAGGCTTCTTCGGCGCGGTCGAATATGGCCGCAATCACAAGGGCGATCGCGTTTTCGAGCACGGTCGTCCGGCTCTCTATCGCTACGACTTTGCTACCGGCGGGCAACGGCGCGTGGCGCGAGCCCCGGCAGAGGGCGTCCGCCGCAAGTGGCTGGTCGACGGTGCAGGCGAAGTTGCCGCCGAGCTCGATGTGATCGAATTGTCCGGCAGCTGGACGATTCGCAACAGCGCCAACCGGACGCTCGCCGAAGGGCGTGACCTGCAGGGTAACGTCGGGCTGGTCGGCCTTGGCGCGCGTGGCGACACCGTGATTTACGTTCAGCGGGACCAGCAAAGCGGCAACGATCTCTGGTTCGAGGTGCCGCTGGCAGGAGGAGAGGCGCAGCCATTCCTTGCCGATGTGGCGATCGACCGGTTTTACTGGGACCCGGCCAATGGCCAGTTGCTCGGCTACCTCGCGGATGAGGAAGGCGCCGAACCGGTGATGTTCGATGCCGAACTGCAACACCGCGCGCAGATGGTGGAAAGGGCCTTCGCGGGCAACAATGCCCGAATCATGGAGTGGACGCCCGATTTCTCAAAGGTGATCGTGCACACGCAAGGCAGTCAGGATAGCGGCACCTGGTTCCTCGTCGATGTCGATGCCCGCAAGGCCGAGCCGTTCGGCTACGACCGGCCGTTGATCGGCTCGGATCAGGTCGGCCCGGTCTCGACCTTGGCCTACACCGCACAGGACGGGCTGGAGATGGACGCGGTGGTGACCCTCCCGCCGGGTCGCGAGGCAGCGGGTCTTCCCGTCGTCGTGCTCCCGCACGGCGGTCCCCACATGCATGATGCAGAAGGGTTCGACTGGTGGGCGCAGGCTTTCGCCTCGCGCGGCTATGCCGTGATCCAGCCCAACTTTCGCGGTTCCACCGGTCGCGGGCAGGACTTTGAACGCGCAGGCTACGGCGAGTGGGGCCGCAAGATGCAGACCGACATCTCCGATGCCCTCGCCGCACTGGCCGAGCAGGGTGTGGTCGATCCGTCGCGCGCCTGCATCGTCGGCGCGAGCTACGGCGGCTATGCCGCGCTTGCCGGCGTGACCTTGCAGCAGGGGCTTTACCGTTGCGCGGTCTCGGTGGCGGGAATTGGCGACATCGGCCTGATGTACCGCACAGAAAACCGCGAATCGGGACGCAACCCCCTGTTCAGACGCTCACTGCGCGAGGAACTGGGCGATTCGCGCGGGTGGGATGCGATCTCGCCGCGCAGGTTCGCGGCGCAGGCCGATGCCCCGATCCTGCTGATCCACGGGCGCGACGATACGGTGGTCAACTTCGAGCAAAGCGCCAGGATGGCCGATGCGCTCAAGGATGCCGGCAAGCCCTATCGGCTGGTGGAACTGGCGGGCGAAGACCACTGGCTGTCGCTCGCCGTGACGCGCCAGCAGATGCTGACCGAAACCATGGCCTTCGTGCAGGAGCACAATCCGGCAGACTAGACCGGCGCATCAGGCAGGTGGAAGGGCTGGTGGAAGGGCTGGCGGATCAGGCGATCCCCGCCCCTTCCATCGCCGCATCGACCGCCGCCTTCGCCTCGTCCGAGATCGGCGCGATTGGCAGACGGGTATCGGGCGCGAACCAGTCGAACAGCCTGGAGAGCGCATATTTCACCGGCGACGGGCTGGCATCGGCGAACATCGCCCGGTGCAGCGGATAAAGCCACTCGTTCAGCTCGCGCGCCGTGGCATAGTCGCCAGCCAGAGCCGCCGCGTGGAAATCGGCGCACAGCTTCGGCGCCACATTCGCCGTCACCGAGATGCAACCGACCTGCCCCAGCGCATAGCCCGCCAGCGCCAGCGGATCGTCGCCCGAGAGCTGGCAGAAATCCGGCCCGGCGCCCATGCGCTGCGTCACCACGCGGGAAAGATCGCCGCTGGCATCCTTCAGCGCCACGATCTTGCCGGGGAAACGCCGGTGCAGTTCGATCACCGTTTCGGGCAGAATGTCGGTCACGGTGCGGCCGGGCACGTTGTAGAGCACGATCGGCAGGTCGGCACGCTCGGCCAGATAGGAGAAGTGCGCGAGCAGGCCCTGCTGGCTCGGCCGGTTGTAATAGGGTGCGACCAGCAGCAGCGCGTCGGCCCCGGCCAGCTGGGCCTCCTTGATGTGCCACAGCGCGGTCTGGGTGTCGTTCGATCCCGCGCCCGCGATCACCGGCACGCGCTTGTTGGCAACCTCCGCGCAGATCGAGATCACGCGGTGATGTTCGTCGTTGTCGAGCGTGGCGCTTTCGCCGGTGGTGCCGCAGGGAACCAGCGCGGACGAGCCGTTTTCGATCTGCCACTCGATGAAGCGGCGATAGGCCTGTTCGTCGACCCGGTTGTCGGCAAAGGGCGTGGCAAGGGCTGGAATTGATCCGGAAAACATGGTGAGCTGGCTCCTCGCACTTGCACAAATTCGCTATCGGTTAACCCGATGTCCGCCAAAACGATGCGGACCCGGTCATTCAGCGCCTGATAAGGAGAGGGCTGGCACTATGTCCAGCATGGTTCGACATTGCATCTATTCGCTGATCGCCCCTGTGGCGCTTTCGTACCCCGGTATCGCGCTGGCGCAGGAAGCTGCTGACTGGGACACCGCCCGCTCAAACCTCGTTGCCTCGCAGCCGGGCCGAATCGCCGCCCAGATCAACCGCTGGGAAGCGCTCTTTGCCGACCGGCAGGCCAACCTGCCCTTTGCCGAATATTCCTCGTTCCTGCTGGCGAACCCCAATTTCCCTGACGAGCAGACCCTGCGCGAACGCGCCGAGAAGCGGCTGCGCGGCGAATTCGTGCCCGAGGCGGCGCTGCTCGAATACTTCGCCGTCTATCCGCCGGTCACCAACTTCGCCAAGGCACACTATGCGCTGGCGCTGATGGGGAGCGACCCGGCCCGGTCCGAAATTCTGGCGCGCGAGGCATGGCGCGGCGGCGAGATGAGCCCCACCGCCGAGGCCGCGCTGATGGCGATGAACGGCCATCATTTCACGCAGGACGATCAGGATACCCGCATGGATGCGCTGCTGTGGCAGCGCGAGCGGCAGGCGGCCGAACGCCAGCTTGACCGCGTGGCTCCGTCGAAACGCCGGGTGTTCGCCGCGCGCCTCGCGATCCTGCAAGGCGGCAACGGCTATACCGACGCCCCCGGCGCGCTCAGCGATCCGGGCTATCTGTTCAACCGCAGCCGCGAACTGCGCCAGTCGGGGCGGACCGCAGAGGCGATCTCGTTGGTCGCGAACAGCCCCGCGCTTTCGCGCCTGCCGCTCGATCAGACCGCCTGGATCACCGAACTGCTGGCGCTGGGCCGCGCCGCTTCGGCGAGCGACACCGTGCGGATCGCCACCCGCGCGCTCGAAGCCTTCGCGCCGGGCACCGATATCTCGCAAGGCGAATATCGCCTGCGCGACGATTTCACCTCGCTGATGTGGGCGGGCGGCACCAATGCGCTGTGGCGGCTGGGCGACGGCACCTCTGCCGCGCCGCTGTTCTACCAGTACGGCTCCGCCGCGCGCACCCCGCAGACGCGCTCCAAAGGCTTCTTCTGGGCCGGCGAGGCCATGCGCCGCGCCGGCAACAATGCCGAGGCCAACCGCTATTACGATATGGCGGCAGCCTACCCTGACCGCTTCTACGGCCAGCTCGCGCTGGAGCGGATGGGGCGTGCGATCCCCTCGCTCGCCGGTGCGCCCGATGTCACGCCCTCGCCCGAGGCGCGCGCGCGGTTCAACGCGCAGCCGCTGACGCAGGCGGTGTCAGAAGTGGCGCGCGATGCGCCGTGGGCGACCGGTATCCGCTTCTATCGCGCCATCGCCGATCAGGCCGAGACGCTGGAAGACCATGTGCTGGTGGCCGACCTCGCGCGCGATATCGGTCGCCGCGATCTGGCCGTGATCCTTGGCGAAGCGGCGCAGGCCGACGGCTATTCGGGCTTCACTCGCACCGGCTATCCGCGCGTACAGACCCCGGCGGGCGTCAACTGGACCATGGTCCACGCCCTCGCCCGGCAGGAAAGCCAGTTTGCCGAAAACGCCATCAGCCATGCCGGCGCACGCGGCCTGATGCAGTTCATGCCCGCCACCGCACGCGAAGAGGCCGGTTTTGCCGGAGTGCCCTTCTCCGCCGACCGGCTGATTTCCGATCCGCAGTATTCGATCCAGCTCGGTTCGAACCATATCGAGCGGCTGATCCGCTACTACAACGGCAGCTATCCGCTGGCGATTGCGGCCTACAATGCCGGGCCGGGCAACGTGAACAAGTGGCTGCGCAACAACGGCGATCCGCGCACCGGCGCGGTCGACTGGCTGGAATGGATCGAACGCATCGAGTTTTACGAGACGAAGAACTACGTCCAGCGCGTGATCGAAAACGCCGTGGTCTACGAGAACCTCTATCCCGATCAGGCGAGTTCCATCCGCCCGCGCGGGGTGAGCGACTTCCTGCGCTGACCACCATGACACCCGACAAGACCAGCCCCATCACGCCTGCGGGCCTGTCCGCGCTCAAGGCGCGCTATGACCACCTGCTCGGCAAGGAGCGGCCCGAGATCGTCGAGATCGTCAGCTGGGCGGCGGGCAACGGCGACCGCAGCGAGAACGGCGACTATCTCTATGGCCGCAAACGGATGCGCGAGATCGACCGCGAGCTGTCCTATCTCGCCAAGGTCATGAAGCACGCCCGCGTGATCGACCCGGCCCAGCAGCCCGACAAGAGCCGGGTGTTCTTCGGTGCCAAGGTCACCATTGCGGATGAAGACGACGAGGAGCGCGTGCTCACCATCGTCGGCGACAAGGAGCAGGACGCGGGGCAAGGTCTGGTCGGCTGGTCGACCCCGATTGCGCGCGCACTGCGCGGCGCGGCGGTGGGCGACCTCAAGACCGTGCGCCTGCCCGGCGGCGAGAAGGAGTGGGAGGTGATGGCCATCTCCTACCCCGAGGGCCGCGACTGATGGCCGACGTCATCAATTTGCGCTCAGCCCGCAAGGCGAAGCACCGCGCCGACAAGGCCCGCGAGGCCGAGGCCAACCGCGCGAAATTCGGCCAGACCAAGGCCGAGAAGACGCTCCGCCAGCAAGACCAGAACCGCGCCGAGCGCTTGCTCGACGGCGCGCGGCTGGAGAGGGATGACTGATGCGCTCGACCTATTCCGAAGCGACGGTGCGCCTTTACCACCTCGATCACGAGGCCGAGGGCGGCGCGGCAGAAACGCTGATGTACGGCACACTGGCCGAGGCCATGGCGATGGCCGCGCAGCAGCCCGAGGAAGTGCAGGCCGGACTGTTCCTCGCCACCGACAACGACGTGGTTGCCTACCTCGATCTTACCGAAGGCTAAGGCGTAGGCGCGCCCTTGCGGGCATTGGCGAGTTCAGTGCCAAGCGCATCCCGCACGCGCGGACCATCGGGGTTGCGCAGATCGTAGGTGATCAGCCCCTGCCGATGGCGATTGCGTCCGGTCCAGCACGGATGCTCAAGCGAGATCCGCGCATCTTCCGCCCCGGTGCGCCAGTGTTCGTTCACCGTCGCGCGCGAGAATTCGTAGTCCTTCGAGAAGGTCTCGTAGAGTTCGCGCCGGTTGATCAGATGCATGATCGCCACCGCGCCGGGGTCGGGATGGCGGGTCAGTTCGACGAGATCGGGATCCTTCGCCCATTCGTCCGGCAGCTTCTTCGCCAGCCGGTTGGCCGTCACCCGCAGCTCCTTGATCTGCTGCAACAGGTCGGTGTTGAGCCGGGTACGGCTGGAAAAGCGGATGTCTTTTTCACGCTGCATGACGTCCGCAAGATCTTCCGGAACCGCGCCGCGGGTGTGGAACAGATCGACCTGATAGATCGTCATGTCGGTCCCCTCCTCCTCGTCGATCACATATTGCAGCGGGGTGTTCGAGACGAGGCCGCCGTCCCAGTAGAACTGGCCGTCGACCTCGACCGGCGGGAAACCCGGCGGCAGCGCGCCCGAGGCCATGATGTGTTCGGGGCCGATCCGGCACTGGCGGTTGTCGAACCAGGTCAGGTTGCCCGTGATCACGTTGACCGCGCCGACGCTGAAGCGCATCGGCCCGTCGTTCAGCAGGTCGAAGTCGACCAGTTCGGTGAGCGTTTCGCGCAGCGGCGAGGTGTCGTAAATGCTGGTCGCGGTAAACAGCGCGGCCGGCGCGGTGAACCCCGGCAGACGCGGACGGAAAAAGCCCGGTGCCCCCACGCTGGCGACGAGCGCTGCCGAAACCTCGTTGAACCAGCGCCGCGCCGGGCCGCTGTCGGCTGGCGCAATGGCGGTGAGTTCGGAGCTGACCAGATCCCAGAACGCCCGCAGCTTGCCGACCGCCTCGTCGGGCCTGTTCCCGGCGATGAGCGCGGAATTGATCGCACCGATGGAAATGCCCGCCACCCAATCGGGGTGATGGCCTTCGGCGTGCAGGCTTTCGAACACGCCAGCCTGATAGGCACCGAGCGCCCCGCCTCCCTGCAAAACAAGGACCTGCGGCGGTGCCGAACTGCGCGAACGAGAGCTGCTCATGCCCGCTATATGGGCCGCGCGATGCTGCATCGCAACATCGCACGGCCGATCAGTGCTCAGTCTGCGCTTTTTTCGCTCTCTTCGGTGTCATCCCCGGCAGCGGATGCCTGCTCCGCCTTGTGCGCGGGCACGGCTGGCTCCGTAGCCTGAACCGCCCCTGCGGCCAGCCCACCGAGCGAGCTGCCATCGAGGCCCAGTTCCTTCATCAGGCCGTCAAGCACCGGGGCCTGTGCCCGATAGGCCAGCGCCGCGCTCACCGCGTCGGTGGCGAGGTTGCCGCTTCCGCCGCCGGCCCCAGCCGCACTGGCATTGGCCCCGCCCTTGCCCTGCGTCAGCCCGTCGACCTGCACGATCTTGATGCTGTCGATCGCTTCCATCGGCTTGGCGCTTTCGCGGATCACCTCGGGCAGAACCTTGAGCAGCGCCATCTTGGTCTGCAGGCTGATCTGATCGGACGAGAGCAGGTTCGCCGCTTCGTTGATCGCGCGCTGGCCCGCCGCCTCGACCTCGAAGCGCACGCGCGCGGCCTCGGCGCGCAGCCTTTCGGCATCAGCCTCGCCCTGCGCCTCGAACTTGATCGCCTCGGCGCGGTTGCTGGCGGCGTCCTTCTCGGCCTCAGCCTCGACCTTGATCTTGATCGCATCGCGCTCGGCGATCTTGGCCGCCTCGATCAGCTCGATCATCTTCTGACGCTCGGCCACCTCGCTTTCGCGGCTGGTGACGACCTGCTCTTCGGCAGCGACCGCCTTGGCGCGCGCGGCATCGGCCTCGGCCTTGGCCTGGCTTTCCTCGCGGCTCTTGTTCTGAACCGCGATCTGCTGCTCCTGCCGGGCGATTTCGAGCGCGCGCTGCTGGTCGATGCGCGCCTCTTCCACCTGCCGGTCAGCCTCGATCTGCTGCGCGTCGACCTGCTTCTTGGCTTCGATCCGCGCGGCATCGGCCTCGCGCTGGCGCTCGGCCTGCTCGCGCGCGACTTCGGCCATCTGCGCGGCGCGGCGCACCTCGACCTCGCGCTCCTGCTCAAGCCGGGCAAACTCCTGATCGCGGCTGATCTGGAAACTGCGCTGGTCGGCTTCGAGGTTCTTGGTCTCGATCTGCACCCGCGTTTCCTGCTCGATATCGTTGCGCAGCTTCTTGCGCGCCTCGATCTGCTCGGTGAGCTTGGTGAGACCCTCGGCGTCGAACGCGTTGTTGGCGTTGAAGTGCTCGATGGAGGTCTGGTCGAGCCCGGTCAGCGAGACAGATTCCAGCTCCAGCCCGTTCATCGCCAGATCGTTCGACGAGACCTGCTGCACCTTCTGCACGAAGTCGGCACGCTGTTCGTGCAGCTCGTTCATGCTCATCCCCGCCGCGACCGAGCGTAGCGCATCGACGAACTTGCCCTCGACCAGATCCTTCAGCATCTCGGGATGCATGGTGCGCTGGCCAAGCGTCTGCGCGGCCATGGCGATGGCGCCAGCATCGGGCCGCACGCGAACGTAGAACTCGGCCTTAACGTCGATCCGCAACCGGTCGAGCGTGATCAGCGCATCCTGATTCTTGCGTTCGACCGCAAGGCGCACGGTGTTCATGTTGACCGGCATGGTCTCGTGGAACACCGGCAGCACCAGCGCGCCGCCGTTCATCACCACCCGCTCGCCGCCGACGCCGGTGCGCACGAAGGCCACTTCCTTCGACGCGCGGCGATAGAGCTTGGTCAGCACGATCGCGATGATCAGCAGGGCGACAAAAGCGGCGCCCGCCCAGATGCCGATGTCGATGAGGCTATTCATTGGCAACAACTCCAGTCAGTCAGACAAGCGGGGCCAGCAAGCGCTCTTGCAGTGGCACAGCGTAAAACAGGTTATCCTCGCGGCGGACGAGCAGAACCTCGTCGCCTTCGCCAAGCTCGCTCGCAGGTTCGTGCGGCACCACCATGACATGATGCGGATGGCCATGGCGGTCGGCCACGCGGGCACGGGCCGGCGACCCCGCTCGCGCAACGCCCGTGGTGATGACCGCGCGCCGCCCAACGAGGCTGTCGAGGCCGACGGCGGAGGTCTCGTCATGCGGCAGGATTTTCGCGAGCGGACGGGTCAGCACCCCGGTGACAGGCAGGGCCGCAGCCCCGGCCAGCACCGCGGCGAGCAAGGCATGGAGCGGGCCGCCGGTCAGGTTCTGCGCGAGCGCCTGGATCGAAACCCCGATCCCGGCGAAAACCAGCAGGAACAGCACCAGCCAGATCGTGAACGGCAAGCGCCCGATCCCGAGCAGGCTCAGCAATCCGCCCGCCGCATCGGCCTCGCCATCGGCATCGAGGCCGGCATCGCCATCCGCATCGAGGTCGAACCCACCGAAGCTGACGAGCTGGAACGCCGCCAACAGCAGCATCAGCAGCAGCGCGGCTGCAAAAGGCACATTGTGGGCAGCCAGCAGGCTCATCGCATTCCCGGCCGCGCGGTGTTCCCGGTGGCCCTCCCCTTCAGTTTCAGGAGCCTTAGTCTATTGGCCCGCCCGTGGATTGCCATCAGATTCGAATGCTTCCCTGACAAAAACATTCGCCCGACTGCACCGCTTGCCCCGCCCGCCGCATCCGCTAGAGCATGCGTCATGCGCCTGTGCCTTGTCCTGCTCCCGCTGCTTGCCATTGCCGCGCCGCTGTGCGCGCGTGAGAGCCTCGGGATCTATGGCCAGTGGGGTGCCTTTCGCGATGACGAGGGGCCGCGCTGCTATGCCATCGCCAAGCCCGCCCGCGCCAGCGGCGAGAGCGAATTTGCCGCCTTTGCCGCGATCTCGCATTGGCCCACAAGGCGCGTGCGCGGGCAGGTCCACTTCCGCACCAGCCGCGCAATCGGCGAGGATGCGCGCGTAACCCTGCGCGTCGGGCGCGACAGCTTCAGCCTCACCGGCAGCGGCAACAACGCCTGGGCGCAAAGCGCCGGCGACGATGCCGCCATCGGTGCCGCCATGCGCGGAGCCTCCGCCATGGTGCTGAGTTCGCGCGATACCAATGGCCGCCGGTTCACCAACACCTACGACCTCACCGGCATCTCCAGCGCGGTGGATGCGGCAAGCCTCGGGTGCACCGGACGATGAGCGCAGCTTCCTTCCTTCCCGCTGCCGATGATGCCGCCATCGCGAGCGCGCGCGATCACTACCACCGCCATGGCTTTGCCCGGCTTGAACCGGCGCTCGCCCCCGCCGACGCCACGGCGCTGCATCGCTGGCTGACCGGCGAGGCCGAATGGTGGCGCGTGCTCAATCAGGGCGAAGACAAGATGTTCGAACTCGGCCCGGAAGCGCAGGCCGCGCTGGCGGCCGACCCGGCGCGCGCCGAAGCGCTCGAGGCTGCAATCCGCAAGGGCGCGCGCGATGGCTTCCAGTTCGTCTACGATACCGTGCGCACCGCCGATAACCAGAGTGAGCGGATCGCGCGCGGGTGGCCGGTCGACCGGCTGGTCGAGGCGCTCAATTCGGAGCGCTGGCTGGCGCTGTTCCGCCACATCACCGGCGCGGACGACGCCGTTCTGGTCGACGGGCAGGCCACGCGCTATCTGCCCGGGCACTTCCTCACCGCGCACAGCGATGCGGTGGAAGGAAAGGGGCGCCGGGCCGCCTATGTGCTCGGGCTGACACCCGGCTGGCGCATCGAATGGGGCGGACTGCTGATGTTCCACGGCGAAGATGGCGATGTGGAACGGGCCCTGATGCCGCGCTTCAACTCCATCACGCTGTTTGCGGTGCCGAGCCTGCACTCTGTCTCCTCGGTCGCCCCGGCGGCAGGCGGGCCGCGGCTGTCGGTCACCGGCTGGCTGCGCACCACCGGCTAGCCCGGCACGAAAAGGGGCCGGAGGATTGCTCCCCCGACCCCGGTTCGAGCCTTCGCTCAGGCCGGTCTGGCGCTGGCGCTTAGAAGCGATAGCCCAGGCCCAGCATCACCTGGTGACGGTCGAGGTCGACGTCGAAACGGTCGCTCGCCGCACCGCTCGGAGCCGTGAACTGGCCTTTGCCATAGTTCGAGTAGCGATACTCGACCTTGCCGAAGAAGTTCTGGCCGAACTGCTGTTCGACACCGGCACCCAGGCGCCAGCCGTCGAGATCGACATTGGTGCCGACATCGGTGGTGTTGTCGGTGGCCAGCACATTCATGCGAGCATTGGTGTAACCGCCCTTGGCATAGAGCAGCGTGCTCGGGGTGACGGGCACACCGGCGCGCACGCCGACGTAGAGGTCACGGCCGGCATCGATGTTCGACACGCCGAAGTTGGTCAGATTGGTGGTGTTGTAGTTGGTCTTGGCCTCGGATTCGATCCATTCGCCTTCCAGACCCAGCACCGCGCCGCCAACGGCGAAGTCGTAGCCGACGCCGACACCATAGGCGACGTCGTCGATCGACTGATCGATGTCGTCGGCATTGTCGATGTCGGTGGTGGAACCCGGACGGACGCTGTCGTAGCCGATGATGCCCTCGATACGCGGGCCGGTGAAAGCCGAACCGTCCTGCGCCATGGCGGGCGTTGCGAGCGCAATGCTCGAAAGACCAGCGATAAGAAGTGCGCGTTGGGTATTCATAATCTTACTCCATTCCGTAATCATCACACATGAAGCATGTGCATGGATTGCTGAAATGGGTATCGAGGCTGCTCCGTTCCATTAACCTCACACAACGAAAATTTCGTTGCAGAAAAGCCACACTTGCGTGAGCCAGACCGAGATTTGCATGCGACGAACGGCAGGAACCCAAGCGCGATATCGCGCCTTACGCGCGCGGATCACTCATCCGGGCGCTGATTGGGAGCGATCTGGCGCGGTTTCCCCGGCGATCCACCGCTCGTCGCTGAACGGGCACGGCTCGCTGGCTGCGATGGTGCAGATGTCAGGAACCTCGCGCGCCGCGCACGAAAAAGGGGCCGGAGGATTGTCCCCGGCCCCTCGTCAGGCGATCTTATCGCAAGCAATCAGAAGCGGTAGCCAACGCCCACCAGCACCTGATGGCGGTCGAAGTCCGTATCGAAGCGTTCGGTGGTGGCACCGTTGGCAAATTCGAACTTACCCTCGTCGTAGTTCGCATAGCGATACTCGAGCTTGCCGTAGAAGTTCGGGCCGAAGGCGCGCTCGACACCGGCACCAACGCGCCAGCCATCGAGGTGGGTTTTGAGATCGACATCGGTGGTGTTGTCGCTGACCAGCACGTTCGCACGGGCGTTCGTATAGCCGACCTTGGCATAGAGCAACGTGCTCGGCGTCACGGGCACACCCGCACGCAAGCCGACGTAGATCTCACGCCCCATGTCGGTCTTCGCCACGTCGAAAGTGGTGGCATCGCTGATAGCGTAGCTGGTCTTGGCGTCGGTTTCGAGCCATTCGCCCTCGACACCCAGCACCACGCCGCCAAGGGCGAGATCGTAGCCAATGCCGACACCGTAGGCGAGACCGTCGATCGACCGGTCGAAATCTGCATCGGGTTCCGAGCCCGAACGGGTGTTGTCGTAACCGACGATCCCTTCGATCCGCGGGCCGGTGAAAGTGGAATTGTCCTGCGCCATGACAGGGGTCGCGAGCGCAACACTCGAGAATCCTGCGATAATAAGGGCGCGTTGGATATTCATATTATTACTCCATTTCGTAATCATGCTATAAAAATATGTGCATGAGTTGCCGAAATGGTCGGCAGCACCTGTCCGTTATATTAACGAAACAATGTCGGCAAACATCGTTGCACAATGGCAACACCAAGCATCCTCCTTTCCAACCTGCCCCCGTGCCACTATATGGCGAGGCCTCATGTCCAACACCGATCTCATGCCGATTGCAGGCGCAATCGATCCCGTTCCCGTTGCGCGCGACATCACGCCGCGCGACGATGGCCGCGTCGACCTTATCGGCCTGCCGAAAAAGCGCATCGCCGAGCTGTTTGCCGAGGCGGGCCTCGATGCAAAGCAGGCCAAGCTGCGCGCCAAGCAGGTGTTCCACTGGCTTTACCATCGCGGCGTGACCGAGTTCGAGGCGATGACCGACATCGCCAAGACCATGCGCCCCTGGCTTACCGAGCGGTTCGTGATCGGCCGCCCCAACGTGGTCGAGGCGCAGGTCAGTTCCGACGGCACCCGCAAATGGCTGCTGCAAACCGACGACGGCCACGAGTTCGAGATGGTCTTCATCCCCGATGCCGACCGGGGCACCCTGTGCGTTTCCTCGCAGGTGGGCTGCACGCTCAACTGCCGGTTCTGCCACACCGGCACCATGCGGCTGGTGCGCAACCTGACGCCGGGCGAGATCGTCGGCCAGGTGATGCTCGCGCGCGATGCGCTGGGCGAATGGCCGAAGGGCGCGAACGATACGCGTGTCGGCACGATGGCTGGGCTCGACGAGGACGAGACCGAGGCCGAATATACCGCCGACGGACGCCTGCTCACCAACATCGTGATGATGGGCATGGGCGAGCCGCTCTACAATTTCGACCATGTGAAGCAGGCGCTCACGCTGGTGATGGACGGCGACGGGCTGGCGCTCTCCAAGCGGCGGATCACGCTCTCGACCAGCGGCGTGGTGCCGATGATGGCGCGCTGCGGCGAGGAGATCGGGGTCAACCTCGCGGTCTCGCTCCACGCGGTGACCAAGGACGTGCGCGACGAGATCGTACCGATCAACAAGAAGTACGGCATCGAGGAACTGCTGCAGGCCTGCGCCGACTATCCCGGCGCCTCGAATGCGCGGCGCATCACGTTTGAATATGTGATGCTGAAGGACAAGAACGACAGCGACGAGGATGCGCGCAAGCTGGTGCGGTTGCTGAAGGCCTACAAGCTGCCGGCCAAGGTCAATCTGATCCCGTTCAATCCATGGCCCGGCGCGGTTTATGATTGTTCGACGCCTGAGCGGATCCGGTCGTTCTCGAACATCGTGTTCGAAGGCGGGATTTCGGCCCCGGTGCGCACCCCGCGCGGACGCGACATCGATGCCGCCTGCGGCCAGCTCAAGACCGCCGCGCAGAAGAAGAGCCGCGCCGAACGCGACCGCGAAGCCGCGAGCGAGGCAGCCAACGAGGCATGAGCGTGCGGGCGGAGATCGATCCCGCCACGCAAGCCTTCTACCAGAGCCGTGCGCGCGAGTGGTCCGAGGCCTTTCCCTACGACTACTCGCGCTTTCTCGACGACTTCCTTGCGCCCGGTGCGCTGGTGCTCGAACTGGGCTGCGGCGACGGGCGCGATGGCGCACGGATGGAAGCGCTCGGCTTTCGTGTCGATGCCACCGACGGCACTCCGGCGATGGCTGCGCTGGCACAGGAAAAGCTCGGCCGCCCTGCCCGCGTGATGCAATTCGGCGAGCTGGAGGCGGTGAGCGAATACGACGCGGTCTATGCCCATGCCTCGCTGCACCATCAGCCGTTTGCCGGACTTGCCGATGCGCTGGCACGGATCGAGCGGGCACTCAAACCCGGTGGCCTGTTTTTCGCGAACTACAAGCTGGGCGACGGCGAGCACCGCGATGCGCTCGGGCGGCTGTACAACTTCCCGCCACGCGCCGACCTTATGGCGCTCTATGAGCCGCGCGACTGGGACATTGTCGAAGCGGTCGACTACGAAGACAGCGGGATGGACAAGGTCATGCGCCCATGGATCGCGCTGACCGTGCAAAGGAACGGGCAATGACATGGCAGGTCGAGGCGCTCTGCGCTGGCCGCAAGCAGAGCTTTCGCGGCGATAGCCTGAGCGCCATTGCCAAGCTGGCGCTCGATGGGCCGGTGGCAATCACGAAGCTCGGCCTTGCCGGGGATGAACAGGCTGACCCGGTCCATCACGGCGGACCGGACATGGCCGTTCACCTTTATCCGCTCGACCACCACGCGTTCTGGCGCGAGCAGATCGGCGACCATGAGCTGCTGGGCAATCCGGGCGCTTTCGGCTCCAACCTGGCAGTGCACGGGATCAGCGAAGGCGATGTCCTGCTCGGCAGCCGCTACCGGCTGGGCAGCGCGCTGATCGAGGCCTGCCAGCCACGCCAGCCCTGCTGGAAGATCGAACACCGGTTCGGCACCAAGGGCATGGTTGCCAGCATCCTCGCCAGCGGGCGCTGCGGCTGGTTCTGCCGCGTGATCGACGAAGGCACCGCGCAGGCGGGCGACACACTCTCACTGGAAGAGGAAGGTCTGCCCGGCTGGACCATGGCGCGCCTGTTCGAAGCGCTGTGGGGAACCAGCGAGCCGACCGACCCCGCGCTCCTGCGCGCAATAGCCGACCTCCCCCCGCTGGCGGACAAATTGCGCGGCAAGATCATGGCGCGGCTGGACGCCTAGCACCGATCCTGTAAGATCGTTGGCAATCTAACTATTGCCAGGAGAGAGGCAGCCCATGCTTGAAACCGCCCTCGTCAGCTGTGACGACCATCTCGACCTTAATATGCTGCCCGCCAATGTGCTGGCCGACCGGATGTCGGCCAAGTGGGGTGAACGCGCGCCGCGCGTCGACATTCCTGATGATGGCCCCGCCAGTTGGATCGCGGACGGCAACCGCTGGGGCTTCTGGGCCGGCAAGAAAGTGGAGCAGAAAGGCCCTAAGCCGCTGCTGACCGCCTTCGATCGCGGCGGAGTGGAAGACCTGACGGAACTGCGCGCCGGGCACCCCAAGCTGCGCCTTGCCGATATGGACCGCGATCAGGTCTGGGCGCACGTCGTCTATGGCCCGGTGACCTCGATCAAATCGGAAGACCCGGAGTTCACCGCCGAAGCCTATGCCGCCTACAACGACTGGCTTTATGAGGACTATTGCGCCGAAGCGCCCGACCGGCTGATCGGGGTCGCCATGCTGCCGCCGCAGCCCGAAATGGCCCATGCCGAGCTGGAACGGCTGGCGAAGAAGGGCGGCTGCCGTCAGGCCAATCTCCAGATCGCCGTGTGCGAACCGCGCCTTGAGGACAAGCGGTGGGAGCCGGTGTTCCGCCTGCTTGAGGAAAGCGGGATCGTGCTGTCGTTCCACGTCACCGTGTTCCCCAAGGCGGGCGACGCCTTCGACAAGTACAAGGGCTCGCCGGGCGCGACCTTCCTCCACGCCAAGATGTTCATCGAGCAGTTCCTCGACCCCTTCGTCGACCTGTTCGCCTGGGGCCTGCTCGAACGGCATCCGGGCGTGAAGCTGGTCATCGCCGAATGCGGCGCGGGCTGGGTGCCGTGGGTGGTGGAAGAGCTGGACTATCGCCACCACCGCCTGTGGGAATGCGCCGATTACTGGGCCGACAAGGGCGGCGTGCCGCACGAGATGAAGCCATCGGAGATCTTCAAGCGGCAGATTTACGGCACCTTCCAGCAAAGCCCCACCACGATGGCACTGACCGACTTCTGGGGCCCGGACAACCTGCTGTGGGCCAGCGACTATCCCCATCCCGACAGCATCTGGCCCAATTCGGTGCCGACCATCAATCGCACCATGGGGCATATGGACCCGGCGCAGGTCGCCCGGATCGTGGGCGGAAATGCGGCTAAGCTCTATGGGCTCGATCTGAGCAAGGCCACGGTGCGCGCCCGGCTCGATGTGGGGAATGATCGCGCGGCGGCGTGAGGCGATTTCCGGCTCGGTTTGTCGCAGGAGGAAAACGGCTCGACCCTGAATTCGTATCCCAACAATTCGTTCATCTCCCGTTGGGGAACTGTGAACGAGATTGATCGTCATTCCGGCACAACGCTGGACCGATGAAAGGATCGAGCCATGAAAAAGAAGTTTCTCGCCCCCCTCGCCGCCATGGCTACGGCAGCTGCGGCTCTGACCATCCCGGCTGCCCCCGCTGCGGCAGACCCGCCGCGCTGGGCACCGGCGCACGGCTATGATCGCAACCACGATCGCTATGACGTGCGCTACGATCGCCGCGACGACCGCCGCTATCGTAACGACCGCGTTTATGACAGCCGCGGCCGCTATATCGAGCCGCGCCGCGTAAGCCGCGACGACCGTGTGTGGCAGGGCCGCGATGGCCGCTACTACTGCGAGCGCAGCAACGGCACCACCGGGCTGATCATCGGTGCCGCCGGTGGCGCGTTGGTTGGCCGCACCATCGACACGCAGGGTGACCGCACGCTCGGCACCGTGGTCGGCGGCGTGCTGGGTGGCCTGCTGGGCCGCGAGATCGACCGTGGCGGTGCCCGCTGCCGCTAAAAGACCTATCGAAGTCCCCAAGGAGGGCGCCGCATCGCAAGGTGCGGCGCCCTTTTTGTTGCGGCAAGTATCCTTTTGGGATACGTGAATAACCATGCACCGCGCAGGTCAGAAAATCCGCACCTTCCGCGAGGCGCACGATCCGCCGCTGAGCGCGGGTGAATTCGGCGCGCGCTATGGTGAGCCGTGGGCCAGCCGCACGGTCTATGGCTGGGAAGCGCAGGGCAAGATCCCCCGTGCCGCCACGCAGAAACGCCTTGCCGAACTGGGCATCTGCCAGCCATCCGATTTCCTCGATCCCGCCCTCACCCCAACCGAGCAGGCCCCGATGAGCGACACCCACCCCTTCTACGACATGCACACCCACGGCTTCGTGCGTGTCGCCACCAGCACACCCTCGGTGCACACCGCCGATGTCGCGTTCAACCGCGCGGGCATTCTCGACGAGGCCCACCGCGCGCACGAGGCCCATGTCGACCTGCTGCTCTATCCCGAACTCAGCCTGTCGTCCTATGCGCTCGACGATCTGGTGATGCAGGAGGCGCTGCTCGAAGCCGTCGAGCACGAGATCGAGACCATCCGTGCGGCGAGCGAGACGCTGAGCCCGGTGCTGGTGATCGGCGCCCCGCTACGCCGCAATGGCCGGATTTACAACTGCGCCGTGGTGATCGCCCATGGCGAGGTGCTCGGTGCGGTGCCGAAAAGCTATCTGCCGAACTACCGCGAGTTCTACGAAAAGCGGTGGTTCGCCCATGGGCGCGAGTGCCGCGACCTGTGGATCGCCATCAACGGCGCGGAAGTCCCGTTCGGGGTCGATCTGCTGTTTGCCGCGCAGGATCTGCCCGGCTTCACCTTCGGGATCGAGATCTGCGAAGACTTCTGGGCGCCGATGCCCTCGGGCAGCCGCACGGCACTGGCGGGGGCCACGATCCTGCTCAACCTCTCGGCCTCGCCCGTCACCATCGGCCGCGCCGACGAGCGCAAGGCGCTGTGCCATGTCAGCTCGACGCGGCTGATCTGCGCCTATGCCTACTCCGCCGCAGGCCACGGTGAGAGCACCACCGACCTCGCCTGGGACGGACAGGGCATGATCTACGAGCTGGGCGACCTGCTCGCCGAAAGCGCCCGCTTCGATCTGCAGCCCGAGTTGTCCATCGCCGACATCGACACCCGCCGCATTGTCGCCGAACGCAGCCGTAACGCCACCTTCAACGACTGCGCCGAGGCCGAGGGCCACCCCGAAGACAGCTTCCGCACCGTCGCCTTCGACCATGCGCCTGCTGCTGGCGACATCGGCCTGATCCGCCCGGTCCGCCGCTTCCCCTTCGTGCCCGACCGCCAGCACCGCCTCGACGAGGACTGTTACGAGGCCTTCAACATTCAGGTCGACGCCCTGATGCGCCGGTTCCAGTCGACCCATGCCAAATGCATGGTGATCGGCATTTCGGGCGGGCTCGATTCGACGCACGCGCTGATCGTGGCGGCCAAGGCCTGCGACCGGCTCGGCCTGCCGCGCACCACCATTCGCGGCTATACCATGCCCGGTTTCGGCACCTCCGAAGGCACGAAGAGCAACGCCTGGAAGCTGATGCGTGCGCTCGGCATCGCAGCCGAAGAGATCGACATCCGTCCCGCCGCCGAACTGATGCTGAAGGACATCGACCACCCCTATGCCGGCGGCGAGCCGGTCTACGACGTGACCTTCGAGAACGTGCAGGCGGGCCTGCGCACCGACTATCTGTTCCGCATCGCCGGGCACCATGGCGGCTTCGTGATCGGCACCGGCGACCTCAGCGAACTGGCGCTGGGCTGGTGTACCTATGGCGTGGGCGACCAGATGAGCCACTATGCGGTGAACGCAGGCGTGCCCAAGACGCTGATCCAGTATCTGATCCACTGGGCCACCGGAACCGAGCAGTTCGATCCCGAGACCGACGCGGTGCTCGAAGCGATCCTCGCCACCGAGATCAGCCCCGAGCTGGTCCCGGCGGGCGAAGATCAGCTGATCCAGAGCACCGAGGCCATGGTCGGCCCCTACGAACTGAACGACTTCTTCCTCCACCATGTGGTGCGCTACGGCCAGAAGCCGAGCCATGTCGCCTTCCTCGCCTGGCACGCCTGGCGCGACCGCTCGCGCGGGTTGTGGCCGCACGCTTTCCCCGAGGCCAAGAAGAACGCCTATGATCTGGCGACCATCACTGCATGGCTCGACAAGTTTCTCGCCCGGTTCTTCGGCTTCAGCCAGTTCAAGCGCAGCGCCATTCCCAACGGCCCGAAGGTGAGCGCAGGCGGCGCGCTCAGCCCGCGCGGCGACTGGCGCGCACCGAGCGATGCCGTGGCCGATCTGTGGAAGGCCGAGCTTAAGGCGAACGTGCCGGAGGGGTAGGCTGCGTTGACTCTGCCCGGCTGGCGCCGCGCGCTTAGCCTTCGGCAGGCGTCACCTTGATAATCGCCCCATCGGTCATGTCGGTCAGCAGATAAAGCGCGCCGTCCGGCCCCACGCGCACGTCGCGCCAGCGCTGGCCCAGATCCTTGAGCAGGATTTCTGGCTGGTTCAACGGCATCCCCTGCGTATCGGTGTCGTAGCGCAACAGGCCCTCGGTGAAGGTGGCCAGCAGCAGGTCGCCCTGCCAGCCGGGGAAGGTCTCGCCTGCATAGAAAGCGATGTTGCCGGGGTTGAGGCTGGGCGGGCCCCAGGCCAGCACCGGGTCGATCTTGCCCGGCACCTTGCTCACCGCCTCGGCAGGCTCGCCATTGTAGTGAAACCCTTGGGTAACGCTCATCCAGCCATAGTCGCCGCCGCGCATGATCCGGTTCAGTTCATCGCCGCCGCGCGGGCCGAATTCGGTTTCCCACAGGTCGCCGGTGAAGGGATTGACGGTGAGCCCGAGCGGGTTGCGATGGCCGGTCGACCACACCTCGGGCCGCGCGCCCTCGCGCCCGACCCATGGATTGTCGGCGGGCGCCGAGCCATCGGCATTGAGGCGCAGGATCTTGCCGAAGTGGTTGTCCTGCGCGGCGACCATCTCGCCATAGTTGCGGTCGCCGCTGGTCACGAACAGGTGCCCCTCGCCGTCGAACAGCAGGCGCCCGCCGAAGCTGCCGAAGGCCGGGCCTTGCCCGCAGCATCGTTCGGGCTGGGTCTGCGCGCCGTACCAGGGCGCGGCGAGGAAGATGTCCTCGACCTCGCGCAAGGCGTGCCCGCCGTCCCACACCGCACGCGCCACGGCCAGCGCCTGCTCGTCCGCGCCCGAGGGGTTGGGCTTGGAATAGGCCAGATATATCCGGTGATTGCGCGCGAAATCGGGATCGAGCACCACGTCGTTCAGCCCGGCGATGCCGGCGGCGTATATATCGGGCAGGCCGCCGATCGGCTCGGGGTCGAGCGTGCCGTCCCCCGCCACGATGCGCAACCGCCCCGGTCGCTCGGTCACCAGCATGCCGCCGCCCGGCAGGAAGGCCATGCCCCACGGGTTGACCAGCCCGCGCGTCAGCACCTCGACATGGATCGGACCCGTGGCGCTGTTGAAGTCCCACGGCCCATCGCCCAGAGTCGTGCCCATGAAGGGCGCCGGGGCAGGCGTGGGAGCAGGCTTCGACGTCGCCGTCGGCGCATCCTGAGCGACTGTCTGGCAAGCGCCAAAGGCCAGCGCCAACGCGCTCGCCACGGTTACGATCCGGATCATTATTACAACTTCCTCCCCTCGCGGCGACCTCCACAAGGCCACCCCAAATTGACTTTATCCCGAATAGAAAGCCTCTGTTGCGCGAAGGTGCAAGACTCTTTTGCGAAGCTGGCCTTTGCAAGGCGAGCGCGAGCGTGCAAACTTGCCCCGATGCTGCACCGCAACCTTCCCCTCCCGCGCCGGGTCGCCCGATAATGCGCAGCGTTCTGGTCACCGGCGGCGCGCGCCGCATCGGCGCGGCTATCGCCCGGCGTTTCGGCGCGGCGGGCTGGCACGTAGTCGTGCACTACCGCCGTTCGCGCGACGAGGCGCAGGCACTCGCCGCCAGCCTGCCGAGCGCCCGCACCCTGCAATGCGATCTCGCCGACGAACAGGCCTGCGCGAGCATGGCGCGCACGCTGGCCAGCGAACTCGACGACTGGCGAGCACTGGTCAACTGCGCGAGCCTGTTCGAGTACGACAGCCATGACGCGCTCGACCCGGATGTGTTTGCCCGCGCCATGGCGGTGAACGCGCGCGCGCAGGTGCAACTGGCGAGCGCCTTCTTCGCCCATGCGCGGGCCGACGGGGGGCGCCGGGTCATTCAGGTGACCGACCAGAAGCTCGCCAATATCAACCCCGATTTCTTCAGCTACACCATGAGCAAGGCGGCGGTCGATGCGGCGGCGCGGATGCTGGCGCAGGCTGCCGCGCCGGGTGACCGGATCTATCGGCTCGCCCCCGGCGCGATCCTCGCCAGCCACGATCAGACCGACAGCGAGGCCGAGCGCTCGCACCGGCTCAACCTGCTCAGGCGGCGCACCGATGCCAGCGAAGTGGCCGAAGCGGCACTATTCATGGCGGAGGGCCCCCTCGCCAGCGGACAGGAGCTGTTCGTCGATTCGGGCCAGCACCTACTTTGTCAAAACCGCGATGTGATCTACCTTGCCCGCGAGGAGAGCCTTTCGGCATGACCAGAATAGCCAGAACCAGACTGGGCAAAACCAAGCTGCCCAAGCGGCACGCGCTGTCGACCCGCATCTGGCACTGGGTCAACGCGATCAGCGTCGTGATCCTGTTCATGAGCGGGCTGACGATCTCCAACGCCCACCGCCGCCTCTATTGGGGGGACTGGGGCTTCGAGACCGCGCAGGCCTGGTTCGTCGCGCCCTCGTTCCCCGGCTGGGCCACCATCCCCACCCGCTACAGCCTCGCCATCGCACGCGACTATCACATCGTTTTCGCGCTGGTGTTCGGCTTTTCGCTGCTCGCCTTCATGCTCGCCGCGCTGATCAACGGCCATATGCGGCGCGACCTGTTCGCCCGGGCGCGCGAATGGTCGCCCGCGAACGTGTGGCTCGACATCAAGGCGCACCTCAGGTTCAATTTCGAGCCGGTCGAGGGCAAGTACAACATCCTCCAGAAGATCTCCTATTCCGGGGTGGTGTTCGTGCTGCTGCCGCTGATGGTGTTCACCGGCATGGCGATGAGCCCCGGTCAGGAAGCGGCCTGGCCCTGGCTCAGCGAGATCTTCGGCGGCCGGCAGAGCGCGCGCTCGATCCACTTCATCTGCGCCTTTGCGCTGGTCGCGTTCCTGATCGTCCATGTGCTGCTGGTGCTGGTCTCGGGCCCGATCAGGCAATTGCGCGACATGATCACCGGAGGGAGGGCAAAATGAAGCGGCGCAACGTTCTCGTCGGCGCGCTGGCCGCCTTCGTCTCGGCCTGCAACGAGGTGAGCGAGACCTCGGTGTTCCGCAACATCGTCGACGGCGCGCAGAGCTGGCATCGCGGACTGCACCGGGCGCTCGGCTTCGGGCGGATCACCATGGCGCCCGAGTTCTCGCCGAGCGAAATCTCGCCGTTCTTCCGCGGCAACGGCAGCCTTGACGTCAACACCGAGGCCTATCGCAAGGCCGAGGCCGAGGGCTTTGCCAACTGGCGGCTCTCCGTCACCGGGCTGGTCGACAACGAACTCAGCCTCTCGCTGGCAGACATCCGCGCCCTGCCCCAGCGCACCCAGATCACTCGCCACGACTGCGTCGAGGGCTGGAGCGCGATCGGCCAGTGGACCGGGCCGCAGCTATCGCATGTGCTCGAAGCGGCGGGCGTGCAGGACAGCGCGCGTTTCGCCGTGTTCCGCTGCGCCGATACGCTCGGTGGTTCCGCATATTACGAGAGCGTCGATCTCGACGATGCCTATCACCCCCAGACCATCATCGCTCACGCGTTGAACGGGCAGCCGCTGCCCGTGCTCAACGGCGCGCCCTTGCGGATGCGGATCGAGCGGCAGCTCGGCTACAAGCACGCCAAGTACCTCACCGGCATCGAACTGGTCGACAGCCTCACCCCGATTGCGGGCGGCAAGGGCGGCTATTGGGAGGACCGCGCGGGCTACCAATGGTATGCCGGGATCTGACAACCCGAGACCGGATCGGCCCTGCTCACCCCCGGTACATTCCCACCGTTTGATTGACTTGCCGACCATCGCCCCGCACACAGCCGGGCAACGGGACTGAACGAAAGGGACGCATGCCCATGTGGCTGCTCGATAAAATGCTTACGAAACTGATCCGGGCGGGCAAGCTCGTGATCACCGACTACGACGGCAAGGCTTACGAATATGGTCCCGGTGGCCCCGTGCCCGATGGACAGGGCGGCACCTATGACCAGCCGATCCGCATCCGGCTGACCGACAAGAAGGCCTCAGGCCATATCGCGCGCTATCCGCAGGTCGGCGCGGGCGAGGCGTTCATGTGGGGCTGGCTCCACGTGGAAGAGCCTTACGATATCCGCGACATGATCCTCTATGTGACGGGTCAGGCCAAGGTCCACGGCGACCGCGCGTTGCAGCCGCAAGGCCCGATGAAGCGCCTGATTCAGAAGACCGCGGCCAAGGTCGATTCGATCAACCTCAAGAGCAAGGCGCGCAAGAACGCCGAGCACACCTACAACCTCACCCGCCGCCTCTACGAGCTGTTCCTCGACGAGGACCGGCAGTATACGATGGGCTATCACCGCCGTACCGACGTCAGTCTCGAAAAGGCGCAGCTCGACAAGAAGGCGCTGATCGCGGGCAAGATGTATATGCAGAAGGCGCGCGAGATGGATCGCCCGATGCGCGTGCTCGACATTGGCTGTGGCTGGGGCGGTCTCGCGCTGTACCTCAACAAGCATTATGGCTGCGAGGTGCTCGGCGTGGCGCTTGCGCCCGACCAGATCGCCTTCTGCAAGGAGCGCGCGAAGGCCGCAGGCGTCGAGGACAAGGTCAAGTTCAAGCTGATGGACTACCGCGATGTCGAGGGCACGTTCGACCGCATTTCCTCGGTCGGCCTGCTCGAACATGTCGGCACCCCGCACTATCCGCAGTTCATGGAGCACACCCACCGGCTGCTGGCCGACGACGGCGTGATGTTCTCGCACTGCTGCGGCCGCGCTGGCCCTCCCGGCTTCACCGACGCCTGGACCCGCAAGTACATCTTCCCGGGCGGCTATATCCCCGCGCTCAGCGAACTGGTGAGCGAGAGCGAGAAGGCCGGCTGGCAGGTAATGGACGTGGAAGCGATGCGCTTCCACTACTCGCACACGCTGGAGGAATGGTACAACCGCACCGTCCTCCACCGCGAGGAGATCACCGACATGTATGACGAGCAGTTCTACAAGATGTGGCTGTTCTATCTCGCGGGTGCGGAGCAGAGCTTCCGTCATGGCACGCTGGTCAACTGGCAGCTGCAATATGTGAAGGATCGCAATGCCGTGCCGATGATCCGCGACTACATGGAGGAAGAGGCCGAACGCCTGCGCAACTCGGAAGAGCCGCCGGTGTGGCACCTCGATCCGGCGCTGAAGCAGGCGGCGGAGTAAGCCGCCACAAAGCCCTCCCCCGTGGGGGAGGGTTGGGAGGGGGCTCGGCGCCACATCGGGCGCGGTTCCCCCACCCCCGGCCCCTCCCCATTTGGGGAGTGGAGTTGTTTTTAGCTTGAAATACCGGCTATGGGCGCCCCCATGAGTTCTGCCCCGCCGCTCACCCGCCCAAACCTGACGCGAAAGGCAATCTTCACGCAGGCCTGGCCGATCATGATTGGCCAGGCCTCGGTTCCGCTCGTGGGTATTGTCGACACCGCCGTGATCGGACGCACCGGCGATGCCGCCGCTCTGGCTGGTGTAGCACTGGGGGCGACGCTGATCGGCCTCGTGTTCTGGAGCTTCGGCTTCCTGCGCATGGGGATGACCGGGCTGACCTCGCAGGCACAGGGCGCGGGCCAGCGCCACGAGGTCGAGGCGCTGCTGCTGCGCGGGATCGCCATCGGGCTCGCGCTGGGCGTCGCCATTTTCGCGCTGCAAGTGCCGCTGAGCCGCGGCGCACTGGCGCTGATGTCGGGCGGCGAGACCGTGAGCGCCGAAGCCGCCGCCTACATGCATGGCCGCTTCATGGGCGCGCCCGCCGCACTCACGGTCTATGCCATCACCGGCTGGCTGTTCGGCCTCGGCCGCACGCGCGATGCGCTGGCGCTGCAACTGGTCATGAACGCTGCCAACACGGCGTTCGACCTGTGGTTCGTGATCGGGCTTGGCTGGGGCGCTTTCGGCGTGGGCGTGGGCACGGCGCTGGCCGAGCTGGTCGCGGTGATCACCGGCCTTGTGCTGGTGGGCCGCGATGGTGCGGGCACGGTGATCGGCTTCGTCCGCCGGGCGACGCGCGCGCAGGTGCTCGATCCGGCCCGCCTCAAGCTGCTGTTCGCGGTCAACCGCGACATCATGATCCGCACCGTTGCGCTGTTGCTGCTGTTCGTCTGGTTCGCCAATGCCGGGGCGCGGCTCGGCGCGGCGGCGCTGGCGGCCAACCATGTGCTGTTGCAGTTCATCACCGTTGCCGCCTGCGTGCTCGACGCCTTCGCCTTCACCGCCGAGGCGCGGGTCGGCCATGCCGTGGGCGGGCGCTCGCGAGCAGAGTTCACCCGTGCAATCCGGCTGTCGGGCGAGCTTTCGCTGCTCGCCGGGGCGCTGCTGTCCGCGCTGTTCCTGCTGGCGGGCGGCCCGGTAATCGACTTCCTCACGACCGACCCGCAGGTGCGCGAAATCGCCCACCGCTTCCTGCCTTTCGCCGCCATCCTGCCGTTGATCGGCATGCCGAGCTGGATGCTCGACGGGGTCTTCGTCGGGGCGACGCAGGGCCGCGCCATGCGCAATGCCGCCGTGCTCGCAACGCTTTCCTACATCGCCCTCGATCTGGCACTGCGGAGCGAGGGTCAGTTCGGCCTGTGGATCGCGTTCAGCGCCAGCTATGTGCTGCGTGCGGGGGCGCTCGGAGTGCAGCTTCCGCGCCTTGTGCGCACCATCGGCCACGGCTGACATTGCGGCGCTTGCCGCTTGCTGATAGGCGCGCGCGAAATTCAGCCTTTGGAGTCTGTCGTAATGTCCGAGATCAAGCGTGTCGTTCTGGCCTATTCGGGTGGTCTCGATACCTCGGTGATCGCCAAGTGGCTCGAGGTGGAGCGCGGGCTGGAGGTCGTCACCTTCACCGCCGACCTCGGCCAGGGTGAGGAGATCGAACCGGCGCGCGCGAAAGCCCGTGCGATGGGCATTCCCGACAAGCACATCTTCATCGAAGACCTGCGCGAAGAGTTCGTGCGCGACTTCGTGTTCCCGATGATGCGTGCCAACGCCCGCTACGAGGGCGACTATCTGCTCGGCACCTCGATCGCGCGTCCGCTGATTTCGAAGCGTCTGGTCGAGATCGCCCACGCCACCGGAGCCGACGCCGTGGCCCACGGCGCGACCGGCAAGGGCAACGATCAGGTCCGCTTCGAGCTGTCGGCCTATGCGCTTGACCCCGATATCAAGGTGATCGCTCCCTGGCGCGAGTGGGATCTCACCAGCCGCACCGCGCTGATCGCCTGGGCCGAGCAGCACCAGATCGCCGTCCCCAAGGACAAGCGCGGCGAGAGCCCGTTCTCGACCGATGCCAACCTGCTGCACACCTCGTCGGAGGGCAAGGTGCTGGAAGACCCCTGGGAAGAGACCCCCGACTACGTCTACTCGCGCACCGACCACCCCGAAGCCGCGCCCGACACCCCCGAGTACATCACCATCGACTTCGAGCAGGGCGACGGCGTTGCTTTGAACGGCGAGGCGATGAGCCCGGCCACGCTGCTGGCGGCGCTCAACGATCTGGGCCGCAAGCACGGCATCGGCCGGCTCGATCTGGTCGAGAACCGCTTCGTCGGCATGAAGAGCCGCGGCATGTATGAGACACCGGGCGGCGAGATCTACGCCCGCGCCCATCGCGGGATCGAGCAGATCACGCTCGACCGCGGCGCTGCTCACCTCAAGGATGAGCTGATGCCCAAGTATGCCGAGCTGATCTACAACGGCTTCTGGTTCAGCCCCGAGCGCGAGATGCTGCAGGCGGCCATCGACCTCAGCCAGCAGAAGGTGAGCGGCACCGTGCGCCTGAAGCTCTACAAGGGCAATGCCATGGTGGTGGGCCGCAAGTCCCCGAACTCGCTCTATTCGGAGGCCCACGTCACCTTCGAGGACGATGCCGGTGCCTACGACCAGAAGGACGCGGCAGGCTTCATCAAATTGAACGCCCTGCGCCTACGCCTGCTGGCCCAGCGCGACCATCGCTGATCGACCATGACGCGCGTGACGGTTTCGGCCGTTACGCCAAAGTGTTGATTTATCCACTCTTGTCCACCGCTGATCGGGCGGCGGGTGGATAAGTCGCGCCCACATGGCTTGCACCGACTCGCCGGGTGATAGCACCTCTTGCGCACCGCTCGGCTCATCGAGACCGAGGGCGGGGCCCGCTGCTGGCTCTGTCTTCATCTGGTCAGCCCCGCGGCACGAGGCGGAGAACCGCACGGGAGAGGAATGGCAGACAGCGCCGGCGACCGGCTGCGCGACTGATGCCCCCGCCACCCGCAAGGTCCGAAGCTTCGGCAACTGGCCGCACGGTGCAGGATGCCGATGGCTCCAGCGAGTACCCGCTCGCCGGAACCAGCCTGAAGCCCCCTGCACGTGCAAAGCACCGGTAAGCGTGGGGTCGGCAGCGATGCCGGCCCCATTTCCCGACTCAACCCTTTGATCATCAACGCCTTTCCATCCGCGAATCGCCCCGACGGTCGGACTCGGCACGATTCCCGCCGCATTGGCCTCTCTCGCACCCCAAATCCCTGTCCACAGCCGCTCGCTTCGCCGCATTTGGACCACATTCCACGACGAACCGATCCTCTGGGACGACCACTTGAGGAACCCGGGGTGGGCACCCGCGCCATAGCCCCGTAAAGGCGCCCCCCATGAACGCTCAAGATCCCAAGCGCACCTCGCGCCGGACGCTGGCTCTCATCTGCGCCCTTACCACGCTTGGCATGGTCGGCGCAGGTCACGCCGAAACGCAGCTCGAAGCGGCCGCGCTGGTCGCTCCGCGTGCTGCCACCGGGCCTGTCTTCGCCCCCAGCGAGGAGGCCCGCTTCGTCGAGGCCTTCGCCCCCTACACCGACCCCGCCGCACCGCTTGACCAGACTGGCCCCGCCAACGCCGCCACCATCACCCCCGCCGAGCCCGAGGCCACCCCGCTCGGCAGCGGCAACGCCTCCTACTACGGTCGTCGCTTCAACGGCCGCCGCACCGCCAGCGGCGAAGCCTTCGACATGACCGCGCTCACCGCCGCGCACCGCTCGCTGCCCTTCGGCACCCGCGTGCGCGTCACCTACCCGCGTACCGGCCGCAGCGTGATCGTCCGCATCAACGACCGCGGCCCCTACTCGCATGATCGCCTGATCGACCTCTCGCGCGCCGCCGCCGAGGAGATCGGCCTCATCGCCCAGGGCCACGGCACGGTCGAACTCGCCGTTCTCGACAGCTAGGCGTTCTCCAGCGCCGCCTGCGCCTCTTCGGGAGCCAGCGCCCACCAGCGCGGCACGCCGGCCTCGAAGGCATGGAGCTGCGCCATCTCCAGCGCGCCGGTGCGATCGCCCTCGAGGCAGAGCCGGAACGGCGGCAGCGCATCCTCGGGCCGCGCCTCCTCCATCCGCTCAAGCCGGTTGCCCAGCCACTGACAGTCCGCCTGCGTCAGAGTGACCCCCGGCTCGGTCTCGGCATCGAGGCAGAAGCCGCCGCAGTCCTCGCAAGGTGTGACAGGTGTGACAGGCTCCTGAGGAGATTTTTCCGCTCCCTGCCTCCCCTGAACAAAACCCCGTTCGTGCTGAGCTTGTCGAAGCACTGCTTTTTCTTTTTCAGCCGCCTCCCGTTCCGCGAACCCCGCCGGATCGCGCACCAGCTCACGCTCGTCCTGCACCCGCCGCAGGTCCTCCGCCGCAACGGCACCCGGAAGCACCGCGTCCACATCCCCCTCGCCCGCCCCCTCCCCGGCAAGGCGCAGCGCCGCGATCTGGTCGTCGAGCTGCGGGAGCGTGGCGGCAAGGTCGAGCCGCTCGGCCGCCCGGTCGAGCCTTGCCAGATGCGCGAGCAGCAGACGGCTGTCGAAATGCCGCCGCCGCGCGACCTCCTCGCCGTGATAGAACACCGCCTCCTCGACCCCGTTGATAGCGCGCTCGGCCAGCTCGCTCTCGGCGACGGTGCGCGCGGCGATCAGCGCCGCGTCCCACGCCCGCGCAAACCCAGGAGACCGACGCCGCGCGCGATAAGCGGTCTGCCGCGCGACCCCGGCGCGCTGGCAGGCGATGGCGACCGAGCCCATAGTCATGAGGCTTTCGAGGAAGTCGGCCATGCGCGGCGGGGTGAGCGCGACCTGCTGGCCGCTGGCGGTGCGGGCGATTTTCGGGTTGTCGGGATCGGCGATGACATGCGGGTCAAGCTGCGCGAGCTGGAGCGGCGAGAGCTGGACGATGGAGGTCATCGGGCTTTCTCCCCGATGTCGCGCTGGCCCACCCCGCTGTTGCTGCGCAACGTCTGCGACTCCCCGCAAGCGGGAGGGGTGACTTGCGCTTCCAAACTCCCCTCCCGCTCGCGGGAGGGGTTGGGGGTGGGCGCGGCTACAGAGCGCACTTTCCCCCCGATCCGCCCCGCCTCGACATGCGCGAGCCAGCGCTGGAAATGGCCAACGACATCGGGATGGTCGGTGGGGGCAACGGGCAAGCGGTATTGCGACATGGGGACACCTCGTGGTCTGCGCGTTTCGTGGACCGCCTTGGGCAAAGCGGGCGCGCAGTGAGGCATATTTTGGGGTGTGTAGGAAAGGGGATTGACTTGAGAACGAGATATATCGACCAATAAGTTCATGGAGTTTGATCAAATCAGCATCGTCGGTGTCTTTGATGGAGCCGATTTCACATTGCCACTTCAGGGGCCGCCAAAATTCTTGGTCGGCCCAAATGGCTCAGGCAAAACGACGGTGATCAAAGCTGTTTTCTTCGCCGGGACAGGACAATGGGATCGGCTTGCCAGCTTACCAATCAATGGGGTCGAATTTACAGGCAACGGGCGTGGAATAACCGTTGAAAAAGCTGATTTTATTCTATTTTCGAGAATTGACAGACTCTTGCAAACAACTTCTCGCCCAAGGTCATCATTAAACAAGAGGTTTTGGCCAGAAACATGGGAAGAGGCTGAAAAAACTATTAGAAAAAGCAGGATGGCCCAAAGATATCCTAAATCTGTAATGGAACAAATTGAATCCGAATACGAACTTCTTGCAATCGTCAATAACTTCACTCAACGCGAAACTCGCGATAGAATTTTATACTTTCCAACTTATCGTAGGGTCGAAAAAGATTTAAAAGATCTCGTTAATGTTGATACTCAGGAGGACGTATTTGAGCTCGAATCAGGATCAAATTTAAGTTCTCAAATCGAGAATCGCTATAAACAATTTGGGGAAGTCATCGGATTTGGCGGTCAAGATATCGCACTTCTTATAGACGAAACTGCCGAAGATATTCGGCAGAAGGCACGAGTGGCACTTAATGAACATTCGATCGGATTCCTAGAAGCATTAGTCAGTGCAGACCTCTCAAAAACTAGACACTTCCGAAATTATCTCGTTCGCGCCGATAACGCCAACCAGCTGATCGACAAAATTCAGCGGTACGCCCCTTCAACAATGAAGGTCGATGCAATCAAAAATGAGGTATCTCGACTAGTACAAAAACTTAAAGGGCAGCCTTGGGGAAGACTGAGACAGAAAGAGGACATGCTTCTATATTATCTTTCGGAGCTCCACACTCTTGTCGAAAAGGTAGAAAGGGAGTCTCGCCCACTTCTTTCTATGGTCGAAATTTTAAATGAATATTTAGGATCAACAAAAACTGCGTCTATGGATGCGCAAAATAATGTTGCCATATATGATAACAACACAAAAAATCCACTGCAATTCGAAGAACTCTCTTCTGGAGAGAAGCAGATAGTCGCATTTTTTGCATTTTTAATATTGCACGAAAATAATGATGATCTTATCGTTCTTTTAGATGAGCCAGAATTAAGCCTATCTGTGAGCTGGCAGAAAAAACTTATTTCCGATATGCTAAAAACAAGAAGATGTCTAACTATTATTTCAGCTACTCACTCTCCCTTTATTATAGAAAGTTATCCTCTTGAGCACTTGATAGCGCTAGGTCACGAATGACGTTCATCGATCAGCTCAGAGAGAGCACAAATTCAAAACATGCAGCTTACCTTGCGTTCATCAGTGGACGACAGAGGGAGGGCTATAATTTTTATGCCTTCGTAGAAGATCAGGATGATGTTGAATTCTACCAGCACGCTTTACCGAATGATCTAGATATCTATTATCTCACTTGTGGCGGTAAGTCGGAAATTTTTTCGATTCACAAGAAAATATCCTCGGATGGACTCTTAGGCGAGTGCTTATTCTTTTGCGATCGCGACACCGAGCAAATGCCATTCAAATTTGAGCATGAAATATTCCGCACAAAATACTACAGTTGGGAAAGCTACTGCCTGATAGATGATATTTTGGAATTGGTAGCATGCAGAAAAATAAACCCCATGCTGTCGAATAATGAATATAAAAAATTCTCTGATTCTTGGCAGAACACCAAGGAGCAATTTTGCGCTCTTATGGCCGAACAGATTGCAATAATTGTACTTGAACAAAGTATACATGCTAGAATCGGAGCTTCCAATTGGATCCCAATAATTGATGCGCGCAACGTTGATGGCGTGATCTTCCCGTCAGACCGCGCAAAAAATAATCTAGCAGAGATTCGAGAAAATCTCGTAAGTGAAGGAGTTGACTTTGCTTTACTAGATTATATTGCAAATCAGCACACTTCTTCTGATAAATTTCCAATATGGCGGGGGAAAACTGCCTTCCAAATATTAAAAAAATTTACGAAGGATTTTATAAAAGATATTGGAAGAATTGCCCTCATTGACTTCAACTCCCCTATTTCTTTTATAAAGGCAGCTCCCTCTACGTCACATCACTTCGAAGATATCCGCGATTACGTTAAGAGGCGGAAGACAGCGCTTTAGCTAGACATTCGTCAAAATAATCCCCTGTATAGCCAGCGCTACAGCGGCAATCTTCTTGGGCCCAAACAAAGTCTGCTTGGAAGTTTTTCGCGTCCTGGGGCAGGCTCGTTCCCGGTCACGCCCCAAGCATAGATTTCAAATACCGGCCGGTGTAGCTACGTTCGTTGCGAGCGACCTCCTCAGGTGTACCCTCGCCACCCTTCAACAAGCTCAGGGCAAGCTGTCATCGCCTGCCGTCACAGCATTGGAGCAAGGTAAGCGCCGGTATAGGACCGTGGCTCCTTGGCGACCTGTTCGGGCGTACCTTCGGCGATGACCTCACCCCCACGCACACCGCCATCCGGCCCAAGGTCCACCAGCCAGTCGGCGGTCTTGATCACATCGAGGTTGTGCTCGATCACCACCACAGAGTTCCCCTGATCGACCAGCCGGTGCAGCACCTCGAGCAGTTTGCGCACGTCCTCGAAGTGCAGGCCGGTGGTCGGCTCGTCGAGGATATAGAGCGTCTGCCCGGTGGAGCGGCGCGACAGCTCTTTCGCCAGCTTCACCCGCTGCGCCTCGCCGCCGGATAAGGTGGTCGCCTGCTGGCCCACTTTTATGTAGCCCAGCCCCACCTCGGCCAGCATCGCCATCTTGTCGCGGATCGGGGGCACCGCCTTGAAGAACTCGACCGCGTCCTCGATCGTCATGTCGAGCACGTCGGCGATCGAGTGGCCCTTGAACTTCACCTCCAGCGTCTCGCGGTTGTAGCGCTTGCCGCCGCATTCCTCGCAGGTGACGTAGACGTCGGGCAGGAAGTGCATCTCGATCTTGATCAGGCCGTCGCCGGTGCAGGCCTCGCAGCGGCCGCCCTTCACGTTGAAGCTGAACCGCCCCGGCTTGTAGCCGCGCGCCTGCGCCTCGGGGAGCCCTGCAAACCAGTCGCGGATCTGGGTGAAGGCGCCGGTGTAGGTGGCCGGGTTCGAGCGCGGGGTGCGGCCGATGGGCGACTGGTCGATCTCGATCACCTTGTCGCAGTGTTCGAGGCCAGTCACCTTGTCATGCGGCCCCGCGATCACCCGCGCGCCGTTCAATGTGCGGGCGGCGGCGGCATAGAGGGTGTCGATGGTGAAGCTCGATTTTCCGCTGCCCGAAACGCCGGTGACGCAGGTGAAGGTGCCGAGCGGGATCGCGGCGGTGACGTCCTTGAGGTTGTTCGCCTTCGCGCCGTGGACCGTCAGTTTCTTGCCGTTGCCCTTGCGGCGCTTGGCCGGCACCTCGATCTGGCGTGTGCCGTTGAGGTAGGCGGCGGTGAGCGAGTTCTTGTTTTTCAGCACCTGCTTCAGGGTGCCCTCGGCCACGATCTCGCCGCCGTGGACGCCCGCGCCGGGGCCGAGGTCGACCAGATAGTCGGCGGCGCGGATGGCGTCCTCGTCGTGCTCGACCACGATCACCGTGTTGCCGAGATCGCGCAGCCGCTTGAGCGTTTCGAGCAGCCGGTCGTTGTCGCGCTGGTGGAGGCCGATCGAGGGTTCGTCGAGCACGTAGAGTACGCCCGAAAGCCCGGAGCCGATCTGCGAGGCGAGCCGGATGCGCTGGCTCTCACCGCCCGAGAGCGTGCCGCTGGTGCGGTCGAGGTTGAGGTAGTCGAGCCCGACATTGTCGAGGAAGCCCAGCCGCTCGACGATCTCCTTGAGGATCGCCCTGGCGATCTGGTTTTGCGTATCGGTGAGCTTGCCCGGAAGTGCGGTAAACCATTGCAGGGCATCGGAAACCGAGTAGCGCGTGGGCTGCGAGATATCGGTGCCGTCGATCTTCACCGCGCGCGCCTTCTCGTTGAGGCGGGCGCCGCCGCAGGTTTCGCACGGCTGCGCGGTCTGGAACTTGGACAGCTCCTCCTGCATCCAGGCGCTGTCGGTCTGCTGCATGCGGCGCTGGAGGTTGCCCATCACGCCCTCGAACGGTTTTTGCACCGTGTAGCTCTTGCGGCCGTCCTTGAAGGTCAGCTCGACCGGCATGCCCCTGGTGCCATAAAGGATGATGTCGCGCTGGTCCTGATCGAGCTGGTTCCACGGGGTCTCGATGTCGAAGTCGTAGGCCTTGGCGAGGCTGGTCAGCACCTGCATGTAATAGGGCGACGGCGGGTTCGACTTCGCCCAGGGCACGATCGCGCCCTTCTTGAGGCTCAGTTCCTCATTGGGGACCACCAGTTGCGGGTCGAACAGCTGCTTCTCGCCGATGCCGTCGCAGGTGGGGCAGGCCCCCTGCGGCGCGTTGAACGAGAACAGGCGCGGCTCAATCTCCTCGATGGTGAAGCCCGAGACCGGACAGGCGAACTTTTCGCTGAACACGATGCGGTTGGGGGGCAGGCCTGCGCCCTTGAGCTTGCCACCCGCGCCCCCTTCCCCGCTCGCGTCGAGCGCAGTCGAGACGCCTCGCGCGCGTGTCTCGACTGCGCTCGACACGAACGGCTGTTGCGCCATGGCCTCCGCCACAGTCCCATCGGCCAGATCCACATAGGCCAGCCCATCGGCCAGCTTCAGCGCGGTCTCGAACGAGTCCGCCAGCCGCGTCTCCAGACCCGGCTTCACCGCGATCCGGTCGACCACCACCTCGATGTC
The DNA here is from genome assembly GCF_003584015.1 of Aurantiacibacter xanthus. GTDB lineage: Bacteria > Pseudomonadota > Alphaproteobacteria > Sphingomonadales > Sphingomonadaceae > Alteraurantiacibacter > Alteraurantiacibacter xanthus. Next base: position 139,609 of record NZ_QXFM01000066.1, read on the forward strand.
GTGCTTGTACTTCTTGTCGAGCGCAGGGGCGTCCTCAATGGCGTACATCTCGCCGTCAATGCGCACGCGGGTGAAGCCCGCCTTCTGCCACTCGGCCAGCTCCTTGCGATATTCGCCCTTGCGGCCGCGCACCACCGGTGCGAGCAGATAGGCGCGCGTGCCCTCGGGCAGGGCCATCACCCGGTCGACCATGTTGGAGACCGTCTGCGCCTCGATCGGCAGGCCGGTGGCAGGCGAATAGGGCACCCCCACCCGCGCCCATAGCAGCCGCATGTAGTCGTAAATCTCGGTAACGGTCGCCACGGTCGAGCGCGGGTTGCGGCTCGTGGTCTTCTGCTCGATCGAGATCGCGGGCGAGAGCCCGTCGATATGCTCGACATCGGGCTTCTGCATCATTTCGAGGAACTGGCGCGCATAGGCGGAGAGGCTCTCGACATAGCGGCGCTGGCCCTCGGCATAGATGGTGTCGAAGGCGAGGCTCGACTTGCCGCTGCCCGAGAGGCCGGTGATGACGATGAGCTTGTCGCGCGGCAGCTCGATATCGACGCCCTTGAGGTTATGCTCGCGGGCGCCGCGGACGGAAATGTGGGTGAGTGACATGGGGGCTCACTTGGGGACTGGTTGGCACAGAGTCCAGCGCCCCGAAAGGGCAACTGGAGATGCAGGTCATGTTCCGCAAATGTTCCCGAAGGTCAAGAGCAAGTCGCCTCCCCCACTCACCCAGCCTCAGGGCGGCGGCGCGCGCGTGCCGAAGCTCACTCCCTCGAGCGTGCCGAGCGCCGGATCTTCCAATCCGAAGGTGGCGACATATTCCTGCGCCGCATCGCCATAGAACTTACCCAGGAGCAGCCCATCAAGGCCTGTGGCGCTTGCCCGCAACACACCGTCGGCAGCCGAGAGCGTCCCGCTAAAGTCGTAATTGCCATAAGCAATCGGCGCGCCATTGGCATCGGTGCCGCTGGGTGCCAGGCTCGCACTGAGCGTACGGGCAAGAAAGTCGATCTCGAGCAGCGAAGTGCCGCCGAAGCTCGCCTTTATGTCGCTTCCCTCCCGCAGCGTGCCAGACACCAGGCCCGCATAACGGCCACTGCCCGTCTGCGGGATCTGGTGCAGCGGAGTAGCAAGGCCGAAGCCGATCCAGTCGAGCGAAGTGCCAAGCACCGCGCCGTCCTTATCGTACCACGTGCCATCGGCCCTCATGAAACTCGAATAGGTAAGCGTAACCCCTGCCGACGAACCGTCGAAAACGCTTATCAGATGTTCGGTCTCGCCATCTCCAGCGATCTCGTCCGTGGCACGATAGGCCAGCATGTCGCCGGCGTCGTTGGCAGGCACGCGGTTGCGCTGCTCGAACGCAACAGCGAACAGGCTGGTGGAGGCCAGATAGGTGCCAGTGGCTGGATCGTAGGTATTATACCAAATGACGCTGTGGCTTTCCGACGACGACCTCTCGGACGTCTCGGCAAAATAGTTGCCACGTTGAGTGGACCAAAAATAGGTGCGCTCGGTCAAGCTCGCCAGCGTCTTGGTCGCCGCCAGATCGGCATTTTCTCGGCCGACAAAGCTCACGTTATAAAAATCGCTGCCGCTGGTGCCGTAAAGCACGCCACCAATCTCATCGGCCTCGGGGCCGTAGAACTGTCCCTCGAGCGGGCCGGTGAAGATGAGCGGGCCGTTGGCATCCTGATGGCTGGCGCTGAAGGTGCCGTTGAACAGGTTTTCGCCCGCAACGATGCTTGCAGTGCCGCTGAGCGAGCCGGCCAGGTAGGTTGAGTAGGAAGAGCCTTTCGTATTGCTGGACCAGGTGTTCGCGTCGAGCGAGAGCTGCCCGCTGGAGAAATCGATCAACACCGCACCACTGCCTGAGAGAATGCTCAGCGTATCGTAAGGGGCTACAGGTGTGGTGCCCGAGCCCCAATTGCCGCCCGAATGAACGCCGTGGAGGCGAATGTAGTGCGAGGCGCGCCCGCTGGTGGCAACGGCGCTTGCCTGGCTAGGAAAGCCAAACACGAAGGCCGAGGCCAGATAGGTCCGTTCGTCGTCGATGAAATTGAGCATGGAAGAATAGAACAGACCTGCGCGCACGTGGTGCGGCGTCGGGGACCGATCTTCCTCGTATGAAGAAACGCCGGAAAGCAGCAACCGGTCCTCGTTGTCGTCCACGACTCGCTCGAAGCGCAGGCCGCTGGCGTCAGGCACCTCTTCATCCGGGCCAAAGCTGAAGCTCTGGGTTCCCACGCGAAGCGCGTAAGAGTTGTCGCTGGCATCGTAGCTGATCTCGACCCCGGTGCCGTCGCCCCGCTCAGCGGGCTGGGCTTTGCCGCGGTCGTAAACCAGGCTTGTTAGCCCGGCCTCTGTGGGAAAGCTACCGGAGACCAGCGGTGGGACGACCCCGGTATTG
>NZ_QXFM01000067.1 GCF_003584015.1 Aurantiacibacter xanthus
AGTTCTCGTCAATGCCCGCCTGTCGCAAGGCTTCGCCCACCCGCCGCGCGCCATAGCCGCGCGCCAGCAACCCTTCGCTGCGGGTGCGGGCATAGGCCTCGTCGTCGACATAACCGCGGCTGGCGAAGTCAGCCACCAGCGCCGGAATATCGGGCCCCGGCTCGCCCTCCTCCCAGCCGCGTTCGCGCAGCTTGCGCGCCAGATAGGCCTCCAGCCTGCCGCTCGACGTGGCGAAACGGGCGACGTAATTCATCGCCAATTCACGCAGTTGCGTCGATCCGAGCGGCTTTCGAGGCCTTGCTTGCCTAACATTTGGTTGTTCACTATCGCGCATTTCGCCATATTAGTGCCACACTTGCCTTGAAATGAAAAAATCTGCTGCGGGGTCGGTCGTTCCGGCGCCGCGTTTTTGGATATGGGACGCGCCACAAGAGCGCAGGCAAAGACACAAAAAAGGGTAGCCCTTAGAAAATATGACCGAGCTTGTTCCCACGCCCAACGACTGCGCTCAGCCGCGTCGGCGCTCCGACTTTGCGACTTTCTGCGAAGCCGTCGACTATGCCGCGCAGAGCGAGAAGGGCCTGAATTTCCACGATGCACGCGGCACGCTGGAGCGGGTCTATCCCTACCGCGAAATGCGCGAGGATGCACTGGGCCACGCGCAGCGGCTGATCGCCATGGGCATCGGCAAGGGCGACCGGGTCGCGCTGATCGCCGAGACCGGGCCCGAGTTCGCCTCGCTGTTCTGCGGCTGCATCTATGCCGGCGCCTGGCCGGTGCCGCTGCCGCTGCCCACCACCTTCGGCGGCAAGGGCAGCTATATCGACCAGCTCGCGGTGCAACTCGAAAGCGCCGATCCGGCCATTCTGCTCTATCCGCCCGAAATCGCCGAGATGACCGCTGCGGCGGCGGAAAAGCAGGGCTGCACCGGCATGGACTGGGATACGTTCACCCAGCGCGAAGCCCCGGAGACCGAGCTGCCCGAGGCCGATCCCGAAGACATCTGCTATTTGCAGTATTCCTCCGGCTCGACCCGCTTCCCGCAGGGCGTCGCCGTTACCCACCGCGCGCTTCTGCACAACCTTTATGGCCATGCCACCGCGATGGACATCGGCTACAACGACCGCGTGGCGAGCTGGCTGCCGTGGTATCACGACATGGGGCTGGTCGGCTGCTTCCTGTCGCTGGTCGCCAATCAGGTGAGCGTCGACTATCTCAAGACCGAGCACTTCGCGCGCCGTCCGCTGGCCTGGCTTGACCTGATCAGCCGCAATCCGGGCACCACGCTCAGCTATTCACCCACCTTCGGCTACGACATCTGCGCCCGCCGCATCTCCAGCCAGAGCAACGTGTCCGAACGATTCGACCTTTCGCGCTGGCGGCTGGCGGGCAACGGGGCCGACATGATCCGCCCCGACGTGATGCAGAACTTCGTCAACGCCTTTGCCGATGCCGGGTTCAAGGCCAGCGCCTTCACCCCGTCCTATGGCCTCGCCGAGGCGACGCTGGCGGTGACCGTGATGCCGCCGGGCGAAGGCATCCGCGTCGAGTTGGTCGAGGAAGAGCGGCTCTCGGGCACCAAGCGCGACCTTTCGCGTCCGGCCCGCTATCGCGCGATCGTCAACTGCGGCAAGGCCCTGCCCGACATGGACGTCGAAATCCGCGGCGAAAACGGCAAGGCCAAGAAGGATCGCCAGATCGGCAAGGTCTGGTGCCGTGGTCCCAGCGTCATGCACTCCTACTTCCGCAATCAGGAAGCGACCGACGAATGCCTGGTCGATGGCTGGCTGGACACCGGCGACATGGGCTACATGGCCGATGGTTATCTGTTCATCGTCGGCCGCGCGAAGGACATGATCATCATCAACGGCAAGAACCACTGGCCGCAGGATATCGAGTGGGCGGTGGAGCAGTTGCCCGGCTTCAACCATGGTGACATCGCCGCCTTCGCGGTCGAGACCGAGAATGGCGAGGAAGCGCCCGCCGTGCTGGTCCACTGCCGCGTGTCCGACCCGGAAGAGCGGGTGCGCCTGCGCAACGAGATCGCCGACAAGGTGCGCGCGATCACGGGCATGAACTGCGTGGTCGAACTGGTGCCGCCGCGCACGCTGCCGCGCACCTCGTCGGGCAAGCTCAGCCGGGCGAAGGCGCGCAAGATGTATCTGTCGGGCGAGATTGCCCCGCTCGAACTGGCGGCTTAGCCCTTTCTCCCCTCCCCCTCCCGGTGCTAAGGGCTCCGCCGAATTGGCATCGAGAGGGACAGAGGCAAGATGGACAAGGCTTATCGGCTTTCGCGGCGCGCATTCGGCGCCGGACTGATCGGCGCAGGCGTGACGGCGGCAGCCCCCGCGCAGGCGCAGTTCGGCGGCCTCGGCAACCTCGTGCGTTCGGTGACGAACGAGATCGGGCTCGACCGCGTGTTCGGCGGCGACGAACCGATCACCACCAAGCTGGCCGATGCGGTCTGGGGCAATCCGTCGCTTGACGGCGTGAACCCGCCGCTCGCCCCGGCTCCGATGACCTCGCTCGAACGCACACCCATCGGCGGCTTCGTGGTGCAACCGGGCTACTGGCAGTTTACGGCGCAAAGCTATTGCCTCCACGCGGGCACGCATGGGCCGGGCGGCGGTGACGGCTATCTCTACGCCCCGCTGAAAGGTTCGCGCGAAGAGGCGATCCGCGACATCCTGCGCAATTCGAACCAGCACCCCGGCATCGACCAGCACGATATCCAGACCCTGATCTGGGCCATCCTCGCCCGCGCCAGGTTCGAGGATCTGAGCACCGAGCACAAGCTGGTGGCAGCCCAGCTGCTGACCCGCCGCCAGCTCGCCACGCTGAACCGCTCGGCGCTCGATCTGGTGCCGTCTGGCGCGATGAGCAGCCTTATGGGCGAAGTCCCCGCGCCAATGCGGGCGGTGTTCCGGGCCGAGGCAGAGCTTCGCAACGGTCTTGCCAGCGGAGCGAGCTATTCCGAGCTTGAAAGCATCGCCATGCTGACCGGCGCAGTGCCGCTGGGCGAAGGCAGCATCGCCGTGCCCGCAGGCCGCTGGAGCGACCACCCCGACGGCTACCGCATCCGCTATCTCCCCTCGGGCTACAGCGAGACCGAGGTGCACATCTGGTGCGAGAACGGCCGCGCAGGCGTGGGCAAGACGTTCGACCCGAGCGTGCAGGTGGCCGTGCCCGGCAACACTTCGCGCCAGCGGCTTGCCCAGTCGGGGCGAGAAAAGGTCTAACCACCCGCATCCGTTCGTCCTGAGGAGCGAAGCCGCAGGCTGAGCGTCTCGAAGGACCGAGGGCAAGCCCCGCTTCGAGACGGGCTCAGACTGCGTCTTCACCCTCCTCAGCGCGAACGGATTTTGGTTCTTAGATCAGCAGCAGCGCCACGATAATGGTGAGCAAGGCCAGCATGCCGACCGCCCAGACCAGCGTGCGCACCTTGGGCACGCCCGCCCAATAGAGCGGCAGGTAGATCACCCGCGCGCCGAGCCAGACCCATGCGGCGATGGCGATGAGGCTGGAGTTCTGCCCGTACATGTCGCCCACCAGCAGCGCGATGATCGCAATCGGGTAGGTTTCGAGGAAGTTGTCGCGCGCGCGTTCGAGCCGGCCCGCAACGGCGTTAAGCGGCGGCAGATCGCCGTCGCGCGCGCCCATGTTCCAGTCGGTGCCGTATTGCGCCGTCTTGTAACGGATCGCCAGCATGATGTGCGCGACCAGCAGCAGGGTCGACAGCAGCAGAACCGTGATTTCGCTCGACATCGCTATTGCTCCATATCCCAGGCCACACGCACCGTGCCGTATCCCGAACCGGTTTCCTCGACGGTTGCCGTCACATCGTCTTCGGCCAGAACCTTGCGCACCTGCTCGACCGCGTCGGCGGGGCCGGTCAGCAGGATTGGCAGGCCCTTGCGGCGCTGCGCCCACTCGACCAGCGCCAATGCCTTGCGCCCTTCGCTGGTGAAGGTGTTCGACACGCCGACATCGGTCTTCACCTCCTGAAAGGTGATGTTCGGCAAGGCCAGCGGCGGCGGTTCGAAGCGGATATCCCAGGCCGGTTCGGTGGCGTCGATGCGCCGCTCCAGCTCGGCATAGGCGGCAAGGCTCGCCCCATCGAGCGGGCGCGCGCGGACCATGGCGCGGCGGTTGTCGCGGTCGACCGTCACCTGATCGGCCGGGACGCCCGCCAGCAAGGCCAGCCGCTCGGCGATGACACCGGCGGTCTCTAAGCTCTCGGCCTCGCGCTTCCGGCTTTCGCCCAGCTGCGCCAGTTCCGCCTCGCGCGCATCGGCGCTCTGGATTTGCAGGATCGTGACCGACACCGGCCGCCCGAGCCGCGATTCGAGCTGGCGCGCGGCGTTGCTCTCGACCTTGGCGCGGTCGAACAGTTCGTTCGTGTAGACCGTGGCCGATACCTGCACCGCGCCGGTCGAAAACTCAACCTTGGGATCGACGTCCTCGGCCTTGCCCTCGAACACAGTGCTGATCTCGTCGCGGATCACCCGCTGGGCCTGCGTTTCCCACGCGATGGTCTGGAGCGACAGGCCAAGCGGAACGGCCAGCACCACGAAGGCGATCAGCATGCCCGCGCTCTGCAATTGCGAGCCGCGCTCCGACAGGCTGGAGGAAAAGCCATAGGCCCGCGCCATCGCCGTGGCGGTAAGCGCGATGGCGGTAAGGTTGGTGACGAACAGCAACAGCGCGCCCGAGAACACCGTCCAGTTGAAGGTCGCTAGGCCAAAGCCGACCACCGCGAGCGGCGGCATCAAGGCGGTGGCGATGGCCACGCCGACGATGGTGCCCTCGCGCCCGCGGATCATCGCATAGGCGCCCGCAATGGCCGAGAAGATCGCCACCAGCAGGTCGAACAGGTTGGGCCGGGTGCGCGCGGCGATCTCGCTGGTCACGTTCTGCAAGGGCGACAGGAACACCACCAGCGCGCAGAACACGATGGCAAAGCCGGTGCCGATGGCGAGGCTCTTCACCGATTGGCGCAGCCATTTGTAGTCACCGATAGCGAGCGAGAAGCCCACGCCCATGATCGGGTCCATCAGCGGCGAGAGCAGCATCGCGCCGATCACCACCGCCGGCGAACTGAGCAGCAGGCCGAGGATCGCGATCCCCGCCGACATCGTCACCATCAGCAGATAGCGTCCGGTCAGCGCGCATTCGGCGCGGCGCTTGGCGATCACCGCCGCCTGATCGACCGTGCCGCTGGCCTCGGTCCGCCACCAGGTCTTGAACGCGTCCCACACGTGCATGAGGCTGGCAGTGTGGCTTGACGGCAAGCCGGGCGTGGCGGCGGATGCCTTCCCGGCCTCGGGGCTTTTGCTCTCGGGTTGCATTCGTAACCGTTAGCGCGGAAAATCGGGCAGGTCCAAGAGTTGCAGCATCGCGAATTCTTGAAAGACCTGTCTTATATCACTAATACAGCAATTATCGAACCAACGGGAAGGTGTAAGAGCCGATGGCCACGAGCAACGAAACGATGACCGCGACGAAGCTGGAGCTGACGCCGCCCGATCCCGTGCCCACGGTCGCGCCTGCCAGCGCCGCCGGGCTGGTGCCGGTCGACGAGGAGAAGAAGACCGCGCTGCAGGAAAAGGTCGAGGGCTTTGTGAGCGAGCTGATCGCGCTCGACGCCAATTCGCCCGATTTCGGCAAGAAGGTCGATCAGATCACCAATATGGGCCGCAAGGAGATCATGGCCGCGAGCCAGATGTCCAACCGCTTCCTTGATCGGCCTGTGCGGGCGATGGATCAGGAGAGCGGCGTCGGCGCCGACCTTACCGAGCTGCGCCGCACGGTGGAGGATCTCGATCCGGGTCGCCGCGGCAAGATGACCGGGCGCAAGTTCCTCGGCATCATCCCCTTCGGCGGCAAGCTGAAGAACTACTTCGACAGCTACACCTCGGCGCAAAGCCACATCCAGTCGATCCTCGCCCGCCTGTCGAGCGGCAAGGACGAGCTGCTGATGGACAATGCCGCCATCGACGTCGAACGCCAGAAGCTGTGGGAGGCGATGGGCAAGCTGGAGCAGATGATCCACATCGCCAAGTCGCTCGACACCCGGCTGGAGGAAGAGGCGGCCAATCAGGACAGCGTCGATCCGGCCAAGGCCAAGGCGATCCGCGAGACCGCGCTGTTCTATGTCCGCCAGCGCACGCAGGACCTGCTCACGCAGATGGCGGTGAGCGTGCAGGGCTATCTCGCGCTCGATCTCGTGAAGAAGAACAATGTCGAGCTGGTGAAAGGTGTCGACCGCGCGAGCACCACCACCGTGGGCGCGCTGCGCACCGCCGTCACCGTCAGTCAGGCGATGACCAACCAGAAGCTGGTGCTCGACCAGATTACCGCCTTGAACACCACCACGGCGGGCATCATCGATTCGACCGGGCAGATGCTGCGCGACAACACCGCGCGCATTCACGAACAGGCGGCATCGAGCACGATCCCGATGGAGACGCTGCAACGCGCGTTCCAGAACATCTATGACACGATGGACGAGGTCGACAGCTTCAAGCTGCGCGCGCTCGATTCGATGAAGCAGACGGTCGATACGCTGTCGCTCGAGGTCGAGAAGTCGAAGGGCTATATCGCCCGCGCCGAAGGGCAGGCCCAGGCCGCCCAGCAGGTGCAGGGCAGCAGCATCCTGAGCCTCGAAAGCTGAGCCTGCCGAGCCGATGAGCGACCTCACCCACCAGTCCGACCAGATCGTCCGCGCCGCCGGCGATGCGCTCGCGCACCAGCGCGCGGGCGGGAGGCGGCGGGGTAACTCGGTCGGCATGGCCTCGGCGCGGCTGAAGAAGCAGCATCTGGTGAAGAAGGTCGTGCGGCTGTTTGTCGCCATCCTTGCCATTCTGGTGGCGGCGGGTGTGGCGGGGGCGATCCTTAACGGGATCGGCTTTTACGGGGTGATGCTGACGGTGCTGGCCATGGTGGTGGCGGCCTTCGTGCTGGCGCGCTATCCGCGCCTGAAGACGCCCAAACGCGCCGATCTCAACACGCCCGATGTGAAGCAACTGGTCGGCCGCACCGAACTGTGGCTCGAACACCAGCGCGATGCGCTGCCCGCGCCCGCCGCCAGCCTCGTCAACGATATCGGCGTGCAGCTTGACGAGTTGCAGGTGCAGCTGGCCGAGGTCGACCAGAACCACCCCACCGCCGCGCAGATCCGCAAGCTGGTGGGCGAAGACCTGCCCGAGATGATCGCCGGCTTCCGCCGCATCCCGCAGCGGCTGCGCGACGAGCAAAGCAACGGCACCACCCCGGCGCGCCAGCTTCAGGAGGGGTTGAAGGTGATCGGCAGCGAACTCGATTCGATCAATCGCCAACTGGCGCAGGGCTCGCTTGACGATCTCGCGATCCGGGGCCGCTATCTCGAATACAAGTATGGCACCGCGCTGGACACCGGCAGCGGCGTGCAGCTCGGCGATGAGGGCCCGGGCGTGCCGCTGCCCGCGTTCGACAAACAGGAGAGCAAAAGCTGATGCGCCTCGCCCTGCCCCATAACCTCACCCGCGAGGAAGTGCGCCGCCGCCTGCACGAGAATTCGCACCGGATCGGCGACAACATCCCGCTCGCCATGGTCGAGGTCAGCACTAGCTGGCCCAGCGAAGACCGCATGGCGCTCGCCATCGGCGCGATGGGTCAGGCGATCAGCGGCCATGTCGATATCGAGGACACCGAAGTGGTGTTCACGGTCGAGCTGCCCGGCGCTTTGGCCTTTGTCGAGCCGATGGTGGAAATGGCGATCCGCAATCAGGGGCCGAGCCTGCTCGAACCGCCGAAGGGCTGAGCCCGGATTGAATCTGATGCCATTGCCCGGACGCACCTTGCTCCCCTCCCCTTGGGGAGGGGCTGGGGGTGGGGGCTCGACGCTGGCTTGCGTGCGCCCCATCCCGCTCTACAGTCTGCGATGCAGTTCGAGGTAGGTCTCGGGGATGCGCAGCGCCTCGGTCGCCTCGCGGGTTTCGCGCAGGAACAGCAGCAACGCCAGCATCAGCAGCGAAATGGCGAGAATGAAGGTGATCGCCGCCGCTGCGTTCAAGCCGGAATGGGCAAACCCTTCGAAGAACAACAGCGCCACCGTGAGGCCAATCGAAAGCGCCGACGATACCAGCAGGCGCATGGCCCGGCCGATGATGAGGATGCGGTTGTTGGCCATGCGAATCTCGCGCACGACCAGATCGTGCTCCTCGCCCTCGGTTTCGGTAAACAGCCCCTGCAAGGTGCGCGCACGGTCCACCACCCGGCCCATCCGGGTCGACAGGATGTTCATGATGTTGCCGATCGCCACCAGGACGAACACCGGTGTCAGCGCCAGCTGGATCGTCTGTGCGATCATTGCATCGTTTACCGCCGTCGGCATCCTTCCTCCCCGATCCGCACGCGCTACTGGTTGGCAGCGCCGGTGAGCTTGCCGACCTTCTGCGCTCCGGCCATGGTGGTAACAAGCACCTCGTCGCCGTCAACGACGATGGCGACATCCTCCAGCCCGATGGCGTTCACACGCGGCCCGTCGGTCTCGACCAGCACGCCCGTGCAATCGACCAGCTCGGCCTGACCGCGCACGCGGTTGCCCTGTGCATCGCCGTCGCGCGCATCGCGCAGGGCCTGCCAGTTGCCGATGTCGGACCAGCCCATCGATACCGGCACCATGGCGGCACGCGCGGTGTTCTCCATCACCGCATAGTCGATCGAATCGCCTTCGATGGCGGCGAAGGGTTCGGCGGCGGGATAGAATTCGCCGTCGCGCGTGTCGCCCGCTGCGACCGAGGCGCGCACGGCCTCGGCCATCGCGGGGCGATACGCAGCCAGCTCGGCGAGGAAGGCGTCAGCGCGGAAGGCGAAGATGCCGCCGTTCCAGCTGTAGTTGCCATCGGCAAGGAACGAGATCGCCGTTTCAAGATCGGGCTTCTCGACAAACCGCTCGACCTCGTAGCCGCCTTTGAGCGCAGCGCCCTTGCGGATATAGCCGAAGCCGGTCTCGGGAGCGGTGGCAGTGATCCCGAAGGCGACCATGTGGCCCTGCCCGGCCAGCGCGGCGGCATGCTTCACCGCCTCGTGGAACGCGGCGACATCGGCGATGTAGTGGTCGCTCGGGCAGACCAGCATCAGCGCATCGGGGCGCGGCATGCACTGCGCGGCCAGCGCGATGGCGGGCGCGGTGTTCTTGGCCTCGGGTTCGACAATCGTTGTGCCCTGGCAGATCGGCGCGAGCTGCGCGCGCACATAGGCAAGATGCGCCGCGCCCGTCACCACCGTGGGGCTGGCAAACATCTGCGGGTCCATCGCGCGGCGCAGCGTCGCCTCGAACAGGGTCTGCTCGCCGACCAGCGGCACGAACGGCTTGGGCAACACCCTGCGGCTGCGCGGCCACAAACGGGTGCCGCTGCCTCCGCACAGGATAACGGGATGAATCAGGGTCAGCTCCATTCGTAATGCATGCGACACAGCCCTCGCCTTTTACAGTAATCGGTTATCGGCGAAAGAAGTCCTGACGCCAGCCATAGCGCGCCGGCACAGGATTTCCATTGGCATCGATGGCGGGATTGAACCGGATGCGCTCGATCACCAGCGGGCAGACCAGTGCGTTGGTGGCCGGATCGGGGCCGGGCGACACCACCGAACAATGGCTGGCCCGGCCATCCACCCCGACGGTGAAGGCAACGGTCACGGACGTCCCCTCGCGTATCGTGCGCCCGCCTTCGGGGATGGGAAAGTCGCGCGCCGAGTTGATCGCGCCCGACTTGTAGCTCGGGC
>NZ_QXFM01000068.1 GCF_003584015.1 Aurantiacibacter xanthus
ACAACCACCAGCGCTACCACGAGAGCCTCGACAACGTCACGCCCGCCGATGCCTACTTCGGCAGGGCTGCCGCCATCATCGAACGAAGAGAAAGGATCAAGCGAAAGACACTCGAACATCGGCGCTTGCAACACCGCAAGCTCGCCGCCTAAACATCAAACCAAGACGAGGCCCACACTCCGCTGATCTACGCCGCGAGTTGTGCCAAATGTTCTGACGACGGACAGTAATTGGGTCAAGATAATTTGGCGCCCAGATCTTGGCCAGCATCTCAGAAAGGTCATTCTTTCAGAAATTTGCATGCTACGCTCCCATCGTGCTTTTCCGCTCGTCGCACAAGGGGGACTCGATCATGGGATGCAACGCTTGGAATCATCCATCGAACTGTGACTGTGGGTGGGGCGGAGACACGGGTGGAAGTGGTTGGGCTCACCCACAAGCCCCGGCAATATTCAACAACAACCGACCTACATCGCAGATCTCCGTCACTACACCCAATTCGCGATGTCCCGTGTGCGGCGCCGATGTTTACTTCTTTGAGTCCTGGAGTGGGGGCCGCGTCTACTTCGATGAGCTAGGGCCTCCGTGGCCAAAGCACCCCTGCACAGACAACGGTGGTTCGACTGGCAAATCAGCAGGGACCGCGAAGCCTCCGGGAAATAGCAGTCCATCTCCAGCCCCCTTACCAGAATGGCGTCACGCTGGATGGCAGCCGCTCAATGTCATCAGCGTTACACGCAACGAAGGTTGCGTGCTCATCCGTGCAATTCTCGAGGGTGATAAATTCGTAAGCAGTTTTGGCACCGCAAGCTCGTTTCGTGGTTCACCGGGCGATCCCGCTCTCTCACGTCGCGCAGATGATGGCTCGGGCAGCTGGGAACTCAGCTACATTCCGGTTAATTCGAAACTGTTGAACCCTGTTCCGGAAACCGTTGTCGTTTACCCGAACGCTGTGTCGAAAGCTGGCATTGCGTTATGGCAGCAAGCTCTACTCGGCGATCCTGGGTCTCGTAACCTTGTTGGGATGTCGCTTAGTTGGGCACGCGGATCGAAGGACGAGGCGCAAGAATGGTCGTTCGGCCAACATGAACCAGATTGGTCCTCGGCTGAATTGCACTTTCTGATGGCAACGCGCGCTGGATACTGGGCTGGTTTCCACAACCTCGGTCAGATGTATCGGCATGGATTCGGCGTCAGACACGATCCCGAGCTAGCATTCCACTTCATTCTACGGGCCGTCGAACTTATCTCTGATGAAGAGCTTGACGCATCGATGGACGCACTTCGCAGGCTTTTCGAACTTGATTGGGGGAACGAAGAAGACAGGGCGTTCGCTTCAGCTCTTTTAGATACAGACTGTGGCGAAACAGCCGGCCCAGAAGCCGTTAAGTTCAAAAGCGATACTTAACTTTCTTTGACAATGATCATAAAAATTGTTCTAGTTTAATTTACAAGAATTCATTGATAATCCACAACTTTCATGGATTTCTTTAAATGAACCGAATACGGAATTAGCAATTCCGCCTCGCCACGTCCGTTGAGGTATGCATGAACCTCTTCTTCTTCGACCTGCATCGTCAAAATGAGCGGCTCGCGCTCATCTCCCCATCGTTTCGGCCACGTGCTAGCGTAAAACGCCGCGATCTCTGGCTTCAAGGTCCAGCTCACCCCTTCTGCAACCTCTTTGAAAGTCCCCGTGCCGCCGCGAAAAACGGTGATCGGGAAATCCATTTTTTGAAGTTGGAACTCCTCCTCGGGCGTCATCATTGCCAAACCCCATTCCTCAACAAAATCAGGCATCGACCAAAGGATTACCTCTGTTGAGCGGGCAACTACGGCACTGATGTAGGACCCCCTTCGTGCGCCATAGATGTAGGGTTCACTGTCCCAGGTCTGCCTCAGCGCCCCGCCGCACACCGCCTTGTTGAATGGCTTGTCGTCCTGCCATGCATCGATCAACGCCGATACCAACTCCAAGCGGCCACCGTCATTTAGCCGAATGAACATTTCGACCCCATCTCGGTGATCGCTCACGAAGCCTCTCGCCCCCCTCTTAGCCTTGCGGAAAAATTCGGGGAACTGCTCGGCCGTCATAATCTGGGTCTCCATCGCGTTTGATGGGATCGATGAACCTGCAAGATTGATTTTACGTTGCTTTTGGTGAAGGTGGTCGCACCAAAGAGTGTAATAGTCGATCACCTGATGACGCTTGAGCACAGATCAATCGCGGGCGAAAACAACGCCCGGACACGATTACCCCCCCTAACCGGATCCATTCGCCCCTAAGATCCGCGAATCGCGCTCGTTGCCTAATGCCGGCTAAGATCATTGGTTATCCCCTCGTTCATTAAGAGCGGGGTAGAATTGAACCAACACCCTCGAGCGAGGCGCATCATTATGCGCCTCCGGCACATCCTTAATGCAACCGCACAAGGAGGTGGCGCGCCCAGCAGGAGTCGAACCTGCGGCCTCAGGATTAGAAGTCCCGTGCTCTATCCAGCTGAGCTATGGGCGCGTTGCTTCCGGCACTTAGCGATGTTTGCGCGCCAGGCAAATCGCGAGCTTTGCATAATCCGCACAAAGCCCTCTTCTGCTGCACCGCGGTACGCGCTAGCTTTGCGCCATGGACCACCAAGCGCCCCGCCCCGTCGCCGCCAACAGCTATGCCGCCGGGGCTTTCCGCTACTACCCTTATGTGATGGCGGCCTTCGTCGCGATCCTGCTGCTGTCGAACATTATCGGCGCGTCCAAGCCCAGCTATCTGCCGCTTCCGGGCGGCGGGCAATGGGCCTTCGGCGCGGGCGTGTTGTTTTTCCCGATAAGCTACATCCTCGGCGACGTGCTGACCGAAGTCTATGGCTATGCCCACGCGCGCCGGGTGATCTGGACCGGGTTTGCTGCCCTTGCCTTCATGGCAGTGATGGCGGCGGTGGTGGTGGCCCTGCCGCCTGCGCAAGGCTGGCCGGGGCAGGAGGCCTACGAATTCGTGTTCGGCAATAGCTGGCGCATCGTGCTCGCCTCGATGGCGGCGTTCTGGGCGGGCGAGTTCGCCAATGCCTTCGTGCTTGCCAAGATGAAGCTGCTGACCAGAGGTCGGATGCTATGGACCCGCACAATTGGTTCAACCGTGGTCGGACAGGGGCTCGACAGCCTGATTTTTTATCCGCTCGCCTTTTACGGCCTCGCGGGCTGGCCGGTCGAGCAGCTGTGGCAGGTGATCCTCTCGCAATGGGCGATCAAGACTGCCTGGGAGGCGCTGCTCACCCCCTTCACCTATTGGGCGGTGAATTTCCTGAAGCGCCGCGAGGGGGTCGATGTGTTCGACGAACAGACCGATTTTTCCCCCTTCGGGCATTCCTGATTGTCGCTCAGTTGGCGAGCAGCCAGATCAGCAGATAAAGCAGGATAAAGCTCCCGAAACCCGCCACCGCGCCGACCGCGAAAACCAGCCGCACCAGCAGCGGGTCGACATTGGTGTAGTTGGCGATGCCCGAGCAGACGCCGCCGATCAGCTTGTCGCCCTTATCGAGGTGGAACTTGCGCGGCGCTTGCGGGCTGTTCTGCATGTTCAGCTCGCTCATGCCAGCACCATCGTGGCAGCGGTCGTTGTAGCGTTCGGGGCAGGCGGAGCGAAGCTGGCAACCAGCAGGCCGGTGGTGATCGCAAGCGCGCCCAGAGCGGCGAACAGGCGGTTGGTGAAATCCGAGTTGGCAAACATGATACTTCCTCTTGTCTAGTGTGTGAGCAGCCCATCTGCTCGATGCCACCAACATTGCAGACACCGTGCTAGTTTGCAGGAAATGGCAGAAAACTGCCAATTTCGTTCATCCTGCGGCAAGATGGAACAACGCCATATCCCAACACTTGGGAATTTTCCCCAAGTCATGGCGAAGGACTTTTTGCATGACCTGCCCGGCCCTGCTCGGCTAATGCTCTGGCCGTCTCATGGCGCTCGACCGCATCCTCCTCACCGCCTTTCGCAACCATGCCGCAACCCGGCTGGACGGCGCGCGCGCGATCAACCTGCTGGTGGGCGAAAACGGCGCGGGCAAGACCAACGTGCTCGAAGCGATCTCGCTGTTCGCGCCCGGCCGGGGCCTGCGCCGC
>NZ_QXFM01000001.1 GCF_003584015.1 Aurantiacibacter xanthus
GTCCTGCACCCGAGCCGGTGGTCCTCAGCCGCAACGGCAGGCAGCTTGCCTATTCCGGCGAAACCACCATTCGCAGCGGTGCAGAGGTGAAGGTGGAGACCGCAAGGCCCGAACTGTCTCTATCCTTGCGCGAGATGGACCCCGGCGCATGGGTGATCTTCGAGTTGCCCGGCTTCAAGGCCGCCCGCGAAGGTGCGCGCAAAGCCAGCCTTGCCGCGCTGCGAGCCTCCGACGAGACCGCTTACTTCGCACAGGGCGATAGCCTGTGGGTCAAGCTGGTCGTCACGGACGGCAGCGATGAGGCCGCATCCGGCTTCGGCCCGCGTGGCAGAACCAGCATCGAGGTTGCCCGGTAAAGGCGGGGCGACTCAACGACGGGGCCTCCGGCGAAGGCCGGGGGTTTCTTCGCGCGCCCGCTATTTGCGCGGCGCAACCGCAATCGCACGCGACCTTGTGAGGGGAGAGAAGGGTGCGGATATGGCGATGAGGGGGATTTTCCACTGGTCGGGACGACTGGATTCGAACCAGCGACCCCTACACCCCCAGTATAGTGCGCTACCAGACTGCGCCACGTCCCGATGCCAGTGGAAGCGCGCCTATAGGCAAGGCTCTGCGACATGGCAAGCGGCTCGATTGGCAATTCACACAGTTGCCCGTCCGTCCCGGCAAATTTGGCCTGATTGCCAGCCCTTGGCATTGCTGCTAGGCGCGGCTGCCACGCACCGGAGAGGGTGCAGTTGCTTGCGCCGCGGCCGGGCGACACCACCTCTTCCGGCGCCAATCTGTTCATTCGTGCTGTTATTGGGCCGATCCTATGCTTGATATTCTTGCCGCCGGCGCTGCCGGTTCCTCGCCTCCCGGTTGGGTGCAGTTCCTGCCGATCGTCGGCATGATCGTGATCTTCTGGTTCCTGATCTTCCGCCCGCAGATGAAGCGGCAGAAGGACCACGCCAACAAGATCGCGGGCGTGAAGAAGAACGATCAGGTCGTCACCGCCGGCGGCGTGATCGGCAAGGTCGTGCGCGTCGACGACGACTACGTCGATCTCGAAATCGCACAGGGCGTGCGGATCAAGGTCGTCAAGAGCACGCTGGGCGACATCGTTCCGCCCGGCGCCAAACCTGCCAACGACTGATATTACGGGTCGGATAAGCCATGCTCGATTTTCCCCTCTGGAAACGCCTGTCCTTGTGGGGGCTTGCCCTCGTGGTGATGCTGGCCGCGGTTCCTTCGATTGCTTCGCTTTCGGGGGTGCGGTGGCCGTCGAGCCTGCCCGACCCGGAGGTTAATCTCGGGCTGGACCTTGCCGGCGGCAGCCATATCCTGCTTGAGGCGCAGTCTTCGCAGGTGGCGGCGCAGCGGCTGGAGTCGCTGGAGGAATCGGTGCGGTCCGCCCTGCGCGATGCCGAACCGCGCATCCGCATCGGCGATATCTCCACCGCCAATGGCCGTCTGTCGTTCATGCTGGAAGATGCCTCGCAGGTCGATGCCGCGCGCGAGCAGCTGCTGCCGCTGATCAACGGTTCGGGCCTGACCCGCGAGTGGGATCTGGCGGTGAACGATGGCAACCGCTTCATCCTCACGCCCACTGCGCAGGGTCTCGAACAGGCCGTCAGCAATGCGATGGATTCGGCCACTGAGGTGGTCCGCCGCCGCATCGACGCGCTCGGCACGCGCGAACCGACCATTATTCGCCAGGGCGACAACCGCATCGTGGTGCAGGTGCCCGGCCTCGAAGACCCGGCTGCGCTGAAGGAACTGCTCGGCCAGACCGCCAATCTCGAATTCAAGCTGGTCGACACCAATGCGCTGCCCTCCGACATCGAGCAGGGCATTGCCCCTCCGGGAAGCCAGATCCTCGAAGGCGCTCCGGGCAGCGACTACGAAGGCCGCAAGATCGCGGTGCGCCGCCTTGGCGGCATTCGCGGCGATACGCTGACCGGCGCACAGGGCACGGTCGATCCGCAGACCAACGAGAACGTGGTCACGATCCAGTTCGACCCGACCGGCGGCGCTCGCTTTGCCAAGCTCACCAGCGAGAACGTCAACAAGCCCTTCGCCATCATCCTCGATGACGAGGTGCTGTCCGCCCCCAACATCAACGAGCCGATCATCGGCGGTTCGGCACGCATCTCGGGCGGCTTCACCGCCGAAAGCGCCAACCAGCTGGCGATCCAGCTGCGCTCGGGCGCACTGCCGGTCGATCTGTCGGTGGTGGAAGAGCGCACGGTCGGCCCCGATCTGGGTGCCGATTCGATCAACCGTGGCATGATGGCGATGGGCATCGGCTCGTTGCTGGTCGTGCTGCTGATGGTCCTCACCTATGGCCGCTTCGGCGTCTATGCGACCTTCGCTCTGGTCATCAACGTGCTGATGATCCTCGGGATCATGGCGCTGATGAACACCACGCTGACCTTGCCCGGCATTGCCGGTTTCGTGCTCACCATCGGCGCGGCGGTCGACGCCAACGTGCTGATCAACGAGCGTATCCGCGAGGAGAGAAAGCGAGGGCGGCGCGTGTTCAACGCGGTGGAGACCGGCTACCGCGAGGCGAGCCGCGCCATTTACGACGCCAACGCCACCAACTTCATCGCCGGTGTCCTGCTGTTTGCCTTCGGCTCGGGCCCGGTGCGCGGCTTTGCCGTGGTTCTGATTATCGGCCTGTTCACCAGCGTGTTCACCGCCGTGACGCTAACCCGGATGTGGGTGGCGGGCTGGCTGCGCAGCAAGCCTTCTGAAATCCACATTTGAGGGGAGAGACAATGCGCCTTCTGAAACTCGTCCCCGACGACACCAACATCCACTTCCTCAAGTGGCGGGTGCCCTTTTACGTGATCTCCTGCCTGCTGATTGCGGCAAGCTGGGCACTCGTGTTCACCAAGGGCCTCAACTACGGCGTCGACTTTGCCGGTGGGCAGGAAATCCGCGCCACCTTCGTCGGCGAGACTGAAGCCCCCGTGGCTGAATTGCGCGACGCGATCAGCGCGCTGCCTACGGTGGAGAATCCCACCATCCAGCGCTTCGGTCAGCCCAATCAGGTCTCGATCCGCGTCCGTCTGCTCGACGAGGCCGAGGGCGATCCCGGCTTCGCCAACCGCATGTCGGAAGAAATCACCAATGCGATGCGGGCAGAACACCCGGACGTGGTGATCGACGGCGTCGATTCGGTTTCGGGCAAGGTCTCGGGCGAGTTCCGCAACACTGCGCTCTACGCGCTGCTGTTCGCGATGCTGGCGATTTCGATCTACATCTGGATCCGGTTCGAATGGCAGTTCGGTGTCGGCGCGCTGTTCGCGCTGTTCCACGACGTGTCGCTGACGATGGGCATGTTCGCACTGTTGCAGATGGAGTTCTCGCTCCAGATCATCGCCGCGATCCTGGCGATCATCGGCTATTCGCTGAACGACACCATCGTGGTCTACGACCGTATTCGCGAGAACCTGAAGAAGTATCGCAAGATGCCGATGTTCGAGCTGCTCGACCTGTCGGTCAACGAGACGCTGGCGCGCACGGTGATGACCTCGCTCACGCTGCTGGTCGCGCTTATTCCGCTGCTGCTGTTCGGCCCGGCCAGCCTGTTCGGCCTTGTCGCCGCGATCACGCTGGGTATTTTCGTCGGCACCTATTCGTCGGTCTATATGGCCGCGCCGATCCTGATCTGGCTCGGCGTGAACAGCGACAGCTTCGTCCCGACCGAGACCAGCGCAGACCGGCAGGAACGCAAGGCGCGCGGCGAAGTCTAGGCGATCAGCCGCTCGTAGTAGGAGGCCAGTGCGGCGGCATTGGCCTCCCAGCTGAAGCGTGCGGCGCTCTGGCTCACCACTGCGGGCGGGGTCGCCTCGGCGAACAGCTGCCCTAGCGCCTGTGCAATCGCATCGGCATCGCGCGCGACGATCCTGCCTGCCGGACTGACATCGGCGCTCAGGATCTCTCGCGCACCGCCGACATCGGTGATCACCAGCGGCGTGCCGCAGGCGAGCGATTCGACCCAGGCATTGGCCAGACCCTCGCTGGCTGACGGCAGCGCGGTTGCGTCCGCTGCCGAAAGCACGCGCGGCAGGTCGCCGTGGCCGAGCGAGCCGAGGAAATGGACCCGCTCTGTCAGGCCCAGCTCCTGCGCCAGCTCGGCCAGGGCGGCGCGATCCGGTCCGATGCCGACCAGCGCCAGATGGGTGTCGGGCAACTGCGCCAGAGCGCGGATCACGAAGTGCTGTCCCTTGCGCGGTATCAGCGCGCCAATGCTGGCCACCAGCCGCGCGCCCGGATCGAGCGTGATGCCGAAATGGCTGGCCAGATAGGTCCGGCTCTCGGCCCGATTGAGCGGGCGGAACAGGCTGCGGTCGAGCCCGGTGTAATGGACGGTGATCTTGTCGCGTGGGAGGCCGATGTCCGCCATGTCGTTGGCCAGCATGTCGCACACGGCCAGCAGGCCCGAGGCCTGTTCGGCAGCGGCGCGCATCTTGCGGTTGGCATAGGCCTTCTTGCCCCAGTGCGAGATATCCGCCCCGCGCGCCTTGATGCTGAGCGGCAGGCCGAGGTCTTCGGCGATGCGGGCGGCGGCGGGGCCGTCGGGATAGAAGAACTGCGCATCGACCAGATCGAACGGTGCGCGGGCGTGCAGCCGCCGGGCGATGGGCAGGGCCGCGCGCACGATCATCGCCGGGTTGAACGGTCCGCCGACCGAGGGGATCAGGGTGAACCGGGGGCGGAACACCTCGACACCGCCCTCGTGGCCCGACTTGGCCGCCTGCGCCAGCGCGCGATAGCGGCCCATCGGCACCGGCGGCACGCCGATCGGGTTGATGATGGTCACTTCCCAGTCCCCGCGCGCGGCGAGCGCCTCCATCTGGCGGGCCACGAAGGTGCCAAAGCGCGGCTGCTGCGCGTTGGGATAAAGCGTGGCAAGCGAGAGGACGCGCTTCATCGTCCGGGCTCCGTTACAGTTTCCGTACCAGCATTTCGGCCACGGCGAGCCAGGGCGGCCCGTCGATCACGATTTGCCGCTGCCCGCTGCCGGGCGGCAACAGGCCGACAAAGCTGCCCTTGCGGTCGATCAGCCGCCCGAAGGCGAAACGGCCACCCGAGCGGGGCGCGAGCACGTCGCGGTTCATGAGGGCGTGGGAGTCCTCGGGGTCGACCTTGCGCATCCATAGCTGGTCGCCGCTGCGGTATTCGCCCTGGCTGTATTCGACGACGAGGCAGATCAGCGCGCCGCCATCGACCAGTTCTGTCGGCAGGATCGCATCGCGCGGAGCGGTGAGGCCTTCAGGGCCGGTGTCGGTGAGGCGGGCGACCACCTGCGGCGCGGGCTGCTCCTCGCCCTTCACCAGCGTTTCCGGGTCGACGCCGAGCGCCGCGCCGATGCGGTTCATCCACACCAGCGAGAGGTTGCGCATGCCGGTTTCGAGCCGACCGATGGTCTGCGCGGTGGTCGGCGGATCGCAGGCCTCGGCGACTTCGGCCAGCGTCAGGCCTTTCTGCTTGCGGATGGCACGGATGCGATTGATCACCGCTGAAGGCTCCAACATAACCAAATCGGTTTTTCTTCTTTCCTACATCGTACCGCTGCTGGCAAGCCGCTGCCTTCGCAATCATGGGGAGAACACATATGTCGATGCCGCGCGAACTGGTGGAACGCGAGCTGACCGAGGAAGGGCCGCGCCATGGCCGCAGGGGCGGCGGCATTTCGCGCAGGCGGCGCAGCGTCACCGTGAACCTTGCCGAAAGCCCGCTGGGCTGGCTGCACGCCCATGGTCATCTCGACGACCGGCTGTTCGCTGCCGGAGAAGCATTGCGAGGCGACTATGAGCGGGCACAGGTCGCGCCGTCGATCACCATGCGGTGGGACCCGGTGCGGGTGAAGTCGACCGGCGAGCGCGGGCTGGAGCAGGGGGAAAAGCAGATCGCCGCGCGCCACCGCTTCGATGGCGCGATGAAGGCCGCCGGGCGGGGGCTGGAGGACGTGCTGTGGCGGGTGGTCTGCGCGGGTGAGACGTTGCCGGTGGCGGAAAAGGCGCTGGCCTGGCCCGCGCGTTCGGGCAAGCTGGTGTTGCGACTGGCATTGGACCGGGTGGCGGATTTTTACCGCCTGCGCTGAGGCTTGGAGTCCGATGACATTGTCCTGATCCACCTTGCTCCCCTCCCCTCGGGGAGAGGCTGGGGCTGGGGGTGGGGGCTCGACGCGGGCTGGCGTGGAACCCCCATCCCAACCCTTCCCCAGAGGGGAAGGGCTTTGCGAGTGGGCGCTCTGCTGTCCGGCTCTAGCGGCCCGTCAGCGCCGCATACCAACGTTTGAACAACGCCGCGATCTGTTGCCACAGCGAGGGTTCGGGCTGCGCCAGGCTCACATCGTCGCGCACGAGCCGCGCGCGCAGGTTGCTCTGGGCGGACGGCGCGGGTGCGATTGGCTCGGGGGCAGGGCGCGGGGCCTCGTCCTCGTCGAACAGGATCACCGACGCCACCGCCTCGTCGCTGACCGGCGACAGCGCGGGGGCGCGTGTCGTCTCCTGCGGTTTCGGGGCCGACCGCACCGGCTCGCGGTGCGAGAATCCGGGGGCAATGTCGTCGTAGCCGCGCACCAGTCGAGGGCGTTCTGGCGCGCTCTTGCGTATGGGCATCGGCTCGCTGGGCGGCACCATCGGCGAATCGGGCAGGGTGCCGAACATGGTGCCGCGCGGAGCCATGGTCCTGGGTTCGCGGGGTTCGCGCGGCCGGGTCAGCGCCAGCACCTGTTCGGGGGCGGGCGGTTCAGCCTCGACGATCTGGTCTTCGTCGTCGTCGTTGAACGGAGCGAGATCCTGCGCGAACAGGTCATCCTCGTCATCCTCCGACATCGGTGCGAGGCCGAACAGACTGACGGTGGCGCGCGGGCGCTGCTCGGGTTCGTAGTCTTCCAGTTGCTCGGCAGCGCCTTGCTGGAACATCTGGAAGGCCTGCGCCAGCTCATCGGGGTCGACGACAAGGACGGGCTTCTTCTTCAGCTTGCGCGCGCCCATGCTGGCAAGGCTGCCAAAAGCAGCCTCACTGCGCAGCGCTGCTGAAGAGGAATTCAGACCCATTAGCCCCTTAAACCGCAAGTTGGTGGAGGGGGCGTGTCGATAAATGGTTAATTGCGGGTAAGCGCTAATTTCGTGCCGCGCGCAACTCTAGCCCTCGACCTGCTCGGCCAGTTCCAGCCAGCGCATCTCTGCCTCGTCCTTTTCGGTGCGGGCAAGTTCGAGCGATTTGGAGATGCGCTCGAACTTGCCGGGATCGCGCGCGTATAGCTCGGGATCGCCCAGCGCGGCCTCGCCATTGGCGATCAGGCGGTCGAGTTCCTCGATTCGCGCGGGCAGCTGCTCGTAGTCGCGCTGGTCCTTGTAGCTGAGCTTGTTCGAGGCCGGGGCAGGCGGCGGCGGAGATGGGGGCGGAGCGCTGTCAGCCGCCTTCTTCGCCGGAGCCTTCGCCCGCGCCTTGCGCTGGGCCTGCCAGTCTTCATAGCCGCCCGCCACGATATCGACCGTGCCGCTGCCGTCGAGCCCGAGCGTCACGGTGACGGTGCGGTCGAGGAAGTCGCGGTCGTGGCTGACGATCAGAACGGTGCCGTCGTAGTCCGCGATCACCTCTTGCAGCAGGTCGAGCGTTTCGAGGTCGAGGTCGTTGGTCGGCTCGTCGAGCACCAGCAGGTTCGAGGTGCGCGAGAATTCGCGCGCCAGCAGGATGCGCGAGCGTTCGCCGCCCGAGAAGGTGCCGATCTTCGCATCGACCACCGAAGGATCGAACAGGAACTCCTTGAGATAGCCCTGCACGTGCTTGCGGGTGCCGCGCACATCGACCCAGTCGCCGCCCTCGGCGAGCACGTCGCGCACGCTTTTCTGCGGGTCGAGCAGCTTGCGCTGCTGGTCGATCATCACGCCCGAGAGCGTGTTGGCATGGGTGACAGTGCCGCTGTCGGGCTCCAGCTCGCCGGTGAGCATCTTGAGCAGCGTGGTCTTGCCCGCACCGTTCGCACCGACCACGCCGATCCGGTCGCCGCGCTGGATGCGCAGCGAGAACGGCTTGATGACCGTGCGCTCGCCATAGGTCTTCGAGATATCCTCGGCCACGATCACCGACTTCGACTTGAACTCCGCATCGCTGCCGAGCGCGATCTTGGCGGTGCCGGTCGGCTGGATCATCGCGGCGCGGGCCGCGCGCATCTGCCACAGCTTTTCGAGCCGCCCCATGTTGCGCTTACGCCGCGCGGTCACGCCGCGTTCGAGCCAGTGCGCCTCGATCTTGAGCTTGGCGTCCATGCGCGCGGCATTGCGCGCCTCCTCGGCATAGACCTGCTCTTCCCACGCCTCATAGCCGCCGAAGCCGACATCCTTGCGCCGCATGTTGCCCCGGTCGAGCCACAGGGTGGCGTTGGTCAGCCGCTTCAAAAAGGTGCGGTCGTGGCTGATGACGATGAAGGCACCGCGAAAGCGTGTGAGCCAGTCTTCGAGCCAGTCGATGGCGGCAAGGTCGAGGTGGTTGGTCGGCTCGTCGAGCAGCAGCAGGTCAGGGTCCATCGCCAGCGCGCGAGCGATGGCGGCGCGGCGCTTCTCGCCGCCGCTGGCGGTGGCTGCCTCGCGGCCCATGTCGATCCCGAGCTGGCCGGCAATCGCCTCGACCTCGTATTCGGCAGGCGCATTCTCGCCGCTGAGCGCGAAGTCCATCAGGGTGGCGCAGCCGGTGAAGTCGGGCTCTTGTTCGAGCCACACGATGTTGGTGCCGGGCTTGATCTTGCGCAGGCCGCGGTCGGCCTCGATCTCGCCGGTGATCAGCTTGAGCAGCGTGGTCTTGCCCGCACCGTTGCGGCCGATCAGCGCGAGCCGGTCGCGCGGGCCAATGTGGAGGTCGAGGCCGTCCCCCTGCGCCGGGTTGCCGAACAGCCAGCCGCCGCCTTGCTGGAGGCCAAGGCCTTCCCAGGAGAGAATAGGAGGTTCTGCCATGATCGGCGCGACCTAGTGAGGCGGCGCGGACCTGAC
This sequence comes from Aurantiacibacter xanthus, assembly GCF_003584015.1. Classification (GTDB taxonomy): domain Bacteria; phylum Pseudomonadota; class Alphaproteobacteria; order Sphingomonadales; family Sphingomonadaceae; genus Alteraurantiacibacter; species Alteraurantiacibacter xanthus. The sequence continues at coordinate 8,991 of NZ_QXFM01000001.1, forward strand.
AAGCTCCACGCGCGTTCAGGAAGCGGAAATCGGCGGTGCCCGAAACAGCCGGTCATTCATTCATGGAGTTATTACATGTCGCGTCTTTCCATCTCCGCTCTTGCCGCATCTGCTGCGCTTGCTGCCACAGGGCCGCTTGCCGCCTCGCCTGCCGCTGCCGCCGATGTGGCGATCAGCTCGCAGGGCCCGGTGGTTGAATTGCAGGTATCGCAGCAGGTTCTGTCCGATCCCGACAAGGCCACTATCAACGCTGGCGTCACCACGCGCGGTGCGACCGCAGTGCAGGCGATGCAGGCCAACGCCGCTCAGATGGAGCGCGTGCTGGCGCAGGTGACCAGCCTCGGCGTGCCCGCCAACCGCGTGCAGACCAGCGGCATCACGCTTAACCCGCAGTACGACTACAGCAATAACCAGCCGCCGCAGTTCATGGGCTATGAGGCGACCAATACGGTCACGCTCGAACTGCGCGATCTCGACCGGATCGGGCCGGTGCTCGATGCGCTGGTGGCTGCGGGCGCGACCAACCTCAACGGCCCGATGTGGGCGATTGTCGACGACAGCAGCGCAAAACAGACCGCTCGCGAAGGTGCCTTTGCAAAGGCTCGCAAGCAGGCAGAGGACTATGCCCGCATGGCCGGGTTCGGCTCGGCCCGTCTGCTGGCGGTGGAAGAGACGCTCGACTATGGCACGCCGATGTACGACCGGGTCGCGTTGCAATCGTCCGCCGGTGCGCCGCCTGCGGCAACCCCCACGCGCCCCGGCCAGGTGGCCACGCAGGTCACGCTAACCGTGAAGTACGCGCTGGAGCAATAGGGCAACAGCCAGGCTTGCTGTGGGCAAAGCGCGGCATTCACTCCTTGTTCAATGCCCATGACTTAGGCAGAACCCGTGATGATGACCGCCTTTGCTCCCCGCATTTCTGCTTTTGCCGCTGCATCGGCGCTCGCGCTGGCTGGTGCGGTGCTGGCAGTTCCAGCCGCCGCGCAGCCCGTGCCGTCACGCCTTCAGGCCGACGATCAGGCGAGCGCCCGTGCCGAAATGCAGGCCGGGCGCAACCTGCCGATCCGCGCTATCGAACAGCGCATCGTGCCGCGCTACGAACGGCAGGGGTTCGAGTATCTGACCTTCGAGTATGACGGTGTGGCCGCGATCTACCGGCTCAAGTTCATCAAGGATGGGCGGCTGCTGTTCGTCGATGCCGATCCGCGTTCAGGCCGGGTGCTGCGCGAACAGCGCTGATCCGCGCGCCGGAAACCTTAGCCTTGGTTGACGCGTTCATGACATTCGCCCAAGCACGGGTGCAGATGTTTGCGAAGGGGTATCAATGCGCATCCTGATCGTGGAAGACGAACCGACACTGGGCCAGCAGCTCAAGAACACGCTGGAGCAGAACGGCTATGCGGTCGACCTGTCGACCGATGGAGAAGACGGCCATTTCCTCGGCTCGACCGAGGAATATGACGCCGTGGTGCTCGACCTCGGCCTGCCCGAGATCGACGGGCTGACCGTGCTCGGCATGTGGCGCAAGGAGGGGCGCAAGTTCCCCGTGCTGGTGCTGACCGCGCGCGATTCGTGGTCCGACAAGGTGGCCGGGCTCGACGCCGGTGCCGACGACTATCTGGCGAAACCGTTCCAGACCGAGGAGCTGATCGCCCGCCTGCGCGCGCTGATCCGGCGCGCCTCGGGCAATGCTTCCTCGGAGCTGACTGCCGGGGAGGTGCGGCTCGATACCCGCTCGGGCCGTGTCACCCGCGCCGGAGAGCCGGTCAAGCTGACCGCGCAGGAATACAAGCTGCTGAGCTACCTGATGCACCACAAGGGCAAGGTGGTCAGCCGTACCGAACTGATCGAGCATATCTACGATCAGGATTTCGACCGCGATTCGAACACCATCGAGGTGTTCGTCACGCGCATCCGCAAGAAGCTCGGCGCAGAGGTAATCACAACGATCCGTGGCCTCGGTTACAGCCTCGACGACCCCTCCGCAGGCGCTCGCGAATAGCGTCGATGAGGAGGGTGCGGCCCCCGCTGACGTGAGCGCCGAGGAAGCGCCCGCGGGCGAACTCGCGTCCGACATGGAAACGCGCAACACTGGCTCGATCGCGCGCCGGATGATGATCATCGCGGCGGTGTGGATTGTCGTGTTGCTGGCGATTGGTGGCTTCGCGCTCGATCGGGCGCTGACGCAGTTGCTTTCCCAGCAGTTCGACGAACAGCTCGAACTGCCGCTGACGGCGATGATTTCGTCAGCCGAGATCGACCCCTACGGCGACGTGTGGTTCAATCGTCCGCTCGCCGACCAGCGCTTTCTGGAGCCGAACTCGGGCTTCTACTACCAGATCAACGGCAACGGCGCGGTGAACTACTTCTCGCGCTCCTTGTGGGATCGCACGCTCGCCATCGACGAGAATGTCGATGCCGAAAATCCGGTGTTCTACGATTCGGACCAGTTCCCCGACGAAAGCCTGCGGCTGGTGCAGCGCACCGTGCAGATTCCGGGCTCGGATACGCGGTGGCAGTTCGTGGTCGCCGGATCGCGCGAGGAACTGGACAGTCAGCTCAACTCGATCCGCGCGCTGCTTGGCTGGTCGTTTGCGGTGCTGGGCGTGGGCCTGTTCCTGATGGCCGTGGCACAGACCTGGTACGGCCTTTCGCCGCTGCGCCGCATCCGCCGGGCGATTGCCTCGATCCGTCAGGCGGGCTCGAACCGGGTGACCGAGCCGCTGCCGCTCGAAGTGCAGCCGATGGTGCAGGAGCTGAACGCGCTGCTCGACCACTCGCAGAAGCAGGCCGAGGAGGCGCGCACCCATGCGGGCAACCTTGCCCATGCGCTGAAGACCCCGCTCACGGTGCTCAACAACGCCGCGCGTGCACACGATCCGGGGCTCGACGACATCGTGCTGCGCGAGGCGGCGAGCATGCAGCGGCAGGTCGACCATCATCTCGCCCGTGCCCGCGCGGTGGGGCGGCGCGCCAGCGGCCACTCACGCAGTGTGGTGATGGACAGTGCCAGCGCCGTGGAGCGGGCGGTGCGCACGCTTTACCCCGAGGTACGGCTCGATGTGGCGGGCAATTCCGCTGCTGCCGTGTCGCTCGAACGGCAGGATCTGGACGAACTGCTCGGCAACCTGATCGAGAATGCGGCCAAATATGGTGGCGGTTCGGTGTTCGTCACGGTCGATCCGCGTCCTGTCGATCCGCTTTGCGCGATCTGGATCGAGGACGATGGCACCGGCATTCCGGAAGAAAAGCGGGTGTCGATCTTCGAACGCGGCGCGCGGCTCGATACCGAGAAGCCGGGCACCGGGCTGGGGCTTGCCATCGTGCGCGATGTGGCCGGAATTTACGGCGGCGAGGTCAGCCTCGGCGAAAGCGAGGATCTGGGCGGGCTGCTCGTGGAACTGCGGCTCCCGCGCGCCTGAGCTTATTCGCCGCGCGCCTTGCGGTGGTGGCGGATCACCTCGTCGATCACGAAGCGGATGAACTTCTCCGAGAACTCGGGATCGAGATCGGCCTCGATGGCGAGCTTGCGCAGCCGTTCGATCTGGCGCGCCTCGCGGTTGGGATCGGCAGGGGGAAGCTGGGTCTTCGCCTTGTACTCGCCCACGGCCTGCGTGATACGGAACCGCTCGGCCAGCATGTGGATCAGCGCGGCATCGATGTTGTCGATGCTTTTGCGGAAGCCGTCCAGAACCGTGTCGGTGGGCGGGGCGGTAGTGGCCATCTTGTGCGTCTCGTATTCTGGCTGTTCGACGGGCTCGGTCATCGCCGGCCCTCTTGGGCGAGAATTGGCCGCTTGCCAAGCGTGTGTCGGTTCTCCATCTGGGGCGCATGAGTGATAACGTGGTCCCGATCAAGCGCGCCATCGGCGCTGACGAGCCGAGCCTGAGCCCGATTCTGTCGCTGACGGCGACGGCGATGAATTCGGTCAACCAGATCATCCTGCAACGCATGCAGAGCGAAATTCCGCTGATTCCGGCGCTTGCCGGGCACCTGATCGCAGGGGGAGGCAAGCGGATGCGCCCGATGCTGACGCTCGCGGGGGCGGAGCTGCTTGGTTACGAGGGCACCCGCCATCACCTGCTCGCCGCTGCGGTGGAGTTCATCCACACCGCCACCCTGCTGCACGACGACGTCGTCGATGGCAGCGAGACGCGCCGCGGCAAGGAAGCGGCGAATATCGTGTTCGGCAACCCGGCCACGGTGCTGGTGGGCGATTTCCTGTTCAGCCGCGCGTTCGAGCTGATGGTCGAGGATGGCAGCCTCAAGGTGCTGAAAATCCTCTCCAGCGCCAGCGCCACGATTGCGCAGGGCGAGGTCGACCAGCTGACCGCCCAGCGCAAGATCGAGACCAGCGAGGACCGCTATCTCGGCATCATCGGTGCGAAGACGGCGGCGCTGTTTGCCGCCGCCAGCCGGATCGCCGCTGTCGTGGCCGAGAAGGACGAGGCCGCCGAGCGTGCTTTGGATGACTATGGCCGCAACCTCGGGGTGGCGTTCCAGCTGATCGACGACGCGATCGACTACGATTCGGATGCCGCCGAAATGGGCAAGGACCGGGGCGACGATTTCCGCGAGGGCAAGATGACCCTGCCGGTGATCCTCGCCTATGCGCGCGGCACGCCGGAAGAGCGTCAGTTCTGGGAGGAGGCCATCGCCGGTTTCCGCGATACCGACGAGGATCTCGCCCATGCGGTCGAACTGATCGGGCGGCATGACTGTATCTCCGCCACCCGCGAGCGGGCGCGGCACTTTGCGCAGAAGGCCTGCGATGCGCTGGCGATGTTCCCCGACAGCAAGGCGCGCCGGGCGATGGTCGAGGCGGCGCAGTTCGCGGTTAGCCGGGGATACTAGAAACCCTACCGCTCACCCTGAGCTTGTCGAAGGGGCGCTTTCCTCTTTAGAGCCTTGGTCCGAAAGGAAAGGCAGTGCTTCGACAAGCTCAGCACGAGCGGGGATTTGCGGGTGCCTGAGGCACTCCCCATCGAGGCCGTCCTGCCCGAGCTGCTCGCCGCCCTGCGCGAGCGGCCAGGCGCGGTCCTGATCGCGCCGCCGGGCGCGGGCAAGACCACCGCCGTCGCCCCCGCGCTGCTCGATGAGCCCTGGTGCACCGGCCAGATTATCCTCACCTCGCCGCGCCGGGTCGCCGCGCGCGCTGCTGCCGAGCGGATCGCGCAACTGCTTGGCGAGGAGGTCGGGCACCGTGTTGGCTACCTGACCCGGCTCGATTCCAAGCAGTCGAAGGCGACCCGCATTCTGGTCGTCACCGAGGCCATTCTGGTCAACAGATTGCTGGATGATCAGGAGCTTGCGGGCGTCTCCTGCCTGCTGTTCGACGAAGCGCACGAACGCCACCTCGACAGCGACCTCGGCCTTGCGCTGGCGCTCGAAACGCAGGGCGTCCTGCGCGAGGACCTGCGGCTGTGCGTGATGTCCGCCACCATCGACGGCACCCGCTTCGCCGAGCTTCTGGGCGAGGGCGCGCCTGTGATCGAGAGCGCGGGCAAAGCCTATCCGCTGGCGCTCCGCTGGCTCGGCGCCGCGCCGGAGAAACGGCTCGATGAGGCGATGGCCTCGGCCGTGCTCGAAGCCTGGCGCGAGGAGCAGGGCGATATTCTCGCCTTCCTCCCCGGCGTGGGCGAGATCGAGCGGCTGCGCGAACGGCTCAGCGAAAAGCTCCCGAACACGCCGGTGCTGCCGCTGCACGGGCAGATCGAGCCCGCCGCCCAGCGCGCGGCGATCCGGCGCGATGGCGAGGGGCGGCGGCGCATCGTGCTCGCCACCAGCATTGCCGAGACCTCGCTGACGCTCGACGGCGTGTCGGTGGTGGTCGACAGCGGT
>NZ_QXFM01000006.1 GCF_003584015.1 Aurantiacibacter xanthus
AGACCAGCACGCCGCCCGCCAGCGCCGCCGCGACATAACCGGGCCACCGGTTGCCACCCTTGCGCGCGCGCCGTTCCCAGATCAGCTCGACATCCGGCAGAGGCGGCTGCTCGGGCGCACCGCCGCGCGGCGGGAAGCGCTCCTCCAGCCGCCGGATCAGCGCGGGCACACGCAGCAGCGTGTCGGTATCCTGCCTGATGCGGTCGGCAATCGCGCTTTCCGGGCCAAGCTCGTCACGGATCCAGTCGCGGACATAGGGCGCGGCCACGTCCCACATGTTGATCTGCGGGTCGAGCTGGGTGGCGATCCCCTCGACCATCACCATGGTCTTTTGCAGCAGCAGCAGGTGCGGCTGGGTCTGCATGTCGAAATCGCGGGTAATCGCGAACAGCCCGTCGAGCATCTGCCCGACGCTGAGTTCGCTCACCGGCTTGCCGCGCATCGGCTCGCCCACGGCGCGCAGCGCGGTCGCGAACTCGTCGACCGAGTGATAGCTCGGCACATACTGCGCCTCGAAATGGATCTCGGCCACGCGTTTATAATTGCCGGTGGTGAGGCCATAGAGGATCTCGGCCAGCCACTGCCGCGCGCGCCGGTCGATCCTTCCCATGATCCCGAAGTCGATCGCGACGATGGTGCCATCGGCGCGCACGAACAGGTTGCCCTGATGCATGTCGGCATGGAAATAGCCCGCGCTGATCGCCTGGGTGAGGAAAGCCAGCACCAGCCGCCGCGCGAGATCGGGCAGGTCGTGCCCGTCCGCAATCAGCCTGTCGGTCTGCGAAATCTTGATCCCGTCGATCCACTCGATGGTCAGCACCCGGCCATTGGTGCGGTCCCAGTCGATGGCAGGCACTTCATAACGGTCGATGGCGACCATCGCCTCGGCCAGCTCGGAGGCCGAGGCGGCCTCGCGGCGCAGGTCCAGTTCGCGGTTGGTCCAGCGCTTGAAGTTGGCGATGGTGAGCCGCGGACGCAGCCGGTGCGCCTCGCCGCCCATCGCTTCAAGGTGCGCAGCGGCCCATTCGTAGGTGGCGATATCGCGCTCGAACTTCTCGCGGATGCCGGGGCGCAACACCTTGATCGCCACAGTGCGCCCGTCGGTGGTGACGCCCTTGTGAACCTGCGCGATGGAGGCCGCCCCCACCGGCACCGGATCGACCTCGGCGAAGATGTCCTCCAGCCTCCGCTCGAACCCGCGCTCGATCTGTTCGCGGATCTTTTCGAAGGGGACCGGTGGCAGGCTGTCCTGCAAGCTGAGCAGGTTGCGCGCCGCATCCTCGCCCACGAGATCGGGCCGGGTGGCAAGCGTCTGCCCGAGCTTGATCGCGGCCGGGCCGATGGCCTGAAAGGCGGCGGCATAGTCGGGCTCGCGCGGTTGCACCGTGCCGAAGCGGGCGAGGCGGCACAAACGCTTGACCGGCGCAGGCGTGTTGGGATCGGCCTCGATCCCGCGCAGCGCGCCATGCCGCGCGAGCGTGCGGCCCCACTTGAGCAGGCGCCAGATATGCGTGGCGGGTTTGGTCATGCCGCGCACTCCCCTCCCGCTTGCGGGAGGGGCAGCGAGACTTGGCGAACCGCAGGTGAGCCTGGTCGCAGCGGGGTGGGCTCTGGCGAGCCCATGCCCACCCCCGGCCCCTCCCGCAGGCGGGAGGGGAGAACGGTCTCAACCATCACACCTTCCACCCCGAATGGATGTTCACCGCCCCGCCGAGAATCGTCTCGACCCGTGTGCGCACGAAGCCTGCCGCCTTGATCATCGCCTCGAACTCGGCCGGACGGGGGAAGCGACGGATCGATTCGGCGAGGTAGCGGTAGCTTTCCTCGTCATCGGCGATCAGCTTGCCCATCAGCGGCATCAGCCGGTGCGAATAGAGGTCGTAAACCTCCTTGAAGCCGGGCCAGTCGGTGCTGGAGAACTCCATGCAATAGAAGCGCCCGCCGTATTTGAGCACGCGGTGCGCCTCGGCCAGCGCCTTGTCGATATGGGTCACGTTACGAATGCCGAACACGATGGTGTAGGCATCGAACTGACGGTTGGAGAAGGTCAGCTCCTCGGCGTTCTGGCACGACCACACGAGGCCATCGATGCCGCGTTCCATCGCCCGTTCCACGCCCACGTCGAGCATGTCCTGGTTGATGTCGGAGACGATCACGTCGGCGCCGCAATCGGCCATGCGGAAGGCGATGTCGCCGGTGCCGCCGGCCATGTCGAGGATATGCTCGCCCGGCTGCGGCTTCACCCGCTTCACAAAGCGGTCCTTCCACAAACGGTGCATGCCGCCAGACATCGCATCGTTCATGATGTCGTACTTCTTCGCCACGCTGGAGAAGACCGCGCCGACGCGCTTGGTCTTTTCTGCGGGATCGACGTCTTCGTAGCCGAAGGATACCTGCTCGCTCATGCCTTGCCCTCTAGCGGTGCCGGACGCGGTGCGCCACCGGCTTGTTGCCGCCTCAGCGCCGCAAGGCCCAGCGCGATCCCGAGGCCGATCAGCGCGATGCCCACTGCATGATACCAGTGCAGCACCTCGCCCAGCAGCAGCGCCGAGAGAAAGGCCCCGAACACCGGCAGCATGGTGATCGACTGCCCGGCCCGCGCCGCACCGAGATGCGCGGCCGCATAGTTGTAGATGAAGTAGCTCACCAGCGAGGGGAACAGCGCCACATAGACCAGCGCCAGAACGGTGCCGGTGTTCCAGACGATGCGCAGCCCCTCGTGCCATTCCCATAGCGCCATCGGTGCATTCGCCAGCGCGCCGATGGCAAAAGTTACTGCCACAAAGCTCACCGGGGCGACCTGCGGGCGAAGCTTCAGGAACACCGTGTACAGCGACCAGACCAGCACCGAGACGAGCACCAGCGTATCGCCCCTGCCCAGATGCAGCGCCAGCGCACGCACCGGATCGCCCTCGAACACGATGAACACAACGCCCACCATCGTGGCCAGCGTGCCGACGATCTGCACCGCCCCGCTGCGCAGGCCGAACAGCAGCCGGTCAAGCACCAGCACCACGCCGGGCACCGCCGCCTGCAACAGCAGCGCGTTTGTCGCCGTGGTGAACTGAAGCCCGGAATAGAGCAGCGAGTTGAAAACGCCGATACCGAGCAGGCCCAGCAGCAGCACCGGCTTCCAGGCCCGTTTCAGTTCCGGCCAGTCGCGCCGCAGCGGCTTCACGGCAAACGGCGCGAGCAGCAGCAGCGCGCCGGTCCAGCGGATGAAGGCCAGGGTCAGCGGCGGGATCTGCCCGGCCACCGCCCGCCCGACAATCGAGTTGCCCGCCCAGAACACCATGACCAGCGCCAGCAGCGCCATCGCGCGATAGTTCGAATTGGATGCCATGGCGCTCTGTTTGGGGCTCGCCGGTAACGCTAGCAAGGCTTGGCGATGACAGAATGGCTTGGCCGCAGTAAATCAATACCATGCCCGAACTGCCCGAAGTCGAAACCACCGTGCGCGGCCTCGCCCGCTTCCTCGAAGGCGCGCGAATCGAGAGCGTGCGTCTCAACCGCCCCGATATGCGGTTCCCGTTTCCGCCCGATCTGGTGCAGATGCTGACCGGGGCGACCGTCTCATCGCTCGGGCGGCGGGCGAAATATGGCCTGCTCCACACCGACCGCGATTCGACCATGGTCTTCCACCTCGGCATGAGCGGGCGTTGGCGAATCGACCCCGAGACCGACGAGAAGCACGATCACCTCGTGCTCGAAACGCCGGGACACCGCTTTGCCCTCAACGATCCGCGCCGATTCGGCTTCGTCGATCTGGTGCAGACCGACCGGCTCGAAGGCTGGCGCGCCTTTGCCGCGATGGGACCCGAACCGCTCGGCAGCGAGCTGACCGCTGCCCACCTCAAGGCCGCGCTGGCGGGGCGCAAACAGGCAATCAAGCTGTGCCTGCTCGATCAGGCGATCGTGGCCGGGCTCGGCAATATCTATGTCTGCGAAGCGCTGTTCCGGGCGCGAATCGATCCGCGCAAAGCCGGCGGCACGGTTGCGAAGGCGGCGCTCGAACGGCTCGTCCCGGCCATCCGCGAGGTGCTCGAACAGAGCATTGCCGACGGTGGCTCCTCCTTGCGTGACTATGCCGCGCCAAACGGCGAACTGGGCTATTTCGCCACCCGTTTTGCCGTCTATGGCCGCGAGGGCGAGCCGTGTCTGCGCGAGGACGGCGGCACCATCGTGCGGATCGTCCAGGGCGGGCGCAGCACATGGTATTGCCCGAGGTGCCAGCGATAGGCGCTCGGGTTAGCGCCTTTGCTTGACCGAATCTCTCCATAGAGCTATGGGCCGCGCTTTCCAGCGGGCAGCCGCCTGCTTCCGCACGTTTACAACAAGAGACATCCGGGCGCGCTCCAGCGTTCGTGGAGACGAAGGACAGACATGGCCAATTCGCCGCAAGCCAAAAAGCGCATCCGTCGCAACAACAAGCGCGCCGAGATCAACGGCGCGCGCATGAGCCGCATCCGCAGCTTCGTGAAGAAGGTCGAACTGGCCTGCACCGAAGGTGACAAGGAAGCCGCTTCGACCGCCCTCAAGGCCGCCCAGCCCGAGCTGGCGCGCGGCGTTGCTCGCGGCGTGCTGCACAAGAACACTGCCTCGCGCAAGCTGAGCCGTCTGACCAAGCGCGTCTCGGCACTCTGATTCGCATTTCCGGCGGCGATGATTCGCTGTCGAAACGCATCAAAATCAGAACAAATTTGGAACGGGCCGGTGATCCTTTCACCGGCCTTTTTTTGTGCCTAGGGCTTTGCACTTATTGGCACTCGACAAAAGAGCGCGATTCCAACGATTCGCATTCCTGTCATATAACTATTGTTTGATATCAATATCTTAGACGGACGCCTGCGGGACCCCAAGGTGTCAAGCCAGTATATTTAGGATTTTTTACAGGCCCGCACTTGCCCCTCCCGCCAAGTCGTCCAATAGTCCTTTTGCGGTCAGCGCGGGGTCACCCCGGGCCGCTTACAGATCCAAATGCAACACGACCGGCGGCGCAGCATACGTCCGCGCCGTGCGGGGAGGTCGTGCCTGCGTATGGGGCAGCATCTGTCGGTTGGGCATTTTGAACAGGAATGACATGACAATGATACGGATGGGGCCACAGGCAGGACGCGTGCGCAAAGACAAGAACGGGAACAACGTGGAAAATATCGAGGAGAGCGAAGCCCTGGACCTCGCGGCGGACTGGGCTGACATCAGCCAGGGCCTGCGCAAGGACCTCGGCCACCAGCTCCACCAGCAGTGGATCAAGCCGATCCAGCTCGGCAAGCTCGACAAGGCCACCGGCACACTCGAGCTGTTCCTGCCGAGCGAATTTCTCGCCAACTGGGTGCGCAAGAACTATCTCGACCGCCTCTCGCTCGCCTGGAAGATCATCCGCGGCGGCGTGCGTCAGGTCGAGGTGAAGGTGCACCCCGGCCGTCGGCGGATGTCGGACATCAGCCTCAAGAGCCAGGACCACTTCGGCAATGTCGCCGCCAACGATCCGTCGCTGGCGATGGAATCGATCGGCGACGATGGCTTCACCTCCAGCGTCGGCCTCGACCCGACCCAGACCTTCGCCGCCTTCGTCACCGGCACCGGCAACGTGCTGGCCAAGAACGCTGCCGAGCGTATGGCGCAGGCCGAAAAGCCGCAGTTCTCGCCGCTTTACCTCAAGGCCGCCACCGGCCAGGGCAAGACGCATCTGCTGCACGCCATCGGCCACCAGTATCTGCGCACCTTCCCGCGCGCCCGCATTTTCTACTGCTCGGCCGAGCGCTTCATGGTCGAGTTCGTGCAGGCGCTGAAGTCGAACGAGATGATCGAGTTCAAGGGCCGTCTGCGGGGCTTCGACCTGCTGCTGGTCGACGACATCCAGTTCATCATCGGCAAGGCCAGCGCGCAGGAAGAGTTGCTTTACACCATCGACGCGCTGCTTAACGAGGGCAAGCGGCTGGTCTTCGCCGCCGACCGCGCGCCGCAGGCGCTCGACGGGGTCGAGCCGCGCCTGCTCAGCCGCCTGTCGATGGGTCTGGTCGCCGATATCCAGCCAGCCGACATCGAACTGCGCCGCTCGATTCTCGAATCGAAGCTGACCAAGTTCGCCCCGCTCGCGGTGCCCGAGGACGTGATCGACTTCCTTGCCCGCACCGTCAGCCGCAATGTGCGCGAGCTGGTCGGCGGGCTCAACAAGCTGATCGCCTATGCCCAGCTTACGGGTCAGGAAGTGTCGCTTCAGCTTGCCGAGGAGCAGCTGACCGACATTCTCTCGGCCAACCGCAAGCGCATCACGATCGACGAGATCCAGCGCACCGTCTGCCAGTTCTACCGCATCGACCGCGCGGAAATGAGCAGCAAGCGCCGCGCCCGCGCGGTGGTGCGTCCGCGGCAGGTGGCGATGTATCTCTCGAAGGTGCTGACCCCGCGCAGCTATCCCGAGATCGGACGCAAGTTCGGCGGCCGCGATCACTCGACCGTGATCCACGCCGTGCGCCTGATCGAAGACCTGCGCACCCGCGACGCCGATATGGACGGCGACGTGCGCAGCCTGCTGCGCCAGCTGGAGAGCTGATCCAGCCACAAACGCCCGTTCAGGCAGGCTGAGCCCCTCCCCCGCTCGTCCTGAGCCTGTCGAAGGACAGCCACCGCATCAGCCCAACTGTGGGGCGAACCTTGGTGCCTAGCCTTCGACAGGCTCAGGCTGAGCGGAAGGGCGGTTATTCCACCGCCTTTCCCGCGCTTCCCCACAAGCTTGCCCACAGCCGCGCCGCTCCGGTTTTCCCGGCGCGGTGCACAGGTTTGCCCACAAGCCATCCACAGAGCTACCCACAGCGCGCAAAGGTGACGGAGTTGACACCCCGTCACCCGCGCCGCGCCCACGCAAACCCCCAGAAATACGCGCCTTTCGAACGCATAGGCAAAGTTGACAGTGCCGCGCACTGAAACGCAACGCGCACCGTTATCCACACTATCAAAGATCGAGCACGCCTCCTGCCATTATCCACCAGCTGTAGGAAAGCTCTTCCCCGCCTTCTCCCGGCCACCTAGGGATGCGCCCATGAACTTCGATGCCGCCCGTCTCGACCGGTTTGCCCGCCATATCGTCCTGCCCGAACTGGGCGGCACCGGGCAGGTGCTGCTCAATCAGGCCCATGTGCTGGTGATGGGGCTCGGCGGGATCGGCTCGCCCGCGCTGCAATATCTCGCCGGGGCCGGGATCGGCACGCTGACGCTGGTCGACGACGACGATGTCGACATGTCGAACCTCCAGCGCCAGACCATTTACACCGAGCGCGACGTGGGCCACGGCAAGGCCGTTTCCGCGCGGCGCTGGGTGGCCAATTTCGACAAGGAGCTGGCGGTCACCATCTCCGACCGCCGGATCACGCCCGAGAATGCCCCCGCCATTCTCGAAGGGGTCGACCTCGTGCTCGACGGGACCGACAACTTCGCCACCCGCCTTGCCGTGTCCGACGCCTGCGTGGCCGCCGGGGTGCCGCTGCTCGCCGCTGCCGTGGGCCGGTTTCAGGGGCAGGTCGGGGCCTTTGCCGGGCATTTGGAAGGCGAGGCCTGCTACCGCTGCTTCGTCGGCGATGCCTTCGACGCCGAGGATTGCGACACCTGCGCCGAGGATGGCATGCTTGGCGCGATGGCGGGCTGGGCCGGCACCTTCGCCGCCATGCAGGCGATCCGCGTGCTGGTCGCGCCGCAGATGGGCGAACCGCTGTGGAGCAAGCTGCACCTGATGGACGGCCTCGCCCCCTCGCTGCGCACCCTCACCATCGCCAAGGACCCGGCCTGCAAGGGCTGTTCGGCCACGAGAGACTGATATGACCACCCTTCCCGCCAGCCACACCCCGCCTGCCCCCGCATGGACGCTCGTGATCCACGGCGGCGCGGGCACGATTCTGCGCCCCGACCTCACGCCCGAGCGCGAGGAGCGCACCCGCGCCGCACTCACCCGCGCGCTGGCCGATGGCAGCGCTATTCTCGAACAAGGCGGCAGCGCGCTCGATGCGGTGCAGGCCGCGGTGCAGGCGCTGGAGAACGACCCCGCCTTCAATGCGGGCCACGGCGCGGTGTTCACCGCCGAGGGCGAAATCGAACTCGATTCGGCCATCATGGAGGGCACCCAGCGCCGCGCCGGGGCCGTTTGCGGCGTGACCCGCACGCGCAGTCCGGTGTCGCTTGCGCGCAAGGTGCTCGACGATGGCCGCTACGTGCTGCTGGCAAGCGCCGGGGCGGACCGGTTCTCGCGCGAACAGGGCCTCGAACAGGCCGAGCCCGCCTATTTCGCCACCGATCGCGCGCGGGCACAGCTGGCCCGCTGGCACGAGCGCGAGGCGGCAGGCCTGCCCCATATCAACGACGAGAAGCACGGCACCGTCGGCGCGGTGGCGCGTGACCGGAGCGGCGCGCTCGCCGCCGCCACCTCGACCGGCGGCCACCCCGGCAAGCGCTTTGGCCGCGTGGGCGACAGCCCGCTGATCGGCGCAGGCACCTATGCCGACGATCGCGCCTGCGCGGTCTCGGCCACCGGCGCGGGCGAGTTCTATATCCGCGAAGGCCTCGCGCACGAGATCGCCGCGCGGATGCGCTTCCTCGGCGAGAACGCGCAGGAAGCCGCCGACACGGTGCAGGCCGAAACGCTGGCGCTCGGCGGCACGGGCGGCGTGATCGTGGTCGGGGCCGATGGCACCCCCGCATGGAGCTTCAACACCGAGGGCATGTATCGCGGCGTGGCCGCTGCCGGGGCCGAGCCGGTCGTGGCACTTTTTGGCGACGAATAGCAGGTTCCTGTCACCTGCCGGGTGACAATGCACGTGGGAGTTCCCAAATAGAGGCGAGCGCCCTCTCGCGCTCCCCTGCCTCTTCGTGCAATAATCGGATCACATGCCTAACGTCTTGACGCTTCTCACATGGCTTTCCCCATTGCTCGCCTGGGCGATGCTCGCGCTTGGCGCTCTGTTTCCCGTTCCTGTTACGCTGGTGGTGCTGGTGCTGGGTGCATCGGTGATCGCAGCGGTGCACCACGCCGAGGTTATCGCCCACCGCATCGGCGAGCCTTACGGCACCCTCACCCTCGCGCTTGCCGTCACCTTTATCGAAGTCGGCCTGATCGTCTCGCTGATGGCGGGCGCGGGTGAAGAAGCGGCCACGCTGGCGCGCGATACCGTGATCGCGGCGGTGATGATCATCTTGAACGGTATAGTGGGCATCTGCCTCCTGATCGGCGGCCTGCGCCATCACGAGCAGACATTCCAGCAATCGGGTGTGAGCGCCGCGCTGGCCACACTGTCGAGCCTGACCGTGCTCAGCCTCGTGCTCCCCAACTTCACCGTGACCGAGCCGGGCCCGGTCTATTCCTCGGGCCAGCTGGCCTTCGTCGCGATCACCTCGCTGCTGCTTTATGGCACCTTCGTCACCGTGCAGACCGTGCGGCACCGCGAATATTTCCTCACGCCGTCGGGCTCGGGGGATAGCGATGGCCCGGCGTCGATCCACGATACGCGGCCCTCGAAGCGGCAGGCACTGATCTCGGCGGGGCTGTTGGTGGCCTCGCTCGGTGCGGTGGTGCTGCTGGCGAAAGACCTGTCGGAGCCGGTCAGCGAACTGGTGGCGAGCCTCGGCGCTCCGCGCGCCACGGTCGGCGTGGTGATCGCGGCGCTGGTGCTGCTGCCCGAAAGCGTTGCCGCCGTGCGCGCGGCGCTCGCCAACCGGGTGCAGACCAGCCTCAACCTCGCGATGGGCTCGGCGCTGGCGACCATCGGCCTCACCATCCCGACCGTCGCCGCACTGTCGCTGATTGTCGATCTGCCGATCATGCTCGGCCTGTCGAGCAAGGGCATCGTGTTGCTGCTGCTGAGCCTGCTGGTGGCGACGCAATCGCTCGGCACGGGCCGGACCACGATCCTGCAGGGGATGGTGCATCTGGTCATCTTCGGCGTCTATCTGTTCACCACGGTTGTTCCCTGAGCAATCACCCGCCTGCGAACACCGGAAGGATCTGACACATGGCGCGCAAACGCCGCGACGACTGGGACATCGACGAGCCCGAAGAACAGGCCCCGCCGCCGACCTGCTGGCTGTGCGGCCGGCCCACGGGTGCTACGCTGGTCTGGCACCACCCCGTGCCCAAGAGCCGCGGCGGGCGCGAAACCGTGCCGATGCACGCGATCTGCCAGAACGCGCTGATGACGAACTTCACCAATTCGCAGCTTGAGCGGATCGGGATGGATGTCGATCAGCTGCTGGCTGAGCCGGTGATCGACAAGTTCGTGAAATGGGTGGCGAAGAAAGACCCCGACTTCCACGCGGCACCGGCCAAGAAGGGTCGCTAGGGCGCAGGGCGGAACGGGCAGCCTTGCGGAGCGTAGGAAGGATAGACCTTTCCAGCGCAGGATGCCCCCATGAGCAAGAACACCAACCGCCCCACCACCACCGATGCCGGCATTCCGGTGCAGAGCGACGAGCATTCGCTGACGCTCGGCCGCGATGGCCCCATCGTGCTCAACGATCATTACCTGATCGAGCAGATGGCCAACTTCAACCGCGAGCGCATTCCCGAGCGCCAGCCCCATGCCAAGGGCTCGGGCGCTTTCGGCCATTTCGAGACCACCGCCGATGTCTCGAAATACACGAAGGCCAAGGTTTTCCAGCAGGGCGCGAAGACCGATGTGGCGATGCGCTTTTCCACCGTGGCCGGCGAGCGCGGCAGCCCCGACACCTGGCGCGATCCGCGCGGCTTCTCGGTCAAGTTCTACACCGAGGATGGCAATTTCGACATGGTCGGCAACAACACGCCGATCTTCTTCATCCGCGATCCGCTGAAGTTCCAGCACTTCATCCGCAGCCAGAAGCGCCGCGCCGACAACGGCCTGCGCGATCACGATATGCAGTGGGACTTCTGGACCCTCTCGCCCGAAAGCGCGCATCAGGTCACCTATCTGATGGGCGACCGCGGCGTGCCGAAAAACTGGCGCGAGATGAACGGATACGGCAGCCACACCTACATGCTGATCAACGAGGCGGGCGAGAAGTTCTGGGTGAAGTTCCACTTCCACACCGACCTTGGCGACGGCAACGCTCACTTCACGCAGGACGAAGCCGACACCATGGCCGGGCAGGACGGCGACTATCACCGCCGCGACCTGTTCGACGCGATCGATCAGGGCAATTTCCCCAGCTGGACACTCAAGTGGCAGATCATGCCTTACGAGGATGCCAGGACCTACCGCATCAACCCGTTCGACCTGACCAAGACGTGGCCGCACGCCGATTACCCGCTGATCGAAGTGGGCAAGCTGGTGCTGAACGAGAACCCGGTCGACTGGGATACCCAGATCGAGCAGCTCGCTTTCGAGCCCAACAACATGGTGCCCGGCATCGGCCTGTCGCCCGACAAGATGCTGCTGGCGCGCGGTTTCTCCTATGCCGATGCGCACCGCCACCGGCTTGGCGTCAACTACAAGCAGATCCCGGTCAATTCGGCGCGCAATGCCGAGGTTCACTCCTACTCGCGCGCCGGGGCCATGCGCACGGTGAATGCGGTCGACCCGGTCTATGCGCCCAATTCCTACGGCGGGCCCTCGGCCCAGCCGCAGGTCGGCGGCGAGGCGACATGGTATGCCGATGGCGACATGGTGCGCGAGGCCTATACCCTGCGCGAAGACGATAACGACTGGAGCCAGGCCCGCGCTCTCGTAACCGAGGTGATGGACGATGCTGCGCGCGACCGTTTCGTCAGCAACGTCGCTGGCCATCTGTGCGATGGCGTCAGCGAAAAGGTCCTGTTGCGCGCGTTCGTCTACTGGAAGAACGTGGATACCGAGATCGGCGAGCGGATCGAAAAGGCCGTGCGCGACAAGCTCGGCGGCAAGTCGAAAGCTCCCGGCATGGCCTCGGCCAGGTCGACGACGGACGAACAGATCAGCCTGTCCGAAGCCGCCGAATAGGCGAGCAGGATCAGTTGCACCTGACGATGCGACTGCCCCGCCCGTTCACCCCGCTGCCACCTCCCGTGTAGCTCTCTGTGCAGGTCTGCTGGCGTGGCGGCGGCGTGTAGGTGCTGCTGCGGCTGCTCGAACTGGTGCTGCTGGGCCAGCTGGAGCTGTTCGAGCGCGAATTGCCCTGCGCATATTGGCGCGCGCGTCGGTCCATTTCCGAGCGCGCCGCCCGCGCAGCAGATGTGTTGCCCAGCATCCTGACGATCACCGGCAGGTCCTGCTGGCGGATATCGGCCATCCGCCCGGCGTCGGCTAGTCGGCCAACCGTGTAGTCGACCACGCTGGCAGTGCGTGCGTCTTCCAGCGCGTACATCACCGAGCCGCCCCAGTTACCCTCGGCGAGCCCGTTGTCGACCACCAGCATGTGCATGGCGGTGGCGGCACCGAAACGCCCGGCGCGCTCCTGCATGAGGCGGGCACGCGGCACCTCGCTGCAGGCGCGCGTTTCGCCGAGGCGGCAAGCGCGATCGAACGAAAGCAGATACTCGTCCGCATAGGTGCCAAGGGCAGGTTCGGGCAGTTCCTGCACGGCCGACATCAGATGAAAACAGGCGTAGATCACATCGCCCTCGCAAGCCGCGCGCGAGAACGGGATCGAGCTGGCGAGATTCCGATAGGGCGAGGCGGTATTCGCAAGCAACTGCGACATCGAATAGCAGGAGAACAGGTCCCCCTGCGCACAGCCGCGGCGTCCGGGCCCATTCACACTGCCCCAGTCGGTGTAGTCGGTGGCAAGGTCGGACGAACCGGATGCCACCAGTGCGGCATGCCCGCACATCCTGGCACCATCTGGCTCGACGCAGGCCGCGCTCATGATGCGGACAAAGCGCGCAGCGTCATAGCCTGGCCGACCCGGTGTCAGGATCGCCTTCTCCACCACGTCGCAGGCCGCCTCGTTGGCGCGCCGGCACAGCGGCTCGGCAATCTGCATGGCCCCGGCTGGGTCGTTGCGGTCCAGCAGGGCCTGAGCCTGCGCGACATCCTGCGCTTGTCCCGCCTGAGGCAAGGCCGTCAGGCCGATGGCAATAACCAGAAGGCGTGCAAATCTCATCGCGATATCCCCCGAACAGCGGCGTCCCGACACCTCACGCCCCAAATTCGCGCGTCGGCAGCAGGCTGAAGCATAGGCCTGACGGATAGGTCCAAGCCTGAGGCTCGGGCAAGCTCACGGCTCCGGAAGTCAGATTTCTTCAGGCAGCCAACGCCCGCTCTGCGCCCTTAGGCGCCGAGCACCTCGCCAACCCATTGCGGAACAAGCGTGCTGGCCGTGCCGAGCCGCGTCTCGTCGAACCAGTGTGACCCCGCGCTGCGCTCCAGATTGAGTTCGAGCGTACGCGCGCCGTGGTCGGCGGCTTGCTGCACGAAGCCCGCCGCCGGATAGACCGCGCCGCTGGTGCCGATGCTCACGAACAGGTCCGCCTCGGCCAGCGCTGCGAAGATGCGCTCCATCTGATAGGGCATCTCGCCGAACCACACGATATCGGGCCGCATGGCCGCCTCCCCGCAAGTGGGGCAGGCAGGCCCGTCGCGCAGCGTGCCCTGCCAGAGGTGCCGCGCGTCGCAGGCCCGGCACCATGCGCTCAGGGCCTCGCCATGCATATGCAACACGCTTGAGGCCCCGCCGCGTTCGTGCAGGTCGTCGATGTTCTGGGTGACGAGCAGCAGCTCGCCAGTGAACTCCCGCTCCAGCCGCCCGAGCGCCCGATGCGCGGCGTTGGGCTCGGCCGCCAGCACCTGCGCGCGGCGCTCGTCGTAGAAGCGCTGCACGAGGTCGGGATCACGCGCGAAACCTTCGGGGGTGGCGACCTCCTCGACCGGGTGGTCTTCCCACAATCCATCGTCGGCGCGAAAGGTGCGCAGGCCCGATTCGGCGCTGATCCCCGCGCCGGTGAGGATCACGATGTTGCGATAAACTGCCATCGCGCCACTATGAACCATCGCATCATGCAGGCAAAGGCAGCGCGACAGGAACGGGACGCACGATGACAGATACGCAAACAGCCCGGCTCACCACCCGCTGGGCCACAATGGACGACCTGCCCGCGCTCAAGGCGGTGATGCAGCGCGCCATCGACAGCCTTCAATCCGATGTCCTGACGCCCGAACAGGTTATCGCCAGCCATGCGGTGATGGGCCTAGATACGCAGCTGATCCGCGATGGCACCTACCTGATCGCCGAGCGCAAAGGAGAGATCGCCGGCTGCGGCGGCTGGAGCAACCGCGCCACGCTGTTCGGCGGCGATCACAGCACCGACCTCCGCAACCCCGAGCTGCTCGATCCCGCGCGCGATCCGGCCAAGATCCGGGCCATGTACACCGACCCGGCGCATGTGCGGCAGGGCGTGGGCAAGCTGGTGCTAAAGACCTGCGAAGAGGCCGCTGCCGCCGCCGGGTTCACCAGCGTCGAGATGATGGCCACGCTGGCGGGCGAGCGGCTCTATGCGGTGGCGGGCTATCACGCGATCGAGCGGGTCGAGGTGATGGCGGGCGAGGTTGCGCTGCCCTTGGTGCGGATGCGCAAGGCGTTGTGAGCCTTGTCGAAGGGCTGTCCTTCCTTCTAGACGGGCGCTGAAGGAAAAGCAGTCCTTCGACAGGCTCAGGACAATCGGGGTGCGTGTGGCAAGAATTGGAATCATCGGCAGCGCCGGACGCATGGGGCAGGCAATCGCTGCCGTGCTTGCGGCAAGCACGGAGCATGAGTGCGCAGGCGGGGTCGACAGCGGCGGTGATGTCGCCGCGCTGGCCGATGCGAGCGATGCGCTGGTCGACTTCTCGGCCCCCGGCGCGCTGGAGGCCAATCTCCACGCCGCCATCGGCGCTGGCATTCCGCTGCTGATCGGCACCACGGGCCTTGGCGAGGGCGAGATGACCGCCATCGACAACGCCGCCCGCGCCATCCCCATCCTGCAAACGGGCAACACCTCGCTCGGCGTTACGCTGCTCGCGCACCTCGTCGAGGAGGCCGCCAGCAAATTGGGGCCGGACTGGGACATCGAGATTGTCGAGATGCACCACCGGATGAAGGTCGATGCGCCCTCGGGCACCGCGCTGTTGCTCGGAGAAGCCGCAGCCAAGGGACGCGGGATCGATCTTGCGAGCAACACGGAGAGTGGCCGCCACGGCCACACCGGCAAGCGCGCCGAGGGTGCCATCGGCTTTGCCGCACTGCGTGGTGGCACCGTGGCGGGCGAACACATGGTCTATCTCGCGGGCGAGAAGGAGCGGCTCACCTTCACTCACCTGGCGGAGGACCGCGCGATCTTCGCCCACGGCGCGGTGAAGGGCGCGACATGGCTGATCGGCAAGGCACCGGGCCGCTATTCGATGAAGGACGTGCTCGGGATCTGATGACCAAAGACCAGATTTTCGAGTTCTTCCGCCGCCTCGCCGAAGACAACCCCGATCCGCAGACCGAGCTGGAATATGGCAATGCCTACCAGCTGGTGGTGTCCGTGGCGCTTTCGGCGCAGGCGACCGACGTGGGGGTGAACAAGGCCACCCGCGCGCTGTTCGCCAAGGTCGAGACGCCGCAGGCCATGCTTGATCTGGGCGAAGAGGGGCTGAAGGAGCACATCAAGACCATCGGCCTGTTCAACTCCAAGGCCAGGAACGTCATCCTGCTTTCGCAGCTGCTGGTCGATGAATACGGCGGCGAGGTGCCCGACACGCGCGAGGATCTGGTGCGCCTGCCCGGCGTGGGCCGCAAGACCGCGAACGTGGTGCTCAACTGCTGGTTCGGGCAGGAGACCTTCGCGGTCGACACGCATATCTTCCGGGTCGGCAACCGGACGGGGCTCGCCAAGGGCAAGACGCCCGAGCAGGTCGAGGCGAAGCTGGAGAAGCGCGTGCCGCAGCCGTTTCGCCTGGGCGCGCATCACTGGCTGATTTTGCACGGGCGCTATGTGTGCAAGGCAAGGACGCCCGAGTGCTGGCGCTGCCAGGTCGAGGACCTGTGCAGTTTCCGGAAGAAGGTGCTGGAGAAGCCGAAGGGGCGGTGAGCGCTACTACTTGGAGAATCCTATATGTCGATTGGAAGCTTTCCCGGAGATCAAGTACCCGACGTTCGTGAGTACGAAGGGCAAATTCTAATTTGGTCAGGAGACCATAATGACGCAAATGGTGTGCTTTTTTCAGCGCGTGCGGGCCTAGATGTTGGACTCAATTGCCTAAATATTGCATCAAAACTGCTCAAAAATCCAATCACACCTTTAAAAACAGAACTGAGAATCGAAGACGCAAAAAACCCAACAGAAGATATAGCCGGAAGACTCTTAATAAACATCGAGGACGCTCCGTTCGAAGTTGTTCTAACGGGCACGCAAATTTGCGAATTCGCAGCAACTTTTAATGCAATGGCTAAAAATTTAGATTGAACCCCTAAGCCGGCACAATGTTCGTAATTTTCTAGCGCACGCTAAACAATTTTCTAGCGCACGCTAAACATCGTCCGCCGAAATCATCTCTTCGCGATCGATCTCGCCCGTCATCACCGCCACCGTAGTCGCGACAGCAGCATCGCCGGTGACGTTGGTGGTGGTGCGCATCATGTCCATGATCCGGTCGACGCCCGCCACGAAGGCGATCGTCTCCAGCGGCACGCCCACCGCGCCGAACACCAGCGCCATCATGATCAGCCCTGCCCCCGGAATCCCCGCCGCGCCCACCGCGCCCAGCGTGGCGAGAATCGAGATCGTGAAATAGTCGCCCCACGACAGATCGACCCCGAAAATCTGCGCCCCGAACAGTGTCGCCAGCCCGAGGTACATCGCCGTGCCATTCATATTGATCGTCGCGCCCAGCGAAATGACGAAACTCGCCACCGAGTTCGAAATGCCGAGGTTACGCTCGGCGCAGCGCAGCGTCACCGGCAGCGTGGCGTTGGAGGAGGCGGTCGAATAGCTCACCGCAATGGCATCGACCATGCCGCGGAAAAAATCGCCCACCGGCAGCTTGGCCAGGAACTTGATCATCGCGCCATAGATCAGGCCGATGATGAGGAAGCAGCCGAGGTAGTTGAGGAATACCAGCTTGCCGAGCGCCTCCAGCGCATCGAACCCCAGGGTGCCCGCCACCCAGGCCATCAGCGCGAAGACGCCGAACGGGGTGAGTTCCATCACCACCATCGTCACCTTCTGCATCACCACCGCGCCGCTATCGAAAAGTTTCAGGACCGGCACGCCCTCTTCCCTGGCCATCAGGATGCCCGCCCCGATCAGCACCGAGAAGATGATCAGCGGCAGCACATTGACATCGGCCATCACCTGCACCGGGCTCTGCGGCACCATCGAGAGCACCATCGAACGCCAGTCGGCCTCGCGCGGTTCGGGCACCGCGCCCATCTCGATCATCGAGGTATCGACGCCCACACCCGGCTGCACGAAGGTGCCCAGCGCCAGCCCCAGCCACACCGCGATCTGCCCCGTCACCACGAACAGCAGCATCGCCCGCCAGCCGACCGAGCCGAGCTTGCGCAGGTCGCCGATCGAGGCGATCCCGGCCACCAGGCTGAAGAAGATCAGCGGCACCACCAGCATCTTGATGAAGGCGACGAACACGTCGCCCACGATCTTGATCGCTTCTGCCCCCGGCCCCCACAGGTGCCCGACGAGAATGCCGAGCACCAGAGCGGCAATCACGCGCTGCCAGAGCGGGGTGGCAAACCAGAAGCGCATGCACAAATCTCCTAGGAATTGAGGGCGGAGGTTAGAATCCTTCTGTAGATTGCCGTGAGTTTGTGCAGATCGTCAACCGCTACGGCCTCATCGGTCTTGTGCATCGTCGCGTTGACGAGGCCGAATTCGATCACCGGCGCGAGATCCTTGAGGAAGCGCGCATCCGAAGTGCCGCCACTGGTGGAAGCCTCGGGCACGATGCCGGTCTCGGCCTCGATCGCCTTGGCCATCATGTCGGAGAAGCTCCCCGGCGGAGTGAGGAAGCTCTCGCCCGAGATCACGGGCCGCGCCGCTCCGCCATGCCGCTCGGCGATGGCGCTGACCCGTTCACTGAGCGAGGCGCCCGTGTGCAGGTCGTTGAAGCGTATCGAGATGCGCGCTGAGGCCTTGCCGGGGATCACGTTGTGCGCCTTGTTCGGCACGTTGATCTCGGTGATTTCGAGGTTGCTGGGCTGGAACCAGTCGGTCCCCTCGTCGAGCACCAGCGCGTCCAGTTCGGCCAGCATCGCGACGAGTTTCGGCAGCGGATTGTCGGCCAGGTGCGGATAGGCGACGTGCCCCTGCGCGCCCTCCACCTCAAGCCAGATGTTGACCGAGCCGCGCCGCCCGATCTTCATCATGTCGCCGAGCCGGTTCACGCTGGTCGGCTCACCGACGAGGATCAGATCGGGAATGGTCTGGCGCGCAACCATAAAATCGATCAGCGCGCGGGTGCCGTGAAGCGCCGGACCTTCCTCGTCGCCGGTGATGATGAGGCTCACGGTGCCTGCCTCGGCGGGGATGTCGGCCATTGCGGCGATGAAGCAGGCCACCGCCCCCTTCATATCGACCGCGCCGCGCCCATAAAGCAGTTCGCCGCCCGGCACCTGCCGCAACTCGGGTTCGAACGGATCGCAAGACCAGCCCTCTCCCGGCGGCACCACGTCGACATGCCCGGCAAAGGCGAAGTGCTTGCTGCCCTCTGGCCCGTGCCGAATGGCGAACAGGTTTTCGACCGGTTCCTCGTCGCTGCCTTCCGCGCCCTCGCCGCGGATGAACCGCTCGACCGTGAAGCCAAGAGGCACGAGCATGGCCTCAAGCACGTCGAACACCTGCCCGCGCGCCGGGGTCACACTGGGGGCGGCGAGCAGCGCCCGCGTCAGGGCAACAGGATCGGCGCTCATGCGGTGGCTCCCACGTCGAAGGCGGAAATCGTCCATTCCTCGGCCTCGGCTGCCGCCCGCCATTCCTGCATCCAGTCGTGCTCCCAGATCGCCTCGATATAGGCCTGCGCGAAGCCGGGAACGGGAATGCCGTAGGTCAGGAAGCGGCTGACCACCGGGGCATAGAAGATGTCGGCAGCGCTGAAGGTGCCGAACAGAAACGGTCCGCCCGTGCCGAACCGCGCCCGCGCCTCGGCCCAAAGGCCGAGAATCCGCACGATGTCGCCCTTCGCATCGTTACCCAGCTTGACCTGCCCCCGTGCGCGCAGGTTCATCGGGCACTGATGGCGCAGTGCATGGTAGGAGCTGTGCATCTCGGCCACCATGGCACGGGCCATGGCGCGCGGCTCGTCGGCCTTGGGCCAGAACCGGTCGCGTCCGACCTTGTCGGCAAGGTATTCGAGGATGGCGAGGCTGTCCCACACCACTACGTCGCCGTCCCACAGCAAGGGCACCTTGCCGCCCGAGGGCTGGAACTCGCCTTGCTGGCGTTTGGTCGCCTCCCACTCCTCGCCATAGAGCGCCACGGTCAGCTCCTCGAAGGCGAGCCCGCTCTGCTTGGCGGCGAGCCAGCCGCGCAGCGACCAGCTCGAATAGTTCTTGTTCCCGATAATGAGCTTCATCTGTCGCGCCTGGCCCCCTGTTGCGGCGCAACTAGCTAATCGTTCAGAATCAAACTGTCTAGCATGAACGAGCCCGGCAGAAAGCCGCGTGAATACGGGGTGCTACATAGTTACGAGAATGTAACCATCAGACATTTTTAACCACAGCCTGTCATGACAGGACCCGCAAAGCCGAAGGTGTGCACGCCAGAAGGTGAACGGGTGGTCAGAACGAACACGAGAACAAAGCCCAGGAAGGGGTACAGGGAACGGCTGAGACATCTCGTCTGGGCCGGCCTGATCGCACTTATCCTGCAGTTCTCTACCTTGCTCGTTCCGCTCGACCAGCTTTTCAATCTTGCCCAGTACCGGCAGGGTGGTTTCCAGGCCTCGGGACAGATTGCTTTCATCGGCACTCAGAATGACCTGACAGACCCCGCCAATCCTCGCAGACGCGAAGACCTCGCCCGCTTCATAAGCGATCTCGATCGCGCCGGTGCCAAGGAAATCTACGTTGATCTGGTGTTCGACCGCGCCTCGGCAGCGGGGAGCGATGCGGCCCTGCGCGAAGCCCTGCTCGCCACCAGAGGCCGTGCGGTGCTGGTCGACAAGGGACGGACAACGCTCGACGGCACTGCCGAGGTCATGACGAGCATACCAGCCATCAGCAGCGGTGTGGATCAGGTCGGGTCGGTTATATGGACCGATTACATTTACGGTATCGTTTGGATTGCCTATCCAATGCGCTTCTTCCTTGAAGAAGAACCTGATGCGAACACGACATCGACATCGCAAATCCACGGAGACCTTGCGGCCCGTTTGGCTGGTACGTCGGACACCATCGAAAAGCCGTTCTGGATCAGCTACTTCTTCGACCTCGAAACAATCCCGATCTACCGCTTGGAGCGTTTGCTCGACCAGCCCGGGAACTTGAGGCAGTTGGCAGGCAAGAAAGTCATAATTGGAGCCATCGCATCGACCGACGCGATTAAGGCGAATGTACCCGGCCAGCTTGGCGTTCCGCCTTCGATCGTTGATATCTTTGCCGCCGAAACGCTGATGTCAGGCCACACTGGCGGGTTTGACGGCATGGAAATACTAGTTGTTGCGCTGGTACTGATGATCGCCGCTGCACTCGTGCCCAATCGACGCTGGCGCTACGGGGTCTATGCTACGGTCGCACTTTCCTTGCCGCTGGCATATTTCGTGGCAACGCAGTTCGCTATTCGAATGAATGGCGCAAGCGTTCTGATCTTGCTGCTTGCCTACTGCGCCTTCCGCGCGCGCTCGACCTGGAAGAGCAGCTTTACACTAATCGATGCTGACACCGATCTTCCCACCTTCATCGCATTCGAAGGCAATAAGGACATAGCCGAGGCAGTCCCCACGATCATTGTCGCCAAGGTTCATCGGTTCGAAGAGGTGCGCCGCACCCTCCCGCCCGAGCTGCAGTCGGAGTATATCCTGCGCATCATCGCCCGGCTCAAGGCCGCGACGCAGGACGCCACACTCTATATCGGTCAGGGCAACCTGATCGCCTGGACGATGGAGGAGAAAGAGCCGACACTGCTGCGCGACCATCTGGAAGGTCTGCGCGCGCTGTTCGCCTCGCCGCTGATGGTCGGCGACAATGCCATCGACGTCAGCGTCACCTTCGGTGTCGATGTCACTGCCAGCCCCAACGTGGCACGTCGTCTCGCCTCTGCCATTGCCGCCGCGGAGAAAACCAACGAGACTTTCGAGCCCATCGCCATTGCCGATGCCGCCAGCGACGAAGACCTGATCTGGAACATTTCGCTTCAGGCCCGAATCGACGCAGCGCTGGCCAGCGGCGAGATCTACCTGGTCTTCCAGCCCAAGGTCGATGTCGCCACCGGTGCGCTGATCGGAGTCGAGGCCTTGGTGCGCTGGAACGATCCCGCACGCGGCCATATCGCACCGGACCAGTTCATTCGCCAGTGCGAGAATGCCGGTCGCATGAGCCACCTCACGCGTCACGTGCTCACTCACGGCTGTCTCGCGGGACAGGAACTGCAACGCGCCTGCGGCCCGGTGCCAGTGGCGGTGAACATTTCCGCCACGCTGCTGCACGAGCGATCGATCGTGCGGATGGTGCGCGAAGTTCTCTCCGCAACGGGCTACGATCCACGCCTGCTCGTCCTTGAGATCACCGAGACCTACCGCATCGCCGATCTGGACCGCGCGGGGGCAATCCTCGCCGAACTCAAAGCACTGGGCACCAAGATCTCGATGGACGACTTCGGCGTGGGTGCGGCCAGCCTCGAGGCGCTGATGCACCTGCCGTTCTCCGAACTGAAGATCGACCGTCTGTTCATCAGCCGGATGGGCAGCGACCCCAAGGCAATGGGGATTGTGACCAACGTTCTTCACTTGGGCAAAGACCTGGGAATCACCGTCGTTGCAGAGGGGGTGGAAGACCAGAAAACCCTGCAGATGCTACGCGATTCGCAGTGCCCAGTGGCGCAGGGCTACGGAATCGCCCGCCCATCCAGCCTTGAGGACGTCATTATATTTCAGGGACTTGCGTCCCAGAGCGCAGCCTGAATATAGTTAAAACTTTACAAAGATCTATGGTTAACGCTACATAGCCCTTCGCTAAACGAAGGAGTATTAATCATGGGTGCCAGTGTCTGGGACCGCCTTTTCGGTGGCAAAGCAATCGGCTGATTGGCCGACAATCATAAATTTCGAAAAGGGGCGCTCCGGCGCCCCTTTTCTTTTGCACGCATCCCTGAGAGGAAGCGCCCAGCGCAGCCTTAGCTGCGCACGTCCGCCAGCACTGCCGCGCGCAGTTCGTCCAGGCCCAGTCCCTTCTCCGAACTCGTCAGGTGCAGCTGCGGATGCGCCGCCGGATGGCGCCGCATCTCTTCGGACACTGCCTGCGCCACCGCCTCCAGCTCGCTCGCCTTGATCTTGTCGGCCTTGGTCAGCACGACGCGATAGCCAACGGCGGTCTCGTCGAGCATCTTCATCATCTCGCGGTCGACATCCTTCAGCCCGTGGCGGCTGTCGACGAGCACCAGCGTGCGCTTCAGCACCGCCCGGCCCTTGAGGAAGGTCCGCACCAGCGCGCGCCACTTTTCGACCACCTTCACCGGCGCCTTGGCAAAGCCATAGCCCGGCATATCGACGAGGCGGAACTGGGTCGGCTCGCCCACCTCGAAGAAGTTAAGCTCCTGCGTGCGCCCCGGCGTGACCGATGTGCGCGCAATCGCCCGCCGCCCGGTCAGCGCATTCAGCAGCGACGACTTGCCGACGTTCGAGCGCCCGCAAAAGGCGACCTCGGGAAAGTCGCCAGCGGGCAGGAACTTGAGCTGCGGCGCGCTGAGCAGAAACTCCACCCGGCCCGAAAACAGCTTCGACGCCTCGCGGGCGAGGTCTTGTTCTTCCGGGGTCACCCTTTGGCCTTTTCGCGTTCGGCCGCCTTGGCTGCCGCTTCCTTCTCCGCCATCTCGCGCATCTGCGGGTTCTTCGCGTAGAGATACTTCTGCTGCGCGATGGTGAGAATGTTCGAGGTACACCAGTAGATCAGCAAGCCAGCTGCGAACGGCGCCATCACGAACATCATGATCCACGGCATAAAGGCGAATATCTGCTGCTGCGTCGGGTCCATCGCACTGGGGTTGAGCTTGAACTGGAAGTACATCGTGCAGCCCAGCAGCAGCGCCAGCGGGCCAATCGCGAGGAAGCCCGGCGGCGTGAAGTCGAGCAGCCCGAACAGGTTCAGGAAGTGCAGCGGATCGGGCGCCGACAGGTCCTTGATCCAGCCGATGAACGGCTCGTGCCGCATCTCGATGGAAAGAAGCAGCGTCTTGTAGAGCGCGAAGAAGATCGGGATCTGCAGGAAGATCGGCAGACAGCCCGCGAGCGGATTGACCTTCTCTTCCTTGTAGAGCTTGGCCATCTCCTCCTGCAGCTTGGCCTTGTCGTCCTTGTAGCGTTCCTGCAGCGCCTTCATCTTGGGCTGCACGACACGCATCTGCGCCATCGACTTGAACTGCTTCTGCGCAATCGGGAACATGATCCCGCGCACGATCAGCGTCAGCAGGATGATCGCCACGCCGAAGTTCTTGGTCAGATCGAACAGCGCGATCAGCACCTGCCAGATCGGCCAGGCGATAAAGCGGAACCAGCCCCAGTCGATCGCGAGGCCGAACTTGGTCACGCCCTGGTCCTGATACATGTCGAGCACGGCGCTTTCCTTGGCGCCCGCAAACAGCCGGGTGGTGCGCGACAGCTGCTGGCCCGCAGGCAGGTTGACCGGCGCATAGAGCAACTCGGCGCGATAGACGCCCCTGTGCTCCTGATATTCGCCGCGGGTCTGGCTGCGGAAGGTGCTGGTGGCGCTTTCGCCGTCCGTCGGGATCAGCGCGCTCATCCAGTAGATGTCGGTGAAGCCGACCCAGTTCGTGCGCCCCTCAACGGTGACCGAACCGGCGTTGGCGACGTCCTTGTAGTTGGTCCCGAAGTCGACCGCGTTATCGTGCGCGCTGATCGGGCCGGAGTGGACGTTGAAGGTGTCCTTGCTGGCATTGGCGTCGGTGCGCACGATCATCGCATAGGGACGCAGCGCGAGGGTGCTGCCGCTGGTGTTGGCGACCGTCTGGGTAACGTTGATCATGTAGTGATCGTCGATGGTGAACTTCTGGCGGAAGCTGAGCCCCGCGCCGTTGTTCCAGCCGAGCGTGACCGGGGTCTTCTGCGTCAGCTTGTCGCCTTCGATCACCTGCCAGCGGGTTTCGGCATCGGGCAGGCTCACGCCATCGCCCAGCCAGCGGAACTGCGCATACTGCTGCCCCGGTGTGCCGGCAGGCGCGAACAGGCGGACGGGGCCCGAATCCTTCTCCACCGCCTGCCGGTGCGTGGTGAGGTCGATATCGTCGATCCGCGCGCCGACCGGATTGATCGAACCGACCACCTCGGCTGCCTCGATCGGAATACGGCCCGGCGCGGCAATCGCCTCGTCGAGATCGACCGTCACGGCGATATCGCTCACCGCGTCGCCTGCGATCCGCTCCTGCGGCACGTCCTCGCGCGAGGCCATGTTGGCGGGCACGTCCTTCTCGGGCTCGGGGAAATAGTGCCGCATGGCAAAGTCCCAGCCGAACAGCAGGACCGCGCTCAGCACCACGGCGAGAATCAGGTTACGTTGATTGTCCAAGGTCTCGTCAATTCCGTCGCTATATCTTGGTCATGGCACAGGATCGTGCCCATGCCCGCCCCAGGGATGGCAGCGCATTAGCCGCGAAATCGTCAGCCATCCACCCCTCAAGGCACCATGCTTCTCCAGCGCCTCGATCGCGTACTGGCTGCACGAAGGCTGAAAGCGGCAGGAGGGCGGCAAAATCCGGCTCGGCCCGAGCTGCCAGCCGCGCGCGATAAGGATAAACAGGCGCTTCACTTGCGCGCGCCCCGGCCAGTGCTGCGGTTGCCCTGACGCGGCCTGCGCGGCGGATCGCCCTTGCCGGCGGCGGCACGGGCAAGCGCCTCCTCCAGCTCTGCGCCCAGGCGCACAAAATCGCGCTCGACCCCGCCGTCGCGGCCGATCAGCACATGATCGTGGTCGGCCAGCCCATGCGCGGGCAGCGCCGCACGCAGCAGCTCGCGGAAGCGGCGCTTCATGCGGTTGCGCACCACGGCATTGCCAATCTTCTTGGTGACCGTGATGCCATAGCGCTTCCCCTCACCGCCATTGGGCCGCGCAAGCAGCACAAAGCCGGGCCGCGCCACGCGCAGCCCCTTGTTGGCGGCAAGAAAATCCGCCCGGCGGGTGAGGACCGAAATGGTCATGACAGGAAAGATAGGATGCGCCCGATCAAGAGTCACGAATCGGTAGCGCAAACCAAAACGGGCCCGATGGGGCCCGCAAGGTCGACCGACCGCCCGCAGGCGCCCCGAAGCGGAGCGAAGGGGGCGGCGCCGAGGATGTGCGCCCGGATGGGCGCACGCAGGAAAATCAGGCCGAAAGCTTGTTGCGACCGCGACGACGGCGGGCGCGCAGGACCTTGCGGCCACCGACAGTAGCCTTGCGGGCGAAGAAACCGTGGCGGCGAGCACGCACGAGGTTGCTCGGCTGGAAAGTGCGCTTCATCGTAACTTACCTCGAAAAACGAAAAGAAAAGGGCCGCCAAGCCCTGATTGCTCCGGGGGCGGCCTCTCAATGACAAGGGCGCTTACTGAACGGGCACCCCCGAGTCAAGACGGGCAATGTGCGGAACCGCAGGCAGCGCCAGCATCGGAGCCGGACTATCGGCGACGTCCTGCCCGATCCACTGCGCCATTTCCACCCCGTCGAGCCACAGGGCATCCTCGAACGGCACAGAATTGGTCATGGCGTAGAAGCGCGCGGCCTCTTCGCGGGTCATGCCCATTTCGGTGTAGTAGTCGAGGTAGCGCTGGTGCTCGGGCGAACCGACCGGATAGTCGGCCGCGCCGCGCCCGTTGTAGTCGAGCCAGCCGTGGACGGCGAACTCGGCCCCACGCGCGATGGTGCGGCGGGCACCGGCAAGAAACAGCTCCACCGCGCCCGAACGCACCGATCCACCCGCACTCACACTGGTGGAGATACCGCACGCGCGCAGCAGGCGACCCATCTTGAGGTTGGCAAGATCGTCGAGCGTGCCGGGAGCCTCGACGAAATCGAGCCGCTCGATCTGCGGAAAGGCGGCGAGCATCGCAGCCAGATGCGCGGGCGAGCGGCTGTCGGTGGTGCCGACCAGCGCGGCGGTGTGCGCATCGATCACACGGAAAGGGCCATAGGAGGCGACCGCCTCGTGCTCGACCTGTGCCTGCAACGGCGAGACGAAGCGCGAGGCGCTGACGGGCACCTGCTCGACCCATTCCTCTTCATAGACAGTGGCCCAGCTCTCCGCCTGTCCGGGCGTCGCGACCGTCAGGGCGGTCAAACCGAGAAGTGCGGCAAGAGCGGAGCGGATCATGGCCGCGATGATCGCGCTTTTTCCCCTTACCCATTGCAAAGGGAGAAGGTTGCCGGGCTTTTAACCACGATCCGCTCGACACCTGAGAAACGGGCGTTATCACTTTGAGCACTGGGGGTTGCATGGTCGCATTGGTATCGACGGTCGCCTATCTCGGGCTGGAGGCGCGCAGCGTCGAGGTGCAGTGTCAGCTGGCTGCCGGACTGCCGCGCTTTTCGGTGGTTGGCCTGGCCGACAAGGCCGTGGCCGAAAGCCGCGAGCGGGTGCAGTCGGCCCTTGCCGCGATGGGTCTGTCGCTGCCGCCCAAGCGGATCACCGTGAACCTCTCGCCCGCCGACCTGCCCAAGGAAGGCAGCCACTACGACTTGCCGATTGCGCTGGCGCTGCTGGGCGCGATGGGCGTGCTCGATGGCGAGGATCTGGCCGAATGGGTGGCGGTGGGCGAACTCGCGCTCGATGGGCGCATCGTGCCCTCGCCCGGTGTCTTGCTGGCAGCGCTGCATGCGAGCGAGCAGGATAAAGGCCTGATCTGCCCCGCCGCGCAAGGGGCGGAAGCGCGCTGGGCGAGCGGGATCGCGGTGTGCGCGGCGCCCGATCTGGTCAGCCTGCTCGCGCATTTCCGGGGCGACAGACAGCTGCCCGAACCCGCGCCCGGCCTCGTGGCAGAGCCCGATCACGGCCCCGACCTCAAGCAGGTGAAGGGGCAGGAGAGCGCCAAGCGCGCGCTCGAAATCGCCGCGGCGGGCGGGCACAACCTGCTGATGAACGGCCCTCCCGGCGCGGGCAAAAGCCTGCTCGCCTCGTGTCTGCCGGGTATCCTCCCCCCGCTCACCCCCGCCGAGGCGCTGGAGGTGAGCATGGTCGCCTCGGTGGCGGGGCTGCTCGAAGGCGGGCGGATCAGCCGCACCCGACCCTTTCGCGCGCCGCACCACTCGGCCTCGATGGCGGCGCTGACCGGCGGCGGGCTGCGGGTGCGTCCGGGCGAGGTGAGTCTCGCGCACCTCGGGGTGCTGTTCCTCGACGAATTGCCCGAGTTCCAGCGCGCTGTGCTCGATTCGCTGCGGCAGCCGCTGGAGACGGGCAAGGTCGATGTGGCGCGGGCCAATGCCCATGTCAGCTATCCGGCGCGGGTGCAGCTGGTGGCGGCGATGAACCCGTGCCGTTGCGGTCATCTCGGCGACCCGGCGCTGGCCTGCTCGCGCGCGCCGAAATGCGCGGCGGACTATCAGTCGAAGGTGTCCGGCCCGATGCTCGACCGGATCGACCTGCATGTGGAGGTGCAGCCGGTGAGCGCGATGGACCTCGCCCTGCCCCCGCCCGCCGAGGGCAGCGCCGAGGTCGCCGCACGGGTAGCGCGGGCGCGCGAGGTGCAGGTGGCGCGCGGGGTGCGCGCCAATGCCGAGCTGGAAGGAGAGATGCTCGAACGTTACGCGACGCCCGACGAGGCCGGGCGGCAATTGCTGATGCAGGCGGCAGAAGCGATGCGACTATCCGCGCGCGGCTACACCCGGATGCTGCGGGTGGCGCGCACCGTGGCCGATCTGGCCGGAGCCGATGCAGTCGGGCGGGTGCATGTGGCCGAGGCGCTCAGCTATCGCCGCGCCGCGCCGCGCGCCTGAGAGCCGCTCAGGCCTTCGCGCAGCATTCCTCCGCCACCGGCGCACCGACATCCTCTGGCTCGGCCCAGGCGAGGTCGCCCCATTCGAGCACCCGGTCATCGTGCGCGCGAATCGTGATCGGCGCGATCGGCTGGCGGTCGCGCGCATCGATCAGCACCAGATTGGGCGCGGCATTGTCGGTGTAGCGCAGCCCCCAGTCGCGCAGGGCAAGGATCGCCGGCAACAGTTCGCGCCCCTTTGCGGTCATCCGGTATTCGACCTTGCGCTTGTCGTGCTCGCACCGCTCGCGCGCCAGCACCCCATGGTCGACCAGCCGCGTCAGCCGGTTGGAGAGAATATTGCGGGCAATGCCCAGTTCGCTCGAAAAGTCCTCGAAATGGACAAAGCCGTTGAAGGCCGCGCGCAGAATCAGGAACGACCAGCGCTCCCCCATCACCTCAAGCGCAGCGGGCAGTCCGCATTCACCAATCACACTCAAGGGTTCGCGCAGTTGTGTCATGAGGCTCCTATATCTGCCGACACGTTGCAAAATAAGCACAATCGTGGCGGAACCCCCAGATTGTGACATAAGTGCGTTGCCCAATGCAACCTTTCACAATAAGTAGCGATCCGCAACTTAGTGACTGGAGCCATGATGACACGTCGCCCTCGCCTGATCGCCCTTTCCGCTCTCACCCTGACTGTCGCCGCCGCACCGCAGGCCGCGCTGATGGCGCAGCCGCAAGGCTCGGGTGCGTTCTATGTGGCCGAGATCGCTACGCCTGCAACGGCACCGCGCATGGCCGCAGGCGGCGTGGCCTGGACCTGCGAGGGCACCAGCTGCGTGGCTCCGCGCAGCACTGCTCGCCCCTTGCGCATCTGCCGCGAGCTGAAGCGCAAGACCGGCGCAATCACACAGTTCACGGTCGATGGCGCGCCGCTGGCCGCCGAAGAGCTGGCCCGCTGCAACGGCTGAGGCCAGCGCTTTTCCTAAAGCAGCCCGTGCGCTGCCAGCTCGGCTTCGAGCGCGGCGGCATTATCGAACTGGTGGGCGTGCCAGCCGCGCGCGCGGGCTCCGGCCACATTGTCGGCCCGGTCGTCGATGAAGAACAGCTCGTGCGGGTCGTGGCCGCTGCGCCGCTCCAGCAGGGCATAGATCGCCGGATCGGGCTTCACGCATAGCTCGCGGCCCGAGACGACCACGTCCTGCATCAGGTCGAAGATCGGCGCGGTGGGGCGGAACATGTCCCAGAATTCGGCTCCGAAGTTGGTCAGGCCATATTGCGGCACTCCGCGCGCGGCCAGCGCCTCGACCAGCTGGTGCGTTCCCGCGACGGGGCCGGGAATCGATTCGACGAACCGCTCGGCATAGGCCGCGATCAGCGCGGCATGGCGCGGGAACTGCGCCTGCCGTTCGGGCACCATCTCGGCCAGCGGACGGCCCGCATCGTGCTGGAAGTGCCATTCCTCGGTCACGACATGGTCGAGGAACCAGTCCAGCTCCGCCGGATCGTCGATCAGGCGCGCGAACAGGTGCCGCAGCTCCCACTCGTAAAGCACGCGGCCCACATCCCAAACGACGGCGAGGGGAGCGGCGACAGGAACCTCAGACATAGAAAAAGCCCCCGCTCACGCGGAGGCCATCTCTGTGCGTCCGATCGAAGACCAGCCGACCGCGAACGAATCGCGGTGCGGCCCGCATCAGCCCTGGCGAGCCTTGAAGCGACGGTTGGTCTTGTTGATCACATAGGTGCGGCCACGACGACGAATCACGCGGTTATCGCGATGGCGGCCCTTCAGCGACTTGAGGCTGTTACGAATCTTCATGGCGATCTTTCCAAATGAAAAGGCACCGGAAACCAGAGATCCGGTGCCGCAAAATCTATGGCGGGCGAAATATGGTCGACAGCAGTGAAAGTCAAGCCCAAGCCTGCTAGCGGGTGACGGAACAAGGGCTCGCACGAAAGGTTTGTCTATCATGATCCGGAGAAGCTGCACAATCGTTCTCGCCTGCGCCGGGCTCGCGGCCTGCGCGGCGCCTGCCTATGTGTCGCCGGTCGAGGTGACGCGGTTCGTCGGTGCGGCCCCGGCGCAGCTGGGCACGGGCACCATCTCGGTGGAGTTCGGCCCCGGCCTTCAGCGCTCCCCCAACGAATCGGTCTATCGCACGGCGGTGGAGCGTGAGCTGGCGAGCCTCGGCTACAGCGTGCGCCCCAGCGGCGGCGCGCAGGTGGCGCAGGTCTCGCTCGAACAGTTCGTCGACGATCCCGATGCGGGTCGTCGTCCGGTCAGCGTTGGCGGCGGGGCTTCGGTCGGCAGCTATGGCTCTGGCGTCGGCCTTGGCATCGGGCTCGACCTTACCCCGCGCGCGGCCGAACGGCTCGACACCCGGCTGGCGGTAGCGATTCGCCCCGGCGCAGGGACTGAGAACCTGTGGGAGGGCCGCGCCCAGATGATCGCCAGCGCCAACAGCAACTATGCCGACCAGACCGCCGCCGCCGCGCGGCTGGCCGCTGCCCTGTTCAGCAACTTCCCCGGAATCTCCGGCGAAACCATCCAGGTAGACTAAGCATGACCGACATTCATATCGACGCCGCCTTCGACAGCGGCAACATCGAAGTGCTCGCCATCGACGGCGCCAAGGCCCGTCTGGCGATCAGGCGCGATCATCAGAGCGAGTTCGCCCAGTGGTTCCACTTCCGCGTTGCGGGCTGCGCGGGCCGCGAACTGGTGCTGCGGATCGAGAACCTTGCGACCAGCGCCTATCCCGATGGCTGGCCCGGCTACCGCGCCTGCGTTTCGGAAGACCGCGAATACTGGGGCCGCGCCGATTCGTCCTACGACAAGGCCGATGCCAACGGCACGCTGACCATTCGCTACACACCCGCCAGCGACCTCGTCTCCTTCGCCTATTTCGCGCCCTATTCGCTTGAGCGCCATTTCGACCTCGTCGCCGAGGCCGCCGCCAGCGAGGGCGTGAGCCATCGCCGTCTCGGCACCACGCTCGACGGGCGCGCGCTCGATTGCCTCGAAATGGGCGAGGGCGATTGTCAGGTGTGGCTCTATGCCCGCCAGCATCCGGGCGAATCGATGGCCGAATGGTGGATGGAAGGCGCGCTCGACCTGCTGACCGACCCGGCCGACCCGGTCGCGCGCAAGCTGCGCCAGCTGTGCCGCTTGCACGTCGTTCCCAACTGCAACCCGGATGGCAGCACGCGCGGACACCTGCGCACCAATGCGGCGGGCGTGAACCTCAACCGCGAGTGGGACAACCCGACCGCCGAGCGCGCGCCCGAGGTGCTGGCGATCCGCAATGCGATGGACGCAAGCGGCGTCGACTTCGCGATGGACGTCCATGGCGACGAGGCTATTCCCGCCAACTTCATCGCCGGGTTCGAGGGCATTCCCTCGTGGACCGACAAGCTCGGTGCCGACTACGAGCGCTATCGCGAGCTGCTCGACCGGCGCACGCCCGATTTCCAGCGCAGGCTCGGCTATGAAACCGCGCGCCCCGGTCGGGCCAACCTGTCGATGAGCACCAATCAGGTCGCCGAGCGCTTCGGTGCGGTGTCGATGACGCTCGAAATGCCGTTCAAGGACAACGACGACCTGCCCGACCCCGCCCAAGGCTGGAGCCCCGAGCGCAGCCGCCTGCTGGCGCGCGATTGCCTCGGTACGCTGCTACAATGGCTTGAGGAGCGCGCGTGATTCGATTCGCGCCGCTGGCCGCACTGCTGCTGAGCGCCTGCGCGACCATGCCTGACGCCGCCCCTGCGGTCGAACAGATCGCCTACGAGACCAACAGCTGGGGCCGCGTGGTCTCCGGCTGGGTGGTCGGGCCGGGGGAACAGGGCACCTGGTACGAACGCGTGAACGACAGCGGACAGCCGGGCCCGGTCGGGCCTTACGAGCTGCGCTACCATATGTTCGCCGTCAGCCCGGTGCAGAAGGCCGAGCTGGAGGCTCTGCTGGCGGGCCTGCCCGATCCGGCTCCGAACCCGCGCGACTGCAAGCAGTTCCGCACCGACGATCTCTACGGCACCCTGCGGCGAACCCGTGGCGCGACCACCGAGGAGATCGCCTATAATCAGGGCTGCCGCGACGCTTCGTACCAGCGCTTCATGGCGCAGCTGCTGGCCGCCGATACGCTGGTGGCGAAATGGGGCAAGGCCGCGCCGGTTGCCCGCACCGAGCACTATGCCAGCGACGGGACGCTGGTCGCGCAATAGCCCTCCGCTCCGTTCGCCCTGAAGAGGGCACGAGCGGAAAGCACGCTTGTCGCTGGAGCGGGATGACATAGAAGCCCTTCCCCTTGGGGAAGGGTTGGGATGGGGGTTCCGCCCCAGCCAGCGTCGAACCCCCACCCCCGGCCCCTCCCCAAGGGGAGGGGGGAGCAAAGGGGATCAGAACCCTAAAGCTCCGAGAACGCCTCGGGCAGCAGCTGCGACAGCCGAAATTCGCGCACGCCGCCCGGCCCATCGCACCACACCAGCGGATCGCTGCCATCGAGCATGGCCAGTTCGACCAGCACCTGACGGCAGCGTCCGCACGGAGTGATCGCGTGGGCTTTCGGCCCGCTCACCGCCACGGCAACCAGCCCGCCACGCCGCCCCTCGGACATCGCCTTGCCCGCCGCCACCGTCTCGGCGCAGAGCGACAGGCCGTAGCTCACATTCTCGACATTGGCCCCGCTCACCACGCTGCCATCGGCAAAGGCCAGCGCTGCGCCAACGAGAAACTTCGAATAGGGCGCATAGGCCCCCTCCGCCGCCGCCCGCGCCGCTGCCATCAGGTCATCGCGCGAGACGCTCATGGCTGCACCACCACCCAGCGCAGCGGCTCGGCGGCAAGCGCGCTGTGGAGATGCGCATTGGCGGTCCACAAGGTCCACGGCCTCCCGGCGTAGTCGGGCTGGAACCAGTCGCGCGTCAGCCACAGGTTGCGCTCGATCCGCCTGGATATGCCGTATTTCGCCTCGAAGGCAGACGGCACCAGCAGCACCACCGGCTGGCCGGTATGGTTCTCGACCTGATTGATGAAGGTGGTCAGCTCGCTTTCGAGCCCCGCCTCGATGGCCGGATTGCCGCAAGCACTGGGCAGCTTGCCCAGCGCGATCACCGGCGGCAGCATCCGCGCATCGCGCGGCACGATGGTGACGAAATTGGCCGATTGCCGCTCGGCCGGAACGCAGGGGTCGTACTCGTGGACCGCGCCATAGGGCATGTCCTTGCCCGCCAGCGCCTCAAGATTGCGGCTGAACTGCGCGTCGCGCCCGTTGTCGCCCGCGCTCGCTTCGAGATAGACGAAATCCGCCCCCGCCGCATCGAGCGCGCCGAAATCGACCACCCCGTCACGCTCGCCGATCAATGCGCCCTGCACCGGATAGTCGGTGCGTTCGGGCCGCCAGGTGCGCGACTGCCACCAGAGCCAGCCGCCCGCCGCCAGCGCGACCAGCAACAGCGCCGCCAATGCGCGCAGGCGCCAGGGTCTCTTCCGCTTTCTGGCCAAGTCGGCCCCCTCTTGCTCGTCTCAGGCCCTGATATGCAGCACGCAGATCAGCGTGAACAGGCGGCGCGCGGTGGTGAAGTCGGTCTCGACCTTGCCTTCGAGCGATTCGAGCAACTGGCGTGTGCCGCGGTCGTGAATCGCCCGGCGCGCCATGTCGATGGTCTCGATCTCCTGCGCCGAGTTGCGGCGCAGCGCCTTGTAGTAGCTGTCGCAGATGGCGAAGTAGTCGCGCACATGGCGCTTCATCCGCGCGAGGCCCAGCCCGATGGTGCCCGCCGATTCGTTCGCCCCGTCGGTGAGGTTCCAGGCCAGCATCCCGTCGACCACCGACAGATGCACCTGCCACGGCCCCTGCTGCCCGTTCTCGCTGGCCCGCAAGGGGCGGAACAGGTTGTCCTCCACCAGATCGCGCAGGGCCACCTGCCGCTCACGTTCGACATCCTCGCTGCGCGCGATCACCGAGGCCTCGTCGAGCGAGATGCTGGCAATACGGTTGATGGCAGGGTCGTTCATGGTCGCGCCTCTGTGCCTCTCTCAAGGCTTTATGGCAATTGCGAAAGGGCGCGGGAGCGATTCATCCCCGCTATCCACAAGGGGGCACCTCTTGCCGCAGCGGTCATCAGGCCGCATGAGGAGGCCATGTCCGACGAAGATCTGCTCATCCGCTCCGCCGGCCCTGCCGCCGCCAGCGCCCAGACGCCCGCGGGGCGCGCGCTGCCGGCCAACCCCGAGGCGGAGGCCGCCTTCCTCGGCGCGCTGCTGATCGACAACCGTCTGCTCGAAGAAATGACCGTGCCGATCCGGCCCGATCATTTCTTCATCCCGGTCCATGGCAAGATCATGGACCGCATCCAGAACCAGCTCGACCGCCAGATGGTGGTGACGCCGGTGACGCTGAAGCCCTTGTTCGAAAACGACGAGGCGCTGGCCGAACTGGGCGGCACCGCCTACCTCGCGCAGCTGACCGCCGACGGGCAAGGCCTGCTCGCCCCGCGCGAACTGGCCCAGCAGATTTACGACCTCGCCCTGCTGCGCGAACTGGTCAGCGTAGGGCGCGATCTGGTGGAGGGCGCGCTCGACACCAGCGAGGAAGTCGAGCCGCTGAACCAGATCTCGCGGGCCGAGGCACGCCTGTTCGAGGTGGCCGAAGG
Organism: Aurantiacibacter xanthus; assembly: GCF_003584015.1. Taxonomy (GTDB): domain Bacteria; phylum Pseudomonadota; class Alphaproteobacteria; order Sphingomonadales; family Sphingomonadaceae; genus Alteraurantiacibacter; species Alteraurantiacibacter xanthus. The sequence goes on from NZ_QXFM01000006.1 coordinate 34,683, forward strand.
CGCGTCCACCGGCTCGGAGGCGACCAGCTTCAAGGAAGCCGCGCTCACCGCGATCAAGATGGCCGAGGCCGCGATGAACTCGGGCGGCGGGCTCTCGGGCAAGACCACCGGCCTCGATTCGGTCGACCGCAAGACTGCGGGCCTGCACAATTCCGACCTTATCATCCTCGCCGGACGCCCCGGCATGGGCAAGACCTCACTCGCCACCAACATCGCCTTCAACTGCGCGGAAGAGCACCTGCGCTGGCAGGCCGAGGGCGGCGAGCACAATTTCGGCGGCCCGGTCGCCTTCTTCAGCCTCGAAATGAGCGCCGACCAGCTGGCCACGCGTATTCTCGCCGAACAGGCGGAGATTTCGTCCGAAGCGCTGCGCTCGGGTAAGCTCAACCGCGACGACTTCCAGCGGCTTGCCAATGCCAGCCGCCGGCTTTCGGAGCTGCCGCTCTATATCGACGATACCCCCGGCCTCACCATCGGCGCGCTGCGCACCCGCGCGCGGCGCTTGAAGCGGCGGCACGATATCGGGCTGATCGTGGTCGATTACCTGCAACTGCTGCAAGGCTCGGGCCGCGCCAGCGACAACCGCGTGAACGAGATTTCGGAGATTTCGCGCGGGCTGAAGACGCTGGCCAAGGAGCTGAGCGTGCCGGTGATCGCGCTGTCGCAGCTCAGCCGTGCGGTCGAACAGCGCGAGGACAAGAAGCCGATGCTGTCGGACCTGCGCGAATCGGGCTCGATCGAGCAGGACGCCGACATGGTCTGGTTCATCTTCCGCGGCGACTACTATCATGAGGCGGTGCGCCCCGAGGTGCCGACCGAGACCAGCTCGGCCGACATTCAGGAGAAGTATCGTCTGTGGGAGGAGCGCTATCTGGAACTGCGCAACAAGGCGACGCTGATCGTGGCCAAGCAGCGCCACGGCTCGACCGGCAACGTGCCGCTGCACTTCCAGGCCGAGATCACCAAGTTCACCTCGCCCAATATGAAGGACTATTCGGACTACGGGTACGAATAGTTTCGGCGGGTTCCGCTCGCCTCAATCGTCACCCCGGATTTGATGCGGGGGCCAGCTTATGCGGTGCGAGCGCAGGAAAGCGTCATCCCGGACAAGCCCGGGATGACGAGTGGTGGGGAGAGGATGACTTCTTGGCGCGAGTTGCGTCGAAAAGCGGAAAGGCAGCAGACGAACCCATAGCGGCCACTCGCTTATCGATGTAGATCAATTGCATGCGTCCCTTGTTCGCTTCATTTGTCTTGCTCATTGCTACAAGCTGCGCGTCCGACAGCCGCGGCGAGGAAATAGAGCGGCTCGAGATGCGGCTGTCTGGCTGGTCTTCTCTCGAGGTTGTGATCGATGCAGGAGGTAATGGGACCTACAAGGATAGCGAGCCACATCCTGACGGGACGACGGGCGGTTTCAAACTCACTCGAGCCGAACTGTTTGAACTGCTTGCAGAACTACAGCCATATCGCAAACAGGCGGTGCCATTCTCTGAAGAGAGCGCGATGAGGTTCATCGAGCGAGCCTGCCCGAAAGGCGTGCCCGAAGTAACGGACGCAGGCGCATTTTATATACGCTGGCAGTCAGCCAACGACGATGTCCATTATCTTGCCGATTTTGGCTGCGACTACGAGCGATTGGCAGATAGGAATGGCCAACTGCGCGAAATCGTCAAAGGCCTTCCTATACCCTCAGTTCGGTGATCGACTTATCCGCTAACCACCCCATCCCCGCCGTTCACTACGCCTTCCGCAGTTCCCGAAAGCAGACGTAGCCTCTAGCCCATAGGCTAGCCCTCGGCGCTCACGGCCCGCACGCGTAAAACCCGTCGATCACGATCTGGCGGGTGCCGCGCGCGATAGTCAACCGCGCGGTCTTGAGCGGACTCTCGCTCGGCGCCGCGCCGGGATCGGCATCACCCGTCACCTCGACCCGGGCGCTGACCGCGCCGTTGGTGAACGAGGCACCATCGGGCATGTCGCCAAATCCGCCCTTGCCCTCCTTGGCGAGGCGCATCACCGTCCCGTCGATCTTCACCGCGCCCATGGCCTGGCTCTGGCTATCGACCACGCCCTTTGCCACCAGTAGCGGGTCGTCTGTGCGGCTGAAGCTGAACGCACAGCCCAGCTCGCCCGCCAACGGCTCGGCCGCGAGATCCTCGGGCAGGATCACGTCGAGCATGATCGGCGCGCTCTGGCCCTGGGCCATGTTCGCGCCGGAGGTAGCAGGCGTGGCAGGCCCGTCGCTGGCGGCTAGTTGCTCGGGCGTGCTCTGGTTGCAGGCTGCGAGCATCAAGGGGGCGAACAGAAGCGGGAGGGTGCGGATCATGGGGTTCCAATGGCTTGGGCGCGGTAGGGTTCCAGCGCTAGCACGCCCGCGCGGCAATGCGAATTCTTGACTCCTGGCGCTTGCGTCCGTATCTGAACGCACTTTCCGAACAACCCGCTTGATTGGAGTGCCCTATGGCGCGCGTTACCGTCGAAGATTGCGTCGACAAAGTTCCCAACCGTTTCGATCTCGTCCTGCTTGCCGCCCAGCGTGCGCGGGAGATTTCTGGCGGTGCCGAACTGACCGTCGACCGCGACCGTGACAAGAACCCGGTCGTCGCCCTGCGCGAGATCGCCGAGCAGACCGTCAAGCCCAAGCACCTGCAGGAATCGCTGACCCAGTCGCTCCAGCGCGTGCTCCCCGACGAGGAAGACGAAGCGGACGATATCGGTTCGCTGAGCCAGTCGGCCGAAGCCATGCGCCTTTCGGCCGCGGCCCCGGCCCGCTCGACCTCGATCGGCGGCGACTACGAAGGCTGATCGAAAACGACAGATTTCTCGTCCCGGCGAGACAGCGAAAGGGCTGCGGCGCGAGCTGCGGCCCTTTTCTTATGTCCGGCGCTGGGTTGCGATTGATCGCCGGCCGCTTTGACGCTCTAACCTTTGCACGAAAGGAGCGTCGATGGCGGTCATTGCAGTCTACAGCGTGAAAGGCGGCGTGGGGAAGACCACCATCGCGGCGAACCTCGCGTGGTACTCGGCCACGGTATCGCGTCGGCGCACGCTGCTGTGGGATCTCGATGCGGCGGGCGGATCGGGTTTTCTGTTCGGGATCGATGCGCAGAAGCGCGCCGCCGCCGGCGCGATCTTCGACCGCGATACCGAACCCTCCAGCCTGATCTGGCAGAGCGGCTACGACCGCCTCGATGTCCTGCCTGCCGACGAATCGATCCGCGATCTCGATGGCCTGTTCGGCCGCATCGGCAAAAAGAAGCGGCTGGCGAAGCTCGCTGAAACGCTCAGCCGCGACTACGAGCGGATCGTGCTCGACTGCCCCCCGGTGCTGAACGAGATCAGTGCGCAGGTGGTGCGTGCGGCGACCTGCGTGATCGTGCCGCTGCCGCCCTCGCCGCTATCGGCCCGCGCGCTGGAGATCGTGGCGAGGGAAATCCGCGCCAACACCAAGAGCCACCCGCCGATCCTCCCCGTGCTGTCGATGGTCGACCGCCGCCGCGCGCTGCATCTTGAGGCGTTGGAAGCCAATCCGAACTGGCCGGTGATCCCGCAGGCAAGCGCGATCGAGCAATGCGCGGTGCGGCAGCAGCCGGTGGGTGCCTTCGCCCCCAACTCGCCCGCCGCGCGCGGTTTCGGGCAGCTCTGGACTGCTATCGAGCGGCGGCTGGCGCAGGGTTAGAGCAGGAGACGCACGCGCGCCTCTGCTTCATGCTGTTTCTCTTAAGTGCCACTCGTCATCATCCGCTCGCCCTGAGCTTGTCGAAGGGCAGGCAAGCGGCCTGACCTGCGCGTGGCCTTCGACAAGCTCAGGCTGAACGGATTTGCGCCTGCTCAGGCCCCCTGCGGCGCCTCGCCCGAGCCGCCGAAGCGCTTGCCTGCCTTGGGCACCGAAGACCCATGCGACGGCGGCAGGATAGCCGGGCCGGTGGGCTGGTCGGGGCGGTCGATCTTACCGTCTTCCATCAGCCGGTTGATCTCCTCGCCGCTCAGCGTCTCGTATTCGAGCAGGGCCTGGGCCAGCAGGTGGAGCTTGTCCTCTTGTTCGGTCAGCACCTCGGTCGCGCGCTTGAGCCCGCCTTCGACCAGATCCTTGATCTCGGCGTCGATCAGCTTGTTGGTTTCCGAGCCCGCCATGGTGCGCGTGGTCTGCCCCATGCCGAGATAGCCTTCCTGGCTCGCCTCGTACTGGAGCGGGCCGAGCTTGTCGCTCATGCCCCACTTGGTGACCATGTTGCGCGCCAGATCGGTCGCATACTGGATGTCGCCCGAGGCGCCCGAGCTGACCTTGTCGTGCCCGAAAATGATCTCCTCGGCCACGCGCCCGCCCATCGCAACGGCGAGGTTCGCATGCATCTTGTCGCGGTGGTACGAATAGTTGTCGCGCTCGGGCAGGCGCATCACCATGCCCAGCGCCCGGCCGCGCGGGATGATCGTGGCCTTGTGGATCGGGTCCGACGCCGGCTCGTTCAGCGAGACGAGCGCGTGGCCCGCCTCGTGATAGGCGGTCATCTTCTTCTCGTCCTCGGTCATGACCATGGACTTCCTTTCGGTGCCCATCATGACCTTGTCCTTGGCGTCCTCGAACTCCTGCATCGCGACCAGACGCTTGTTGCGCCGCGCTGCCAGCAGCGCCGCCTCGTTGACGAGGTTGGCCAGATCCGCGCCCGAGAAGCCGGGGGTGCCGCGCGCGATGGTGCGCGCGTTGACGTCGGGCGCCAGCGGCACCTTCTTCATGTGCACCGAGAGGATCTTCTCGCGCCCGTCGATATCGGGGATCGGCACCACCACCTGACGGTCGAAGCGGCCGGGGCGCAGCAGCGCCGGGTCCAGCACGTCGGGCCGGTTGGTGGCGGCGATGATGATGATGCCTTCGTTGGCCTCGAAGCCGTCCATCTCGACCAGGAGCTGGTTCAGCGTCTGCTCGCGTTCGTCATTCGAGTTGCCGATGCCGTTGCCGCGATGGCGGCCGACGGCGTCGATTTCGTCGATGAAGACGATGCACGGCGCGTTCTTCTTGGCCTGCTCGAACATGTCGCGCACCCGGCTCGCGCCGACGCCGACGAACATCTCGACGAAGTCCGAACCCGAGATGGTGAAGAACGGCACGCGCGCCTCGCCCGCGATGGCGCGGGCCAGCAGCGTCTTACCGGTACCCGGCGAGCCGACCAGCAGCGCGCCCTTCGGAATCTGTCCACCCAGCTTGGAGAAACGCGAGGGGTCTTTCAGAAACTCGACGATTTCCTGCAATTCCTCGCGCGCCTCGTCGATGCCGGCGACATCGTCAAAGGTCACGCGGCCCTGCTTTTCGGTCAGCAGCTTGGCCTTGGACTTGCCAAAGCCCATCGCGCCCGAACCGCCGCCCTTCTGCACCTGCCGCAGCGCGAAGAACGCCACGCCGAGGATCAGCAGGAACGGCAGCGCCTGCACGAGGATCACCCACAGGATATTCATCTGCTCGGGCGCGGCGCCGGTGAACTGCACACCGGCCCGCTCGAGCTGGCTGGTCAGGTCGACATCGCCCTGCACCGGAACAGTGGAGAAGCGCTCGTCATTCTTCATCTGCCCGACGATCAGATCGGGCGAGATTTCGACGCTCTTCACGCTGCCCTCGGCGACCTTCTGCTTGAAGTCGGAATAGAGGATCGGCGCCCCGCCTGCTTCACGCGGGCCGGAGAACATCGAGATGACCAGCAGCAGGGCAACGAAGATGCCGCCCCAGATCATGAGGCTCTTCATCCAGGGGTTGCCGCCACCGCCTTCGGGCTCGCGATTGTCACTCATGTGCTTAGGAGTCCTTTCGGGGGCCAATGTAGGCGCGCGCGGGGGAATCGCAAGATAACCTGCCGCCACATGCGACAGGCGGGCTCAACGCCGCGTGCGGGCGAGGATCAGCCGGTCGGACAGGTCCGCGCCTTGCTGCCCCGTCACCTGCCACAGCGCCTCGAACGGGGCATCGCCCCCGGCCACCTTCGCCACCTCGTCGGGCAACGTGGCCTTGGCGACAATCGGCCCCAGCGCACGCAGGCCGGTTTCGCGCTCGCTGGCCACGACCATCACCTTCGCTCCGCCCGGCGCGGTGAAGCGCGCGAGATAGGCATAGTCGCGGTAAAACACCGGCGCGGCGATACGGCGAGCCTCGTCGGTGGCGTAGATTTGTCGCGAATCGCGGTCGATCAGTTCGTCGTAAGTCTCGCCAAGGCGGAAGCCCGAGCCAGCGAACACCTGCTGTTCGAGCGACCCCAGCCCGCTCAGCAAACCGACATAGACAATATCGAACCGGCTGAGCATTTCGGGCATCAGTTCGGAGGCGGCGATGACATTCGCGCTCTTGCCATTGCCCACCAGCAACGGCGAAACCGAGGTCAGCGCATAAGAGCTGGAGAACGGCAGGTAATTGAGGCCAAAGTCCTCCGCCATCGCGTAGCGTTTCGGTTCGGCCTCCTGCAGGCGGAGCAGATCTTCCGAACTGTTGACGCGGAAATCGCGGATCAGGCGGCCCTCTTCGGGCGCGAGCGGGTCGATTTCACCGAACAGATAATAGTCGCCGAGCACGAGGAGCACCGGTCGCTCCGATTGCAGCAGGGGCTGCCACAAGACATTGGCCGCGCCCGGCCGCTCCAGCGACCGCCCCAGCCCGAAAGCGCCCGCGCACAGCACCACCAGCGCCACCAGAGCCAGAATCAGCAGTCGACGAGACAGCGGAGGCGCGGCTGTCTCCTCGGAGGGATTGGCAGCCCCGGCCCGGTGAATCGGACGCAACCCGTAAATGCCGGAGGGAATCTCCAGCCGCATCTCATCGGACGAAGGCTCATGCCGCGCATAATAATCGTCAATTTTTTTGCGCAGGCGATGGACATAGACGCGCACTGTCGCGTCATCGGCATCGTTCTGGGCCTCGCCGAACACCGCCACGGCGATATCCGCCTGGCTGGCTGATTCGGCCTCCGGGCCGCGCTCGGCGAGGTAGTCGAACAGGTCGCGCAGGCGTCCGTTACGTCCCGCAACACCTGCTTCACGCAGGCGCTCGACCTCCTGCTTGTAACCCCCGTTACAGTCCGACATGGGGTCGGTCATAGCCCGTTCCTCGTCCAGATTGGGTGCTGTAACGCACCTGTTACGAGCCGATTACCGTAATAGGGCTGGTGGCAGCAAGAGCCTCACGGCAAGTCATGCTGCATGAGGAGAGAGGGCATTTCCACCAGCATCAAGGCGCTTGCCGCCAGCGCATCGCTGATCGCACTGGGCGTGCCCGTTGTGGCTTTCGCCAGCGACGACGAGCGACCCACCCGCGACGTCGAGGCCAACGAGGGCAACGTCGTGCGCGACACCACGACCGGCGACATCATCTATGTCTACGGGCGCGGCGAAAGGCGCATCGGCACGGCAGGCGCGGCCAGCGAAGGCGGGGTGGCCGGGGCGGACATCGAAGTGCGCCCGTTTCTGCGCCCCGGCGAACTGCTGGAGGCGACCCCGGGCCTGATCGCCACCCAGCACTCGGGCGGGGGCAAGGCCAACCAGTTCTTCCTGCGCGGGTTCAACCTCGATCATGGCACCGACCTGTCGGTCTATATCGACGATATGCCGATGAACTTCCGGACCCACGGCCACGGTCAGGGCTATCTCGACGTCAACGGCCTGATCCCCGAAACCGTCCGGCGGGTCGACTATCGCAAGGGCCCCTACCGCGCCGACACCGGCGACTTCAGCTTCGTCGGCACGACGATGATCACCACCCACGACCGGTTGCAGCCCTTCGCCACCGCCGAAGTCGGGTCCTACGGATACCGCCGTTTCGTCGCGGGCGGCTCAGTGCCGCTGGCGGGCGGCGACCTGCTGATGGTCGGACAGGTCAAGCTCAACGACGGGCCATGGGAACTGCCGGAAGACTTCACCGGCGTGTCGGGCCTGATCAAATATTCGCGCCCGCTTGGCGATGGCGAGTTCAAGCTCTCGCTCAACCTCTATGACGCAAGCTGGAACCCGACCGAGCAACTGCCCGAGCGGCTGATTGGCACGCCGCTGTGCGAAGACCGTTTCTGCAGCCTCGAAGACAGCCTCACCGGCTTCACCGAGCGGCAGATCCTCACCGCCAACTACCAGTCCGACAGCTGGAAGATCACCGGCTATGTCCAGCACTACAACTGGAGCCTGCTGTCGAACTTCACCTATTTCCTCGAAGACCCGGTCAACGGCGACCAGCTGCGCCAGTACGATGCGCTGTGGACCTATGGCGGGCGGATCGAACACACCGCGCAGCTGTCGGACTGGCTCTCGCTCCGCGTCGGGGCCGAGGGGCGCTACGACGACATCTCGCGCGTGGGGCTCGACGAGACCATCGCGGGTGAGAAGGAATTCACCGTTGGGGCCTTCGCGGTCGATGAAAAGTCGGCGGGGTTCTACGCCGAAGCCATCGCCCGCCCCGTCGATGGCCTGATGCTCATCGGCGGCCTGCGGCAGGACTTCTACAACTTTCGCACCAAGGCGCTCGAAGGCGCGGCGAGCTGGAGCGGAGACGTGTCGGACGAGGCTTTCGGCGTGAAGTTCGGCGCGAACTACGAGGTGGTGCCCGGCATCGCCCTCTTCGCCAACTACGGCGAGGGCTTCCATTCGAACGACGCGCGCGGCGTCACCGCTCCGACCGACCCGGCCCCAGGCCTCGTCGAGGGTGATTTCGAGGAGGTGGGCCTGCGCTTCGAACGCGGCGGGCTGATCTTCTCGGGCGTCTACTGGTGGTCGAGCATCGAGAGCGAGCTGATCTACGTCGGCGATGCGGGTGCGGTCGAACCCTCCGACCCGAGCGAGCGGCGCGGCTATGAGCTGACCGCTTTCTACAAGCCCGTCAATTGGCTGGCGCTTGATGCGGTGTGGACCGGCAGCCATGCCCGTATCGTCGGCCTGCCCGAGGGCGAGAACTATGTGCCCGGCGCGCTCGAAAGCTCGGGCGAACTGGGCGTCTCGGCGATCTTCCCCGAGTTCAACGCCGCCGCGCGGCTGCGCTATCTCGGCCCGCACGCGCTGATCGAGGACAATAGCCAGCGCGGCGCATCGACGCTGCTGCTGAACCTGCGCACCGCCTGGACCCCGCGCAATCTGGCAGGCTTCGAAGTCTATGCCGAGCTGCTTAATGCGCTCGATTCAGACGACGACGACATCGACTATTACTACGAGACGCGTTTCCCCGGCGAACCGGCGGAAGGCGTGCTCGGTCGCAACAGCCGCATCGTGGAGCCGCGCCAGCTGCGCGTGGGTGTTACCAAGCGGTTTTGATTCAGTCCCCGGGTGAAGCTCCCGATTGCGGTGGGAGCTTCTCCAACCAATGCCCGCCCGTCCTCATCCCCCCCAGGACGGGCGGGCTTCTTTTTCCTCACGAGAGGCTGCCGATCACCTCGGGCAAGGCTGCGGCATAGCGCTGCACATCGGGCAGCAACCCGGTGCTGACGCGCGAATATTGCGTCCACTGGCCGTAGGCACCGCGGATCAGGATGCCGCGCGCGGCCATGGCGGCGCGCACCTTTTCCGCATCGGGCACCTCGACGAAAACGAAGTTGGTCTGGCTTGGCAAGGCGGTCAGCCCCGCCGCGGCGACGGCATCGAGGATCATCTCGCGGCCTTCGAGGATCATGGCCTTGCTGCGATCGAGGAAGCCCTGATCGTCATAGCTGGCAATGGCGGCGGAAAGCCCCGAGACATTGCCGCCGAAGCTCATCAGATAGCCGGAAATGCGCTCGGCATTGGCTTCGCTGGTGATGGCATAACCCACGCGCATCCCGGCCATGCCGTAGATCTTCGAGAAGGTGCGGCAGACAATCACGTCATGCCCCTCACGCACGAGATCGATCACCGAGTTGCCTGCGGGGTCGTCGGTCAGCTCGTTGTAGGCCTCGTCGATCAGCAGCGTGGCATGGGGCGTGACCTGCGCCGCCAGCGCGCGCAGCTCGGGTTGCGGCACGACCATGCCGGTGGGGTTGTTGGGGTTGCAGATCTGCACCAGCGATACGCTCTCACCGAAGGCGGCCCCCATTCCGGCCAGATCGACCTGCATGTCGGGCGTCAGCGCGATGCGGGTTGCCGTGGCCCCCTTCTTCTCGCCATACTGCACCGTCGTATCCCAGAACAGGCCGGGGCACAGGATCTTGCCCTCGCCGCCCCATGCCAGTGCAATAGCACAAAGCAGCTCGGTCGAACCACTGCCCAGCACGACCTGCTTCGGGCTCACCCCGTGGCGCTCGGCGATCATGGCGGTGAGGTAGGAGACGCCTCCGTCGGCGTAATAACACCCCTTCACCCCGGTCTCGGTGATCGCCGCCAGCGCACTCGGCGCGGGGCCATAGGGGTTTTCGTTGCGGGCGAGCAGCGCCACCTCGGGCTTGGGTCCGAAATGGCTGACCACTCCGGCCGCGCTCACCGGCAGAACGGCCTGAGCCGAGGTCGCCCCCGCGAGCCCCGTCAGCGCGGCCGATCCGGCCAGAAATCCTCGGCGTGATGCGTGCATGGTCTGTCTCCTGTTAGCGCGTTTACTCCTCGCCTCCTGCGGACATTCAGGCGTGTGTTATCATCGTTACGCCCACGAAAATCAGGTAGATGCCGAAGACCCGCCGCAGCAGCCCCTCGCTCAGCTTGTGCGCCATGGCGACGCCCAGCGGCGCGCACAGCACCGAGGTGACGATCACCACGGCGGCGGCGGCCCAGTTGACATAGCCGACCGAGCCCCACGGCAGCCCCGGCTCACCCCAGCCGATAATCATGAAGCCGATGGTGCCGGGAATGGCGATGATCGCGCCCATGCCCGAGGCGGTGCCGATGGCGCGGTGAATGCCGTTGCCGCACACGCTCATCACCACGGTGGTGATCGTGCCCCCGCCGATCCCGAGCAGCGCGGAAACAAGCCCCAGCGACCCGGCGAGCCCCGCCCGCGCCGCTCCCTGCGGCATCGCGAGCATCATCGCGCTGGCGCGGATCTTCGGCGCGAGGAAATAGATAGCGAAGGAAAACACCCCCACCGCGAAGATCACCGCCAGCGTTTCCGAAGTAACCCGCCCCGCGATCAGCGCCCCCAGCCCTGTTCCAGCCACGACCCACGGGGCCCAGGTCCTGAGCACCTCGACATCGACTGCACCGCGTGCGGCATGGCTCTTCACAGCGCGCAGTGAGGTGAAGATGATGGTCGCCAGCGAGGTGCCCACCGCGACATGGGTCATCTGGTCGGGCCGTCCGCCAAGCAGAGGGAGGATCAGCACCAGCGCCGGGACCACGACGAAGCCCCCGCCGATCCCGAACAACCCACCGGCGAAGCCCGCTCCCGCTCCCGCTGCGAGCAGGGCGAGAACTGGCAGAAGGAGGTCGGCGGAGAGGATCACGGATGCGACTATATCATTCCAATCACAAAACCGGAAAAGAAAGTGAATAATTCAATGTTATTCGAATCATTTTGCCGTATTTACATCTTAGATAGAAGGATATCATGAATTTCCACCGGAACGAGACGTTAGAGTCGCCGCCAGACGGGCGATTTCAAACCTCGCTCGTGACCGGACCATTGCATCGCTTGCGCTTTCTTGCGCATAGCAGCACCGAAGCGGGCCAGCCGGCCCGGTCCGCGCCGCCGGGGCAACCGAAGGAGAAACACCCCAATGATCCTCCCAATCCGCATGATCGAGAAAGTCTGGGGCCGCGAACATTTACCCGCGCCGTTCTCGGCGCCGGATGGGCAGCGGATCGGTGAGGTCTGGTTCGAGCCGCCCGCCGCGCTCGATCAGCTGCTGGTGAAATATATCTTCACTTCGGAAAAGCTCTCGGTGCAGTGCCATCCGTCCGATGAGCAGACGCAGGCCATGGGGCTCGGCAAGCAGGGCAAGGAAGAGTGCTGGCTGGTGGTCGATGCCGAACCGGGGGCGACGCTGGGGATCGGATTCGATGCACCGCTCGATAGCGAAGCCATGCGCGCCGCCGCCGAGGATGGCAGTATCGTCGACCTGATGACCTGGTACCAGGTAAAGGCGGGCGACTTCTTCTACATCCCCGCCAGCACCGTCCACGCGATCGGGCCGGGCTGCACGATCATCGAGATTCAGCGGAATTCGGACATCACCTATCGCCTTTACGACTATGACCGGCCGCGCGCACTGCATCTGGAAGAGGCCGCGCAGGTGGCCTGCGGCGAGCCCTACGATCTTGCTGCAAACAGCACCTATGTCGGGCACGATTCGGATGTGAACCTCGTCGACGGTCCGCTCTTCCGGCTTGACCAGCTCGCTGGCGGACCCGATGCGGCGATTTCCGCGCGCTATCGCGGGCCGCTGCTGGTGATCCCGCGCGAAGGTTCGGTGGTGGTCGACGGCGAGACGGTCAGCCCCGGCCAGTGCGCGCTGGCCGAAGAAATCGACGCGGTGCAGTTTGCCGAGGCAGGCACCTGCCTGATCGCACAGCCGATGCCGGGCTGACGCTGCGCGGCAAGCGAGGTCACCAGAACCAACCGATGCCCATGCAACATGCTTCGCCTTCTTCGCCCCGCGAGCGTTTCCACGGGCTCGATAGCGCGCGTGCGATCATGCTGCTGCTCGGGATTCCGTTCCACACCGCCGCCATGTACAGCATGAAAGGCGGCTGGCTGGTCGACGCGCATCAGCCCTCGTTCCTCGCCAGCCTGATTTCGGCGCTGGTCCATTCGTTTCGGATGCCCGGCTTCTTCATACTCGCGGGGTTCTTTGCCGCCATGCTGCTGGCGCGGCGGCCTGCCGGACAATGGCTGTCGAGCCGGGTCAAACGCCTGCTCGTGCCCTTTGCCACCTCGCTGCTGCTGCTCGGCGGCTGGGAGGTCTTCTGGATGGGCGCAAGCGCGGGCCTCGAACCGGCGGCGGCGCTCCGCTGGACGCTCGACCAGTTTCCGGGGCGCTGGGTCAACCATCGCTGGTTCCTGATCGTGCTTTTCGCCTTTTGCGTGATGAGCGCGGCCCTGCACGCGGCTCCTGCCGTTGCCTCGCGGTTGCGCGCGGCGTGGCGCTGGCTCGGTCCTGCGCAGCTGCCGTTGCTGCTGGTGGTGGTGCCAATCGCCTCCCAGTTTCTCACCGCCGAGCTGGCGGCACTGCTTCCGCGCGGAGAGACGCGAGTGAACCTCCAGCGGATCGTGATGTTCGCGCCCTATTTCCTGATCGGCGCGCTCGCCTTTGGGGACCGCCGCCTCGCGCAGATCGTGTTCCGCCCCGGCCTTCTCGTCAGGATCGTGGGAGCCTTGCTGCTGCTGACCTATTGCATCTTCGCGCTGACCCTGCGCGACTTCCTCTCCTTTACCGAGATCCCGCACACGGTCATGCGGCCGCTGGCCTTTTCAGTTACGGCGCTGTCGGGCGTATTCGTCTCGGCCCTGTTCTACTATTATGTCGGCAAGGTCTTCGCGCAGGGGCACGCGGTGGTGCGCTATTTCGTCGCCGCCTCGCTGGTGATCTACCTGTTCCACGAGGTGTTCCTGCTCCCGCTCGGCGTCGCCTTCCGTCAGGTGCACTGGCCGGCAGAACTCGAAATGCTGGCCATCGCTGGCGCGACTCTGGCTGGTGCTGTACTGATGTTCGAGGCAGTACGACGTTCGGCATGGCTGAGCCTGCTGTTCAACGGCGGCCCCGCGAGCCCCGCACAGCCTCGCGCCTTCGTGCTCTCCCGCCGGTTCCGCAGCGAGCTGGAGAGCGAGGATTGCGTGGCTCCGGCAACGCCGCCGCGCCTAGGCTGAAACCACCTGCTCCCATTATTGTTAATTTCACTAGTTGCAAAATACATTTCGCCGTGGAACGGTTGGTTCATGTCAGGAGTCAAACGGAGTGAGTGATCTGGACTGGGGACTACTCTCGAACTCGGTCGGCCCACGGGTCCGGCTGCTGCGCAACAATCTGAACGCGCGATCCATCGCCGCTTCGGACCCTTTCGGGCTGCCGACGGGGTCGCTCACGATCATGTCGCTGATCGCCCAGAATCCGGGCAGCTCGCAGAAAGAGCTGGCGGACAAGGCGGGCATCACCGGGCCCGGCCTCGTCAGTCTGGTTGACGATCTCGAGCGGCACGGGCTGGTCCGGCGCGATCGCTCGACCACCGACCGCCGCCGCAACATGCTCGTCCTCACCGACAAGGGCGAAAAGACCGTGGCGGAGATGTTCAAGGTGGTATCGCAGATCGAGGCACCGATCCGCGAAGAGCTGAGCGCGAAAGAGCTGGACCAGCTGATCGGCCTGATCGACCGCGTGCTCAAGGCGCTCGGCGAAAGCTGACCGAATCGGTGCAGCAATGGCCGCAGACGACAGCCGGACGAGCTATGCTCAGCCGATCGGGCCTGGCCCGACCAGCCAGCGCTTCCTGTCATATGACTATTCCAAATAACTATTAGCATTTCATCTATCTGACGGTTATTGCTACCAGACCCGTCAAGGCCTGCTCTTGCGGGGACGCCGGGTGGCGGGTAAGCGCCTGGGCTCGGCAGCCCGCGCTAACGGCAGCCCGTTCCAGCCTTGCCGGTCAGTTCGAGGATTATCAGTGCCGCATCGCCAATCCAGCACATCGTTCGAGGTCTACAAGCAGGGGGGCACCACCCGCGAGATCCGCATGATGATCGATTTCGTCCTGCTGGTGCGCGGCTTCCGCAACAAGCTCGACGAGGAACTGCGCAAGATCGGCCAGAGCGCGGCGCGGATGGAAACGCTCGCCGCGATCCTCAACATGCAGGGCGACAAGTCGCAGAGCGACGTCGCCCGGCGGCTGCGAATCGAGGGGGCCACGGTCACGCGCATGGTCGATATCCTGAGCAAGGAAGGGCTGGTCGAACGCACCCCCGACGCGCGCGACCGCCGCGTCAACCTGTTGTCGCTGACGCCGGCAGGCGTGGACACGGTGGAGCGGATCTTCACCATCTACGACCGCGTGCGCGGGCATATGCTCGAAGGCATGGACGCCGACCAGATCGACGAGATGACGCTCGTGCTCGAAAGCATGATCGGGCGGCTCGATATGCCCTACAGCGACGAACCCGCAGACGAGCCCGTCAGCCCGCAATAAGCTCGGCCGCTTTCTCCGCGATCACCACGGCGGGGGCATGGGTGTTGCCGCGAATGATGGTGGGCATGATCGAGGCATCGGCCACGCGCAGGCCCGAAACGCCCTTCACCCGCAATTCGCTGTCGACCACCGAGCCCATCGCGCAGGTGCCGACCGGATGGCCCGCGCTGATCAGCGAGCTTTTGAGCCAGCCTGCAATCGCCTCGTCGCTTTCGGCATCGGGGCCCGGCGCCAGTTCGAACGCCGCGACCTTGCGCGCCGCCTCGGTGGCGAAGAAGCGGCGGATAAAGCGGAAGCCGCGCAGCAGCCGCTCGCGGTCGCCCTCGGCGGTCATGAAATTGAACTGCACTTTAGGCAGCGCCGCCGGATCACCGCTCGCCAGCGTAACCTCGCCCCGGCTCTCAGGGTCAAGCAGGATCGCGCCGCAGCTGAACATCGGTGTCGGAGCCTTGCGCCACAGCGGGAACCATGGCCGCGCATCATAACCCGAATGGACGATCTGGAACTGGATATCGGGCCGCGCCTGATCCGCGCCCGAGCGCACGAACCCCTGCACCGACATCGGGCTCTGGCTGAGCTGGCCACTGCCGCCGAGTTCCCACTTCAGGTAGTTGAGCACCAGCCGGTCGAGCCGGATCTGGCGGTTGAAGTCGATATCGACCGAGGCCTTGTACAGCGCCATCGCAATCGGGTGATCCTGCAGGTTCTGCCCCACCCCCGGCAGATCCAGCGCCACGGCAATGCCCTGCGCCTGCAAGGCAGCCGCTGGACCGATCCCTGACAGCATCAGCAATTGCGGACTGCCGAAAGCCCCCGCGCTGAGGATCACCTCGCGCCGCGCACCGATGCGGACGGCCTCCCCGCCGCGCATGACCTCCAGCCCGGTCACGCGGCCTTGTTCGATCACCACCCGCTGCGCCGGACAGCCCGAGATCACACTAAGGTTCGCACGTCCCGCCACCGGGTCGATAAAGGCGCGCACCGTACTCGCGCGGCGGCCCTTGCGGATCGTGCAATCGGGCATGCCGAAGCCCTCGGGCGCGGGCACGTTGAAATCGGGGCACTCACCCAATCCCAACTCACGCGCCGCGCCGAGGAAGGCGGGTGTCAGCGTGGGATCGGGCCGCATCGGCGAGACCGCCATCTGGCCCTCGTCGCCGTGGATCGCGCTCGCCCCGCGCCAGTTCGCCTCCGAGCGTTTGAACAGCGGCAAAAGCTCGTCATAGCCCCAACCGGGATTGCCCGCATCGCGCCACTGGTCGTAGTCGGCGGCGGCGCCGCGGATATACATCGTGCCGTTGATCGAAGAGCAGCCCCCCATCACTCGCCCGCGCGGGATCGGTTGGGTGCGGCCATCGAGACCGGGATCGGGCTCGGCCTCGAAACCCCAGCCAAAACGCGGATCAGCCGCCGCCTGCATCCAGGTGAGCGGGCTTTCGATGAGCAGGTCGCGCGTGTCGCCGCCCGCTTCGATCAGCGCCACCCGGCAGGCCGGATCGGCGCTCAGCCGGTTGGCCAGCACACAGCCCGCACTGCCCGCGCCCACGATGATATAGTCGAACTGTTCCACCTGTCCTGCCGCCCGTTCAGCCTCTCACACCGGCAGACCTAGCGCATTGTAACGATCGTGAGAATAGGGTGCCGCGACCTCAGCCTTCGAGCGCGACCATTTCCCCGCTGTTGCCCGGCAGCACCAGATCGTGGAGCCGGCGGCGCAGCGCCTCAAGCCGCACATCGCCCAGCGCGGCAGCAGGATTGTCCGACCCTACCAGCATCGCCAGCTGGCGGGCGGTCTGGGCGATAAGGTCGATCCCCTGCAACTGGTCCATATGCCGCACGATAACATCGGGGTCGGCGCAGAGGCTCTCGCCGAGGCATTCGACTTCACCCGCCAGTTCCTCAAGTATCTCCGCCACCCCGCCGAGCAGACGCAGGGAGGCTTGCGAGGTTTGGCTCATGCGGCCATTTCCAGCCGGTCGTCGGCCATCAGGCTCTTGAGGTCGAGCACCATGACCATCTCCTCGCCCATCGGCGCGAGGCCGGCGATGAAGCTGGTGATGCCATCGTTCGCAGCCGCTTCGGGCTGCTGGATGGTGTCGGTGTCGATCGAGACGATGTCGTTCACCGCATGGACGATCAGTCCGCGCGACTGGCCCTCGTGCTCGACCACGATGATCGGGTTGCGCGGGGTCGCATCGGTGCTCTGCCAGCCGAGGCGGACCGACAGATCGAGCACCGGTAGCACCGCTCCACGCAGGTTCACCACCCCCGAGACATAGCGCGGCACCCCCGGCAGAACGGTCACGGGCGACCAGGCGCGGATCTCGCGGATCGACATGATGTCGATGCCGAACAGCTGACCCGAAATCTCGAAGGTGATCATTTCAGCAAGCATGGTGCTTCCCTTTCCCTGTTCGCTCAGTGCGCCACGCGGCGCACGGCGGTGGCGAGCTTTTCCGCGTCGAACGGCTTGACGATCCAGCCCGTCGCCCCGGCGTCGCGCGCGCGGCGCTTCTTCTCGTCGGAGCTTTCGGTGGTGAGGACGAGGATCGGACGATCCGCGTGGCGGGCCGTTTCACGCAGCTGTTCGATCAGGCCGAACCCATCGAGACGCGGCATGTTGATATCGGTGATGACCACGTCGACCTCGTTGGTGGCCAGCCATTCGAAGGCTTGCTGGCCATCTTCGGCCTGCTCCACCTCGAAGCCCTGTGTGGTCAGCGCGTGCAGCAGCAGCGCGCGCATGCTGGCGCTGTCGTCTACGGTCAGGATGCGTGTCGGTCTCATGTCGTTCCTCGGCTTTAGAATAGTTCAACATCACCACTGGCCGATTGCGGTCGGACTAGCGGTTTATCCATAGGTGCAGATTCAATCGGTGCGGTGCGGCAGCGGACCATCCCGCTGGCAGGCATGAAGTGGATGCGCCGCGCCGCGCGCCCCCCCAGATCCTCGAAAGCGACGGGAATACCCTCGTTTTGCAGGAACTTGTGGGCAAAGGCCCCATTGGCGGTGCCGATCGGGCTCATCGCCGGGTTCAGATTTGCCCCACCATAGATCCGCGCTTTCAGCCGCGACTTGAACGCCCCGAGGCCGAGCATCTTGTTTACGAGCAATTCCATAAGAAACAGGCCATAGTGCTCGTCGAAGGTCTCGCGCGACCGGGTGCTGGGCGGCTCGGCCAGCAGAAAGTGGTTCATCCCCCCGATCCGCGCCACCGGATCGTAGAGGCAGGTCGCCACACAGCTGCCGAGCACGGTGGACAGCTCCACCTTCGGATCGGCGCTGGCATGGGCCTCGCCCTGCATGACGGTCACGCGCTCCAGCCCTGCACTGGCGACACTGGCTGACAGCATGCTCACGATGCCATGGCCTCGCGCGCCAGTTCACCGGGCGCGAAGATGTTGCCGGTGATATGTTCCAGCGGGAGTACCTTGCTCACCGCGCCCAGCTCGACCGCCGCGCGCGGCATCCCGTAGACGACGCAGCTTTCGGCATCCTGCGCGATGGTGTGGGCACCCTTCCGGTGCATCTTCAGCAGGCCGCGCGCACCGTCCTGCCCCATGCCGGTGAGCAGCGCGCCCACCGCCTCGGCTCCGAACACCTCGGCGACCGAGCCGAACAGCACATCGACGCTGGGCCTGTGCCCCGACACCTCGGGCCCCTGCCGCAGCACCACCCGATGGCCGAGCGTGCCCGCCGTCGCCACCAGCATATGGCGGTCGCCGCCGGGGGCGAGATAGACCGTGCCCTGCTCCAGCCGCATATCGGTTTCAGCGAGCACCACGCGCGCCGGGCACGCCGCGTCGAGCGACTGCGCGATGGCGGGAGCAAAGCGGGCGTTGACGTGCTGCACGATCACCGTCGGCGGACAATTGCGCGGGAATTGCGCCAGCAGCTTGCACAGCGCCTCGACCCCGCCAGTCGAGGCACCGAGCGCGACCAGCCGAGGCGGTTCGCGGCGCGCCGCAGCGGGCGTGACAGACGGGGCATTGGACGGGGCAGTGGACGGGGCAATCGCAGCGGGTTTGCGGAACGACACCTGCGCGGCCTCGCGCACGAGGTCGGCCAGTTGCCCGCCGTCGTCGCCCGGCCCGCCGCTATGGTGATCGGCCTTGGCATAGCAGCTGATCGCGCCCAGTTGCAGCGCCCGCACGGTGTTGCGATCGCCTTCGCGGGTAGTGCCCGACACGATGATCACCGGGGTCGGGCGCAGCTGCATGATCTTTTCGAGGAACGACAGCCCGTCCATCCCCGGCATCTCGATATCGAGCGTCACCACATCGGGATTGAGCGCCTTGATCAGACTGCGCGCTTCCTGCGCATCGCAGGCAAGGCCAACCACCTCGATATCTTCTTCACGGCCCAGCCGGGCCTGCAACAACTTGCGCATCAGCGCGGAATCGTCGACGATCAGAACCCTGATAGCCATCAGGCCCTCCTGCGATAGACTGTGGGTCCGACCAGTTCGAGCAGCTCTTCAGCCTGCCCCGATACGCGTTCGGAATGCCCGATGTAGAGATAGCCGCCCGGCCTGAGCTGCTCGGCAAAGCGCCAGACCAGCTTTTCCTTCGTCGGGGTGTCGAAATAGATCATCACGTTGCGGCAGAAGATCACGTCGAAAGCGCCCTTGATGGGCCAGGGCCCCAAGAGGTTGAGCTGGCGGAACCGCACCAGACTGCGCGGTTCCGGGCCGATTGTGACCTTCCCGCCCTCGGTGGTGGTCCAGGCCTTGCGCAAGGCTTCGGGCACGGCTTCGAGCGCAGCGGCCTCGTAAGTCGCTGCCATTCCGGCGTTGACCGCGTGGCTGGCAAGGTCGCTCGCCAGCGCGACGATGTCCTGCCTGGCGATCCGCTTGCCTTCCTGCTGCGACGGCCCGAGCAGCACCATCATCAGCGTCCAGATTTCCTCACCGCTCGAACAGCCTGCCGACCAGATCCGCACCGGCTCGCTCTGGTTCAGCCGATGCAGCAGTTCGGGCCGCAAGGTGTGGGCAAAGTGATCGTAGTGATGCGATTCGCGGTTGAAATAGGTGTGGTTGGTGGTCAGCGCCTCAATCATCCGCGTCGCCAGCGCCGGATCGTGTTCGACCTGATCGAGAAACTCGCCGAAGCTCTGGCTGTTGGTCCGTCGCAGCAGCGGAGCGAGCCGCGAATAGACCAGCATCCGCTTCTTGTCCGACAGCACGATCCCGGCCTGCGCGTGGACCTGAGCCGAAATCCGCTGGAAATCGGCCAGCCCATAGACCTGCGGACTGATGCCCGGCACCAGTGCCTCGCCGGTTCTGACAGGGGCAGTAACGGTCACGCTCAGGCCGCCTCTGCCGCGGCGTGGGGGCGCTTCGACAGGTCGAGCACCAGCCGGTCAACATCGACGATCAGCGCCACCCGGCCGTTGCCGAGAATGGTGGCCCCGGCCACGCCGTCGACCGAACGATAGTGCGTGTCGAGGCTCTTGATGACGAACTGGCGCTGATCGATGATCGCATCGACCAGCAGCGCGGCCTGACCGCAGCGCTCGGTCTCCACCACCACCAGCACGCCCTGCTCCAGGCCCTCTTCGGGGCTGGTTCCGCCGGTAAGCTGGCGCAGCGGCACAATCGGCAGGAACTGCCCGCGCACGTTGAGCATACGGATGTTGCGGCCCATGCCCTTGATCTCGGTTTCGGTCGGGCTGAGGCTTTCCACCACGTGGGTGAGCGGGATCACCAGCGACTGGTCGCCGACCTGCACGATCATGCCGTCGGAGATGGCCAGCGTCAGCGGCAGGGCGAGGACGAAGTCGGTGCCCTGTCCGGGCCGCGATTCGATGGTGATGCGGCCGCCCAGTTCCTTCACATTCTGGCGCACCACGTCCATGCCGACACCGCGCCCGGAAATGCTCGAAACCTGCGCTGCGGTCGAGAAGCCGGGGGCGAAGATGAGGTTGTCGATTTCCTCGTCGCTGAGGTTGTGCAGTTCGGGGTCGACGATGCCCTTTTCGATTGCCTTGGCCAGCACCTTCTCGCGGTTGATGCCGGCGCCGTCGTCGCCGATGCGGATCACGATGCGCCCGGCCCTCTGCTCGGCCGAGAGGGTGAGCGTGCCTTCGGCATCCTTCCCCGCAGCCCGCCGGTCCTCAGGCGATTCGATGCCATGGTCGACCGCATTGCGGATGAGGTGAGTGAGCGGCTCGCTCAGGCGCTCGATCACGGTCTTGTCGAGTTCGGTCGTCTCCCCCGCGACCACGAGCTTCACGTGCTTGCCAGTGGAAGTCGCCAGTTCGCGCAGCAGGCGCGGCACACGGCTGAACACCGAGCTGATCGGCTGGGCGCGGAAGGCCATCGCGCGTTCCTGAATGTCGCGCACCAGCCCTTCGAGCATGGCCAGCTCCTCGAAATGGGCGAGGCCTTCGTTGCTGAGACGCTGTGCCAGCATCGCCTGCGCAATCACCAGTTCGCCCACGCCGTCGATCAGCTGGTCGAGCTTGCCCAAATCGATACGAATCGACTGCGCGGCAGGTGCAGCAGGCGCCGGCGTCGGAGCGGCGGCAGCGGGTTTTGTGCTGACCGTGGCCGTGGCGGCAGTGGCGGCGGGCGGAGCCTTCGCCTCCGGGGCCGCAACCCTGCGCGCGCGGGCGGGTGGGTTCAGCGCCTCCGCACCGTAGAGCACGAGGCACTGCTCGCCCACGAAATCGAAGATATCGGCAACCTTCTCGCGCTCGACCGAGCCGGGCATGGTGAAGGTCCAGGCAAGATAGCCTTCGTTCGGGTCCAGCTCGTCGATCTGCGGCAGCACCGATTCGTCGCACTTGACGCAGGCGCCGCCCAGTTCGACCAGCTCGCGCAGCCACAGCAGCGGCTCGGAACCATTGTCCATCGCCCCCGCCTGCGGGCAGACGTAAAGCGCCCAGTCTTCGGCCTGCCCGGCGCTGTCCTCGGCGCGAGCTTCGCTCGCGGCAGGAGCGGGATCGGGGCCGAGCAGATCGTCGAGCAGTGCATCGAGATCGTCCATATCCACCGCAGCAGGGGCCGCAGCGGGCGCAGGCGCTGCGGCAACCGTATCGCCGCCCTTGCCCACGTTCTCGTGCGCTTCGGCCAGCCGCGCCTTGATCGCCGCATCGTCGGGCGCAGCAGTGCCGCCGCGAACCGCCTCGACATGATCGCGCAGGCTATCGAGCGCCAGCAGCAGCATGTCGACCAGATCGCTCGTTACCGGCACCGTGCCTTCGCGCACATCGCCCAGCAGGTTCTCGAACACATGGGTATAGGAGGCCAGCGCCTCGTAGCCGAACGCCCCGGCCCCGCCCTTGATCGAGTGGACCGCGCGGAAAATCGCGTTGATCGTCTCGCTGTCCTGGGTGCCGGCCTTGCACGCATCGAGCCCGGCCTCGGCGGCCTGCAGCGATTCCTCGCACTCGTCGAAGAAGATGGCCTGAATGTCGATGCCGTTCATGCGGCGGCTCCGGTGTTGAAGGTTTCGGTAAGGCCCGAGATCGCCAGTGCGCGGTCGAATTCGGGCGAGCGCGCGGTGAGCACGATACCGGGTTCGTTACGATGGGCCGCCAGCAGCACCTGCAACATCGCCATGCTCATGCGCTCGACGCTGCCCGCATCGACCGGCAGGGCCTCGCTGCCGGTGGTGTCGGCCAGATCGCCTTTCAGGGCGAGAGCGGCGGCGCGATCGCACAGCCGCGGCAATTCGATGACAGCCACTAAGGTATTCTCCTGTCTATCAGAGCTTGATGCCGGGCGTGGAAAGCCCCGTCGCGGCGCTGCGCGCATGCCGGGTTTCCACTTGGCGAAGGGGCGCTGCCGGAATCGCGAAACAGCCGGGGGTCGAGGCCCCGGAAACCATGCTTTTCTCTGCAATTGCCATGGCGTCCTGCAATTCCCCCCTCCTGCGGCAAGTTCCTGATCTGGTGGGAGGGAACTACAGCGAAGGCGCTTATCCCTTCGATCCTGTTTCCTATGGGCGAACACCTAGCCAGCGCTTGGGCTTTGTTCGCTCGCGCAAACCTAAACGGATGGCACCGGTGTCGCGCCTCGCGCTCGCACGCTTGCAATACACAACGAACAGGATTGAGATCATGAAGCCAGCCCGAGTACTCGTCGTCGATGACTCAGCCGCCATGCGCGCGCTGTTCTGCGACATTCTCGATCAGGCCAAGGGCGTCGAAGTCGTCGGCACCGCATCGAGCGCAGCCGAAGCGCGTGACAAGATTCCCGATTGTCGCCCCAATGTCCTCACGCTCGACGTGGAGATGCCCGGCATGACCGGGATGGAGTTCCTCGCCGAGCTGATGGAGGAAAACCCGATCGCGGTGGTCATGCTTTCGAGCGTGGCGCAGGACGGTTCGGGCACCGCGGCGAAGGCGCTCGCACTGGGCGCCGTCGACTGCTTCCCCAAGCCGCTCCACACCTCGCCCGAAGAGTTCAAGAAGACCGTCGCCAAGCTCGGCACGATCGTCCAGAAGGCCGCCAACACCGACATGGATGCACATAAGGCCTCGCTCGGCGGTGCCTCCGCCGGGGGTGACTACGACAATGACGGGCGGCTCGTGCTCCTCGCCGCCGGGGCAGAAAGCATCGAAACGGTGCGTTCGGTAATCGCGGCCATGCCCGCCAACTGCCCGCCCACGCTGATCCTGCTCGATGCCGAGGAAGATGCGGTCGAACGTGCGGTGGACCGGCTGCGCCCCTCGGTCGCGTGCAAGATCGAAACCGCCGAAGATGGCGCAATGATCATGCCCGGCACGGTCTACCTGGCCTATGACAAGAGCAAGCACGTCGCCGTGGAAGACGACTTCGCACTGCTGATCAAGCTGGTCGACCGCGATCCGGTTGGCGGCTTCCGCCCTTCGGCGGATCTGATGTTCGCCAGCGCCGCGCGGGCGGGTGTGCCCGTGCTGGGCGGGATGCTGGAAAAGGAAAGCGACGATGGCGCCAAGGGCCTGATGGCGCTCGGCAAGACCGGCGCACAGGTGTTCCTGCAATCGGGCACCAACAGTGCGGCTGCGGGTCTGCTCGACAAGTTCGATGCGGTTTCCGCCAGCGACATTCCGGGCTGGCTGCTGAATGCCACCGCCAAGGGCCGCAAGGCCGCCTGATGCACAAAGTGCCGGCCGCCGGTGGAACCCACCGGCGGCCGGGCATTACGATCAGATCGGGTAGTGGCCGCCCTCGGTCGAGACGGTCACCCAGCGCAGCTCGGTGAAGCTGTCGATCCCGGCCTTGCCGCCGAACCGGCCATAGCCCGACTGCTTGACCCCGCCGAACGGCATCTGCGCCTCGTCCGACACGGTCGAGGAGTTGATGTGGCAGATGCCCGCCTGGATCTGCTTGGCCAGACGCAGGCCCTTGGCGACGTCCTGCGTGAAGATCGCCGAGCTGAGGCCATACTGCGTGTCGTTGGCCAGCTCGATGGCATGCGCCTCGTCACGCGCGCGGATCATGCCGACCACCGGGCCGAAGCTCTCGTCGCGGAACAGCTTCATCTCGGGCGTCACCTTGTCGACGAGGTGCGCGGGCATCAGCACATTGTGCGTGGTCTCGCCGCCGGTCAGCAGCTCGGCCCCGTGGGCCAGCGCGTCGTCGATCAGGCTCTCGCAGTGGTTCACCGTCTTCACATCGACCACCGCGCCGAGCGGCGTGGTGCCCTCGGTCGGGTCGCCGACCGGCATCGATTCCACCTTGGCCTTGAACTTCGCGGCGAATTCGTCGGCCACGGCCTCTTCGACGATGATCCGCTCGGTGCTCATGCAGATCTGGCCCTGGTTCATGTAGGCCCCGAAGGCCGCGGCCTTCACCGCTTCATCGAGATCGGCATCGGCAAGGATCACCATCGGCGCCTTGCCGCCCAGTTCGAGCAGGCAGGGCTTCAGATGCTCGGCGGCGCGCTTGGCGATGATCTTGCCGACGGCGGTCGAGCCGGTGAAGTTGATGCGCCGCACTTCGGGCGCGTCGATCAGCGCGCCGACGACCTCGGCGGCATCCTCGGGCGCATTGGTGACGACATTGACCACGCCCTCGGGGAAGCCGGCCTCGGCAAAGGCCTCGATGATGAGCGCATGGGTGCGCGGGCAGCTTTCGCTGGCCTTGAGGATCACCGCATTGCCGCAGGCGAGCGGCACGGCGATGGCGCGCACGCCGAGAATGATCGGCGCGTTCCACGGCGCAATGCCGAGGATCACGCCCACCGGCTCGCGCAGGGCCATGCACAGCTTGCCCGGATAGTCGGACGGGATGACCTCGCCCGAAATCTGCGTGGTGATGGCGCCTGCCTCGCGGATCATGCTGGCGGCAAGGCCGAGGTTGAACATGGCCCAGCCGGCGGTCGCGCCGATTTCGCCCATCATCGCGGCGACGAACTCGTCCTTCTTCGCCATCAGCGCATCGGCAGCCTTGTTGAGCACCGCACGGCGCGCGTTCGGCCCCTGCTGCGACCATTCAACGAACCCGGCCTGCGCCTTGGCGGCAATCGCGGGAATGTCGCCCGCTTTCATGGCTTCCGCCGAAGAGGCGGCAGCGCCGGTCATGGGGTTGAGGCGTTCGAATTTGGACATGGCATTCCTCCGGTTTGCGGGCACAATCGCTTGTGTTGCGCCCGCGGCAGTTTGGTGCGGCGCGCCGTTTTGCGCCCGTCATAATGTTATTAGCTATAACAACTGCCAGAGCCAAGCCGGATCACACACTTTGCCCGGCGCCAAAGCGGCCAGGCACCTCTCCCGCAGCATGTGGCCCTAGTCGGCGGTCAGATCATCGATCTGCCAAGCCACCACGGCCTCCGCCGCAGCGCTGCCAGCATAACCGGCCTGCATCGGGCTGACCGCGATGGCGGTGCGGTAGACATAGGCCTCGTCATTCTCCTGCCCCGGCGCGGGCGCGTCGGCGGTGATGGCGAAGCTCAGCCCCGGCAAAGCCGGCAGTTGCGCGCCGTGCGCTTCGGCCATGGCGCGCATGGTGGGCGATGCATCTTCGGCCATATTGGCGACAAAACCGATGGCATAGGTGTTGTAAGTGCCCATTCGGGTCGCGCGCCAGGCGGCACCTGCGGGCTGGTCGGGGAAGTTCACGTTCAGCGCGATGCCCTGCGGCAGCAGCGGGCCGTCGCCAGCCTTCTCCTCCAGCGCGGCGATCAGTTCGACCGACAGCTGCGCCACTTCGGGCGAGATCGGGTTGGCGAGGTCGCCGTCCTCGGTGTTGCTCCCAGCCGACAGCGCAATGGCAGGCAGGCCGCGTAGCGCGGCGAACTGCGCGTTGCTCACCGTGCCCGAGGAAATCGCGATCGAGCCGACGTTCTGCCCCTCGTTCGGTCCCGACAGCACCAGATCGGGCGCGCCGCCCCAGCGCGCCTTGCCCGCCACGTCGAGACCATAGAGCAGCGCCATGATCGGCGTGCCGTCGACATAGAAGAAATCGCCCGCGGGCAGATCGGCGCGGGCCATCGGCCCGGCGGCAGGGTCGCCCGCCTTGGCCGCATCGTTGAGGCACGGCTCGGCGAGCGGCGTGAGCGGAGTGCCGATACGCAAGGCCGCACCCTGCCCGCTCTGGTTGCGGCACGGCACCGAGACGATCACGTCGTGCCCGGCCTCTTTCAGCGCATGGTAGAGAGCCACCACGTTGCTGGTGAGGCCGTCGTCATTCGAGACGACTATGGTGCGTGCCTCGGCGGCAGCGGGTGCCGCGACGAGGGCGGCGGCGGCAAGAAGCGAAGCAAGGCGCATAGGAAATCTCCGGATGGAATGGGGCCGATGGCGGCCCCGCACGCAACGGGGCCGCCAGAACGTGGAAGGCTGCTCAGAAGTCGAAGCGCACGCCGAACAGGTAGCGCGAACCGATCTGTTCGACCTCGCTCGGCTTGTCCTGACCGCCGGTGTAGGCGATGTAATATTCGTCCGTGAGGTTCGCGAGATCGGCGAACAGCGTCAGATAGTCGTTCACCGAGTAGCGCAGCGAGACGTCGAGGTTCTCGTAGCCCTTACGCGATTCGCCTGCGCCAAGGCCGCCGAGCGTATCCTCCCAGTCCGAGCGCCACTGATAGCTGACACGCGCCGAGAAGCCGTACTTCTCATAGAACACCGAGGCGTTGGCGATGGTATCCGAAAGGCCCTGGAACGGCAGGCCGCTCTGCGCCGGCTGCGTGGCGGTGGCCGGTGCATCGAAGGTGCCGCCAAGGAAGGTGACGTTGCCCTGCACACCCAGGCCGTCGAGCGGCGAGGGCAGGAAGTCGAACTGGTTCTGCGCGTTCAGTTCGACGCCATAGAGCTTGCCGTTCTTGCCGTTGAACGTGCCGGAAAGCAGGTAGCCAGTGCGGTCGACACCGCCAAAATCGTAGGTGTCGCCGGTCAGGATCTCGGCGCCCGAGAAGAACACGTTGTCGACCCAGCGATAGAACCCGGTAACCGACACGATGCCGTTGGTCGGAAGGTAGTATTCGGCGCTGGCATCGACGCCCCAGGTATATTCGGGACGCAGGCCGGGGTTGCCGCCGCTGATCGTCCCCGGAGAAGCCGTGTCGTTGATCGAAGCGCCAACCCGGATCGCACCGTAGGCCGGGCGCGAGATGCCGCGCTGACCAGCCAGACGCAGCACCAGGTTGTTGGTGGCTTCATAACGCAGGTTCACCGAAGGGAAGAAGTCGGTGTAGCTCTGATCGACGGTGATCGGGGTCTGAACCGAGGTGATGACCGTGCCCGAGTTTTCCATCTTGTAGTGCTCGACGCGCAGGCCGGCGATGATCGTCAGCGCGTCCATCTCGTATTCGCCGGACACATAGCCTGCGTAGATCTTCTCGGCCTGGGCATAACGGTCGGAAGCGGGGATGCTCTTGGCCGGGTCGAACAGACCGGCATCCTCAAGCTTGACCAGCAGGCTGTCGATATCGGCGCGCATGGCTTCGTTGTCGACGTAGTTGAGTGTGAAGCCGAGCGGGAAGCGCGTGTCCCACGGCACGTTGGTGACATAGGAATTGACGTCGAACGGCTGCCCCACGCGCCCGCCCAGAGCCCCAAGCGCGGCGATGTTCGCAAACGAGAAGTTATTGCCGTCGATCTGCCGGTCGACATAGTAGAGCCCGCCCTTGAGGGTGAGCCCGCTGTCGAATTCCTGCGCCAGATCCAGCCGTCCGGTATAGGCATCGACATCGGTCGCCTGCCGGGCGTCGATCATATAGGCACCGGCGACGCTGAGCTGGTTCTGCGGCGAATTGAGCAGCTCCGGCCCCCGCACATAGACCGGCGGATTGCCCGGCGTGGCACTGTCAATGGTGCCGTAAAGCGTCACGATCGGGAAGCGCGGATCGCTCGCATCGTAGGTGATCGAGGGCGAGGCGAACCCGCTCGTGCTCGACTGGACCAGCGGCAGGTAGGTATCGTTCTTGGTCTTGGTGTAGTTCAGCCGCAGCGAGGCCGAGAAGCCGCCCAGCGCTTCATAGTCAGCGCCGAAAGTGCCGATGTAGTTTTCATTGCGGTATTCACCGTAGTTGAAGCTGCCGCGCAGCGGCACGCCGTAAAGCTCGCCTGACGAAAAGCCGCGCGTGCCCGCGGCGGCCCTGTCGAGGCGCAACTCGTACTGGTTGCGCTGCTCGTCGTCGTTGAATTCGGTGTAGATGCCCTTGACCCAGAGGCGCAGGTCGTCGCTCGGGTCGATCTCGATGCCGCCGAAATAGGAGTTGCTCCAACGCTCCAGCTTGTACTGGCGGATGTCGAACTCGGTCGGACCGAGGCTGTCATAGAGGCCGACTTCGCGGTTGTCGGTCAGCTGATCGCGGCGATAGTGCGAGGCACCGGCCATCACGCCGATCGTGTCGTTGGCCCAGCCGGCGCGGATCGAACCCTGGCGCTGTTCGCCGTCGCCCAGACCCATCCAGCCATAGCCGAGATCGCCCGACACCTGGAGCCCCCGACGATCCATCGGCGAATAGGTTTGCAGGTCGATGGTGGCGACGATGGCGTCGGCCTGCTGGTCGGCGGTCAGCGACTTGTTGACCACCATCCGCGAGAGCGCCACGGCAGGCACGGCGTCGAAGCGGAAGGCCCGGCTGTCACCGCCTTCATCGACGCCGGTAAGGGGGATCCCGTCGATGCTGACCGAGGTCCAGCGGTTGGGAGCGCCGCGCACCTGAATGTAGCGCTCCTGCCCCTGGTCACGCTGCACCGCAACGGCTGGCAGGCGCGACAGCGCCGCGGCCGAGTTCTGGTCGGGGAAACGACCGACAGAATCTGCGGCAGCGATATCGGCGAGGTTCGGCGCCTGACGCTTTTCCGCGATTGAAGCCTGCTGCGACTGGCGGATCGAGCCGGTGACGATGATGACGTCATCAGTGGAGAGAGCGGCGTCCTGTGCGATGGCGGGCGCAGCAAAGCCTGTGACAGCGGCGACGCTGGCAAGCAGTGCGGCGCGGGTGAACAGATGGACGTTGTGCACGAAGAGACCCCTTGTTGCTGATTATCAGCGCGCCGCTAGGGTCGGGATGTGCACCTTTTATGACGACACTCCGCCGATTGTTGCACTGCGGTATTGCTGGCAGAACTTCATCTTCGTGCGTGTGATTTCGGTCACGTATTGGAACCGCAACAAAGGCCGGTTTTTGTCATCCGGCTGTCATCATAATTATACTTCGCTCGGATCAGTTCGCTGCCGCCGTCGCAGCGAGATAGGCGGCCAGTTCGTCGATCTGGGCATCGGTCAGCTCGCTTTTGCGGAACGGCGGCATTGCGCCCACCCCGCGCCGGACGAACAGGCGCAGCACCGGCGCGGGCAGATCGCCGCGCAGTTCAAGCGCAGCGGGCCGCG
>NZ_QXFM01000069.1 GCF_003584015.1 Aurantiacibacter xanthus
ACTGCTCGACGATCCGGATGATCTCGAGCTTCTCGGATGCGGGATATCTCATTCTTCGTCTCCCCCATCCGCGATCATGCTTTTTTTGAGCAGCCGGTTCTCCAAAGTGAGATCGGCCACGCACTCCTTCAGATCGCGCGCTTCACGGCGCAGACCCTTCACCTCGTCCGTGGTCGCAGCACGCGCAGTGTCACCAGCCAGACGGCGCTTGCCGGCTTCCATGAACTCCTTGGACCAGGTGTAATACAGGCTCTGCGCAATCCCTTCGCGGCGGCACAGCTCGGCAATGGAGTCATCGCCGCGCAGGCCATCAAGGACGATCCTGATCTTGTCCTCGGCAGAGAAGTGCCGCCGAGTCTTGCGGCGGATATCCTTTACGACCTGCTCGGCAGGCAATTTGGACCTTGAGGATTTGGGCTTCATCTTCGTTCCTTCGTCACTACGACGAAGCCCAAATCCTCCTTAAATCACAACCTCTAATCTGTGCCATAGGTGCTGACGGGAGACAGATCGCTCCACGAGGCGACGCCATCCCTCGCGTTTGCAGAAGCGAGTGAAGAGGTCAGCGTAATTCGAGAAGGCGAGGTCGACAGCTTCCCGGCGGCGCTGCTTTTCCGCATCAACCGGATCAATGCCCTGCGCAACAATCACCAACAATCGCTCAGCTTCCAAGCGTGCAGTAGTCGGTGTCCAAGGCGATCCATGTGATCCGATCGTGAAACGACGGGTCTTCGCTTCTCGTCCGCCCATTCGGAACTGGATTATGTAACTGATTGATCCAGCAGTTGTAATCTTGACGCCAAAGCCCTTGAGATCGGTGTCCCAAAGATAGTTTTCCTTTGGTCCAACCGGGAGCGAATCGACCGTGCGCTTGCTGATTTTTCCTGTTGCCATGCGATACCTCGTGGCCTTTTCTGGCAATCACCGGGTAATCACGCAAGCGGAAAAAGGGGCGAATTGGAGGCAATTCTGGCGTAAGTGATTTGCGCTAAGTCGTTGTTTTTACAACATCAGCGTAGTCTAGCGTCGCCTGAATCGAAAGTACCAGACCTCGTGGCCGTAGGTGGTGCGGGCCTTGTGCTCGTAGCGCGTTTCGGGCCAGCCCGAGGGGCGGTTCTGAAAGCTCTCCGGCCCCGTCACCTGCCACTCGAACTTGTCGGTGAAGCGCTGCATCACCATCAGCGCGTGCCGCACATAGACCGGGTGGTCGGTGCCGAAGCGGAATTCGCCGCCGGGCTTCAGCTTGTCGGCGATCATCTGCACCGGACCGTCGTTCATCATCCGGCGCTTGGCGTGCTTGGCCTTGGGCCATGGGTCGGGGTGCAGCAGATAGAGCATGGTCAGCGCGCCATCGGGTATGCGTTCGAGCACCTGCAGCGCATCGCCGTTATGCACCCGGACATTGCCGAGTTTGCCCTCGTCAATGTGGGTGAGCGCCTGCGCCACGCCGTTGATGAAGGGCTCGGCCCCGATGAAGCCGTGGTCGGGCAGGAGGTCGGCGCGGTAGGCCATGTGCTCGCCGCCGCCGAAGCCGATCTCGAAATGCAGCGGGCAGTCATGTCCGAACAGGCGCTCGGCGGTGATCGGGCCCTCTTCGGGCACGGCGATGCGCGGCAGGAGCGTGTCGACCAGCTCCTGCTGCCCGGCGCGCAGCTTCTTGCCCTGGCTGCGGCCATAAAGCCGTTTCAGCGTGGTGGGATCACCTTCCTTGTGTGCACTCATGGCGCGCCCGCTAGGCGGATTTGCGCGGTGTTGTCCAGTGCTCTGGCGCGGTGAGGGGTATGACAGGGGTTGGTTTGCTGCGCTTGAGGCCCTAGCTCGACTCCCGCCATGCAGACACTTCTTGCCCAGTTCGCCCAGCTCGCGCCTGCCCTGCAAACGCTTATCGGGCTGGTGGTGTTGGGGCTGGTCGCCTTCGCGGTCGACTGGCTGCTCAAGCTCGTGCTGGTGCGGCTGGCGGCCCCGTTCCTCGATCCCCGCAGCAAGATCGCCGATCGCGCGGTCGCACGATTGGCCAAGGTGATTCCGCTGCTGATCGTGTCGCGCGGGATTCAGCTGGTGCCCTTCGTGCCGACCGATCTCGACGTGATGATCGTGGCCGTGGCGCGGTGTTGCATCGTGCTGGCGGTGGCGATGGCGATCAGCAAGGGGCTCGACTATCTCGACGAACTGTACCGTCGCCGTCCCGAAGCAAGGGCGCGTCCGATCAAGGGCTACCTGCAGGTGCTCAAGATCGTGGTGTACTGCGCGGCGGCGATCCTCGGCATCGCCGTGCTGATCGACCAGTCGCCCTTGCTGCTCCTTTCCGGCCTCGGTGCGATGGCCGCAGTGCTGATGCTGGTGTTCAAGGACACGATCCTGTCGCTGGTGGCTTCGGTGCAACTCTCCAGCAACGATATGCTGCGGGTGGGTGACTGGATCGAGATGCCGGGCATGAACGCCGACGGCGATGTGATCGACATCGCGCTGCACACGGTGAAGGTGCAGAACTTCGACAAGACCATCACCACCATTCCCACGCACAAGCTCATCTCCGACAGCTTCCGCAACTGGCGCGGGATGCAGGAATCGGGCGGACGGCGGATCAAGCGTTCGCTCCAGATCGACCAGAACGCGATCCGCTTCCTCTCCGACGAGGAGGTGGCCGACCTTCAGCGCTTCCGCGTGCTGCAACCCTATCTCGCGGCCAAGAATGCCGAGGTCGAGGACTGGAATGCCCGCGAACTGTCGGGCGACATCAATCCCGTCAACGCGCGGCGGTTCACCAATATCGGCATGTTCCGCGCCTATGTCACCCAGTGGCTCAAGGCCTTTCCTGCGCTGCACGATTCGATGACGCTAATGGTGCGCCAGTTGCCGCCGACTTCGGAAGGGTTGCCGCTCGAAATCTACTGCTTCACCGGCACCACCAACTGGGCCGAATACGAAGCGATCCAGGCCGACATCTTCGACCACCTGATCGCGATCCTGCCGGAATTCGACCTGCGCCTGTTCCAGCAGCCGAGCGGCCTCGATTTCGCCACCCTGGCCAGCAACACCGCTGCCGCCAGACGCGCCGACGCCCCGCAGGCCTGAGCCAACGGGGCGCTGCGCAGCTACCGGGAACGGCCCGGAATATCAGGCCGCTTCGTATTCGTCGGAAATCTCTTCATCGGAATCGCGCAGCACATAGCCGCGGCCCCAGACCGTCTCGATGTAATTGTCACCGCCGCAGGCGCTCGACAGCTTCTTGCGCAGCTTGCAGATGAACACGTCGATGATCTTGAGTTCGGGCTCGTCCATCCCGCCATAGAGGTGGTTGAGGAACATTTCCTTGGTCAGCGTGGTGCCCTTGCGCAAGCTGAGCAGCTCCAGCATCGCATATTCCTTGCCGGTGAGGTGGACCCGCGCGCCATCGACCTCCACGGTCTTGGCATCGAGGTTCACCGCCAGTTTGCCGGTGCGGATGATCGACTGGCTGTGGCCCTTCGAACGACGCACCACGGCATAGATGCGGGCAATCAGCTCGTCGCGGTGGAACGGCTTGGTGACGTAGTCGTCAGCGCCGAACCCGAACGAGCGGATCTTCGAATCCATCTCCGAAATGCCGGAGAGAATGAGCACCGGGGTCTGCACCTTGGCCACACGCAGCTTCTTCAGCACATCGTAGCCGTGCATATCGGGCAGGTTCAGATCGAGCAGGATGATATCATAATCATACAGCTTGCCGAGATCGAGGCCTTCCTCGCCGAGATCGGTCGAGTAGACGTTAAAGCCTTCGGTCGTGAGCATCAGCTCGATGGCCTTGGCGGTCGTTGGCTCGTCTTCGATCAGCAGAACGCGCATGTTCGTCAAACCCCAATTGCTGCGGACTGTACCCCCTATAGGGTTTGGGCCGCGAATTAACCACGCAACTTGTCACCAAAAAAGGTTAATAACGCATTACCCTCGTTAAGACTTTTTGCATGAGTCTTTTGCGTTACAGTCGTTTGCTTCATGCCCGCCCCTCCGGGCGGGCGGAACCGCGAGGTTTGTTTGTGCCCTCAAGCGCCGGGCGCAGCGCATCCGCGCTGCTTGGCTTTCCTCGCTCCCGACCAGCAAGCTGGCCTTCGCTGCGGGCGGTCGGTTGGCCTTACCCTCGCTGCGCTCGCGTTTTGGTCCGGTTTTCGGCGTCGTGCCTCGCAGGTTCCTTGATGTCGTCGCCCCGGGCTTGATCGGGGGGGCAGCTTCAATTCATACAAAGCCATGGACCGGGAGACACAAGGCGGCTGGGTTTACATCATGGCCGATCGTTACCGGGCCCCCAGCTGTTGGGATATCTCTGACCTTTGCTTTCATGGTACGGGCTGTGGGTGGAGTTTGCCATCGTCGAAGGAATAACCGACGGTTCGCACAGAAATATCGGTTAGCGTCCCGCCAACTGTATGGGCTGCACGACAAAGTGGCTCCCCAATCAACATTCGTGAAGCCGTCTCAGACCTGTCATCGCTATCGGCAGTTGCGGCGTACTCAACTGGTAGCGCTGCGTCTATGATTGTAGCATGTACTCTGCCGTTCCCTGAAAATGAGACCTGCTGATTGTTCCCGGGCAGCTGGGCCAAAGCATTTTCGATTTGTTTCGCATTCTCGAACGGAAGATCGATGCCGTATTCAAGAGAGAGGTCCCCTTGCCTTTGCCCGGATGCCATCCTCTCCACCCAGCCGCGAAGTGCGGGAGAATTGAACATCTCTACACAGCTTTGCGTTTGAGATTGTTGTTTGACGGCGAAGGGGTTGGAGCACCCAGCAACCGCCGATGCCAGAGCTATTGCGGCGCAAGTTAATGCCCGATCCATTGTCCCTACCTCTCAAGTTGCATCCTTCCTCAGATCGGTAAGGCGGGCTGATTAAGTCCGCAACATGGTTGCTGGGGAAGAAGGGCTGCCTAGCGTTGCTTCACCAAGAAAGGGGCCTCACCCTGACTGCGGGAGCGATGCAGGGCAGGGCAAGAAGAACGTGCGGCAAAACGCCGCTCAAAGGTGCCGCTCGAAATCCATGCTGTGATGCAGCACACGCACAATCAGGATGGCTGCGTCTGACGGAACGTAAAACACGACATGCGCCTGCTGCCGGATGCGGCGCAGCCCCGGTGCAATATCCTCAGCACTTCGGCCCAGAAGCGGATTGTCGAGCAGCGACCTGAAACAAGCCCGGAACTGGTCGCGATAGTTGCGCGCCTGCTCCGGGCCAAACTCGGCCACAGTATAGTGCGCGATGTCGAGCAGATCGTTGTCAGCCCTGCGGCTGAGGTGCAGTTCACGCATCGGTGGCGCTGGCGCGCTCCTCCCCCTCCGCCCATATATCGTCGAGCGAACGCGCACTCACGCCGCTGGCGAGCCCCTCGGCGATGGCCTCCCGCAGGTTGGCAAGCTTGTCCTGCGCTTCCTGATCGCGGCGGACGAGGTCGCGGATATATTCGCTGTCGTTCGTGAACGCGCCGCGCGCGATCTGCGCCTTGATCCAGGCGTCCTGCTTGTCGCTTAGAGTGATGGTCTTGCGGATCGTGGTCATGGCCGGAATGTATCATACTATTGGTGCAGGCAACAAGATCACGCCAAGGCTGCGAGCTTCTTCGCGCTCCTTCATCGCCCCATTTTTCGGTTCACCGCAATTCTGTGCTGAACCCCGGATTAACCCCAACGGGTGGCCGATTATTGCCATCATCTCGCCTCAATTCGGGGAGCCAAACGTCCGGTCACGGGTCATTGAGGTGTCAGGCCAGTCACTGGCTACGAATACAAAGGAGAGTCCAATGAAGAAGATGTCCGCAAATCTCGCCAGCGCCACGCTTGCCCTCACCCTCGCCATGGGCGGCACCGCCCTTTATGCGCAGGACACCGACAGCCCGGATACCGCTGTTCCGGCTGAGCCCGCACCCGCGCCTGAGCCGACCGAGGCTGCGCCGCCGCCGGCCGAACCTGCGCCTGCCCCGGTTGACGAGGATGGCGACGGCATCGATGACATTACCGGCGAGCCCATCGCCGACACTGCGTCCCAGCAGTAACACCGGTTTCCGGGCGACAGGCTAGCGCCCGGACAGGAAATAGGGCGGCGGATATTCCGTCGCCCTATTGCTTTACAGACACGGGGCCTGTGACCGCGAAGATCAGCCCATGGCGGCGAGCTTCTTTGCCCGCCTGCGCTGCACGCTTGAGCCGATCCCGATCGCCTCGCGATATTTCGCCACCGTGCGCCGGGCGAGATCGAGCCCTTCCGCCTTGAGCATATCCACCAGCGTATCGTCCGACAGGATTTTCGCCGGGTCTTCCGCGTCGGTCAGCGCCTTGATGCGGGCCTTTACCGCCTCGGCGCTCGCGCCTTCGCCGTCCGCGCCGCCGCCTACGCCTGATGTAAAGAAATACTTCAGTTCGAAAGTACCGCGCTCGCAGTGGAGGTACTTGTTGCTCGTCACCCGGCTGACCGTGCTCTCGTGCATCTCGATTGCCTCGGCCACCTTGGCCAGCGTCAGCGGGCGCAGTTCCGACACACCGCGGCGAAAGAAGCCGTCCTGCTGCTTCACGATCTCGGCGGCGACCTTGAGGATCGTCTTCTGGCGCTGGTCCAACGCCTTGATCAGCCAGTTGGCGTCGGCCAGTTTTTCGGACAGCCAGCCGCGCGCTTCCTTGCTGGTGCAGCCGCCGCGCACTTCGAGATAGTAGCTGCGGTTGACCACGAGGCGGGGCAGGGTGTCTTCGTTGAGGCGGATGTCCCAGCCGCCGTCGCGCCCTGTGGTGAGCAGGATGTCGGGCACCACCGCAGCGCTTGTCGACCCGCCGAGTTGCAGGCCGGGACGCGGATCGTAGCTGCGCAGTTCGCCCAGCATGTCGACCAGATCCTCCTCGTCGACACCGCAGATGCGCCTGAGGTGCGCGAAGGCCCCCTTGGCGACCAGTTCGAGGTTGTCGATCAGCACCTGCATGCACGGATCGTAGCGGTCGGCCTCCTTCGCCTGCAGCGCGAGGCATTCGCTTAAACTGCGTGCGCCGACGCCGGTCGGTTCGAGCATCTGCACGAGGTCGAGCGCCTGCTCGACCTCGGCGATGGGCAGGCCGAGGTCGCTGGCAAGATCGCGCATTGAGGCGGTGAGGTAGCCTGCCTCGTCGAGCATGCCGATGATGTGGCGCATGACGAAGGCCACCTGCGGATCGTGCGCGACCGAGCCGACCTGCGCTTCAAGGTGCATGGCGAGCGACACGGCATCGTCGCTGCGGTTTTCGAGGTCGGGCGCTTCGCCTGCGCCGCCGCCGAAGTCATTGGCCGACCAGTCGCCCGTATCGCGGTCGGTGTCGAGCGCGGTGGGATCGAGGTCGAGCGGGGCATCGGCCTCGCCCGCGCCTGCGCGGATGAGGTCGTCGGCGGTGGCGGGTTCGGGCGGCACTTCGCTCGCCGGAGCATCGCCGCTGTCCTCGCGGCTGACCTGCCCCGCTTCGAGCAGCGGGTTGGCCTCCAGCGCCTCGCCGATGAAGGTCTCGATTTCGAGGTTCGACAGCGCCAGCAGCTTGATCGCCTGCTGCAACTGCGGCGTCATCACCAGCGATTGCGACTGCCGTAAGTCGAGGCGCGGCCCCAGCGCCATGATATCCTCCTAAGTCCGCTCGCCCTGAGCCTGTCGAAGGGCTGCTTTCTCTTTCCGTTCCGTGGCAGAAGTGAAAGGCAATCCTTCGACAGGCTCAGGATGAGCGGTGTTTGGGCAGCTCTTCACCATCAAAGCGAGAAGTCCTCGCCCAGATAGAGGCGGCGCACGTTTTCATCCGCCACCAGCTCCTGCGGCGAGCCTGCGAACAGCACCTGGCCGCCGTAGATGATGCAGGCGCGGTCGACGATGTCGAGCGTCTCGCGCACGTTGTGGTCGGTGATCAGCACCCCGATCCCGCGCCCCTTCAGGTCTTTCACGAGGTGGCGGATATCGCTGATCGAGAGCGGGTCGATCCCCGCGAACGGCTCGTCGAGCAGCATGATCGAGGGCTTGGCCGCCAGCGCGCGGGCGATTTCGCAGCGCCGCCGCTCGCCGCCCGACAGCGCCATCGCCGGGCTGTCGCGCAGGCGGGTGATGTGGAACTCCTCCAGCAGCCGCTCCAGCTCGGCCTTGCGAATGGTCTTGTCCGGTTCGACCATTTCGAGCACGCACATGATGTTCTGCTCGACCGTCATCCCGCGAAAGATGCTGGTCTCCTGCGGCAGATAGCCGAGGCCAAGGATCGAGCGGCGGTACATCGGCAGCTTGGTGACATCGACGCCGTCCATCAGGATGCGGCCCGAGTCGGGCTTCACCAGTCCCATGATCGAGTAGAAACAGGTCGTCTTGCCCGCGCCGTTCGGTCCGAGCAGCCCGAGCACCTCGCCCTTGGCCACGGTCAGCGAGATATCGGACAGGACGCTGCGCTTGTCGTAGCTCTTGGCGATCGAGACCACTTCGAGCCCGCCCTGTGGCGGCAGCTCGGGGGCGGCGTTGGAGGGAGCATCGGCCATGGTTTCGGCCAGATCCCGCGGGTCGATGGTGCTGTCGTCAGTCGCGCTCATGAAAGCCCTCTAGCATGAAAAGTGCGCCGTTGAAGGACAATTGGCAGGGTTCATGCATGGCCATCCTCGCAGCGATAGTCTCAGCGATTGAACATATGGTTGACAGGCTTGCAAGACTGCGGCGGATCTGACAGTCTGCTTAGACAATTGGGATTAGGAGCACGTCATGGTTGACGCTCTGACAAAAAGCCTCGCTCGCAAGCAGGCCGCAGCAGACGGTCGGGCGAAAGGCGCAGTCGACTACCGCAAGCGGATCAGCGACCATGTCGCCTTCGGGCTGCTGGTCTATACCGGCCTCCACATCTTCGTGACCATGGGCGCGCTGAAGACGGGCAAAGGCAATATCCTGCCCTATTTCTCGCTCATCGTGCTGGTGGCGGCGATCATTCCGGCCTGCCGCTGGTTCGAGAAACGCTGGGAAGGGCTGAGCGATGCCGAGGCGGGCGATCCCGCGCTGGCCGGGGCCTTCCACCGTGACGTGGCGATGATCTGGGCGGGCGCGCTGTGCCTGCCGGTGGTTCTTACCCTGTTTGCCAAGGCCGCGCTGGCGCTGTTCTGAGCACCTGCCGGTGCCGCTGGGCATCGTCCGATTGTGTGCTAGACCCATGGCGATGACGCTCGTTCGCCCGTTCTTCGCCTGCCTGTTCATGGCGCTGGCTGTGGCCACTCCGCCTGCACCGGGCATGGCAGCACCGGCGAGCGGGGCGCAGGTCTTCACCGGCGACTCTGCCGCCGCTCCCGACGCGGCCCAGTCGACACCGCCCGCCGCCCCGATTGCGCTCGAACGCGAGGCCGGGCAGGACGCGCGGATCGTCGCCCGCCTGTCCGACATCTTCGCCAATGTTCCCAGCCTTGCCGATGTGACGGTCAGCGCCAGCGAAGGCGTGGTGACGCTCGGCGGCCTCGCCCCCGACAATGCCGCCATCGCGCGAGCCGAGGCGATTGCCGCGGGCGTCGATGGGGTGGTGACGGTCGAGAACGGGATCAGCCGCGATGTCTCGATCGATGTCGGGGCCGAGGCGCAGGGCCTGCACGATCGCCTGACCGGCCTGCTGCGCAGCCTGCCGCTGGTGGGGCTGGCCGTGCTTGCGGGGCTGGCCATCGCCGCTTTCGGCTATCTGCTCGCCTCGTTCGGCGGCTTGTGGCGTCGGGTCACGCCCAACGCCTTCCTTGCCGAACTGATCGCCAGCGCCTTGCGCTTCATCTTCGTGCTCGGCGGCGTGGTGGTGGCGCTCGACATGATCGGGGCGGGCGCACTGATGGGCGCGGTGCTTGGTGGGGCGGGCGTGATCGGCGTGGCGCTGGGCTTTGCGATGCGCGATACGGTCGAGAACTATGTCGCTTCGCTGATGCTGAGCCTGCGCCAGCCGTTCCGCCCCAACGACTGGGTGGTGATCGACGACCGCGAAGGCCGCGTGGTGCGCCTCACCAGCCGCGCCACCATCCTGATGACGCTCGACGGCAATCACCTGCGCATTCCCAACTCCACGGTCTTCAAGGCGGTGATCCTCAACTACACCACCAACCCGCAGCGGCGGTTCGATTTCGTGCTCGGTGTCGATGCCGACGACGATGTCGAGGCTGCGCGGGTGCTGGGGCGGCAGGTGCTGGCGGGGCTTGCCTTCGTGCTCGACAAGCCCGCGCCCGAGGCGCGGCTGGTCGATGTCGGCGATTCGAATGTGCAGGTGCGCTTTCTCGGCTGGATCGACCAGAGCGCCAGCGACTGGCACCGCGCCCGCAGCCGCGCGATCCTGGAGGTGAAGGCGGCGCTGGAGGCGGCGGGCTTCGGCCTGCCCGAGCCGATCTATCGCCTGCGCTTCGACCAACGCACCGAGCCCTTGCCGCTGCAAAGCACCCGCCGCGCCGAGCCGGACAGAGCGCCAGCTCCGCCGCCATCGCCGGTCGCTGCGGCGAACCATGCCGAAGACCTCGGTCCGCAGGACGAGATTGCGCGCATGGTGGACGAAGAGCGCGCCACCAGCCCGGCGGACAACGACCTGCTCGACGCCTCGCGGCCGGTCGAATGAAAAAGGGCCGGAGTTTCCGCTCCGGCCCTTTTCGAAATTACTTGGCGTCGTTGTAGCGTTCGATCGCTTCGAGCACCACGCGGCGGGCCTCATCGGCGCCGCCCCAGGTGCCCACGCGCACCCACTTTTCCTTTTCGAGGTCTTTGTAGTGGGTGAAGAAGTGCTCGATCTGCATCAGCACGATCTCGGGCAGATCGCCCTTTTCGTTGACGTCGCGGTAGTAGGGGAAGGTCGAATCGACCGGCACGCACAGCAGCTTCTCGTCGCCGCCGTGCTCGTCTTCGAGGTTCAGCACCGCGATCGGGCGCGCGCGAACCACGCAGCCGGGGATGAACGGGCTGCGCGCCACGACCAGCGCGTCGAGCGGGTCGCCATCGGGCGAAAGCGTGTGCGGCACGAAGCCATAGTTCGCCGGATAGCGCATCGGCGTGTGCAGGATGCGGTCGACGAACAGCGCGCCCGACTGCTTGTCGAATTCATACTTCACCGGCTCGCCGCCGACCGGAACCTCGATCAGAACGTTCAGGCTTTCGGGCGGATTGTCGCCGGTGGGGATGTGTTCGATACGCATGAAGTTGATGGTCCTCTGGTGAAGAAAACGGGCAAGACTTTGTGTTCGTGGCCGAACTCGGTTGGCCGACTAGCCCAACGATTGTGCGATTGCGAGAGACAATTGCCCTGTGTGCCACAATGCGTCTGGTCTTCGCGGCAGGATGAAAATGGCGGGCGCTGCGGGAGGCTGGCGGAGGAGAGATTGCGGAAATATCCGCCACCTCCTAAACGCCCCATCCCATGAGCAAGATCAAGACGCCGCAGGCCATTCGCGGCACCCAGGACATTTTCGGAGCCGACGCCGAGGCCTTCGCCTTCGTGGTCGAAACCTTCGAGCGCGTGCGCAAGCTGTACCGGTTCCGCCGGGTCGAAATGCCGGTGTTCGAAAAGACCGAGGTGTTTAGTCGCGCGATCGGCGAGACGACGGACGTGGTCTCCAAGGAGATGTATTCGTTCGAGGATCGGGGTGGGGAATCGCTCACCTTGCGGCCCGAGTTCACGGCGGGGATTGCGCGCGCCTTTCTCACCAACGGCTGGCAGCAGCACGCGCCGCTGAAGGTCGCGACCCACGGGCCGCTGTTCCGCTATGAGCGGCCGCAGAAGGGGCGCTATCGCCAGTTCCACCAGATCGACGCCGAGATTCTGGGCGCGGGCGAGCCGCAGGCCGATGTCGAGCTGCTCGCCATGGCCGACCAGCTTTTGAAGGAGCTGGGGATCGAGGGCGTGACCTTGCATCTCAACACACTGGGCGACGGCGATTCCCGCGAAGCCTGGCGCGCGGCGCTGATCGAATACTTTGCGGCGGTGCGCGGCGAGCTGAGCGAGGATTCGCAGGAGCGGCTGGAGAAGAACCCGCTGCGCATTCTCGATTCAAAAGACCCGCGCGACCGCAAGTTCGTGGGTGATGCGCCGCGGATCGACCAGTTCCTGTCGGACGATGCACGCGCCTTCTTCGATGCCGTGACCACCGGTCTCGATGCGGCGGGGGTGAAGTGGGCGCGGGCCGAGAGCCTTGTGCGCGGGCTCGATTACTATCGCCACACCGCCTTCGAGTTCATTCCTGACGAGGGCTCGGCAGCAGCTGCGGCCTTGGGGTCGCAAAGCACGATTCTGGGCGGCGGGCGCTACGATGGCCTGATGGAGAGCCTCGGCGGCGCGCCGACCCCGGCGGTCGGCTGGGCGGCCGGGATCGAGCGGCTGGCGATGCTGGTGCAGGCACCAACGGATTCCATGACGCTAGCTATCGTCATTGAAGATAAAGAGTTGCGCTTTAACAACATTGGGCAAATGATGGCTTCAGCCTGCCGGAAAGCAGGCATCCCAACACTTGTTTATAGTTCGGGCAGTCCCAAAAAGCGCTACGACAAGGCGCTCAAGGCTAATCCCAATGCCATTTTTGTCTTGGGTGGGCCGGAAGCGGACGGCGAAGTTGCCAGATTAACGATTCGGCATCCCAATTCACCGGATGAGGACATTGTGGCGGCACTGGGCCATGCGCCGATGAATTTGATGCGTAGTGTCTTCGGTGTGCCTGACGCATATTGGCAGCGTATTGTGCATGACGGCGGCACAGTTTCGCTGTTGTCCTAACCACCCGTCGCCCCGGACTTGATCCGGGGCTGGGCTGTTCACATTGGCAAGGCCCGACTAAACAAGCCCGGTCCCGGATCAAGTCCGGGACGACGAGTTAGAGAACCCCGTGCAGATACCCGAAGAACGCCTCCGCCAGATCACCGCCCGCTTTGCGGAGCTTGAGGCACGCATGGCCTCGGGTCAGCTCGAGGGCGAGGCTTTCGTGGCTGCCAGCCGCGACTACGCCGAACTCGAACCCGTCGCCAGGGCTGCCAGCGAGGTTCAGGCCATGCGCGAGGAAATCGCCGGGCTCACCGAGATGCTCGCCGATCCCGAGATGAAGGCCATGGCTGAGGACGAATTGGCCCAGCTCAAAAAGGCCCTGCCTGAGGCCGAACATGCGCTCGCCATTGCCATGTTGCCCAAGGACGAGGCCGACCAGCGCCCCGCCATGCTTGAAATCCGCGCTGGCACCGGCGGCGACGAGGCGGCGCTGTTCGCGGGCGACCTGTTCCGCATGTACGAACGCTTTGCCAGCGAAAACGGCTGGAAGGTCGAGCCGGTCAGCATGAACGCCAGCGACGCGGGCGGGTTCAAGGAGATCGTTGCCAACGTCACCGGGCAGGGCGTGTTCGCGAAGCTCAAGTGGGAGAGCGGGGTCCACCGGGTCCAGCGCGTGCCGGTCACCGAAAGCGGCGGGCGCATCCACACCTCCGCGGCGACCGTCGCCGTGCTGCCCGAGCCGACCGAGGTTGACGTCCAGATCAACGACAACGACCTGAAAATCGACATCTATCGCGCCTCAGGCGCAGGCGGTCAGCACGTCAACACCACCGATTCGGCGGTGCGCATCACCCACCTGCCGAGCGGCCTCGTGGTGATCCAGCAGGACGAGCGCAGCCAGCACAAGAACCGCGCCAAGGCGATGCAGGTACTGCGCGCGCGGCTCTATGAGAAAATGCGCGAGGAAGCCCACGGCGAGGAAGCGGCGGCGCGCAAGGCGATGGTCGGCAGCGGCGACCGTTCGGAGCGCATCCGCACCTACAATTTCCCGCAAGGCCGCGTGACCGATCACCGCATCGGC
This sequence comes from Aurantiacibacter xanthus, assembly GCF_003584015.1. GTDB lineage: Bacteria > Pseudomonadota > Alphaproteobacteria > Sphingomonadales > Sphingomonadaceae > Alteraurantiacibacter > Alteraurantiacibacter xanthus. The sequence continues at coordinate 13,774 of NZ_QXFM01000069.1, forward strand.
CTCACCCTGCACAAGCTCGACGAGGTGCTGGCAGGCACGGCGCTCGGCGAAGTGGTCGATGCGCTGACGGCGGAAGACGAGGCCAAGCGACTCGCCGCGATGGGGGCGTGATGCGCCATCCGTTCGCCTCGAGCGCAGTCGAGAGGCGGGCGTGCACTGGGTCTCGACTGCGCTCGACACGAACGGAGGTCGCGCTTTGACTATCGCCGACCTTATCCGTCAGGCTGCCGCAAGGCTGGAACCGGTCACCGACACCGCCCGTCTCGATGCCGAACTGCTTATGGCGCATGTGCTGGGCGTCAGCCGCTCGGACCTGCTGCTGCGCCATATGCGCGAGGAGGGGCCGCAAGACTTCGCCGCGCTGATCGACCGGCGCGCGGCCCACGAGCCGGTGGCCTATATCATCGGTGAGCAGGAATTTTACGGCCGCCCCTTCGCCGTCACCCCCGGCGTGCTGATCCCCCGCGCCGACAGCGAGACCACCGTGCAGGCCGCGCTCGACAGCGCCCGGCCCGATGCGCGGGTGCTCGATTGCGGCACCGGCTCGGGCGCGCTGCTGCTCACCTTTCTGGCCGAGCGGGCTGATGCGCGCGGCGTGGGGATCGACGCCTCGGAGGCGGCACGGCACTGCGCGCAGACAAATACCGAGGCACTCGGTCTGGCCGAGCGGGCGCAAATCACCGCGGCGGACTGGAGCAAGCCCGGCTGGGCCGACGCTCTCGGCCAGTTCGACCTCGTCATCTCCAACCCGCCCTATGTCGAGGCCGATGCCGCGCTCAACCGGCAGGTCCGCGACTGGGAGCCTGCCGAGGCACTGTTCGCCGGGGCCGAGGGGCTCGACGACTATCGCCTGCTGATCCCGCAGCTACGCGGTCTGCTCAAGCCCGGCGGTGTCGCCGTGCTTGAAATCGGCTGGCAGCAGGCGGAAACGGTGAGCGCGCTGGCCAAGGCAGAGGGCTTCACCGCCGAACTGCGCCGCGATCTGGCGGAACGTCCGCGTGCACTGATCCTGCGATAGGGGCTTGGCAAAGGCCTCGCGAACCTCTAACCCTTTCTTCAAGCCTTGGGTGCAGAGGATAATTCCTGCACCTGACAGGCCTACCCAGACATTCTCTGCAAAGGCTGCCGGATTGCAGCGCTGGCAGGTGAATAACAGCGGGAATGCGCACCACCCGTGGTGCCAGCACGAAGGGTCATGTGGCCGCAGGGCAAGACTAGCTTTCAGCATGGAACAGCTTTTTCCGACCCGGCCGAATTGAGGAAGCGGATTTCTCTTGAATCAGAATCGAAACAACAATCGTCGGCGTGGTCGCGGTAACAACAACAATCGTGGTGGCGGTGGTGGCGGCAACGCCCACAACCGGATCGACTCGCGCGCTCGCGGCAATGCGCCGCAGATGCTGGAGAAGTACAAGAAGCTGGCGCACGACGCCTCCTTGAACGACGACCGCGTGCAGACCGAATATTACCTTCAGTTCGCGGATCACTACTTCCGTGTCATCGCCGATACCAAGGCGCAGAAGGACGAACAGCGCGCCCGCACCAGCAACGACCGCGACGACGAGGACGAAGACGAGCGCGGCGAGGACGAGCAGCAGCAGCAGCGCGACAGCGGTCGTGATGCAGGCCGCGAAAACACGCGCCGTCCGCGGCGTGAACGGCCCGCGAACGGGTCGGGCAAGGCCGCCGAGGAAGGCAACGAGGGCATCGAGGGCGAAGAGGACGACGGGGCCAACCCGTTCACGCCCGAACGCGCCGAGCGCAAGCCGAAGAAGGCCGCTCCGCGCCGCCGCACCCGCGCTGCCGAGACCGACGACAGCGATGATGATGGCGACAACGGGCTCGACCCCGGCATGCTGCCGCCCGCCATCGCCCGCAGCAGCTCTGACGATGACGACGACGCCGGGACGGACGAAGCGGAGAATGCCGACGAAGCCAAGGCGGAAAAGCCCAAGGCCAAGCCGCGCGCTACCCGCACCCGCCGTCCGCGCGCTCCGCGTGACGAAGGCGGTGAAGAGGCGCTCGAAGCCGTCGGCTGACCTCGGCCATGGCTGCCTCCGCACTTCGGGCTGACGGCGGCTTTGTCCTGCTTGACAGCCAACCGCGCCGCACCCGGTGGTGGGCGCTCGGTCTGGGCGTGCTGGCGGCGACCGGTTTCCAGCCGTTTGGCCTGTGGCCGCTCGCGCTGCTGGCTGGCGGGCTGTTTGCGCTGATTGCCGCCCGCAGCGGCGGCTGGCGCGAGGCGGCGCTGCTCGGCTGGCTGTTCGGCATGGGCCATTTCACGCTCGGCAACAGCTGGATCGCCACCGCCTTTACCTATCAGGCCGAAATGCCCGCCGTGCTCGGCTGGCTCGCGGTGCCGGTGCTGTCGGTCTATCTTGCCATCTATCCGGCGCTTGCCGCCGGTGCCGCCCGCGCTCTGGGCCGTGCCGGGCCGGGCTGGGCCTTTGCGCTGATCTTCGCCGGGTGCTGGATCGTGGCCGAATGGCTGCGCAGCTGGGTCTTCACCGGCTATGCCTGGAACCCGTTTGCGATGGTGCTGCTCGGCCCGTTCGAGCGACCGGGGCTGGCGCTGCTGGCGCCGTTCATGGGCACCTATGCGCTGTCGGGCCTTGCCATGCTGCTCGGCTGGGTGCTGGTGGCCTTGGCGCGGGCGCGCAAGTGGGGCCTGCTTGCGGGCGGTGCGGCGTTGCTGGTGGCGGGGATGTATCTGCCGCAACCGGCCTTGCGCGAAACCGATCTCGCGCTGACCGTGGTGCAGCCCGACATCGCGCAGGACCGGGTCCACGAGCCTGCATTCTACGAGGACCACTTTCGGCGACTGGCCAGCAATTCGCTGCCAAAGACACCGGGCGAGCGGCGGATCGTGCTCTGGCCCGAGAGCGGCATGGTCGACTATCTGCAAGAGGGCTATCCGCAGCGGTATTACGACAGCACGACCGCTTTCGGCAGCCCGGTGCTGGCGCGGCGGCGGCTGGCGGGGGCCATCGGCAGGAATGCCCTGCTGATGACCGGTGCGGTCGATCTCGAAATCGGCGAGGAAGACGGCCTGATCCGGGCGCTGGGGGCGCGCAATGCGGTGACCGTGCTCGACGACAAGGGCGATATCGTCGGCAGCTATGCCAAGGCGCATCTCGTGCCCTTTGGCGAATATCTGCCGCTGCGCTGGCTGCTCGAACCGCTCGGGTTGTCGCGGCTGGTGCCCGGCGCGATCGACTTCTGGCCGGGTCCGGGGCCGCGCACCTTCGATTTCGGCGCCTATGGCAAGGCCGCGATCCAGATCTGCTACGAGATCGTGTTCTCGGGTGAGGTGGTCGAGCAGGGCACCCGGCCCGACTATATCTTCAACGATTCGACCGATGGCTGGTTCGGTGCCTTCGGCCCGCCGCAGCACTTTGCCCAGGCGCGGATGCGCGCGATCGAGGAGGGGCTGCCGGTCCTGCGCTCGACCACCACCGGGATCAGCGGTGTGATCGATGCGCACGGCGTGGTGCGCCAGCATCTCGGCATGCGCGTCGAGGGAAGGATCGACGGCAAGGTGCCCGCCGCTGCCGCGCCGACGCTGTTTTCCCGCTTCGGGAACGGCTTGGGGTTGGCATGGGCGGGATTGGCCCTACTTGCAGGGTTGATTGCCTTGCGCCGACGGGCCGGATAGAGCCGCCCCGTAGCCCAAGCGAAGTACGTCCAAAGGGAGCCTGATCGCAAATGCGTGCCACTTACCTCTTCACCTCTGAAAGCGTTTCCGAAGGTCATCCCGACAAGGTCTCCGACCAGATCTCCGACGCCATCGTCGACCTGTTCCTGTCGAAGGATCCCGAGGCGCGTGTTGCCTGCGAGACGCTCACCACCACCCAGCTTGTGGTGCTGGCGGGCGAGGTGCGCGGCAAGGGCATGATCGACACCGACGGCAACTGGGAGCCGGGCGCGCAGGAGGAAATCCAGCGTGTGGTGCGCCAGAAGGTCAAGGACATTGGCTATGCGCAGGAAGGGTTCCACTGGCAGAACCTGACCTTCGAAAACCACCTCCACCCGCAGAGCGCCGACATCGCGCAGGGCGTCGATGCCGCGGGCAACAAGGACGAAGGCGCGGGCGATCAGGGCATTATGTTCGGCTATGCCAGCGACGAGACCGACGACCTGATGCCGGCCACGCTCGACTACAGCCACAAGATCCTCGCCCAAATGGCCGAAGACCGCCACTCGGGCGTCGCGCCTTTCCTCGAACCCGACGCCAAGAGCCAGGTCACGCTGCGTTATGCGGACGGCAAGCCCGTCTGCGCCACCGCCATCGTGGTCTCGACCCAGCACGCGAAGGACTATTGCCAGCCCTGGGAAAAGGACGGCAAGAGCGGCGGCGATGCGGCCAAATATGCCGAGCTGCGCGACTATGTGAAGGGTGCGATTGCCTCGGTAATCCCGGCCGAGCTGCTCAGCGACGAGACAGTCTATCACATCAACCCGACTGGCAAGTTCGAGATCGGCGGCCCCGATGGTGACGCTGGCCTGACCGGGCGCAAGATCATTGTCGATACCTATGGCGGCGCTTCTCCGCACGGCGGCGGGGCCTTCTCGGGCAAGGATCCGACCAAGGTCGACCGCTCGGCGGCCTATGTCACGCGCTACCTTGCCAAGAACGTGGTCGCCGCTGGGCTGGCCAAGATGTGCACCATTCAGGTGTCCTACGCGATCGGCGTGAGCGAGCCGCTGTCGCTCTACATCGACACCAGCGGCACCGGCACTGTGCCCGACGAGCAGATCGAGCAGGCCGTGTGGGAAGTCGCCAAGGCGCGGCTCGGCGGGCTGACCCCGCGCGGTATCCGCATGGGGCTCGGGCTCAACAAGCCGATCTACGGCAAGACCGCCGCCTATGGCCACTTCGGCCGCAAGGCCGAGGGCGACCTGTTCCCCTGGGAAAAGACCGACCTCGTCGACGACCTCAAGGCCGCTCTGGCCTGAGGAACGCGCGGTGGCGGGCCCAATGATCCGCCACCGTATCGCGGCGCTCGATGCCCTGCGCGGCGTGGCCGTGGCGGGGATCGTGGCGATGAACGTCATCGCCTATGCGATGCCACCCGCCGCCTATATCAACCCGCGCGCCTATGGCGGCGACGGGCCGCTTGCCACCGGGCTATGGGCGCTCGGCTTCCTCTTGGTCGAGGACAAGTTCCGCACCCTGTTCGCGATGATGTTCGGCGCCGGGGTGACGATCCTGATCGAGCGCGGCGGAGCGCACCCGTGGCGCGCGCACTATGCCCGGATGGCGGCGCTGTTCGTGATCGCCATGGCCCATGCCGTGCTGCTCGCCAATAACGACGTGCTGCGGACCTATGCCGTGATCGGCTGTCTGCTCCCCTTGTTTATTCGTCTGCCGTTGCGCTGGCTGCTCATAGGAGCGGCGGCGTTGATGCTCGGGCAACTGGCGGTGTCGGGCTATGTCGCCTGGGGCTGGTTGCGTTACTGGCATGGGCTGGCGACGGGGCTCACCAGCGACACCGGTCCGCTGGCCGAGGTCGAGCGGCGCTTCGGGGCCGATCCGCAGATGATAGCCGCCAGCCTCGCCCAGTGGCAGGAGAGCCTGCCCGAACGGATCGTGCGCCGGATGCACGACTGGCCGATCCAGCTGTCCTCCATCGCCGCGCAGATTCCCTCGACGCTCGCGACCATGCTGGTGGGCGTGGCGGCGTGGCGCAGCGGCCTGCTGGCGGGCGTGTGGCCGCAGAAGCGCCTATTCTGTCTCGCCGCATGGCTGGGCGTGCCGAGCCTTGTCGCGCTGGCGGGCATGGCGCTGTGGTCGATCATGACCGGGTTCAACGCCATCGTCACCGCCTTCAATGCGCTGGTGCTGTCGGCCCCGTTCGACATGATGCTGGGCATTGCCTATGCCGCGCTGGCGATGGCGCTGTTCGGCGGGCCGCTGGCGGCGCGCGCCTCGACCCGGCGTTGGGCGGCGGTGGGCCGAATGGCGCTGACCAATTACCTTGGCACCAGCCTTGTCTTCGCCGCGCTGTTTGCGGCCTGGGGGCTGGGTCTGTTCGGCATGGTCACGCGCGGGCAGGCGTTGGCGCTCGGGCTGATCCCGGTCATGCTGATGCTGGTGGTCTCGCCGCTGTGGCTAAGCCGCTTCCGCCAAGGCCCCGCCGAATGGCTGTGGCGTTCGCTCGCAGCGCTAAAACCGCTCCCGTTCAGACAGCTGCGTTGACCCGCGCCAGATCGCGCGCCGAAGTCCGCGCGGCAAGGAAATAGAGCCCCGATGCGATCACATAGAGCGCGCCGGTAAAGGCCATGGCCATGGTCAGCCCTTGGTCGGGCCCGAGCTCGGCGCTCAGGGTGTCGCTCAATGTGCCGACGATCAGCGGCCCGACTGCGCTCGCCACACCGTAGAATACCTGGAGCACGGCATAGCCCGTCACCCGCATCCGCGGATGCATCAGGTTCTGCAAGGCGGCATAGGTGATGCCGAGGTAGCCGAAGCCAAGGAATGTCGCGACACTGATCGCTCCCAGCAGCAGGCCCAGCTCCTCCAGCCTGAGGCCGAAATAGTAGGCCGGTGCCGCGAACAGCAGGCACACCGCCGGCACCAGCGCATAGGCGGTCGGGGTCTTCTCGCCGAATTTGTCGCCCAGCCAGCCCGACACCAGCACCGAGAGCATAGCGGGCGCGCTGGCGATCAGGCCCGAATACATCCCCGCCTCGGCCAGCCCGAGCCCGAACCGGCGGATCATCAGCGAGGTGAAAAAGTAGTTCATCCCGAAGCCGAGCATCGCGGCAAAGGTCGAGCCGAAGATCATGTTGCGCGCGCTGGGCAGCGCCAGCAGGCGGGCGAGCACCTCGCGGAAGCTCGGCACCTTGTCACCCAGCGCTTCGGCCCCGCCCTTATCGTGGACCCCCCGTTGTGGCTCGGCGATCAGCAGCCACACCAGCAGCGCCAGCACGAAGCCGGGAATGGCGGCGATCAGGAAGGTGTAGCGCCAGCTGAAGTGGTGCGCGATGGCGCCGCCGCCGACATAGCCGATCAGCGCGCCCAGCGGCGGGGCGATCATCAGCACCGACATCGCGAACCCACGCCGACGCGGTGGGAAATAATCTGACACCACCGATTGCACCGAGGGCAGGCCGATCGCCTCGCCCAGCCCCACGCCCATGCGCGCGGCGAGCAGCTGGAACCAGCTTCCCACCCCTGCGCACAGCGCCGTGGCGGCTGACCAGATCACTGTGCCAAGGGCAATGAGGTGGGTGCGGGTGGCGCTTTCGGCGCGGCGGGCGATCAGAATACCGGCGAAGATGTTGAGCACGGTGAAGGCCGCCGCCATCAGCGAGACCTGACTGTCGCTCAGCCCGAACTCGGCTTTGACCGGCTCGACCAGCACGTTGACGACGATCCGGTCGATAAAGCCGATGGTGGTGATGCCGGCCATGACGACCAGCGCCAGCCACGGTGAAGTGCTGCGCGTAAACATGCGGCTGCGGGTCCTCTCTCCCTTTTGCCGCCTTGTCGCATGGCTCCGCGCAGAAATGCAATGCCCTATAACAATTATCGTATGAAAGGGATTATCCCGCTTGGCGATAGTCCGCCGTCAGGGTGCCCGAGGCGGCCAGCTCCTCCTCGTGGCTGGTCTCGCGCCAGCTTTCGGCAAGCGCAGCCAGCTCCCACTCCTGCATGGCTGGATGCGCGAGCATGTGTTCGACCCATCGCGCACCCTCGCCGACATCGAGACCATAGGTGCGGATGCGATAGGCAACCGGGGCGAAGAAGGCGTCGAGCGCGCTGAAATGAGGCCCCGCCAGCCACGGCCCCCCGAAGCGGTCCAGCCCCTGTTCGAACAGCTCGCGCAGCCGTGCCACGTCCTTCGCCAGCGCAGGCGAGTGCGGACCTTTCTGCACCCGCACCCCGACATTCATCGTGCACTCGTTGCGCAAGGGGGCAAAGCCGCCGTGCATCTCGGTAACGCCGCACATGGCAAAAGCGCGCGCCTCCTCGTCCTGCGGCCAGACACCGGGGTGACGCTCCGCCAGATAAAGCACAATGCCGAGCGAATCCCACACGGTGCGTTCCCCGTCGAGCAGCACCGGCACCTGCCCTGTGGGCGAGAAGCTGCGGAACGCCTCGTAGTTCACGGGCTTGGTGAACGGCTCGATCCGGTCCTCGAAGGCGATGCCGAGCGCCTTCATCAGCACCCACGGGCGCAGCGACCAGCTCGAATAGTTCCGGTTCGCCGTGATCAGGGTGTAGCCCATGCGCGGGTCAGACGACGTAATGCGCGGTGGTCTTGGCGGCCACTTCGTCCGCCGTCACACCCGGAGCCAGCTCGATCAGCCTGAACGGCGAGGAATGGTCGGGCCGCTGGAACACGGCGAGATCGGTGATCAGCATGTCGATCACGTTCCTGCCGGTGAGCGGCAGCGAGCATTCGGGGATGAATTTGGGCTCGCCGTGCTTGGAGACGTGCTCCATCACGCAGATGATCTTCTTCACGCCTGCCACCAGGTCCATCGCGCCGCCCATGCCCTTGATGAGCTTGCCGGGGATCATCCAGTTGGCGATGTCGCCATTTTCCGAGACTTCCATCGCGCCCAGAACGGTGAGATCGATATGCCCGCCGCGGATCATCGCGAAGCTCGTCGCGCTGTCGAAATAGGCCGAGTGCGGCAATTCCGAGATCGTCTGCTTGCCCGCGTTGATGAGGTCGGCGTCGACCTCGTCGGGGGCGGGGAAGGGGCCGATGCCGAGCATTCCGTTCTCGCTTTGCAGCGTGACGTGGATGTCGTCGGGGATGTGGTTGGCCACCAGCGTGGGGATGCCGATACCGAGGTTGACGTAAAACCCGTCTTCCAGCTCTCTGGCGGCGCGGGCGGCGATCTGGTCGCGGGTCCAGCCCTTGGTCAGTCCATCATGCATGGTCATTCATCCCATCTCCGTTTCGCGGGTGGTCACAAATTCGATCTTCTTGTCGTAAGGCGCGCCCACGATCATGCGCTGGACGTAAACGCCCGGCAGGTGAATCTGGTCGGGGTCGAGTGCGCCGGCCGGCACCACTTCCTCCACCTCCACCACGCAGACCTTGCCGCAGGTGGCGGCGGGCACGTTGAAATTGCGCGCCGTCTTGCGGAACACCACGTTGCCGGTTTCGTCGGCCTTCCACGCCTTCACGATCGAGAGGTCGGCGAAGATGCCGCGTTCGAGGATATAGTCCTCCATCTCGCCCTCGCGATTGGGGAACTGCTTCACTTCCTTGCCCTCGGCCACCAGCGTGCCGACGCCGGTCTTGGTGTAGAAGCCGGGAATGCCCGCCCCGGCCGAACGCATACGCTCGGCCAGCGTGCCTTGGGGGGAGAACTCCACCTCCAGCTCGCCCGAGAGATACTGGCGCTCGAACTCCTTGTTTTCGCCCACGTAGGACGAAATCATTTTCTTCACCTGCTGCGTGCGCAGCAACATGCCGATGCCCTCGTTGTCGATCCCGGCATTGTTCGAGGCGAAGGTGAGGCCCTTCACGCCCGAGGCCTGAATGGCCTTGAGCAGACGCTCGGGAATGCCGCAGAGGCCGAATCCGCCCGAGGCGATCAGCATATCGTCATGCAACAGGTCCGAAAGCGCGGCTTCGGCGGAGGGGTAGAGTTTGTTCACAGGTGGCTCCCGAAGGGTAGGTTTCCATCTTGGCGACTGACAAGGGAGCATAGGGCCTTCCATGCCGTGCTGCAGCATAAATTCTGCTCCCGACCGCCGAGCGGGCACAGCAACGGGCCAGCCAGCGTGCTTTACCTAGTAAGTTGCATTCCATGCAACTCAGCTTGCGCTTTTCGCACTTGCGAAATGGCGGGTAAGTTGCGAATAAGGACCTGCCTTTCAGGCATCCTCTCCCAAGACTTTCCAAGCCCGGCTGGCAACAGCCGGGCTTTTTTTCTGCCTGTCTCACGGCGGTCGCATGCCCACGCGTTTGCAATGGGTCGCAGGGCTTCCTAGCTTTCTGACATCAGTAGCGAACGGGAAGGCTTTTCACAGCATGGCAGATGGAGACACGCTCGACGCCGCAGCGGGCACGGCACGTTTGCAGGTTGCGGCTGCGCGGCAGGAGGAATCGGGCCGCGGGATCGCCCGCATGCCGCGCTCGGCGTTTCAGGCGCTCGGCATTACCGAGGGCGACCCGGTCGAGATCGAGGGCAAGCGCACCACTGCCGCCATCGCCATGGCCGCCTATCCTGAAGACGAGAGCCTGCAGGTGATCCGGCTCGACGGGCTCCAGCGCGGCAATGCCGAGACCGCCTCGGGCGAGCATGTCGCGGTGCGCCGCGCCCAGCCGCGCGCCGCCACGCGTGTGGTTTTCGCGCCCGCGCAGAAGCAGATGCGTCTGCAAGGCCCGACCGAAGCGCTGAAGCGCGTGTTCGCGGGCAAGCCGCTCACGGCAGGCGACCTCGTGGCCACGCACGGCCAGCAGCCGGTTCAGAACGTGCCGCCCGAAGTGCGCCGCCTGTTCAACACGCCGGCCTATGCGCTGACCGAAATCCGCCTTCAGGTCGTGTCGACCAGCCCCAAGGGCATCGTGGCCATCGACGCCAATACCGAGATTGAACTGCGCGCCGAGTTCGAGGAACCCAAGGGCGGGCGCGGCACGGTCAACTATGACGATGTCGGCGGCATGGAAGACACGATCAAGCAACTGCGCGAGATGGTCGAACTGCCGCTGCGCTATCCCGAGCTGTTCACCCGGCTCGGCGTCGATCCGCCTAAGGGCGTGTTGCTGCATGGCCCGCCCGGCACCGGCAAGACGCGCCTTGCACAGGCCGTCGCCAACGAGAGCGATGCCGAGTTCTTCTCGATCAATGGCCCGGAAATCATGGGCTCGGCCTATGGCGAGAGCGAGGCGCGCCTGCGTGAGGTGTTCGAAGAGGCCGAGCGCAGTCAGCCCGCCATCGTCTTCATCGACGAGATCGATTCGATCGCGCCCAAGCGTCAGAATGTGCAGGGCGAGGCGGAAAAGCGGCTGGTCGCGCAGCTGCTCACGCTGATGGACGGCCTGCAAAGCCGCGCCAATCTGGTGGTGATCGCGGCGACCAACCGCCCCGACGCCATCGACGAGGCGCTGCGCCGCCCCGGGCGGTTCGACCGCGAGATCGTGATCGGCGTGCCCGACGAGGGCGGTCGGCGCGAGATCCTGGCGATCCATACCCGCGGCATGCCGCTGGGCGAAGGGGTCGATCTGGCGGAGCTGGCGCGCGCGACCCACGGGTTTGTCGGGGCTGACCTTGCTGCGCTCACCCGCGAGGCGGCGATCGAGGCTGTGCGCCGGATCATGCCGAAGCTCGACCTCGATGCGCGCGAAATCCCGGCTTCGGTGCTGGAGGAACTGTGCGTCGAGAAGGGCGACTTCCGCGAGGCGCTGAAGCGCGTCCAGCCCAGCGCCATGCGCGAGGTGATGGTGCAGGCGCCCAAGGTCGGCTGGTCCGATCTGGGCGGTCTCGACGAGGCTATCGAATCGCTCAAGGAGGGCGTGGAGCTACCCTTGCGCAACCCGCAGGCGTTCGAGCGGCTGGGCATTCGCCCGGCCAAGGGCTTCCTGCTCTATGGCCCGCCCGGCACCGGCAAGACGCTGCTCGCCAAGGCCGTGGCCAAGGAGGCCGAGGCGAACTTCATCTCGATGAAGTCGAGCGATCTTTTGTCGAAATGGTACGGCGAGAGCGAGCAGCAGATCGCCAAGATGTTCGCCCGTGCGCGGGCGGTGGCGCCTTGTGTGATCTTCATCGACGAGATCGATTCGCTGGTCCCGGCGCGCGGCTCAGGCGCGGGCGAACCGCAGGTGACGGCGCGGGTGGTCAACACGATCCTTGCCGAGATGGACGGGATGGAGGAGCTTAGCTCCATCGTGGTGATCGGCGCGACTAACCGGCCGACGCTGGTCGATCCGGCGCTGCTGCGTCCGGGGCGGTTCGACGAACTGGTCTATGTCGGCGCGCCCGACGAGGCGGGCCGCGAGCATATCCTGAAGATCCACACCGCCAACATGCCGCTTGCGGATGACGTCGACCTCGCCGCGCTTGCGGGCGAGACCGAACGCTACACCGGCGCGGACCTCGAAGACGTGGTGCGCCGCGCGGGCCTTGCCGCCATTCGCCGGTCAAGCTCTGCACCAGACACGGTGAGCGCGGCGGACTTCGCCGAAGCCCTCAAGGCCTCGCGCCCCACGGTGACGCCGCAAATGGACGCCGAATATGCCAAGATGAAGGGCGAACTGAAGCGCAAGGCGCTGGAAGTGCGGCCCATAGGCTTCATCACCGATGGCATGGTGGAAAGCACGCGCGGGTCGAAGCATTAGCGAGTTAGCGCCAGCTGGCCCTGCCTGTGGCGGGCTGGCTGGCGATGCTCGTCGGCTGAAGAGGGGCGGGAAGCTTTCGTGCGAGCATGTTAGGTGCAAGCGCAGAAGGGCGCTATCGGACCATTCGTCTCAGACAATGCTCGTCCTTCTATTTGCGACTAGCAGCGAGCGGAAAGATCTGGGCGGTGGGCGCACGTCTGTCCTGACCCTGGTTCGGAAACGGGGAGGCAGCTTAACTGCGAACCTCGGCCTGAGCGGCTGTTAATACTTTATCTGTAAAGTCAATACGATGAGGCTTGCCCATCTGACCGAACTCTATCCAGTCTGGAAGCTCGGATAAATATATATGAGCCGTGGTTGAACTGTTTACAGGATTGTTGAATCCACGCGCGAAGCATCCGTGCTGCCTGCTTTCGCCACATATCATCATAGCCAAACTGCCAATAACACCACGAGGTCCGGGCAAAAAGCTTGTTAGAAGAGACTCTTGATCTTCTTGAACCACTGCTATCGTCGGAGTCCAAGTTCCTGTTCGGGGCCAAACCTCTAGAACGAAGCCCTTATCGATCCTATATAACTTGTGGCCAAACTTTGATGGCTCGGCAATCTGTGTCTTGTTCGCACCTTTTACCGAATCGCCTATCTGCTGAGCCCACTCATTATGGTGCAAGTTGACGCACAGCCTAGTAGCTAGTGCAGAGGGAATAATATTCGGATCGAACTCGCCCGCGAATAAACCGATAAGAGGAAATGCTGAACCACGAGTCCGTAGTGCTCTATCGAGCGCATATGCTAATTCCTCTTGGCACGGCTCGCTCTTCAAGCTGTTCTCAGTAACATAGATGACCCACGCAGCCACATCAGGAGCTTTGATCGCTGCGTCAATCTGATCCCACAACCGTCGTCCAGCGAGCAATTGAACTCTGTCGAAGCCTAATTCTAAGCCGCAATTACTAAGTTCTGATATGATGTGATCCACATCATCTTCTTCGTTGTCCTTCCATGCATAGGTCAGCCAAATCTTCGTTTCCTCTACCTTCTCAATGTCCCGAGTGGCTGATCCGCCGCAGTTAGGCTAGTTTGTCCGACCGGCGCCAATGCTCACCGCAATCCAAACTACGCTCGCTCGCAATGAAGCCGCGAGCACGCCAACCTGCCGAAGTTTTGACGAGCGGGGCGACAAGAACGGCGATCGTAGTGCGGGCCTTCATACCGCCAAGCTGTCGTTTTTCGGAAGATCCGTCAACGTCTGCAAGGGGGTCGTAAACGGACGTCGCCAGATAAGCCTCAACCTTCCCCACCCATCTGCGCCAGCGCCTCAGCCGAAGGCGCGCCGAGCGGCTGGCCATCCGCGCCCACCGAAATAACGCGGCTGCGCACCAGCGCCTCGGGCATTTCCGCTGCGAGCCACTGGATCAGCGCCTCGCGGATGTCGCAGCGCAGGTCGTAAAGCGTGGGCGAATCCTTCGCCGTCATCAGCAGACGGACCTCGATGGCATCGCGCGTCAGGTCGGTCACCTGCATATGGCGAACGCGCCCGTCCCAGCGCTGGTTGCTCTCCACCAGTTCCAGGAACCTGGCGCGGATCGGGTCGAGCCTGGTCGCCGGGTCGACATAGAGATAGACCGTGCCCAGCAGTTGCGCGGTGGTCTTGGTCCAGTTCTGGAAGATCTCGTCGAGGAATTTGGAGGTCGGCACTACCAGCCGCCGCTCGTCCCACACCTTCACCACCACGTAGGTCGTGCGAATATCCTCGATCCAGCCCCATTCGCCGCCGACGATCACCGCATCGCCCAGCCGGATCGGCTCGGTCAGCGCCATCTGTACGCCCGCGATCAGCGACTTCAATGCCGGTTGCGCCGCCGCGCCCACCGCCAGTGCGGCAAGGCCCGCCGAGGCCATCAGCGTCACCCCGATATCGCGCACGCCGGGGATCGACAGCAGCATCAGGCCCACGGTGATGAAGATCACCACGAAGGTGCCGATGCGCGAGAGGATACGCAGCCGCGTCTGCCTCTGGCGTGCGCGCAGGTTGTCCGCAGCATCGAGGTCGAGGTGCATTTCGGCCGATGTGACCAGCGCGCGCATGATCGCCAGCGCCATCCAGCCGATCAACGCGGGCATGACGAAACCGGCGATCTTCTCCCACGCCGATTCGAGCAGGGGCGTCTCGCGCGCGGCCAGCACGAGGCCAAGTGCCGCCATCGACCAGCGCGAGGGGCTGCGCAGCGAGCTGACGATGGCGCCGTCGGACAGGCTCTTGCTTGAACGCGTGATGCGGGTGAGCACGCCGAAGATCAGCCAGTGCACGATCAGGGCCACGGCAATGCCGACAGACCCGTAGATCAGCGCCTCGCCAATCTGCGGCCAGCTTACGGATACCCTGTCGGCGAGCTGTTGCATCGCGCCAAGCTAAGCATGTTGCGTTGCAACATCAACCCGGTGACTAGTGCGCGGCATCCCAGCTTGCCCCGTGGCCGATTTCCACCCCGAGCGGCACGCTGATGCTCACCGAAGGCGCAGCGGCCCCTTCCATCACCGCGCGGATGACCTTGCTGGCCGCGTCGACATCGCCTTCCGGCAGTTCGAACACCAGTTCGTCGTGGACCTGCAACAGCATTCGCACGTTGGGCAGACCCGCCTCGGCGAGCGCGGGCATCATCCGGGCCATGGCGCGCTTGATGATATCGGCGCAGGTGCCCTGGATCGGCGCGTTGATCGCGGCGCGCTCGGAGCCCTGCCGCTCGGCCTGATTCTTCGAATTGATGCGCGGGAACCACGTCTTGCGCCCGAACAGCGTCTCCGAATAGCCCTTCGCGCGCACGCTTTCGAGCGTCTCGGCGATATAGCGCTGGATGCCGGGGAAGCGCTGGAAATAGCGGTCGATCATCGCCTGCGCCTCGTCGGGCTCGACCTTGAGGCGGCCCGCCAGCCCCCAGCGCGAAATGCCGTAAAGGATCGCGAAGTTGATCGTCTTGGCGGCGGCGCGGGTGTCGCGGGTGACCTCGCCGTACATCTCCTGCGCGGTGCGGGCGTGGATGTCCTCTCCGTTGGCGAAAGCCTCTTTCAGCGCTGGCACGTCGGCCATGTGCGCTGCAAGGCGCAGCTCGATCTGCGAGTAGTCCGCTGCCAGCAGCACGTTGCCCTCTTCGGGCACGAAGGCCTTGCGGATCTCGCGCCCGATCTCGGTGCGGATCGGGATGTTTTGCAAGTTCGGATCGGTCGAGGACAGCCGCCCGGTCTGCGCGCCCACGAGGCTGTAGCTGGTGTGGACGCGGCCCGTGTTCGGCTTGATCGCGGCCTGCAAGGCGTCGGTGTAAGTGGACTTGAGCTTTGACAGCTGCCGCCATTCGAGCACCTTGTCGGCAATTTCCGCGCCTTCGCCTGAAAGCTTTTCGAGAATGGCCTGATCGGTCGAGTATTGCCCGCTCTTGCCTTTGCGCCCGCCCTTGTAGCCGAGCTTGTCGAACAGGATATCGCCCAGCTGCTTGGGGCTGCCGATGGTGAATTCCTGACCCGCGAGCTGGTGCACCTCGCCCTCGATCCGCGCGATTTCGGTGGCGAAGCGTTCGGACAGCTTGGCCAGCGCCGCACGGTCGACCTTGATGCCCTCGCGCTCCATCCCGGCGATCACGCTTATCAGCGGACGGTCCACCCGCTGATAGATCCGCGTTGCGCCTTCGCCGGGCAGGCGGTGGCGCATGATCCGGTGGAGCCGCCAGGTCACATCGGCATCCTCGGCGGCATATTCGGTGGCCTTGTCGAGCGGGACTTCGCCGAAGGGGATCGCCTTCTTGCCCGCGCCGCAGACGTCCTTGAACTTCATCGTAGTGTGGCCGAGGTGGCGCTCGGCCAGTTCGTCCATCCCGTGGCCGCCGCCGATTCCGTCTTCGGAGCGGCCTGCGTCCATTGCGAAGCTCATCACCATGGTGTCGTCGATGGGCGCGACCGTGATCCCATGGCGCGCGAGCACGGTGAGGTCATACTTGATGTTCTGCCCGACCTTGAGCACGGCATCGCTCTCAAGCAGCGGCTTCAGTGCGGCGAGCGCGGCCTCAAGCTCTACCTGCTCGGGCTTTTCGGCAAACATGTCGCTGCCGCCGTGGGCAAGGGGGATATAACAGGCGTCGTTTGGCCCCAGCGCGAGGCTGATCCCGACCAGATCGGCCTGCATCGAATCGAGCGCCGAGGTTTCGGTGTCCACCGCCACCTCGCGCGCGGCGAAGGCACGGGCGATCCAGTGTTCGAGCCGCTCCATCGTCTGCACGCATTCGTAGGCCGAGCGGTCGACCGCGGGCCACTCGGGCAGCTCCTGCGCATTGCCGCTGGCGGATGCCGCCTCGCCCGCGTGCTCTGCCTTGGCGGGGTTGAGGTTGGTGGTGCGGCTGGGGCTGCCCGTGCCCGCGCCGAGGCGCTTGAGCAGCGAATTGAACCCGTGCAGGCGCAGGAAATCGGCCAGCGGTTCGGCCGGAATGCCGCTGAGCTTCATGTCTTCGAGCGGCACAGGCAGTTCGCAGTCGCTCTTCAGCTCGACCAGCTGGCGGCTGAGCATGGCCATGTCGCGACCCTCCAGCAGGCGCTCCTTGAGCTTCGACGTTTTCATCTCCGATGCCGCATCGAGCGCAGCGGCCAGCGATCCGTTCTCGGCGATCAGCTTGGTCGCGGTCTTGGGGCCGATGCCGTAGATGCCGGGAATGTTGTCGACGCTGTCGCCCATCAGCGCGAGCACGTCGCCCACCAACTCCGGCCCGACGCCGAATTTTTCCTCCACCTCGGGGATGTAGATCCGCGCGTCCTTCATCGTGTCGAGCATGTCGATGCGCGCGCCGTTTTCCTCGCCCACTAGCTGCATCAGATCCTTGTCGGAGGAGACGATGGTCACGTCCCAGCCCTGGCGCTGCGCAGCGCGGGCATAGGAGGCGATCAGGTCGTCGGCCTCGAAACCCTCTTCCTCGATGCAGGGCAGCGAGAAGGCGCGGGTGGCGTCGCGGATCAGCGGGAACTGTGGGCGCAGGTCTTCGGGCGGGGGCGGGCGGTTGGCCTTGTACTGATCGTAAAGGTCGTTGCGGAACGAATGGCTCGACTTGTCGAGAATCACCGCGAGGTGCGTCGGGCCGTCGGCCTTGTCGAGATCGTCGGCCAGCTTCCACAGTATGGTGGTATAGCCATAGACCGCGCCCACGGGCGTGCCCTCGGGGTTGGTCAGCGGGGGCAGCCGGTGATAGGCGCGGAAGATATAGGCCGAACCGTCGACCAGATAGAGATGTTGCTTGTCGGCCATGAATGCGCTGCTAGCACGCGGCTTGCGGCGGGTCAGCCGCAAAGAATGGGGCAGGTCGGGAATGGCGGATTTCCGCCATTCGTGCCATAATTCGGCCACGATTGAGGCTCGGTTCGCCGCATTGTTGCCTTATTCTGCTTGCGTGGACCAGAATGTGGCCTTATTTGGGCAGCCAGAGCGAGCGCTTTGCTGCTCTGGCCCGGCATCTGCCTGGCCATGATTTCTCTGTTTTTGGGGATTTATTATTATGCGCAAGATCATCCTCGCCGCCGCCGCTGCTGGCGCTGCCCTGACCCTCTCGGCTTGCTCGGAAGGCGCCGACGAAGCCGTCGACAGCTCGATGGCTGACGCCGAAGCCAATGCCGACGCCGGCATGGAAGCTGTTGATTCGGCTGCTGACAGCGCGATGGCTGCTGTTGATTCGGCTGCTGACTCGGGCATGGCTGCTGTTGACTCGGCTGCTACCGCTGTCGAGAGCGCTGCCGAGTAATTCATTACTCAGCGAAGTTACGCGAAGGGGCGCGACCTGCGGGTCGCGCCCCTTTTCGTTTGTGCGCCTGATAAGGGCGTCGAACTGACCGGCAGGCCCTGTGAGAGGCCAACCGGGCAAGCCGATCAGTTGGAATTGGCGGCGTTGCCGTAGGTGGCGTTGGCGAACTGGCGGCCTGAGCCGGTCGCCGAATAACCATCGTAGATCGCGCGTGCGATCGAGGCGATGCGCTGCTCGCGGTTGCCGCGCGAGCCTTGGCCCGTGACATAGATCGCCACCACATAGGAACGGCCATCGGGCGCGGTGATGATGCCGATGTCGCTCGACGTGTTGTTGAGCGAGCCGGTCTTGTGCGCCACGCTGACATCGCCCGGCATCTGTCCGCGAATACGGCGTGCCCCGGTGCGGCAGCGCGCCATCGCATCGAGAATCACCGAGCGGCTTTCCGCCGACAGCCACTGGCCCTGATAAAGCCCGGTGAGCAGCGCCACCATGGTTTGCGGGGTCGCGCTGTCGCGCAGATCGATATGCTGGGCGGGGTCGAACTCGCCATCGTCACGCACCAGCGTGGCGATATCGCGGGTCAGTTGGAAGCCTTCCAGCCCGGCGCGGCGCATCCAGTCGTTCACCGCCTGCGGCCCGCCGACGGCTGCCAGCAAGGCATCGGTGGCCGGGTTCGAACTGCGCGTGATCATCAGGTCGATCAACTGCGCCGCCGACATATACTCGCCCTTGCGCACCGGGGCGGTGGCGGTCGAGAACGGGGTCGAACGGACCGACCACAGCAGCGGGAATTCGCTGCTGAGGCTCCACTTGCCCTGTTCCACGCCCTCCATATAGGTCGCGGCAATGGCGATCTTGCTGGTGCTGGCCATCGGAAAGCGCTGGTCACCCAGCACCGAAATCTCGCGTCCGGTCGAAAGATCTATCGCCGCCACGCCGATTCGGCCCGAACTGCCATCGGCCAGCTGCGCGATCTGGCGCGCCAGCGGGTCGGCATAGTCGGGGTTGAATTCGCGCGGAGCGCGCAGATCGGTGCCGAAAGCACTGTCGAACGCGTTCTCGAAATCGTTGGCCTGCACCGATGACAGCGGGGCAATGGCGAGCGAGGCGATGGCTGCGAGCCGGGCAATCAGGTTTCTGGTCATATAGGGAGTTTCCACGGTTCGCCTTGTTGATAGCTTAACAAGGACACGCGCAAATCCCACGGTACGACGAATCGAGCCTAATTTTCGCTGGAATGTTGGGAACTCCGCGAATGGGCCGACAAATGTTGGTCTGCCAGCCCGTGCGATGTCATGCCCGTTCAATCGCTTTGGCAACGTTTTCCAGCGGTTCGGTGGCGATGGCTTTGCCGATCTCGCCAATCAGACAGGCCTCCAGTTCCTTGTGATAATGGCGCCGCATCTCGCCCAGCGACTTGGGATCGGCGATCACGATAAGCTCGCCGAGTTCATCTGCCAGCGCCTTGGCGTTAAGCCATTCGGCGGCCGCCGCAGCATGGGCAAGCTCTTCCAGATCGCTGTTGCCGGTGCGGCGCCCCATATCGTCCTGATCGCGCACCCCGGCGCTGTAGTTCGTCGTTTCGAGGCTGGGCGTGGCCACCACGCTCAGTTTCGGCTCGAACGGCTGGCCATCGTTGCGCGCGAGCAGAAAGTTCTCGCCATCGACGAGCGCGACATGGGCCTTGTGCGGACACTTCATAATCGGGGTCTCTCCTTCGGTCTGCTTTCCCGTAATGAACGGTCGGCAGGCCGAAGGGGTCCGAGAATTTCCGCTTTATGCGGTGGTCTGCCCGCTATGCGGGTTTGCGCAGACGCCAGGCGAACTGGTCGGTGCTGCCGCGGATCGCATCGTCGAAGACGTTGGCCTCGTGCGGATCGCCGGGCTGGGCATAGAGGTCGCTTTCCTCTTCCAGCACGAAGCCGGCGTCCGTGAGCGCCTTCTTTGCCAGTTCGGGGTCCATCCGGTGCAGCTTGCCCGCCGCATCAAGGCCGCCGCCCGCATTGGCGACATGGTCGACGACCACCAGCGTGCCGCCGGGTTTCAGCGAGGCATAAAGGTTGGCAATCGCCTTTTGCGCGGTGCCCTCGGGCATTTCGGGAATGAACAGGTCGTGCAGGTTCATCACCGTGATGATCGTGTCGAGCGGTTCGGGCCAGCCCGGCTCGGCAATCGGGCCGCGCACCGGGAACACGCGCACCGGCTCACCCTGATCGTTGGTGTATGGCGCGATCGCCGCGTCCTGCTCTTCGGCATATTCGGGGCGGAACGAAATGAACTCGGTCGGCTGGAAGGCATAGACCTTGCCATCGGCCCCCACGGCCGTGGCGAGCAGGCGGGTCACATAGCCGCCGCCCATGATGTAGTCGCCGACCACATCGCCCTTCTTGACCTGGGCGAAGGCGAGCAGTTCGCCGGGCTTGCGCTTGGCGTCATACTGCTGATCGTCGCTGCGCGAGATGTCGGTGATGGCCTGCATGTACTGGCGGGCCGGGTCCTGCGTCTCGGTGGCGGCGGGCTCGTCTGTTCCGCTGCCGCAGGAGGCCAGAGCCGTGGCGGCAAGCGCCGCGAACAGAAGTCTGCGCATAGTCTATCCCCTCTCGTTGTTGTCGGAACGGAGGCTAACCCGAATCGGGCCAAGCGCAAAGCGCCCTCTCAGGCACGGCGGCGCGCGAGGAGGTAGAGCAATGTGCCGACCGCCAGAACCCCAAGCGTCGGCAAGGCGGAGGACAGCGGCACCTGCGCCAGCAGCCACAGGTTGAACACCAGCGCGAACAGCACCAGGGCAGACCACAGGATCAGCATCGGCCCTTGCGGGCGGTCTTCCCCCGCGCGCCACAGCATTGGCAGCGCCAGCACGGTGAGGAGGATCACCAGCGTCTCCAGCGCCACCATATAGGTGGCCAGCGTGGCGAAGGTTCCGCTCAGCGCCAGCGCGAGGACGATCATGGCATAACAGAGAATGGCCGGGGTCGGCGTGCCGAAGCGCGGCGAGATCCGCGCCAGCAGCGCCGGGAGCAGGCCGCGCGAGGCCATGCCGTAGATCAGGCGCGGCATCGAGACGAAGTAGCTCAGTTGGTTGGCGCCGGTGGAGAAGATCGCCGCCACCGAGATCAGCGCCACGCCGAGCGGGCCGAACACCGCCTCCCCCGCCGAGGCGAGCGGGCGGTCGGCATTCACCGCTTGCGGGTCGATGGCGATATAGGCCCACTGCACGAAGGCGTAGAGCACCGCGATCAGCGCCAGGTTCACGAAAATCGAGCGATAGACGGTGCGCCGCGCCTCGCGCACTTCGCCCGCAACCACGGTGGAGAGCGCGCCGCCCGAATAGGCATAGGCGAGCAGCAGCGCGATCGATTCGACCTCGCCGAATTCGGGCAGGGCAAAGCCGGTCGGCACGCCGTTGGCGAGCAGCCCCGCGCCGCAGATCAGCAGGATCGGCCCGAGCTTGAGCAGCGTTCCCAGCCACAGCGCGCGGATCGAGTTGCGCGTGCCCGCGGCGGCAAGCCCGGTGAACAGCGCGATCAGCGCCGCGATGGTGGCGAGCCGGATGGCGGGATCGTCGAACAGCGGGAACAGCGCGGCGAGATAGCTCACCAGCACGTGGAAGTTGGCAGCGCGTGCGGCAAGGTTCTGGCCGAGCAGGAACCACCCTGCCTGAAATCCTGCGAAAGGCCCGAAGGCATGTTCGACATAGAGCTGCGGCCCGCCCGATTGCTCGTGCATCGTGCTGAGCCGGGCGTAGACCAGCGACGGCCCGGCCACGAGCAGCGCATAGGCCAGCACCACCAGCGGAGCATAGCCGCCCGCTCCGGCATAGAGCAGCGCGGGCAGGGCAAAGATGCCCGAGCCGATCACTCCGTTGAGGTTGATCAGCACCGCGCCGGCAAGGCCGATGGCGCGTGGCGGCTGGTTATGAGTGGAGGCCCCGTTCATGGCGCGAAGCTATCGCAAGCCTCGCAGACCGCCAAGCAAAAGGGCCCGGCGGATCGCTCCGCCGGGCCCCTTCGTGTCTGTGTTCGGACAGATGGCAGGGCTTAGAAGCCCATGCCGCCCATACCGCCCATGCCGCCCATGTCGGGCATGCCGCCACCGGCGGGCTTGTCCTCGGGGATTTCCGAGATTGCCGCTTCGGTGGTGATCAGCAGGCCGGCAACCGAAGCTGCGTCCTGCAGCGCGGTGCGCACGACCTTGGTCGGGTCGACCACGCCCGCCGCCACGAGGTTCTCGTAGGTGTCGGTGGCAGCGTTGAAGCCCTGGGTCTCGTCAGCCTCGCGCAGGAGGTTGCCCGAAACCACGGCGCCATCATGACCGGCGTTGGCCGCGATCTGACGCACCGGCGCCATGATCGCCTGACGCACGATTTCCACGCCGCGGGTCTGGTCGTTGTTGTCGCCAGTCAGGCCTTCGAGCGCCTTGGTGGCATAGAGCAGCGCGGTGCCGCCGCCGGGGACGATGCCCTCTTCGACAGCAGCGCGGGTGGCGTGCAGCGCATCGTCCACACGGTCCTTGCGCTCCTTCACTTCGACTTCCGACGCACCGCCGACCTTGATCACGGCCACGCCGCCAGCCAGCTTGGCAAGGCGTTCCTGCAGCTTCTCGCGGTCGTAGTCCGAGGTCGTGGTCTCGATCTGGGCGCGGATCTGTTCGACGCGGGCCTTGATCGCATCGGCTTCACCGAGGCCATCGACGATGGTGGTGTTGTCCTTGTCGATGGTGACCTTCTTGGCCTGACCGAGCATCGAGAGGCCGACGTTCTCAAGCTTGATGCCGAGATCTTCGGAGATCATCTCGCCCTGGGTCAGGATCGCGATGTCCTGCAGCATGGCCTTGCGGCGATCGCCGAAGCCCGGAGCCTTGACGGCTGCAACCTTGAGGCCGCCGCGCAGCTTGTTGACCACGAGGGTCGCCAGCGCTTCGCCTTCGATGTCCTCGGCGATGATCAGCAGCGGACGGCCGCTCTGAACGGTCGCTTCGAGTACCGGCAGCATGGCCTGCAGGTTCGAGAGCTTCTTCTCGTGGATGAGGATGTACGGGTTCTCGAGTTCGACCGTCATCTTCTCGGGGTTGGTGACGAAGTAGGGCGACAGGTAGCCGCGGTCGAACTGCATGCCTTCGACGACATCGAGTTCGAATTCGAGGCCCTTGGCCTCTTCCACGGTGATCACGCCTTCCTTGCCGACCTTTTCCATGGCTTCGGCGATCTTCTCGCCGACTTCCTTGTCGCCATTGGCCGAGATGATGCCGACCTGGGCGATTTCCGAGGAACCGGAAACGTCCTTCGAACGGGCCTGCAGGTCAGCGACGACCTTCGAGACGGCGAGGTCGATGCCGCGCTTGAGGTCCATCGGGTTCATGCCCGCGGCAACCGCGGTCATGCCTTCGCGCACGATCGCCTGAGCCAGCACGGTGGCGGTGGTGGTGCCGTCGCCGGCCTTGTCGTTCGCCTTCGAGGCCACTTCGCGCAGCATCTGCGCGCCCATGTTCTCGTACTTGTCCTTGAGCTCGATTTCCTTGGCGACGCTCACGCCGTCCTTGGTGATGCGCGGGGCACCGAAGCTCTTGTCGATCACGACGTTGCGGCCCTTGGGGCCGAGGGTGACCTTCACGGCATTGGCGAGCGTGTCCACGCCCTTGAGGATGCGCTCGCGCGCGTCACGGCCGAACTTGACGTCCTTGGCAGCCATTATCGTTTCTCCTGGAATATCGTTGGAAAGTGGAAAGCTGGGTGGGGTCGGCTCAGCCGATCACGCCCATGATGTCGCTTTCCTTCATGATCAGCAGGTCTTCACCGTCGATCTTGACCTCGGTGCCCGACCACTTGCCGAACAGCACGCGGTCGCCGGCCTTCACGTCGAGCGGAGTGACCTTGCCGTCTTCAGCCTTGGCGCCGGTGCCAACGGCGACGATCTCGCCTTCGCTCGGCTTTTCCTTGGCGCTGTCGGGGATGATGATGCCGCCGGCCGTCTTTTCCTCAGCTTCGAGGCGACGGACCAGAACGCGGTCGTGCAGGGGGCGGAATGCCATGTGTGTGACCTTTCCCAAAAGGTTGGATGTGTCGATTGGCACTCTCCTCGCGAGAGTGCCAGCGGCGCGGATATGGTTGGCGGCGGGCGGGCCGTCAACACCTTGGGTCGGGAAATTTTTTGCCCGATCAGGCTGGCGATCAGGCTGGCGGTCAGATAGCGGGCGGCGCGTAGGTCACCAGCCCGAGCGCCGCGCGCCGGTGCCAGCGCCATACCAGCAGCACTGCCGCCACGCTCAGCCCGAGCGCGAGCCCGTACCACACGCCTTCGCCCTCCAGCCCGAGCATGAAGGCCATGCCCATCGCCAGCCCGAAGCCGGGCACCCAGTAGGAGAAGATCGCGATCCACATCGGCATCCGGGTATCCTTCAGCCCGCGCAGGGCTCCGGCGGCGACCGCCTGCAACCCGTCGGACAGCTGGAACGCCGAGGCGACGACGAGGAAAATGCTCGCCTGCGCCACCAGTGCGGCATTCTCGGGCGACCCGGTGTCGATATAGATGCGCAGCAACAGCTCTGGCGCGCCGATCAGCAGCAGCGCTGAGGGTATGGCGAAGGCGAGGCACATGCCAATCGCGGTCCAGCCCGCGCGCGCGACGCCCAGCGCATCGCGCGCGCCGTGGAAGTAGCCGACCCGGATGGTCGCCGCCTGACCGATGCCGAACGGCACCTGAAAGGCGATGGCGGCGATTTGCAGCGCAAGCGCGTGGGCCGCCAGCTGCGCCGCGCCGAACAGGCCGACCAGGAAAGCCGCCGCGCCAAAAATGCCGCTTTCGGCCATGATCGTCAGCATGATCGGCGCGCCGATCCGCACCAGCTCGCCCAGCCGTTTCCAGTCCGCCCGCCAGAAGAAGCCGAACACGTGATAGCGCGCCAGCCGCGGATCGCGGGCGATGGCGATCACATAGGCGAGGAAGGTCAGGCAGGTGGTGAGCAGGGTGGCGATGGCCGCACCCTGAAGGCCAAGCTCGGGTGCGCCCCAGTTGCCGAAGATGAAGGCATAGTTGGCCGCGGCATTGATGAAGATGCCGAGCCCGGTAATCGCGGTCGCAAAGAACGGACGGCCAAGCGTCGCCACGAAATTGCGCAGCACGCTGCCTGCCACCGCCGGAATCAGCGAAAACAGCAGCACGTTCATGTAGCTGCCCGCCAGTGCGGCGATCTGCGGTTCCTGCCCGGTCAGCAGCATGAACGGCTCGGCAAAGGCGCACAGCAGGCTGGCCACCGCGCCCGAAGCCAGCGCCAGCCACAGCGCCAT
>NZ_QXFM01000070.1 GCF_003584015.1 Aurantiacibacter xanthus
ACTGCTCGACGATCCGGATGATCTCGAGCTTCTCGGATGCGGGATATCTCATTCTTCGTCTCCCCCATCCGCGATCATGCTTTTTTTGAGCAGCCGGTTCTCCAAAGTGAGATCGGCCACGCACTCCTTCAGATCGCGCGCTTCACGGCGCAGACCCTTCACCTCGTCCGTGGTCGCAGCACGCGCAGTGTCACCAGCCAGACGGCGCTTGCCGGCTTCCATGAACTCCTTGGACCAGGTGTAATACAGGCTCTGCGCAATCCCTTCGCGGCGGCACAGCTCGGCAATGGAGTCATCGCCGCGCAGGCCATCAAGGACGATCCTGATCTTGTCCTCGGCAGAGAAGTGCCGCCGAGTCTTGCGGCGGATATCCTTTACGACCTGCTCGGCAGGCAATTTGGACCTTGAGGATTTGGGCTTCATCTTCGTTCCTTCGTCACTACGACGAAGCCCAAATCCTCCTTAAATCACAACCTCTAATCTGTGCCATAGGTGCTGACGGGAGACAGTCGCAGGTGGACTCGATTTCGCAGGTGATGTCGAAGACTACCCGGAAGACTGGCACGACCTCACTTCTCCGACGCTTCGTCTCAAGGCGACGTATCGGGGCAAACAAGAGGGCTCGTTGCTAAAGGTTGGACCTGACGGCCATAACCACGGCGATGGGATCGAAGTCTGGTTCTTCGCTGGCGATCACCGCTTCTGCCCTAACTGCAAAAACATCCCGTCGTCCCAGGCGCGAGAGCGCAACAAGCTGGCAAGTTTGTCGGCTGAAGGGCGAAGCTCGGCGACGACGCTGATCACAGCCGCTCTTCTGTCAGCAATGCATGAAGAGGGCACGCTAGGCGAACACCAGCGCAAGCTGCTCGGCTTTACCGACAACCGTCAAGATGCTGCCCTTCAGGCAGGTCACTTCAACGATTTCATCTTCGTCACGCTTCTGCGGTCAGGCCTGCTCAAAGCCGTGGCAGATGCGGGGGAAAGAGGCCTTGAACACCAGCGTTTCGGCGATGCAGTTAGGCTTGCCCTTGGGTTTACCCGCGAAAACAAAGAGCGCCTTGCCGAGTGGATGGCAAATCCAGAGGCGCGCGGTTTGATCGCGTTTGAACAAGCAGAGCACGCTGTAACGAAGGTCCTTGCGCACCGGGTCTGGAGCGACCTGCGACGTGGTTGGCGCTTCACCAATCCGAATCTCGAGGATCTCAAGCTGATCGAGGTTCGCTTCCCCGGCCTGGGCGAACTCGCCGGAGACGACGAACTTTTCGCCAAGGACGACTTCCTGCGCGAAGCATCACCGAGCACGCGAGCTGAACTGTTCAAGCTCCTGTTCGATGCCATGCGCAAAGGTCTCGCAGTTTCGACGGAAGCCCTCGAAAAGCAGCTCATCACACAGGTGGCACAGGAGGCGCAGCAAAGCCTTCGCTTTCCGTGGAACATCGAGAGTTCGGAAGCTGATCGCTTGCGAACCGCAGGGGTGCTGATGGTCGATCCACCCAAACGTGACACCATCTCAAATGCTGAGAACGACGCGATTACGCGTGGCAGCTATATGTCAGCCTTGGGCAAGTCACTGTGCCACACGCGCCTGTGGGGGGCAGATGGTCCGAAGCGGAAAGATTACCCTGATTTCATATCGACGTTGATCAAGGCCGCCGAGGCACACGAAATCCTGCGCAAAGTGCCGATTGGCGGAGGCGATGCTTGGCGCCTAGCACCAGCAGCGTTGAGGCTTCATCTGGCTACGCCGTCTGCAGATGATGTGAAGGCTAACGCCTTCTTCCGCGACCTCTACACCTCGGTAGTTGCCTCTTTGGGCGAGGAGGGTGCCCTTACATTCTCGTTCGAGGCGCGCGAACATACTGCGCAGGTAGAGAACGAAATCCGCCAATGGCGTGAAGACCGTTTCCGTTACGCTGACGCTGATCGAAAGCGTTTGGTGGAAAACAAAGAAGCGATGAAGGACCGCGAAGAGCCGGACAGTTTCCTTCCTTTGCTCTTCTGCTCTCCAACCATGGAGCTCGGGGTAGATATCAGCGCTCTTAGCACTGTCTACCTGCGCAACGCGCCACCTACACCTGCGAACTATGCGCAGCGGGCCGGACGCGCTGGACGTAGCGGTCAGGCGGCTTTGGTGGTTACCTATTGCGCAGCCCAGTCGCCGCACGACCAGTATTACTTCAATGACAGAAAGCAGCTTGTAGCGGGGCAGGTTAAGCCCCCCGCGCTCGACCTTGCCAATCGTGACCTGATCGCCAGCCATATCCACGCGGAATGGCTGGCAGCTGCAAAGGCGCCGCTCGAATCGTCGATCCCGAAGAACCTCGACATGGATAACACCGAGGGTTTCCCGGTCGCGGAAGAGCATATGCGCGCCTTCGACAAAGTGCGGCGAGATGCCCAGCTGCTTGCTGACCTGAAGGCCATCCTTGAGACGGTCGCGCCATACGTTGAGCTTGAGGCTTTCCCCGACCTTGCCGATCCGCAAGGCCTGATCGAATCCGTTATTGCGTCAGCAGACCATAACTTCGACCAGACCTTCGAGCGTTGGCGGGACCTGTATCGCGGCGCACTGCGCGAGCAAGCCGACGCGGATAAGGTTCGCAACAAGACCAATGTTGCTCCGGGTGAACGCAAGAGTGCAGCCAGCCGCTACAAGCTTGCGGCCGATGAGCTCGAGATGCTTGTGCACGGGCGCGCGACAAATGGGTCGGATTTTTACACCTACCGCTATCTTGCGACCGAGGGCTTCCTGCCTGGTTACAACTTCCCGAGGCTGCCGCTCTATGCCTTTATCCCGGCGATGCGCGGAACGGCGGTGCTGCAGCGGCCGCGCTTTCTCGCTATTTCCGAATTCGGACCGAACAGCCTTGTTTATCACGAAGGCCGAGCCTTCCGGATTATCAAGGCGAAGCTGCCGGCGGGGCAGCGTAGCGATGATGGCAATCTTGCCACCGACACTATGATCCTGTGCGCTCAGTGTGGTGCGGCCGAGACATCACCCGTGGTTGAACGATGCCAGGCCTGTGGCACGTCTCTCGGAGGCGCAGAGCGGCTGGATTCGATTTTCCGGATCCAAAACGTTGAGACGTTTCCCACGGCCCGCATCACAGCAAATGACGAAGACCGGCAACGGCGTGGGTTTGATATCCAAACCGTCTTCGCATGGACTGGCGACACAAACAGCGTTCAAACGATCACCCTTTCCGGGGAGGGGCAGCCGATTGTGAGCCTTTCCTTCGGGCGCCGTGCAAAGATAACGCGGCTGAACAAGGGGCTGAAGCGACGAGCTGAAAAAGCGATCTGTGGCTTTGTGATCGATCCGCTGACCGGGAGGTGGTTGGCCGACAAGAATAACGATGATGGGACGGGGCCCGACCCGGGCAAATCGCGACAGCAGCGGATCGTGCCGGTCGTCGAGGATCACAAGAACTCCTTGCTGCTAATCCCGGATGCCTCGTTCAACCTGGGGCCTGCCGAAATGGCGACGCTTCAGCATGCACTGGTGCGGGCCATCGAGGTCAGCGAGTCCCTCGAAGAGGGAGAGATGCTCGGTGAAGCTATGCCCAACCGTGAAGAGCGGCGAGCGCTTCTGCTCTATGAGGCAACCGAAGGTGGTGCCGGTGTTCTTAGCAGGTTGATGAATACGTCCGGGCGCTGGCAAGGGCTGGCACGCATTGCTCTGGAACTGATGCACTACAAGTTCGATGAACAAGGTCAGCTCGTTGATGGTGAGAAGCCATGTGTTGAAGCCTGCTACCGCTGCTTGATGTCTTACTTCAACCAGCCTGACCACGAGCACCTTGATCGCACGAACGAGAAGGTGATCTCCTTCCTCCTCGCTATGTCCAGTGCAGCGATATTGAAAAGCGAAAAGGCATCAGTGAAGCCGAACCCAAGCAGTGGCGGGTGGAAGGCAAAGCTGGAAGAATGGGACATTCCAGCGCCCGGTAACACAACGATCGAGGGGTCTGCATTCGATCTGTTCTGGCCAAGCCAATTGCTACTAGCGGTTCCTGGCGGATCTTCGGCCAGCATTGCTGCGTCCTGTGCAGCCCGCGGCATCGACGTGATTGATCTGCCCGCAGATGCACCAGAAACCCTGCCAAACGCGCTCGCGCAATACTTCGGGAAATAACAATGGAAGCGAATGATTATCGACCGGGCACCCTGGTCACGGCGCGTGGGCGTGAATGGGTTGTCCTGCCCAGCCAAATGCCTTCGACCATGCGTTTGCGTCCGCTGTCTGGTGCGGAGGCTGATGTAATCTCCCTCATCCCTGATCTCGAACGCTCGCCTGTTCGTCCTTCGAAGTTTGCATCGCCCACTCCTGATGCAGTTGATAATCAGGATGGAGCACGTTTGCTGGCAGATGCTTTGCGATTGGCAATGCGGCGAGGTGCAGGGCCTTTCCGTAGCGCCGCCCAGCTCGGAGTAGAGCCTCGTGCTTATCAGCTTGTGCCCTTGCTGATGGCACTAAAGCTCGAGGTGAAGCGGCTGCTGATTGCCGACGACGTTGGTATCGGCAAGACAATTGAAGCAGGCATGATCCTGCGCGAAATGTTTGATCGCGGCCAGATCGATCGCTTCGCCGTGATCTGCCCCCCGCACCTGGTGCCGCAATGGCGCGAAGAACTCGCAACCAAGTTCGACCTTGATGCTGTGGAAGTCACCGCATCGAACGCCCGCGCGCTGGAACGAGGGCTGCCTGCGTCACAGAGCTTGTTCGAAGCCTATCCCTACACCATTGTCAGTCTCGACTACATCAAGGCGGACAACCGGCGCGACGAGTTTGCCAGGGCGTGTCCGTCACTGGTCATCGTAGACGAAGCTCACAGCTGTGTTGGCGGTGAAAAGGGCAAGCACCAGCGATATGAACTGCTGCAGCGTCTCGCTGCCGATGAGGAGCGGCATATGCTGTTTCTCACTGCCACGCCGCATTCCGGTGATGAAGATGCCTACGATCGCCTGCTCGGTTTGCTTCATCCAGACTTTGCCTTCGGTCCGGAAGGGGGCGACCGAAATGCGCGTGAGCGTTATGCCTACCGGCTTCAACAGCATTTCGTGCAGCGTCGGCGCGCTGACGTCGAGGAAGACGAATGGAAGGCTGGCAAGGCATTTCCCAAGCACCTGGAAGACGAGCGCACCTATACGCTTACCGGTCCATGGGCTGAGTTCCAGGAAGACGTCCTCGACTACTGCGTTGGAGTAACCAAGAGCGCAGGAGAAAATGCGCAACGGCGACGCATGGCGTTCTGGAGCACGCTTGCACTTATGCGCTGCATCGGATCGTCACCAGCAGCTGCTCATCGCGCACTGTCAAACAGATTAGCTGGGTTCGGAGAGGAAAAGGAAAATCAGGCGGCCGTCTTCGATGAGGAGGACGGATTGCTGAGTGACAATGATGTCGAGCCAGGCACCGCGATCGATGGCGATGAACGGCGCGAACTGGAGGCACTGATTGAAGCAGCGTCGAATCTCGCCGTTAAGTTTGGACAAGACCCGAAATACAAGACCCTGTTGTCCACGCTCAACGAACTGATCGAGCAGGAGTCGGCGTCCCCTATCGTGTTCTGCCGCTATATTGAGACTGCGAAGGCAGTGGGTGCAGCCTTGTCCCGTCAATTCAAGGGACACAAGGTGGAGGTGATCACCGGCGAACTCACACAGGAAGATCGTCGTGCTCGCATCGAGGCGATGGATCCCGATCAACCGCGTATCCTTGTGGCGACTGACTGCTTGTCTGAGGGTATCAATCTACAGTCACTTTTTGACGCCGTGATCCACTACGATCTCAGCTGGAACCCTACTCGACATCAGCAGCGAGAAGGCCGGGTCAATCGCTTCGGGCAAGCCTCCCCCTCGGTCTGGACCGTCATGATGTATGGCGACAACAGCATGATCGACGGCGCTGTGCTCGAAGTCATTACGCGCAAGGCAGACGCCATTCGCAAGGCCACGGGGGTAACTGTGCCTATCCCGGAGGATTCCACCAGCGTATCCGCGGCGCTCATGAAGGCGATGATCCTGCGATCAGAGGGTGCTCGTGCACAAGGGGTGCTCGACCTGTTTGGGACGACAGACAACGTAGAACGGCATTGGAGAGACGCAGAGGAAAACGCCCGAAAGAGCCGGGCTCGCTATGCGCAGGGCACCATGAAGCCGGCAGAAGTCATCCCCGAGTGGCAAGCGATGCGGGCCTTGCAAGGGGGACAAGAAGAAGTCGAGCGCTTCACCCGCCGGGCCTTGCAGCGCGTTGGTCAGAACCTCGCTCGCTCGGCTACGCCTACCGTAGTGTTCAACCAGCTGCCTGAAGCTATGTTCGAGAAGCTGCAAAGCCGCAATCTAACTGGCTCCAGGCGCATTAGCTTCCTTGACGTGTCCGTCGTCAGAACATTTGGCACAACTCGCGGCGTAGATCAGCGGAGTGTGG
>NZ_QXFM01000071.1:0-20000 GCF_003584015.1 Aurantiacibacter xanthus
CGCGCGCAATATTCCTCGACGCTCTTCGCGACCTCTTCCTCGCTCGGCCCGATGTTGCCCGCCGCCTCGGCAGCGGCCTTCTCGGCGGCATTCCTGGCGTCGATTTCGGCCTGCATTGCGTCGACATCGACGAAGGTCGCCCGGCCCAGCGCGGCATAGGCTTCCTTGCGCGCCTCCTCCTGCTGCTTGAGCTTGGCTTCGAGTTCGTCCTTCAGCTTCTGGTTGGCGCAGTTCGAGGCGATGATTTCGGCATCGGAGCGGTTCTCGTCGAGCGTCGAGATGTAGATCACCTCGGGCGGGGCGGGGGCCACGCGTACGCTTTTGGGGATGAACAGCATGAAGATGGCGAAGGTCATGGCCATGGCCACGCCGAGGATATGCCAGCGATAAGGCGTTTCGGCGCGCCATTGCGAGGCGAAGTCCTGCGCCGCGTGTTTGGGCGAAATCCGGCGGAAAAAGCGTTTCATGCGCCCCCTTGATAGGGCCTTTGCCGCAAGACCGCCAGTGCTCCCGACCGCCAGTGCTCCCGCCGCGCTCAGGCGAACGCGGCGTAGAGTTTTGGTCCTTCGGCCTTCAGCCAGCGATCAGCGGCGTGGACATCGCCTTCGAACAGGCGCGCCAGATGCGCGTGGAAGGCGGGCGAGTGGTCAAAGTGGGCGAGGTGGGCGACCTCATGCGCAACGACCGAGCGGCGCACGAAGTCGGGCGCCATGGCGAGGCGCCAGTTGATGCGGATCGTCCGCCCGTTCTGCCGGTCGCCCGAGCACGAGCCCCAGCGACGCCGCGCGCGCGACAGGCCGAGATTGGGCAGGGCCTCGCCTGCCCGCGCGCAATAGAAGGCGAGGTCATCACCCGCCAATCGCAGCGCCTCGCTTTCGAGCCAGCGCTGGACGCGGGCCTCGATCCGCTCCGGCGGGCCGCCCAGCAGCAGCGCGCCATCGTCGGGCATGGGATTGCGCGGATAGGCCTTGTCCCAGGCGATCCGCAGTGCGTCGCCGCGAAAGGCGATGGTGCTGCCGTTGTTCACCGCCACCGGAGTGATCGCCTTGGCCAGTTGCGCTGCGATCCAGTCATGCCGGGCCTGGGCAAAGGCGAGGGCATCGGCGGTGCGCGCCCAGGTCGGCATGGTGATGCACACCTCGCTGCCGTCGCGCGCCAGCCGCATCGTGAGGCGGCGTGCCTGCTTGAGGCGGCGGATCGCGAGGGGCAGTGTGCGGCCGGCGATCTCGATCTGCGGATCGTCGAGCGGGTGAGCCTGACGATTGCGCAGCCAGTCGATCATTCCTCGGGCCAGTCCACGATATGGTGCTCGATCGGCCCGGCGTCATTTTCGCTGATGCAGCGCCCGGCAACCGAGGCACCGGAGGCGATCATGGCCTCCGGGCTGCCGGTCAGCAGCGGGTGCCATTGCGGGATCGGGCGATTATCGGCGCGCCGCTTGTAAGCGCAGCTTTCGGGCAGCCAGGGCACCTGCGCCACCAGTCTGGGGGTCAGGCGCATGCAATCGGGCACGAAGGCCTTGCGGTGGGCATAGTCGCGGCACCGCGCGGTGCCGGTGTCGAGCAGCTTGCAGGCGACGTTGGTTTCGAGGATCGCGCCTGAGTCCTCGTCTTCCAGCTTGTGCAGGCAGCAGCGGCCACAGCCGTCACACAGCGCCTCCCATTCCTCCCGCGAGAGGCTGGCGAGCGGCAGTTCCCAGAAGCGGTCCCTCAGCGCACCCATTTGGCCAGCTCCGCGGCGACCGCCTGCCCCTGATCCTTCACGTCGATCGGCATCAGCGCGACGGGCCTGTCCTCCCGGTCCATCAGGTAGGCGGCGTTGGAGTGGTCCATCATGTAGCCGCCGTTCTCGTTGACCTCGCCCTTGGCGAAATAGACCGAATAGGCATCGGCGGCGGCCTTCACCTGCTCGGGCGTGCCGGTGAGGCCGATCAGGTCGGGCGAGAAGTTGGCGGTGAACTCGGCCAGCACCTCGGGCGTGTCGCGCTCGGGGTCGATGGTGATGAAGAGCGGCTGGACCTCTTTGGCCAGATCGGGATGCTCGGCGGCGAACAGCTTGAGGCCCTGGCCCAGTCGCTGCATGTCGAACGGGCACACGTCGGGGCAATAGGCATAGCCGAAATAGACGATGCGCCACTTGCCATCGTAGTCCGACGCGTGGACCGTCTTGCCGGTCTCGTCGACGAGCGTGAAATCGCCCCCGATGGACGAGCCCCACAGTGCGCCCTGTTCCAGCGGCGGCTGGGCCGAACCGCACGACGCGAGCGGAAACAGGGCCGCGAGGGCGAGCAGGGCGGGGGCAAAACGGGGCAGGGCTATTGTGGGCATGACGAGGGGTTCATGCTCTGCTAACGCGCCTCAGGCAAGACCCGGTTGCCACCAAATGCGCGCCTTTGCGCACATGTGTGGCCCAGCAACAGGAGGACGGCGTGGCACAGCCCGCTTTGCGCAAATTCATCATCGCCCTTGCCGCACTGGCCCTGGGCGCGGTTCCCGCTTCGGCGCAGATGTATTCCGATGGCTACAAGTTCCTGCAGGCGGTGAAGGACAAGGACGGCGACAAGGCCACCTCGATGCTCAACGAACCCGGCTCGACCGTGGTCAACGCGCGCGACCTTTCCACTGGCGAGACCGCCTTGCACTATACGGTGCGCCGCCGCGACAACACGTGGACCGGCTGGCTGCTGCAACAGCGCGCCAACCCGAACATCGCCGACAAGCAGGGCGTGACCCCGCTTGGCCTCGCAATCCGGATGAACTTCCTCGAAGGGGTGCAGACGCTCATCGATGGCGGTGCGCGGGTGGATGAGACCGACTTTACCGGCCAGACCCCGCTGATCTCCGCCGTGCTGTCGCGCAATGGCGAACTGGTCGAGCTGTTGCTCAAGGCCAATGCCAACCCCGACAAGACCGATAACGCCGGACGCAGCGCACGCGACTATGCGGGCGAGCGCGGGGCGGAACGCATGCGGCTGCTGATCGAGCAGCACGACAATGCCGCCGACGCCGACCCGGCAGCCGGGCGTATCTACGGACCGAGCTTCTGATGGGCGCGCCTGCTGCGATAGTCGACGAGGCCGGTTCGCTGGCCGAGATCCGTCTCGCGCTGGCTCCGGCGCTGGCGCAGGCGGCGGTGTTCGACGGCTGGACCGAGGCGGCGGTGGATGCCGCAGCGCAGGCCGAGGGCGTCGATCCGGCCATTGCCCGGCTGGCCTTTGCAGATGGTCCGATGGCGATGATCGAGGCCTTCGTCGCGGCCACCGATGCCGCGATGCGCGCCCACTTTGCCGATGGGCGACTGGGCAACATGAAGATTCGCGAGCGCATTGGGGCGCTGGTGCGGTTCCGGCTCGATCAGGCTGCGGGGCTAGAGGAGGCGCTTTCGCGTGCGCTGGCTATTCAGGCCTTGCCGACCAATGTCTCGCGCGCGCTCAAGCTCGGCTGGAGTAGTGCCGATGCCATGTGGCGGCTCGCCGGTGACACTGCGACCGACTATAACCACTACACCAAGCGCGCGATCCTCGCCTCGCTCTACGCGGCAACGCTCGCCGTATTCATCGAGGATCAGAGCGAGGGCAAGGCCGAGACCAGCGCCTTCCTCGACCGGCGGATCGACGGGGTGATGAAATTTGAGAAGGTCAAGGCGCAGCTCACCAGCAAGCGCGAGCATTTCGACATTGTGCGTTTTCTCGGACGCTTACGCTATCCGCAGCACTGATCTCGATCACTCTTAATGACAATCAGTTGCAATAGAGATTTGCTTCTGGCACGGCGATATTCGTGGATACGCAACTGACCCTTGACCAGATCGCCCCCGGCAAACGTGCCGAGATTGTCGCCGTTGATTGGGACGCACTCGCGCCCGACGAGGCCAAGCGCCTGCGTGCGCTCGGGCTTGACGAAGGGGCACGGGTGGCCGTGGCCCATCGCGGGATTTTCCTCGGCGCAGACCCGATGGCCATCATCCTTGGCCGTACCACGATAGCCATTCGCAGCGCCCATGCGCGCGCCATGCAGGTGAAGCACCCATGAGCCGGGTTCCCGTTATCGCTCTCGTCGGCAATCCCAATGCCGGCAAGTCCGCCCTGTTCAACGCGCTGACCGGCGCGCGGCAGAAGATCGCCAACTATCCGGGTGTCACGGTCGAGCGTAAGGCCGGCCGGGCCGCGCTGCCCTCGGGCCAGCCGATCGAACTGGTCGACCTGCCCGGTTCCTATTCGCTCGACGCGGCCAGCCCCGACGAGGAAGTGACCAGCAAGGTGGTGATGGGCCGTTTCAGCGGCGAAGCCATGCCCGAGGTGCTGGTGGTGGTGGTCGATGCGGCCAACCTCGAACAGCATCTGGTCTTCGCGCAGGAGCTGATCGCGCTGGGCCGCCCGGTGGTGGTCGCGCTCAATATGATCGATCTGGCCGAACGCGACGGGCTGGTGATCGACGCCGCGGTGCTGTCGGAGGCGCTCGGCGTGCCGGTGGTGCCGACCGTGGCGGTGCGCCGGCGCGGGCTTGAAGCGCTGCTGACCGAGATCGAGAAGGCCCCGCAGCAGGACCGTACCCATCGCCATCAGGCGGCCGAGCTGACGCTGCCCGAGCGGCGTCTCAACGCGCACAATATCGTTGCCGGTGCGATCCTGTCGGAAACGGCCGCGCACCGCTGGCACTCGCGCCTCGACATGGTGTTGCTCAATCCCTGGTCGGGGCCGCTTATCCTGTTCGGCCTGCTGTTCGTGATGTTCCAGGCGGTGTTCGCCTGGGCCGATCCGTTCATCACCATGATCGAAGACGGGATCGAGGATCTGATCGGCTTCGTCGAAACCGCGATGCCCGATGGCATCCTGCAGGATTTCCTCACTCAGGGCGTGCTCAGCGGGGTCGGCTCGGTGATCGTGTTCCTGCCGCAGATCATCATCCTGTTCGCCTTCATTCTGGTGATGGAGCAATCGGGCTACATGGCGCGCGCGGCCTTCCTGATGGATCGGCTGATGGCCTATGTCGGCCTGTCGGGACGCAGCTTCATTCCGCTGCTCTCCAGCTTTGCCTGCGCCATTCCCGGCATCATGGCCACCCGCGCCATCGCCGATCCCAAGGACCGGCTGACCACGATCATGATCGCGCCGCTGATGACCTGCTCGGCGCGGCTGCCCGTCTATGCCGTGATTATCGGGGCCTTCATCCCGGCGCGCACGGTGGGGCCGGGCATCGGCCTGCAAGGGCTGGTGCTGTTCGGGCTCTATCTGTTCGGCATCATCGGGGCGATGCTGGTGGCCTTTGTGCTGCGTCGCACGGTGACGAAGGGGGCGGCCTCGGGTTTCATCATGGAAATGCCGCGCTATCAGATGCCGATCTGGCGCGACCTGCTGATCGGCCTGTGGCAGCGCGCCTATATCTTCCTGCGCCGCGCGGGCACGATCATCTTCATGGCGACGGTGATCCTGTGGGTGCTGCTGAGCTTCCCCAAGGCCGATCCGGGCGAAAGCCAGGTCGAGGCCAGCATCGCCGGGCACATCGCCGATGGCCTCAACGTTGTGATGGAGCCGATCGGGTTCAACCACGAGATCAGCCTCGCGCTGATCCCGGCGATGGCCGCGCGCGAAGTGGCGGTGTCGGCTCTGGCGACCACCTATGCCATCGACGGCGACGAGGATGAGCAGGCCGCCGGGCTGACCGAACGGCTGGCCATGAACTGGAGCCTGCCCACCGCGCTCGCCTTCCTCGCCTGGTTCGTGTTCGCGCCGCAGTGTCTGTCGACCATCGCGGTCGCCCGGCGCGAGACGAACGGGTGGAAATGGCCGCTGGTGATGATCGCTTACCTGTTCGCTCTGGCCTATGTCTTTGCCGGGATAACCTACTGGAGCGCGGTCGCCCTGGGATTATAGCCCCGGCGCGCAATGGCGATGTGGGAAAACCCGGCGAGGACTGGCATCTGTCCGATGCCTCCGATAAGTCGTGACCTCACCAGATTCGAGAGGACATTCGAGACATGGCGGGAAGCCTCAACAAGGTAATGCTGATCGGGAACCTGGGCGCCGATCCCGAGGTGCGCACGTTCCAGAACGGCGGCAAGGTCTGCAACCTGCGCGTCGCCACCTCGGAGACGTGGAAGGACCGCAACACCGGCGAGCGGCAGGAACGCACCGAGTGGCACACCGTGGCGATCTTCAACGAAGGTCTGGCAGGCGTGGCCGAGCGGTTCCTGAAGAAGGGCTCGAAGGTCTATCTCGAAGGCCAGTTGCAGACCCGCAAGTGGCAGGACCAGAACGGCAATGACCGCTATTCGACCGAGGTTGTGCTGCGCGGGCCCAACTCGGTCATGACCATGCTCGACGGCGCGTCCGGCGGCGGCGGTTCGGGCGGCGGCTATGGTGGCGGTTCGGGCGGTGGCTACGGCGGCGGCTCGGGTGGCGGCGGCTATGGCGGCGGCGCGCGCAGCGGCGGCAATCAGGGCGGTGGCTGGAATCAGGGCGGCGGCGGCCAGGGCGGCAATGCCTCGTCCGGCGGCGGCTCGAACTACGACGATCTCGACGACGATATTCCGTTCTGAGTTTGGCCGTTCTGGGCCGGGTGCAAGCGCCCTGCAAAGGTGACGAAGTTGACAGCGTGTCAGCTTCGTCGGACTGAATTTCGGGCTGTAATATCAGTGATATAGGCTGAAAAATCGGACACCGGCGAAGTTGACACTTCGTCGGTGCTTTTTCTTTCGGGCAATCGACAATGGGAAAGAGCGGGGAGCACGCAGGTGCCCGCCCATGTCATGCCTCAGCCGCCAGCCCGTAGGAAAGCGGAAGAGATAAGACTCAGTCCTTCTTGAACTGGGCCAGCGCCTCGGCCAGCGCGCCGCCCTTGGCCGGATTGTCGAGCCCCTGTTCGCTGCGCACCTTGTCGGCATCGGGGCCGGTGGCAAAGGGATCTATCGCCAGCGCAAGGCTCTGCGCCACCGCTTCGCCCAAATCGAAGCTGGTCCCGTCATAGGGCAGGGCGTCGAGATCCTCGGCCCCCAGTTCCACTTCTTCGGCTTCGTAGTCGGCCCAGTCCGCCTCGGGCACGAAGCGCAGCGCAAACTCTTCCGCAATCGTTGCCGGCAGATCGTCGCCACTGACGGCGCAGCTCTGCACCACGTCGGCGCGCAGCGTGCCCTTCGCCAGCACGTCGTCGCCCGCGAGGTCGAGCACGATATCGGCTTCCAGCCGCGACACCGCGACCAGCCCGAATCGCTTCGCCAATGCCGCGCATTCGGCTTCGCTCGCGCCGATTCGCACCGGGGCCTCCGTCACCGAGCGGCGGTCGACGATTCGCGAGAACTCGGGTGCGATGTTGTCGCTTGTGCTCATGGCCTTACCTTTCCTGCCAGCAAGGCATCTTCGCTCTGCGCGGCAAGGTCGGCATGCAGCGCGCGTGCGCGCACGGCGAGATGAAACGGCTTTTTATCTTCATCGACCAATGCCACGTTACGGGCGAGGATCTCGGCCAGTTTGGCGTCGCTCTCGATCATCGCCTCGCGCAGCGCGCCCATGCGGCCGCCGAGCGCGCTCATGATCTTGCCCATGCGCTTGCCCACCATCAGGTCGCCCACGCCGGTCTCGCGCAGTTGCCGGTCCATATCGGCGACGAACAGCTCGGTCAGCAGCGCGGTCTGCGGGGTGAGCGCGGGGTTCTTCTCCATCCGCAGCAGCACCAGCGAGAGCACCAGCACGATCATGTCGAACCGGCCATCGACGGTGTCGGCCACGCCGCAATGGGCATACCAGTCGCGTTCGCGGCTGACGATCACCACGTCGTGCCAAAGCGGGGGCAGCGCCTCGCGCGGGTCGGCGGCGGGTCTGAGCAGGCGGGAAATCAGCGACATCTTCGGGGGACAAGTCCTATCGTTAAGCCATGGTTCAATCCGCGAGCCGCACCCGGTGGCCCCGGTCGCCATTGCGCAAGCGGGCTTGCTTGCCTAAGGCGCAGATGCATCCAATAGAGTAACCGCCGGGGCGCTGGCAATCGCGCGCGGTGACAAAGGAAGTGAGACTTATGGCAGGGTTGATGCGAGCAGGTGGACGGATCGGCATGGTCGCCACGCTGGCAGTGCTGGCCTCGGCTTGCTCCTCGATCACCAACCATCGCGGCTATATCGTCGATGAAACGCTGGTTGCCTCGGTCGCGCCGGGTCTCGACAACAAGCAGTCGGTGCGTGGCACGCTGGGCGAGCCGACCATGATCAGCGAGTTCGGCGACCCCGTCTGGTACTATATCTCCAGCCGCACCAAGCAGGCCCCGTTCACCCGTCCGCGGATTGACGGGCACACGGTGCTGGCGGTCCACTTCGATCCTGCGGGCAATGTGACGGCGGCCGAACGCACCGGCATGGAGCAGGTCGTCCGTCTCAATCCCGAGCGTGACAAGACACCGACGCTGGGCCGTCATCGCGGCTTCCTCGAAGACCTGTTCGGCAATATCGGCACGGTCGGCGCGGGCGGTCTGGGCGGCGGCGGCGCGGGTAGCTGATCGCCGCGCCTTGTAGGCGGTGGGCTTGCTGCCCATATCCGCCGCATGAGTGACGATAGGGCGAGCCACGGCCTGATCCAGTGGCACGGAACCACCATCATCGGCGTGAAGCGCGGCGAGCAAACCGTGATCGCGGGCGATGGTCAGGTCTCGATGGGCAACACCGTGATGAAGCCCAATGCGCGCAAGGTCCGCCGGCTGGGCGAGGACGGCAAGGTGATTGCCGGTTTTGCCGGTGCCACCGCCGATGCCTTCACCCTGTTCGAGCGGCTTGAGAAGAAGCTCGAACAGTATCGCGGCCAGTTGCTGCGCGCGGCGGTGGAGCTGGCCAAGGACTGGCGCACGGATAAATATCTGCGCAATCTCGAAGCCCTGATGATCGTGGCCGACAAGGATGTGCTGCTGGTGCTGACCGGCAATGGCGATGTGCTCGAACCCGAAGCGGGGATCGCGGCGATCGGTTCGGGCGGCAACTATGCGCTCGCTGCGGCGCGGGCGCTGGCGGACTACGAAGACGATGCCGAGACCATCGCGCGCAAGGCGATGGCGGTCGCGGCTGACATCTGCGTCTTCACCAATGGCAATGTGACGCTGGAAAGCGTCTGAACTGGAGAATCCGCTCGTCCTGAGCTTGTCGAAGGACTGTCTTTTCCTTCTGACAGGAAGGGCGATGCTTCGACAAGCTCAGCATGAGCGGGAATTGGATGATTATGGACAACCTCACCCCCAAGGCGATCGTCGCCGCGCTCGACGAGCACATCATCGGCCAGAAAGAGGCCAAGCGCGCGGTCTCCGTGGCGCTGCGCAACCGTTGGCGCCGCCAGCGCCTTCCGGCTGATCTGCGCGACGAGGTCACGCCCAAGAACATCCTGATGATCGGCCCCACCGGCTGCGGCAAGACCGAGATCAGCCGCCGCCTCGCCAGGCTGGTCGACGCGCCGTTCGTGAAGGTCGAGGCGACCAAGTTTACCGAGGTCGGCTATGTTGGGCGCGATGTCGAACAGATCGCGCGCGACCTCGTCGAAGAGGCGATCCGGCTGGAGAAAGACCTGCGCCGCGAGAAGGTGCGCGAGGCCGCCAGCGAGGCGGCGATGGAGCGCCTGCTCAACGCGCTGGTGGGCGAGGGGGCGAGCGAAGCCACCCGCGCCAGCTTCCGCGCCCGCATCGTCGAGAACGCGATGAACGACACCGAGGTCGAGATCGAGGTGGTCGACCAGCCCAGCATGCAGATGGACATCCCCGGCATGGGCGGCGGGGCGACCATGATCAACCTCTCCGAGATGATGGGCAAGGCCTTCGGCGGCCCACCCAAGAAGCGCGCAAAACTGAAGGTGCCCGAGGCATGGGACCGGCTGGTCGACGAAGAAGTCGAGAAGCGCACCGATTCGGACGATGTCGCCCGCGTGGCGCTCGCCAATGCCGAGACCAACGGGATCGTGTTCCTCGACGAGATCGACAAGATCGCCGTCTCTGATGTGCGCGGCGGCTCGGTCAGCCGCGAGGGCGTGCAGCGCGACCTGCTGCCGCTGATCGAGGGCACCACCGTCGCCACCAAGTACGGCCCGATGAAGACCGACCATGTGCTGTTCATCGCCAGCGGCGCGTTTCACGTTTCGAAGCCGAGCGACATGCTGCCCGAATTGCAGGGCCGTCTGCCGATCCGGGTCGAGCTGCGCAGCCTGACCGAGGAGGACTTCATCGCCATCCTGTCGGAGACGCGGGCGAACCTCGTCACGCAGTACAAGGCGCTGCTCGGCACCGAGGAGGTGCAGGTCGAACTGGGCGCGGAGGCCATCGCCGAGATCGCGCGCATCGCCGCGCAGGTGAACGAGAGCGTCGAGAACATCGGCGCGCGGCGTTTGCAGACGGTGATGGAAAAACTGTTCGAGGAACTGTCCTACGAGGCGGAGGAGCGCAAGGGCGAGACCGTCACGATCGACGCGGCCTACGTTCGCGAGCGGCTCGGCGAACTGGCGGGCGATGCCGATCTGAGCAAGTATATCCTGTAAGCAGCAGGCCCACCCCCAACCCCTCCCGCCTGCGGGAGGGGAGCGAGACTTGCCGAGCCGCAGGCGAGGTTAGTCGCAGCGGGGTGGGCGAGTTTGGAGAACGGCAGAAACCATGGCCAGCAAACCACCCGAGGGCGCGCTGCCCTATCGTCTGATCACCGGCAAGGATGACCGCACCTTCTGCGAGCGCGTGTCGAAGGCGCTTGAGGACGGCTGGCAGCTCTACGGCCCGCCGCGCACGCACTACGACTGGTGGCGCCGCGAGAACAAGTGCGCGCAAGCGGTGGTCTGGCCGGGCTACGAGCCGAAGGGCTAAAGCCTGATGTCATTACCCCCCCTCCCCTTGGGGAGGGGGGCTCGACGCTGGCTGTGGTGGAACCCCCATCCCAACCCTTCCCCAAGGGGAAGGGCTTTGTGCGTCAATGCTATATCATCCCGCTCTAACCTCTACGGATGCGGCGCGAGGCCGATCTCGACGCCGGTCTTGTCGGTCAGCGCGAACTTGTCGACGAGGTCGGCGCTCGCCTGGTTGAGGCCGACCACCTGCACGCTGCGTCCGTGGCGGCGCATCCGCTCCACCACTTTGTCGAGCGCGCCGACGGCCGAGATATCCCAGAAGTGCGCGCCGGTCACGTCGATCACCACATGGTCGGCGGCATCGGCGAAGTCGCCCTCGGGGCCGAGCTGGGCGTAGAACCGGCTGACCGAGGCGTAGAAGATCTGGCCCGTCACCCGGTAAACCGCCTTGTCCCCCTCGCGCACCCGTTCGACCGAGAACATGCGTTGCACCTTCACGGTGAAGAACAGGCCCGACAGCAGCACGCCCGCCAGCACGCCAAGCGCGAGGTTGTGCGTCCAGACCACGATCACCACGGTCGAGATCATCACCACCGAGGAAGGCCATGGGTGGTGGCGGATATTGGGGATCGAGTTCCAGCTGAAGGTGCCGATCGAAACCATGATCATCACCGCAACCAGCGCCGCCATCGGGATCTGCCCGGTGATCGGCCCGAGCAGGGCGAGCAGCACCATCAGCGTCACGCCGGCAGTGAAGGTGGAGAGCCGTCCGCGCCCGCCGCTGGTCACGTTGATCACCGACTGCCCGATCATCGCACAGCCGCCCATGCCGCCGAAGAAGCCGGTCACGAAGCTGGCAATGCCCTGTCCGCCCGCTTCGCGCTGCTTGTTGCTTTCGGTGTGCGTCATGTCGTCGACGATCTGCGCCGTAAGCAGCGATTCGAGCAGGCCCACCGCCGCCATGGTCAGCGAATAGGGAGCGATGATCTGCAAGGTCTCCCAGGTGAAGGGCACCTGCGGGATGTGGAAGAACGGCAGCCCCTCGGGCAGCTTGCCCATGTCAGCCACGGTGTTGACCTGAAGGTCGAGTCCGATGGTGATCGCGCCGAGCACGATGATCGCCACCAGCGGGCTGGGCACGGCTGTGGTCAGGCGCGGCAGCAGGTAGATGATCGCCAGCGCCCCCGCGATCAGCGGGTAGGTGATGACAGGCACGTCGATCAGCTGCGGCAACTGCGCCATGAAGATGAGGATCGCCAGCGCATTGACGAAGCCGGTGATGACCGAGCGCGACACGAACTGCATCAGCAGGTCCAGCCGCAGCACGGCGGCCAGCCCCTGGATCAGGCCCATGAGGATGGTCGCGGCGAACAGGTATTCGACCCCGTGATCGCGCACCAAGGGCACCACCACCACCGATACCGCAGCGGTTGCCGCCGAGATCATGCCGGGCCTGCCGCCGGTGAAGGCGATGAC
This sequence comes from Aurantiacibacter xanthus, assembly GCF_003584015.1. Taxonomy (GTDB): domain Bacteria; phylum Pseudomonadota; class Alphaproteobacteria; order Sphingomonadales; family Sphingomonadaceae; genus Alteraurantiacibacter; species Alteraurantiacibacter xanthus. Next base: position 12,266 of record NZ_QXFM01000071.1, read on the forward strand.
CATGGCAATCGTGATCGAGGCATAGAGCCCCACGCGCGGATCGACCCCGGCGATGATCGAAAAGCCGATCGCCTCGGGGATCAGCGCAAGGGCAACGACGATCCCGGCGAGGATATCGGCGCGCGGCTGGGCGAGCCAGTCACGCTTGAGCGTGGCGGTGTTGAGCATGGGGCATGTCCGTTTGCTTGGGGCGCACCCGGACCGGCGCACCGCTTCATTTACGGATGCGCGCCTGCCTTATTGTGCGCCGCAATGCAAGGCGGGGGCTGCCCGGATCAGCCCTGTTCGGGATACCAGAATACGTCGTGGCACGACTTGCAGCTGGGCTGGATGTCGTTGACCAGCTGCGTGACCTTCGCCGCATCCTGCGCCTGTGCGGCAAGCAAAAGCTGCGCGGTCTGCGCGCGCATCGCCGTCGCCATCGCGCGGAAGGCCTGCGGGGAGGTGTCGAGCCGCTGCTGGATCGCCGCAAGGTCGGTGCCTTCGGGCGCTTCGGTCAGTTCGCCCTCGGGATCGGCGGCCACGAAGCGTTCGGCCCCGGCCATTTTCGCGGCCTGAATGTCGAGGTTGGCGGCATGGCTCTTGAGCGCGGCCCAGGTATCGGCGTCCATCAGCGCGGGGTCGAAGTTGCCTTCGTCGTCCATCACCTCGACCTGCATGTCCCAGATCGCGGTGATCGGCGGGTTGATCTGACCCACCATACCTTCGCGCACGAAATAGGTCGCCTCGCCGGTGGTGGCGGCGGGCACGGTGGCGCAGCCGATCAGGGCGACCACGCCAGCGGCAAGGGCGATATGTCCACGGTTCATGCCTATTCTCCTGCCGTTTGCGGTGCTGCGGGGCCGAGCGCCGGGTGGTCGGGATCGACCACGCCCTCGTTCTGGAACTGCTCGATCAGATCTTTCTGCTCGGGATACCAGAAATTGATGTGACAGCTCTCGCACACGCTATCTAGCTGGTCGATCAGCGGCCCGGCCTTGGCGGCATCGCGTGCATGGGCGGCTGCGGCAATCTCGTCCATGTGGGTGCCGAGCGTGGTCGCCATGTCGCGGAACAGCTCGGGATTGGCGGCGATGAAGCCCTGCACCTGCTGCGCGGTGTGACCGCCGGGCAGGCCCGAATCGCCGATGGTCACGCCCGGTGCTGCGACGGTGATCGGATCGAGCGCGGCGACGGCGTGCGATCCGGCGGCGACCTTCTCGGCCAGCTCGGCGATCCTGTCCCAGCGTGCGTCGTCCATCTTGGCTGGATCGAGCCCGCCGTTGTTGCCGATGGCGGCGTTGGAGACATCCCACAGCGCGTCGGCGTTCTTGTCGATCTGATTGACCATGATCTTGTGCACAGTGGTGTCGCCAGCCTCAGGCGGCGCGGCTGCGTCCGGTTCACCTGACGAACATCCGGCCAGCAGCATGAATGCTCCTGCCGAACCGAGTAGAATCTTGCCCCTCATCACCCCTCCTATTCGGCGGCATCCTGTAATTCGGCCGCTTCGCTTAATTGCCGGTTCCACATCTCGGCGTATAGCCCGCCAAGGCGCAACAGTCCCGCATGATCGCCTTGCTCGACCACGCGGCCATCATCCATGACATGGATCAAATCGGCATCGGCAATGGTCGAGAGCCGGTGGGCGATGGCGATGGTGGTGCGCCCCGCCGACACCCGGCGCAGCGTTTCGAGGATATCCTGCTCGGTGCGGCTGTCGAGCGCGCTGGTCGCCTCGTCGAGCAGCAGGATGCGCGGGCCCTTGAGCAGGGTGCGGGCAATCGCCACGCGCTGCTTCTCGCCGCCCGATAGTTTCAGCCCGCGTTCGCCGACCTGCGTGTCGTAGCCCAGTGCCAGCTTGTCGATAAACGGAGCGATGGCGGCATCGCGCGCGGCCTGCGCGATCTCCTCGTCGCTCGCGCCCTCGCGGCCATAGGCGATGTTGTAGCGCAGCGTGTCGTTGAACAGCACGGTGTCCTGCGGCACGATCCCGATTGCCGCGCGCAAGCTCTCCTGCGTGACCTCGGCAATATCGGTGCCGTCGATGAGGATGCGCCCCTCCCACGGATCGTAGAAGCGGAACAGCAGCCGCCCGACTGTGCTCTTGCCCGCGCCCGAGGGGCCGACCAGCGCGATATGCGCACCCGCCTTCGCCTCGAAGCTCAGCCCCTTGAGGATCGGGCGCTCCTTGTCGTAGCCGAAGGTAACATTGTCGAACACGACGGTCGGCTCGCGCAGCACCAGCGCGGGGGCGCCGGGTGCATCCTCCACCTCCACCGCGCGGTCGAGCAGCTTGAACATGTCGGCCATATCGACCAGCCCCTGCCGGATCGTGCGATAGACCCAGCCGAGCATGTCGAGCGGGCGGAACAGCTGCATCAGATAGGTGTTCACCAGCACGAGATCGCCCGGTGTCAGCTCGCCCTTGCTCCAGCCCCACACGGTCCAGGCCATGGCGGCGGCCATCATCGCTTGCAGGATCAGTGCCTGCACGATGTTGAGCAGCGCCAGCGAATTCTCGGTCTTGATCGCGGCCTCGGCATAGGCGCCGGTGGCCGAGGCGAAGCGCTGCTTTTCGCGCGCCTCGGCACCGAAATACTTCACCGTCTCGTAGTTGAGCAGCGAATCGACCGCGCGCGCCATGGCGGTGCCGTCGAGGTCGTTCATCTGCTTGCGCAGGCCCACGCGCCATTCGGTGATGCGCTGGGTTATCCAGATAAAGCCCACCACGGTCACCGCCGTTGCCGCCACCAGCTCCCAGCCGAAGATCGACCAGAAGATCACGCCCACCACCACCAGCTCGACCACGGTCGGGGCGATGTTGAACAGCAGGAAATAGAGCATCTGGCTGATCGAGCGGGTGCCGCGCTCGATCACGCGGGTGATTTCGCCGGTCCGGCGCGACAGGTGGAAGCGCAAGGAGAGCTGGTGCAGCCGCTCGAACACGTCCTCCGACAGACCGCGCACGGCATCCTGCCCCACGCGGTTGAAAATGATGTTGCGCGTCTGGTCGAACAGCACCGTGGCAAAGCGCCCGGCGGCATAGGCGATCACCAGCCCCATCGCGACCCAGACGGCGGGATCGCCCGTGGCCGCCATGGTATCGACCGCCCGCGCATAGGCGAGGGGCAAGGTCAGCACGACGATCTTGGCGAGGATCACGAACAGCGCCGCGCCCCCGATCCGGCGTTTGAGATCGGGGCGGCCTGCGGGCCACATATAGGGCAGGAACCGCCGGATCGTGGCCCAGTCGGCAATTTGCCCGGTGGCGGGGGTCTGCATGTCGCGCATTTATCGGCCCAAGTGGGGCCTCGCGGGCGCGCTGGCAAGTTTTACGGGAACAGGCTGCGGTCGCTGATGCGCGCGCCATCGGGCATGTCGAACAGCACGCGGCGGCTTTCGAAGTCGATCGCCACGCGCTTGAACAGGCGCAGCTCGCGCATGCCCAGCACCATCGCCGGCCTGCTGTTGAGCCCGAGCGCGGCGAAGGTCGGCGAATCGGTGAAGGCGATCACGATGTTGTTGATCGCGGCCCGCTCAAGCTGAAGCATACGCGCGAGCCGCGTGTTCCCGGTGATGGTCACGCCGTTGACGTCGGTCATCTCGGACTTGTCGAGCGCGCGGGCACGGCGCAGCCGGTTTTGCAGCGCGATGTTGCCGAACGAACTCTGGGCTCCGGTGTCGATCACCACATCGACATCGACGCCGTCGATCCTGGCCCGTTGCACGATCAGTTGGCCATGCTTGCGGCGAGCGCGGACCACGATGTCGAACCCGCGGTCGCCGCCCAGCTCATCGGCATGGGCGACCGCGATGTGGCTGTGCTCGAAGTCGAACAGCACGCGCTGATCCTGCAGGGAATCGAGCCCGAGGATACCGTCGGCATCGCCGATATGCTCGGCTTCGAGGATGGCGGCGGCGGACAGATCGAACTCGCGGCTGCCAAGTGTGATGGTGGGCAGCGGCGTGGTCTCGACCTGACGCCGGCTGGCCATGGCGATCAGCGTCACCGTGCGCCGGTCGAACAGCTCCAGCTGGTCGGCGACAGTGCGCGCGACCACGGTCGCTTCCGCGCCGGTATCGACGAGGAAGCGGAACGGGCCCTTGCCGCTGATCGTCACCGGCACGGTCATGCGGCGATAACGCTCGGTCTCGAAGGCGATGATCTCGGAGAGCGTCGGCTCGCGCACGATGGCGGGCAGGTCGGTGGCGGGCGGGGCGGTAGCGGGCGGGGCAGGGGCCTCGGGGACGGGGTTGGCGATGGTGGCGACAAGCGCGCTCGCCATGGCGATCAGGCTCATGGTCTTTCTCCCGCACGGCCGGTCTGCGCCCGCCGTGTCATGGCGGCGATAGTAGCACCGATTGCGCCCCGACCAAAACGCGAGGGGAACCAGGAGATGGTCAACGCTTTGTTGACGAGCGAAGCGCTATGCCTTTTTGCACACCGCCACGCGCCGCGTCTGACGTGGCATGAGACGATGACGAGAAGGTATTTGTATTGACCAGTCTGCCCGCGAGGATTGTGCGACGCCTGCGCGAGCGGCGGTTTCCCGGGCAGATCGCGGGCATTCTGGCGACGCCTCCGGTCACGGCACGCGCGGATGGGCTGGTGCTGTTCTCGATGATCGGCACGCGGGTGCTGCTGCCCTATCTGGTCGCGGCCAAGAGCCTGCATGCGCAGCTCGATGCGGGGCGCTTCGTGATTCTCGACGATGGCACGCTGACCGCGGACGACAAGGCGCTGCTGGCGCACCACTGCGATAACCCCGAGATCATCCCGCTCGCCTCGGTCGACACCGGCCCCTGCCCGCGCGGGGGGACATGGGAGCGGCTGCTGACGATCCTCGACCTGCGCCGCGATAACTATGTGATCCAGTTCGACAGCGACACCGTCACCACCGGAGCCGTGCCCGAGGTGACCCGGAGCATCGCGCAGAACCGCAGCTTCACCATTCGCGGCGATGCCGATGCCGAGATCCGGCCCGTGGCCGAGATCGCGCGGCGGCACGCGGGCAATCCGACCGATCATGTGCAGGCCGCGCTGGAGGCGCGGATGGACGAGCTGGTCGTGCCGAGCCTTGCTGATCCGTATTATGTGCGCGGCTGTTCAGGTTTCACCGGCTTTGCCAGGGAAGCGGCCGGACGGGCGCTGGCGGTGGAATTCTCGCAAGGGGCCGAGGCCTTGCTTGGCCGGGCGAAGTGGTCCGAATGGGGCAGCGAGCAGGTGACGAGCAACTTCGTCGTCGCCAATGCCGCCGCGCCGCTGCTGTTGCCCTATGATCGCTATATGAATTTCTGGGACGAGGGCATTCCTGCCGACGTGCGCGTGATCCACTTCATCGGCACCTATCGCTTCCATCGCGGGGCCTATGTCGCGGCCTGCCGCAAGGTGATCGCCGACCTGCGGCGCTAGGCCAGCGCTCCGGCGATGGCTGCGGCCATGTCGCGCACCTGCCGCTCCATCGAAAAACGCCCGACCACGCGCGCGCGCCCTGCCGCGCCGTGCACCGCACGCAGGGCTGGCTTGCGCAGATAGGTCTCGACCGCCGCGGCAAAGCCATCCTCATCGTCGAGCGCCACCAGTCTCCCGGTGGTGCCATCGGCGACGATCTCGCTCGGCCCGGCGGCAGCGCAGGCCACCACCGGCACTTCGCAGGCCATCGCCTCGGCCAGCACCAGCCCGAAACTCTCGCGCTCGGCGGCGTGGACCATCAGGTCGGCCGACTGAAAGAACGGCAGCAGGTCGGCCCGCGCGCCGACGAAGCGGAAGCGGCCGGCAAGGTCCATGTCGGCGGCGAGCCGTTCCCACACCGGGCGCATCTCGCCATCGCCGACATAGGTGAAGCGGACAGAGGCGAACTCGGGCTGCGCCACAATGCGCTTGGCACAGCGTAGAATCAGTTCAATCCGCTTTTCCCGCCGCGCCTGCCCGGCACAGATCACGTCCACCACCGAATCGTCGCGTGGATCGGCGGGCGGCACGAAGTGATCGGTGTCGATCCCGTTGGGAACGATCACCAGTCGCTCCGGCGGGATCTTGGTATAGCTCTTCAGCCATTCGCCCTGCGAGGCGGAGTTGGCGATATGCAGATCGTGCAACTGCCGCTTCATAATGCGGCGGACTACGAACTTGGCGAGCTGCCGGGGCAGCGAATCGCGCACCCGGTGATCGAAGCTGTCCTGCTCGGTGTTGATCGTCTTCAGCCCGAGCGAGTGCAGGAAGGCCATGTCGAGCGAGGTGGGCAGGGCGCTCATATAGACGATGGCGCCGATGTCGTTGGCGGCGACGAACTGCGCGAGGCGCTCCTTGTTGGCGGCGGTGAGATTGTAGCAGTCCAGCTCCACCGGCTGCATGTGTTCGATCTTGTGAACCGAATGGCCGGTCAGCTGCGGGAAGGCGACATAGGATCGGTAATCGGTGAGCAGCCCCGCGATCCGGTCGCGCACACGCACCACCGTGCGCCAGACGAAACCCTGATCGTCGGGATAGCGCATGCAGAACAGGATACCCTTGCGACTCATACCTTGGCCTCGCCTCCCAGCGGTGAGAGCGGCACGCCGAACTTTCCCGTCAGCATCGCCACTTCGTCGTACAGCGGATGGCGCAGAATGCGCAGCATAGCCAGCCAGCACAGCGTAACGGGCACGCCCAGCACCAGCAGCCGCACGATCGGCCAGCCGATGCCGACCTGCGCGATGGCCAGTTGGCTGACATAGGCCACCCCCGCGCAGACCACGGCGACCAAGGCACTGGGCAGCAGCATCCGCGCGAAAGGGGCAATGGCGCAGCCCAGCCGCTGCCGCTGGAGCACCAGCCACACGCTGGAGCTGGCGAGGGTCGCCAGCATCATCGCCCAGCCGAACGACACGATGTCGCCGTTCCACAAGGCGAGCCCCAGCCCGATCCGGAACAGCGCAGTGCCGAGCAGTGGCATCGAGGCGAGATAGGGCCGTCCGACCGCGTTGAAGGCGGCGGTGTGATAGTGGAAGGTCAGATCAATCGCCGCCATCAGTGCCAGCGGGGCGATGGCGGGCGCGGCGGGGAGCCAGGTCTCGCCATAGAGGCCGACCACCATATCCTCGGCCACGATCATCGTCACCGCCAGCAGCGGCCAGCCAATCGCTGTGACAAGGCCAATGGCCCGGTGCAGCAACGGCTCCAGCGATTCGCCCGCGTGATGCGCTTTGGCGAGATAGGTCTGCGAGCCGAAGGTGATCGCCGAGCCCGCTACATACATGAAGATCGAGACGGTCGAGTTCGCGCGGCTCAGCAGGCCGACCTGCCGCGCCGACCCGATCTTGCCGAGGATCAGATCGGGCAGGGCGTTGTTGCCCGCCTTCACAAGATTGGTGAACAGCGCGCCTGAGCCGAACCGCAGGATGTCGCCCGTTTCGCGAAAGCGCGGGAGGTAGGCCATGTGCAACGGGCGCAGCCAGACATAGATCACGCCGGTCGACACCACATTGGCCAGGTTCGCCCAGGCGAGGCTCGCCGCACCCTTGCCCGCCAGCGCCAGCCCGATAGCGGTGGCGGAATAGGCTGCGGTGCCGACCGCCGTGCCGACCGCGATCTTCTTCGCATCGTATTCGCGCAGCAGCAGGGCAAGCGCGACCGAGCTGAACGGGATGAACAGGAAGCTCGCGGCCAGAATGCGCATCACCGGCCCGATGGCGTCATAGCCGAACCAGTGAGCGACCCAGTCGCTCGCGAACCAGACCAGCGCCGCCACCGTCCAGGTAATCGCATAGGCGA
>NZ_QXFM01000071.1:22500-25000 GCF_003584015.1 Aurantiacibacter xanthus
CCTCATGTCCCTTCATCACTGGAAAGACACACAGGCTCATGTCTGTCGTGTTTACGCCTGAGCTGGCTTATGCCGCCCGCGGCCGTTTGGCCCGCTTGTGGCGCATGGGCCTGTAGCTCAGTTGGTTAGAGCGCACCCCTGATAAGGGTGAGGTCGGTGGTTCGAATCCACCCAGGCCCACCATTTGTTTGGCTTCAAGCGCCAGCGCCGCCATCCGGCGGCTCGGCTTTCGGCTAACGCCGACGGCCGGTCGGCCTTGCGAACCCTTCGGGTTCGAGGGTTGCTTGTTGTCTGGGTAAGGGGCCTTAGCTCAGCTGGGAGAGCGGTTGCTTTGCAAGCATCAGGTCATCGGTTCGATCCCGATAGGCTCCACCAGGCAAGTATTTCCAGAGATGAAGAGAAAGCGGATCCCGCCTTGGCGGGTAGGCAACACTGGTTGCCGTCTTTGACATTGTGAATGGGTTTTTAAATCGATGCCGCGAGGTGTCGTCGTGCTGGCAAGGCCTTTGGGTCTGGTCCAGTCGATGGCAAATCGCAAATCAATCAAATTGATTATCTGGCTGAGATAATTCCTCCGCGCCATTGTATCGGCAAGCGTTATGCAGACTTGTCGTTGATGGTGTGGATTCTCAAGCGTGAGGTAAGAGCATTTGGTGGATGCCTTGGCATGTACAGGCTATGAAGGACGTGGCACGCTGCGATAAGCGTCGGGGAGCTGTGAGCAAGCTTCGATCCGGCGATTTCCGAATGGGGAAACCCACCCTCACCATTTCCTCTGTGATCCCTTTGGGGATTGTAGAAGAGGTGGATAGGGTATCACCTTGCTGAATATATAGGCTTGGTGAAGCTAACCCGGGGAACTGAAACATCTCAGTACCTGGAGGAAAAGACATCAACCGAGATTCCCGTAGTAGTGGCGAGCGAACCGGGACCAGGCCAGTGCCTTCATTTCAACTAGCAGAACACTCTGGAAAGTGTGGCCATAGCGGGTGACAGCCCCGTATGCGAAAGTGATGATGAAGGACTTGAGTAGGGCGGGACACGTGAAATCCTGTCTGAACATGGGGGGACCACCCTCCAAGCCTAAATACTCGTACATGACCGATAGCGAACACAGTACCGTGAGGGAAAGGTGAAAAGCACCCCGATTAGGGGAGTGAAACAGTACCTGAAACCGAATGCTTACAATCAGTTGGAGCCCCATAGGGGGTGACAGCGTACCTCTTGCATAATGGGTCAGTGACTTAATCTAGCAAGCAAGCTTAAGCCGTTAGGTGTAGGCGCAGCGAAAGCGAGTCTGAATAGGGCGAATGAGTTTGTTGGATTAGACCCGAACCCCGGCGATCTAGGCATGAGCAGGCTGAAGGTGCGGTAACACGCACTGGAGGGCCGAACCGTTGCACGTTGAAAAGTGCTCGGATGACTTGTGTTTAGGGGTGAAAGGCCAATCAAGCCGGGAAATAGCTGGTTCTCCGCGAAATCTATTGAGGTAGAGCGTCAGATGTATGCCGATGGGGGTAGAGCACTGGATGGGCTAGGGCTGCGCGAGCGGTACCAAACCTAACCAAACTCCGAATACCATCGAGTCTTGTCTGGCAGACAGACGGCGGGTGCTAAGGTCCGTCGTCAAAAGGGAAACAGCCCTAACCTACAGCTAAGGTCCCCAAGTAATACCTAAGTGCGAAAGCATGTGGGAATCCCAAAACAACCAGGAGGTTGGCTTAGAAGCAGCCATCCTTTAAAGAAAGCGTAACAGCTCACTGGTCTAAATAAGGGTTCCTGCGGCGAAGATGTAACGGGACTAAAGGTATTCACCGAAGCTTAGGGTTCAGAACTTTGTTCTGAGCGGTAGCGGAGCGTTCCGTAAGCGAGCGAAGGAGAAGGGTAACCGACTCTGGACGTATCGGAAGTGCGAATGCTGACATGAGTAGCGATAAAGAGGGTGAGATGCCCTCTCGCCGAAAGACCAAGGGTTCCTGCGCAACGCTAATCGGCGCAGGGTAAGCCGGCCCCTAAGACGAGCCCGAAGGGGGTAGTCGATGGGAACCACGTTAATATTCGTGGGCCTGGTGGTGTGTGACGGATGGCGGAAGTAGTTCACTCTTATCGGATTGAGTGGGCTGCCAAGTTGTCCCGGGAAATAGCCCCACCGTATAGACCGTACCCGAAACCGACACAGGTGGTCAGGTAGAGTATACCAAGGCGCTTGAGTGAAGTATCCTGAAGGAACTCGGCAAATTGCCTCCGTACCTTCGGAAGAAGGAGGCCCCATCTTAAGGCAACTTTTGGTGGGGGGCACAGGCCAGGGGGTAGCGACTGTTTATCAAAAACACAGGACTCTGCTAAGTCGGCTTCAAGACGACGTATAGGGTCTGACGCCTGCCCGGTGCTCGAAGGTTAAGAGGAGGAGTGCAAGCTCCGAATTGAAGCCCGAGTAAACGGCGGCCGTAACTATAACGGTCCTAAGGTAGCGAAATTCCTTGTCGGGTAAGTTCCGACC
>NZ_QXFM01000072.1 GCF_003584015.1 Aurantiacibacter xanthus
CCGCTGCACCGCCGCCACCAGCCGCGGATAGACCCCGCAGCGGCACAGGTTGGGAATGGCCTGCCGGATTTCGTCTTCGCCGGGATTGGCGTTGCGCCTTAGCAGCGCCGCCGCCGCCATCACGATCCCCGGTGTGCAGAATCCGCACTGGATCGCCTGTTCGGCCACCATCGCCTGCTGCACCGGATGCGAGCGATCGCGCGCCAGCCCCTCGATGGTGGTGATGAAGCGCCCTTCCGCCTCGGCCAGCGTGATCAGGCACGAGCGCAGCGCCTCGCCATCGACCAGCACCATGCAGGCGCCGCAATCGCCCTCCCCGCAGCCATACTTGGTGCCGGTGAGGTTGGCCGCCTCGCGCAGCGCCCACAGCAAGGGGGTGGCCGGATCGAGGTCGAAGTTCACCGGCCGGTCGTTGACGGTCATGGCAGTCATGACGAGGGCTTATGTCAGTCGCGCCAGCTCGTGTCGATGCGGTCGATCTTGCGGGTCCACGCTTCGAAGTCGAGCTTGCCGAATTCGTCGGTGAGCTGGTTGTCACGGTCACGCTGGTGGACCGCGATCACCTCGTCCGGGACTTCGATGGCATCGCCCATCGCTGCCGTCTTCACCTGCACCTCGCAGGCGCGCTGCAACATGTAATAGAGCAGGAACATCTCGTAGATCGTGTTGCCCATCACCACCGGGCCATGGTTGCGCAGCAGCAGCACCTTGTTCTGGCCGACGTTCTCGATCAGCCGCACGCCCTCTTCCGAACGCACTGTAATACCTTCAAAATCGTGATAGCCCACTTCGCCTGCGAAGAAGCATGAATAGAAGTTGCTGGTGCGCAGGCCGCCCGCGCTGCTGCACACCGCCATGGTGTCGGGCGTGTGGGTGTGGACGATGGCGTGCGCGTGATCGAGGTTCTTGTGGAACACCGAATGCTGGGTGAACCCGGCGAGGTTCACCGGGTAGGGATTGTCGCCGACCTTGTTGCCCTCGCCGTCGATCTTGACGAGGCTGGAGGCCGTCACCTCTTCCCACAACAGGCCATAGGGGTTGATCAGGAAGGCATCGTCCTCGCCCGGAACGCGCACCGTGATGTGGTTGTAAATGCTCTCATACCAGCCGAGATGTGCGAAAATGCGGTAGCATGCGGCCAGCTCCTGCCGGGCCTTCCATTCGGCCTCGCTGCATTCGACACGGGGTTTCAGTTGCGTTGCCATGATCCTTGCCTTCTCTCCATCTGCCCCTGATTGACTCACACAACCTTCATTGACTTTCTCCGCCCCCTGCGCAAGCCTTTCGAAAAGGTCGGCCGCAGAGCCGGTCCGGGAGAGACATCGATGCAGCAGCTCGGCTTCGGCCAACCGCTGGGCACTATTGCCCAGACGGCCTTTATCGTGCCCGATCTGACGGCGGCCATCGCCCGCTGGTCCGCCGACATGCGTGCGGGGCCCTTCTTCGTGCTGCCGCATCTGCTGGCACCGGGGCAGACCTATCGCGGGCTGGAAAGCCGCGCCGATGTGACGCTCGCCATGGGCTTTGCCGGGCACATGATGATCGAGCTGATCCAGCCGCTCGACAGCCACCCCAGCGTCTATCAGGAAACGATCCGGCTGCGCGGGCACGGCTTTCACCACTTCGGCATCGCGGTCGAGGATGTCGATGCGGCAAGCGCCGACTATCAGGCGCGCGGCTATCACGAGGCCTATCGCGCCGCCGTCCCCACCGGGGGCGAGGTGGTCTATCTCGACAATGGCGACGGCGCGGCGACGGGCTTTGTCGAACTGTTGCCGGTCAACCCGGCGATGGACGCCACTTTCACCCGCTTCTGGGAAGCGAGCCGCGACTGGGACGGCTCGGACCCCGCCCGCCCCTTCGCCTGAGCACAGGAACGCAAACGCATGTCCGCACCGCACACCGACACGCCGCAACCCGGACAGCTTCAGGGCAACTGGCTCACCAACTCGCCCGCTTACCAGACCTTGCTGGTGTTTCTGCTGGCGCTCAATTTCGGGATCGTGTTCTTCGACCGGCAGGCGCTCAACGCGCTGATGCCCTTCGTCGAACCCGAGCTGGGGCTGTCGCAGACACAGATCGGCCTGCTGGCCTCGGGGCTCTCGTTCAGCTGGGCGATTGCTGCCTTCTTCGTGGGGCGGCTGTCCGACAGCCTCGGCAAGCGCAAGATCCTGCTGGTGCTCTCGACCGTGGCCTTTTCGCTGTGCTCGTTCCTCTCCGGTGTGGCGACCAGCTTCCTGTTCCTGTTCGCCGCGCGCCTGCTGATGGGCGCGGCCGAGGGCGGCGTGATGCCGATCAGCCATGCGATGGTCGCCTCCGAGGTCGACCCCAAGCGGCGCGGGCTGGCACAAGGCGTAGCGCAGAACCTTGGTTCGAACCTGCTCGGCAGCTTTCTGGCCCCGGTGGTGCTGGTGTGGTTCGCCACGCAATATTCATGGCGCGAGGCCTTCTACCTCGCCGCCCTGCCCGGCCTGCTCAGCGCCGCGCTGATCTGGTTTGCCTTGCGCGAACCGGCCAAGGCCCCGATGGCCGAGGAAACCCCGCCCAAGGGCAATTACTTCGCTGATGTCGTGAGCGCGATGAAGGTGCGCAACATGTGGATCAGCGTGGTGGTCGGCGTGCTGATGGTCGCGCACTTCGTCACCACCTGGGCCTTCATGCCGCTCTACCTCACCGAGGTGAAAGGCTACGATCCGAGCACGATGAGCTGGATCATGGGCTCGCTGGGCATTGCGGCGGCGATCTACTCGTTCACCGTGGCCGGCATTTCCGACGTGATCGGGCGCAAGCCGGTGATGGTGGCGCTGCCGCTGCTGGCGGTGCTCGGGCCGCTGGGCGCGATGTACTGGCAGGGCGGAGCCTTTGGCCTCGCGGCGATCTTCTTCGTCGGCTGGGCGGTGAACGGGGTGTTCCCGATCTTCATGGCGACGATCCCCTCGGAGACGTTCCGCCCCGTCCATCATGCGACCGTGCTTGGCCTCGCCATGGGCAGCTGCGAGGTGCTCGGCGGCGTATTCGGGCCGATTATCGGCGGCGCGCTCAACGACAAGTTCGGGATGGACAGCTTCCTGTGGCTCTTGATCGGTCTCTCTCTGATCTCGGGCGTGATCGCCATGGGTTTGCAGGAAACCGCGCCTGCTGCGTTGAGGCGCAAGGGCCTCAGCTTCCGAGCCGTCTGACACAGCATGAGCGCGGTCCAGCAATTCACCACCCGCGATGTCGCCCCCTCGGAGCGGGCGCGCTACTGGAACGATATGGCCGCGCTGCGCTATGCCGGAAGCCGGGTGGAAGCGGCCTATGGCGAGTTCACCGGGCGCATGTGGAGCTGGAACATCGGCCCGCTCGCCATGCTGCGCCCGCGCACCAACCCCTGCCGCGTGCTGCGCGAGCCGCTGCCGAGCAGCGAACATAACCTGATCCTCCATCTGCAATCACGCGGCCACGGCACCTACTCGCAAGGCACGCAGACCGCACGGCTCGAACCCGGCGATGCGGTGCTGTGCAGCACCGGCCAGCCTTACGAGATCAACCTCAGCCATCACGAAACGCTGGTGGTCGAATTCCCGCGCGAACTGATCGAACGCAGCGTCGGCGCGCTCGATGAACGGCTGGTGCGGCGGCTGCCCGGCACCTCGCCCTCGCTGCGCATCTTCCACGATTTCCTGCTCTCGCTGTGGCAGCAGGGCTATCGCGAGGAGCATCACCTCGGCTGGGAGGAAGAGGTCGCCCGCCTGTTCGCCGGAATGCTGGCGATGGCGCTCCACGGGGCCGACTTCGAACAGGCCAAGCGCGCCGAGCCGGAAATGGCGAGCCGCGTGCGCGCCATCGTCGAGGCGCGGCTGCAAGACCCGGAGTTCTCGGTGCTGCACATCGCCGAAGCCTGCGACATCTCGGTGCGCGCGGTGCAGAAGGTGTTCGCCACCATGGGCACCACCCCCAGCGCCTATATTCAGGAGCGCCGCCTCACCCGCGCGGGCGAGAAATTGCTCGCCTATCCCGAGGCCACGATCACCCGGATCGCCTTCGACCACGGCTTCAACGACAGCGCCTATTTCACCCGCTGCTTCCGCCGCCGCAACGGGATGAGCCCGCGCGAATTCCGCGCCCTGCGCGAGGATACCGGCGAAGGTTCGCCTCAGTCCTAGCCGTGCCTTCGCGCCGGGTGTATCCTCGCTGGCAGTCCGCACCTCAACAGAGGGCGGTTCCGTGCCACAGCGACACGATAACAGGAGAGTATCCATGGCAACCATGACCGCACCGCCGTCCGACAAGGCGGAAATCGTCGACATCAAATATCCCTTTACCGACCTCGTCGCCCGCACCTCGCCCGGCGGTCGCTACATCGACGCGCCGAGTGATGAGGAAAGCCCCTGGATTCCCTTCGGCGACAACGCCGCGATCAAGCACATCGCCTTCGACGTGCGGCAGAACCTGTTCTCGAACATCCTGTGGGTGAAGAGCCCCGGCGTGATCGGCACCCACTTCCATCGCGGCACCATCATGATGGTCTGCCTCGAAGGCTCGGTGCGCTATCTCGAATATGACTGGGTGGCGACCCCTCCCGGCGTGATCCTCGAAACCCCCGGCGAGAGCCACACGCTGGTGACCGACCATCCGCAAGGCTGCAAGCTGTTCGGCTGGATGCAGGGCCCGATCGACTTCTTCGATGGCGACGGCAAGTTCGTCGAGACCACCGACGTCTTCTGGTTCATGAACCACTACGAGACCTATTGCCGCGAGAACGGCCTGCCCATCAACGAGAAGCTCTATCTTTAACGTCAGAAGCGGTTCGTCATTGCGAGGAGCCAAAGGCGACGCGGCAATCCAGCTCCGGCGATGGATTGCTTCGCTCCGCTCGCAATGACGAAGGGAAAAGGAAGCACGGACATGGCCAGCACAACCGAAAAGCCGCCTCTCGGCGGGATAAAGGCCCCGCCCTCAGGCGCTTACAAGATCGTCTCGGTCCCCGAGGCGCACAGCGCAATGCTCGACCAGTATTGCGTGGCCGGCACCTATGTCGGCCTGTCGGAAGAAGAGAGCCCCTGGGTTCCCTTCGGCGACAATGCCGCCATCCGCCACCTCGCCTTCGACGTGCGCAACAACGTCTATGCCAATGTGCTGTGGATCAAGTCGCCCGGCGTGATCGGCACCCACAAGCACCGCGGGATGGTCTGGGCGATCGGGCTCGAAGGCTCGTTCCGCTATCTCGAATACGACTGGGTCTGCCACCCCGGCGAGTTCATCACCGAATTCCCCGGCCACGCGCACACGCTCGTCACCGACGATCCGAACGGGATGAAGGCCTTCTTCTGGATGCAGGGCGCCAACGAGTTCTACGACGAAAACGGAAATTTCGTCGAGACTCTCGATGTCTGGTGGTTTATGAGCCACTACGAAAGCTACTGCAAAGAGCACGGGTTGGAGATCAACCGGCAGCTCTATCTGTAATTGGCGCGATGGAGGGGGGAGAGGCCTTCGTCGACGCCGCTCGCGGCCCCATCCGTGCGACGCCCTTAGCGGCGCCGGATGA
Source organism: Aurantiacibacter xanthus (assembly GCF_003584015.1). Classification (GTDB taxonomy): domain Bacteria; phylum Pseudomonadota; class Alphaproteobacteria; order Sphingomonadales; family Sphingomonadaceae; genus Alteraurantiacibacter; species Alteraurantiacibacter xanthus. The sequence goes on from NZ_QXFM01000072.1 coordinate 5,531, forward strand.
GGCCGCGACCCTTCCCCCGGCAGTTCACCGCAATTCCGGCCCTGGAAGGATGACCCCATGAAAACCCTCGACCAGTTCGACCTCACCGGCCGCTCGGGCCTTGTTACCGGCGCGGCCTCGGGCATTGGCCTCGCCTATGCCGAGGCCATCGCCGAAGCGGGCGCGAAGGTGACGCTCACCGATATCGATGCCGAAGGCGCGGCACGCGAGGCGCAGCGCCTGTGCGACGAAGGTTACGAGGCGCGCTGGGATAGCTGCGATGTCTCCGACCTCGCGCAGGTCGCCGCTGCTTTCGATAACCACGTGGCGGCCAATGGCGGCTGTGACATTGCCTTTGCCAACGCCGGGCTCGATGTCGGCAACGGCTTCTGGAGCCCTGAGGAAAAGCGCAATCCCGACGGCCAGATCGACGTTTACGATCCCGCCCGCTGGGACAAGTCCATCGACATCAACCTAAGTGGCGTATTCCGCACCGTGCGCGAGGCGGCGCGGGTGATGAAGGCGAACACAGACAGGCGCGGCGGCTCCATCGTCATCACCTCGTCGAACGCGGCGGAGGTCAACGAGGCCATCGTCGGCGTGCCCTATATGGCGGCCAAGGCGGGGGTGAAGCACTTCATGCGCCACGCAGCCTACGAGCTGGCCGCCTATGGCATCCGCGTCAACGCCATCGCGCCCGGCCCCTTCGTCACCAATATCGGCGATGGCTGGGTGAAGAAAAATCCCGCCGCGAAACAGGCCTGGGACAAGCTGGTGCCGGTGGGGCGCATGGCCGAAACCTCGCAGATCAAGCCGCTCGCGCTGCTGCTCGCCTCCGATGCAGGCAGCTATATGACCGGCGCGCATGTGATGATCGATGGCGGGATGCAGCTTGGCCCGGTCAAGCCGTTGAACGACTGAGCCGGCAGGCATAGATAGCGCATCACAAGTCGTTCCTGTTGGAGAGAAGTAGCATGACCACCCCCGCCCGCGCCGCCATTTGCCGTGGCAATACCGAGCCCTTCGCCATCGAGGATGTCGAACTCGACGACCTGCGCCCCGACGAACTGCGCGTGCGCATTGTCGCCTGCGGGGTGTGCCACACCGATATGGCCGTGCGCGACGAACAGCTGCCCGTGCCGCTGCCGGTGGTGCTCGGCCACGAGGGTGCGGGGATCGTCGAGGAAGTCGGCAGCGCGGTGACCGTCGCCAAGCCGGGCGACCGCGTGGTGATGAGCTTCAACTCCTGCGGCACCTGCCCCAGCTGCGAAGTCGACGCGCCGACCTATTGCTACAACTTCTTCCCGCACAACTGGAGCGGCACACGCGCCGATGGCTCGCCGGTGATGTTCAAGGGCGGCGAGAACATGAACGCCAACTTCTTCGGCCAGTCGAGCTTCGCTACCCACGCCATCGCGCATGAGGCAAACACGGTGAAGGTGCCCGACAGCGCGGCGCATATTCCGCTGGCCCAGATCGCCCCCATCGGCTGCGGCCTGATGACCGGTGCGGGCGCGGTGCTGCGCTCGATGAAGGTGCGGGCGGGCATGCCGATAGCCGTGTTCGGCGCAGGCACCGTCGGCATGGCGGCGATCATGGCGGCGAAGATCGCGGGCGCGAACCCGATCATCGCGGTCGACGTGAACGATGGCCGGCTGGAGCTGGCGAAGGAACTGGGTGCAACCCACGCCTTCAACGGCAAGAATGATGCCATCGGCAAGATCAAGGAGCTGGTCCCGCAAGGCCTCGGCTATGTGTTCGACACCACCGGCATCAATTCGATTATCCAGGACGCCTGGGGCCTGCTGGCTCCCATGGGCATCTGCGGGATCGTGGGCGCATCCGATCCGAAGGCAAACCTCACCTTCAACGAGGCCGAATTCATGGGCGGCGGACGCCGCGTGATGGGCATCCTCGGCGGCGACAGCGACGTCGGCTCGTTCCTCGTCGAGCTGCTCGACTATCACGTGAACGGCCAGTTCCCGTACGAGAAGCTGATCGGCTACTTCGACTTCTCCGAGATCAACGAGGCTTTCCACGCCAGCGAGGATGGCTCGGTGGTGAAGCCCGTGCTGAAGATCGGCGAAGAGTGAGGGCAGCGGCACACCACAATCCTCCCCGCTTCGGGGAGGGGGACCAGCCGCAGGCTGGTGGAGAGGCAGGCGCGGCCCGTTCCTCCTGTGCCCCTCCACCATGCTGCGGCTGGTCCCCCTCCCCCTGCGGGGGAGGAGGGCGATGAAGGCCGTCACCTTCCAGGGCCTCCACACCCCCTTGAAGTGGGAAGAGGTGGCCGATCCGACCCCCGCGGCGGGCGAGCTGGTGGTGAAGGTCGGTCGCTGCGGCATCTGCGGCAGCGACCTGCACATGACCGAGGATGCCGCCTACGGCTGCCAGCACGGCGATATCCTCGGCCATGAGTTTGCAGGCGAAGTGGTGGAGACGGGCAAGGATGTCTCCGGCTACAAGCCGGGCGACCTCGTCTCGGTGATCCCGCTCAAGAGCTGCGGCCAGTGCGAACAGTGCCGCAAGGGCACCGTGCAGTGGTGCGAACAGTTCGGGCTCCAAGGCGGCGGCTATGCCGAATATGCGGTGACGCGCCCGAACCAGTGCGTGCCGCTGCCGAGTGACCTCAGCCTCGCCGATGGCGCGATTATCGAGCCGCTGGCAGTGGCGCTGCACGGTGTGAACCTGTCGGGCATGAAGACAGGCGACAAGGTGCTGGTGCTCGGCGCGGGGCCGATCGGGCTGGCGGTCGCCTTCTGGGCCAAGCGCATGGGCGCCGCGCGCGTGGCTGTGCAGGACATCGCCCGCCATCAGGAACAGCGCGCGCTGGAGATGGGCGCCGATGTGTTCGTGGTCGACCCCGCCGATCCGGTCGGCAGCGCGACCCGCGCGCTGGGTGGGCCTGCCGATGTGGTGTTCGAATGCGTGGGCATTCCGGGCCTGATCGCGCAAGGCGTGGAGCAGGTGCGGCCCGATGGCACGATCCTGCTGCTGGGCCTCTGCACAAAACCCGACACGTTCAACTCGTTCGCAATGCTGAGCAAGCAGGTGCGGCTCGTCACCAGCGCCTTCTTCACCCGGCAGGAATATATCGCCACGCTGGCCGCGCTCGAAAGCGGGGCGCTCGCCCCGCGCACCATGGTCACCGAGACGATCACCCTCGCCAACACGCCCGAGGTGTTCGAAAGCCTCAAACAGCGCAGCGGCCAATGTAAGGTGATGATCGCGCCCTGACTTAGAGCGCGAAGGCATCGGATCGACTCGCAAAGCCCTTCCCCTGTGGGGAAGGGTTGGGATGGGGGTTACACGCCAGCGTCGAGCCCCCGCCCCCTCCCCGAGAGGAGGGGCGCTTATCCAACTTTAGCGCTGTTGCTGCGGCGCAGCAGCGGCTATCGGATCGGCGATGAGCGAAAAGGCACGATTGGTCCGCGGCTCCATTGCGGGCCATCTGGTGCGCCAGACCGCGCCGATGATCATCGGCGTCTCGGCCATGGTCTCGACCGGCATTGTCGATGCCTATTACGTCGGCCGCCTCGGCGCGACCGAGCTGGCCGCGATCAGCTTCATCTTCCCCGTCGGCACCGCGCTTTCGAGCCTTGGCGTGGGCGTGATGGTGGGCACCTCCTCGGTGGTGAGCCGCGCCATCGGCGCCGGGAACGAGCGCCGCGCGGCGTCCTGCGCGACGCTGGGCGTCCTGCTCGGTCTCGGCTTCGGGCTGCTGATCGCGCTCGCGCTGGCGCTGGGCGCAACCTCGCTGTTTTCCCTGATGGGAGCCGATGGCGAGGCCTTGCGGCTGATCGGGCTCTACATGCTGCCCTATGCGCTGGGCTTTCCGCTGCTGCTCAGCCTGTCGGGCCTTAACGGCACCCTGCGCGCGCAGGGGCTGGCCAACCGCTCGACGCTGGTCTCGCTGAGCTTCGCGCTGGCGAACTGGGTGCTCGATCCGATCCTGATCGACGGCGCCTTCGGGTTCGAAGGCTTCGGCATGGCGGGCGCGGCCTATGCCACGGTGGCGGGCTGGCTGCTCGGGCTGAGCGTGGGGCTGTGGGCGGTGCAAGGCTCGGAAATCCCGCTGCGCCCTGCCCTCCTGCGCGAGGCCGACGTCGCCGAAGGCGCGCGCGACGTGCTGCGGGTCGCCCTGCCCGCCAGCTTCACCAGCTCGATCAACCCGCTCGGCCTTGCGATCCTCACCGGCCTGCTCGCGCGCGAGGGCGAAGCGGCGGTGGGCGGGTTCGGCATCGGCGGGCGCTTGCAGACCTTCGCGGTGGTGCCGCTGCTCGGCCTGTCGGGCTCGATCGGCGCAATCGTCGGGCAGAACTGGGGTGCGGCGGCCTACGACCGGGCGCGGCTGGCGCTGGTGCAATCGGGCCTGTTCTGCCTTGTTTACGGGCTGGTGGTCGCCACCGCGCTCTATTTCTTCTGCGACCAGCTCGCCGCCCTGTTCACCGACGATCCGGCCACCCGGCTCTCGGCCACGTCCTACCTGCGGATCGCGGCCTGGGGCTACGCCGCCTATGGCGTGTTCATCGTGTGCAATGGAGCGTTCAACGCGGTGGGCCATGCGACCAAGGCGCTGGTGCTCTCGCTCGCGCGCGTGGCGCTGGCAATGGTGCCGTTTGCGCTGCTGTTGCAGCCGCGCTGGGGCGCAAGCGCCGTCTACAGCGGAGAACTGGTGGCCAATCTGGCGGGCGGCCTGATCGCGGCGGCGCTGGCTTACCGGCTGCTGGCATTTTCAAACGCCAAGCCGAAGCGGCCCAGCGCTCCTTAAACGGCGGCTCAGGCTTCGGGTGGCTCAGGCTCCTCGCGGAGCATCGCTTGCAACGCGTCGCCGCTGGCCGGAACCGCGCCCGTCACCCGCTGCTGCAAGTCGCGATAGGCGGCAAGCGCGCGCGTTCCTGCCTCGCTCACCCGCGCACCGGCCTTCTGGCCACCGCCGGGCGTGGTATCGACCAGTTTCTCGGTAAAACACCGGTTCATCACGTCGACCATCATCCACGCGCGGCGATAGCTCAGCCCCATCGCGCGCGCCGCGGCCGAGATCGACCCTGTGCGCGCGATGGCCTCCAGCAAGTCCGCCTTGCCGGGGCCAAACGCAATTTCCTCGCCGCAGTAAAGCTGCAGCTTGAGCTTCAATCGCTTCATGTGGCCGCGTCCGCCACGCAAGGCTTAGCCGAGCGGCTTGCTGGAACCGAAGAACAGCGCCTGGCTGATCGCGGCGCGCACGGTGGCTTCCTGAAACGGCTTGGTGATAAGATAGGTCGGCTCCGGGCGGTTGCCGGTCAGCAGACGCTCGGGATAGGCGGTGATGAAGATCACCGGCACCGAACCGATGGCGAGAATATCGTCCACCGCATCGAGCCCCGACGAGCCGTCGGCCAGCTGGATGTCCGCCAGCACGAGGCCGGGCATCACGTCCTTGACCACTTCCTGCGCCTGCGTGCGCGTGGCCGCCGTGCCGCAGATTTCGTGGCCCAGCGAGCGCACCAGATCTTCCAGCTGCATCGAGATCAGCGGTTCGTCCTCGATGATGAGCACGCGGGTGGTGCTTTCACGCTCGATCTCGGCAATGGCATCACGCACCAGATCCTCGACCTCGGACACGTCGCGGTCCATGATCGTGGCGACTTCCTGCGTGGTAAAATCCTCAACCGTCGTCAGCAGCAGCGCCTGCCGGTTGGCGGGCGTGATGCGGCCCAGTTGCAGCTGGGCCGCCGCTTCGTGGCCCATGCTGTCGGACGAGACCAACTCGGACTCGACCGCGGCACTCGACCAGATCTTGGTGAAGGCGCGATAAAGCGGCACGCGGCCGCCGCGCAGTTCCTCGGCAAGGTCGGAATCGGCCAGCGCGGCTTCGAGCGTGGCAGTAACAAAGGCATCGCCGCTCGCCTGAGACCCCGTCAGCGCCCGCGCATAGCGGCGCAGGAACGGCAGGTGCGCGGCGATTTCAGCTCCGATTGACATAGATTATTCCCTCTTTCGACTTGCCCTCAACGCATATCGGCGGCGTGGGTTCCAGCCCATTGCAGGTCGCTGCCCCTGCCATCGGCGAGCCCTGCCGCAAAGGCCTAATCGGCGTTCCGGCAGGCGGTTCGGAAGAATATTTGCCGGGCTGCAACTTTTCCGGGAACGCAGTTTGCCAATGCGCATTTCCTCTTTGTCACCGGCGCTTACCCCCCTCTTCCCGTCCCTGCGACCGGTGACACGATCCAAGATTAGGCCCCCACCGGCAACCGGCGGGGGCCTTTTTTTGGCTCAACTATGGGAAGGGGAACAGTCAGCCAGCGCAGACGAACGCGCGGCGCAGGGCGCAGCTGCGGCGAAAATACCAACGATGATTGGCGTCAGCGCGCGTTGCGGCGCAGCAGCGTGAACAGGCCCGACTTGCGCTCTTCCACCAGCACGGCGACCAGATCGTCAGGATCGTAGGGCTTCACGAAAACCGGGCCGAGCGCCGCGACATTCGCGGGAATCGCTTCGGGCGATCCGGTGGAAAAGGCGATGCGCGGGGGCTTTGGGCCCAGCATCGTGACCAGCTCGGCCAGTGCCCAGCCATCGTCGCGGTCGGCCAGATGAACATCGAGCACAATCGCATCCGGGCGCAGCTCGTTCTCCAGCTCGCGCATGGTCTGCTCCACGCTCACGCAAATCGTGACCTTGCCGGCACCAGCCCGCAGCAGCGCATCCTCCAGCGCCATGGCGAGGATCGCATCGTCCTCCACCAGCAGGACGCGAGCAAGCCCGCGAGCCGGTTTGCCCTGTCGGTCGGGAGACAGATCTGTAGATGTCGATGGCAACAAAGTTCCTCCGTTTCAGAGCAACGCGCCAGCGACACTTTGGCTCCCGCCCTAAACGAGGGGCTTCTCGTAAATACTGTACTCGCGGTTGCACTTGGAATCGATCGCCTCGGCAATCGCGACCATGCCCTGGTTGTCTTCCAGCACCCAGCCCACCTCGGCGCGTGTGGCGCCATAGGTGCCCACGGCTTCACGGCGGATATACTCGATCATCATGAAGGCCAGCTGACTGGCCAGCCGGGTGTTCTGGTACTTCTTGGCCACGCCCATCAGCGGCACGCGGAAATCGGCCTGCTTCGGCTTGCGCAGCCACCACAACAATTTCAGCACGTTGAACGGGAACAGCTTGCCTTTCATGTCGATGACCAGGCGGTTGATATCGGGCCAGGCCAGCATGAAGGCGACCGGTTCGCCATCGACCTCGGCGATCATGTTGGTGCCGGTCAGGATCAGCGGCTTGAGCTTCTTCTTGGCATATTCCTTCTCGGTCTGGGTGAAAGGAACAAAGCCCCAGTTCTTCGACCAGGCATCGTTGAGGATCGTGATGGCGATCTCGGCATCCTCGTCGAACCGATCGCGGTTGACGTTGCGCACGGTGATCTTGGCGTTGCGCTCACCCGATTTCACGATCCGGTCGATCAGCGGCGGGAAGCCGTTCGCCACGTTGAGATCGTAAGTATAGAGGTGCTTGGCGAGCCTGTAGTCCTGCGCTTCGATCCAGCCCTGGTATTCGGCCTTGTGGTGACCCATCATCACCATCGGCGGATGATCCTGCCCCTTGGTGAGCAGGCCCGGCTCTTCCCATACCGAGAGGCTGATCGGCGCCAGCACGCGGGTCATCCCCTGTTCGCGCAGCCAGCCTTCGGCAGCGGCGATAAGCGCGGCCATGGTCGCCTCGTCGACGGCCTCCATCATGCCCCAGTTGCCCGTGCCCGGCCCCATGCCCTGCTCGGCAGGCTGCTGGAGCGCGAGTTCGTCGATATGGGCCGAGATGCGCCCCACCACCTTGCCGCCGCGCCGGGCGAGGAACAGCTGCATGCGCGCATGTTCGTGAAAGGGGTTCTTGCCGGGGGTCAGCAGCTCGAACATATCGGCGCGCAGCGGGGGCACCCAGTTGGGCGTATCGGCGTTCAGCGCATAGGCGCATTCGACAAAAGCCTTGAGATCGGCCTTGCCGCTCACCTTGGTGACACTTATTTGATCGGCCACAAATACCGCCTTTCGTTCATCGGGCAGAAGCCCGGCACGTGCATGAAGGGCCACTGCAGCGCCGCATAATGGCGCGCAAGGCCCATATGCGCTAAGGCGACGGGAAATCTAATCGAAAAGACCATGCAGATGAATGCCACGACTACAATCGAGCCCGCCCGCAGCGGCAGCAGCGCCGCCGGCCCCCGCGTGCTGGCGCAGATCCCCGACGACAAGGCGATGCTGCGCGCCGCGGCCGAACTGACACGCGACCTTACCGTCGCGCGGCCCGAGATTTACTGGCCCGACATGCTCGGTTCGGCGCTGATCGGCTATGGTCTGCTCGCCGCCGCGATCCTGCTCGACAATGTGCCGCTGGCCATCACCTGCGGCGTGCTGGCGGTGTTCCCGCTCTACCGGGCGCTGCTGTTCATTCACGAGCTTACCCACCTGCACCGCGATGCCCTGCCCGGCTTCCGCACCGCGTGGAACCTGCTGGTCGGCATTCCGCTGCTCACGCCGAGCCTGATGTACGAGAATGTCCATACGCTGCACCATTCGCGCATGCGCTATGGCACGGCGGAAGATCCGGAATACAAGGCTCTGGCGCTGATGAAGCCGTGGACCCTGCCGCTGTTCGTGCTGGTCGCGGCGCTGGCCCCGATCGGCCTGCTGCTGCGCTGGGGCGTGATCGCCCCGCTCGGCCTCGTGTTTCCGGCGCTGCGCAAGGCGGCGTGGGAGCGGTTCTCGTCGCTGTCGATCAACCCCGATTTCCGCCGCCGCCCGCCCGAGGAAAAGGAGCGCGGCTGGTTCCTGTTCCAGCAGATCGGGGCGAGCCTGTGGGCCATGTTCGTGCTGAGCACGCCGTTCTGGCTGGGTTGGAAGCCGCTGCTGGTGGCCATTGCGGTGACTTCGGCTGTCGCCACCTTCAACCAGCTGCGCACGCTGGTGGCGCACCTGTGGGAAAACGATGGCGAGGCGATGACGGTCACCGCGCAATATCTCGATTCGGTGAACGTCCACACCGCGATCGGCGCGCTGTGGGCGCCGGTCGGCCTGCGCTATCACGCGCTGCACCACCTGCTGCCGAGCCTGCCTTACCATTCGCTGCCGCTGGCGCACAAACGGATCTCCGCGCACCTCGGCCCGACCTCGACTTACGAGGAAGCGACGCATCCGGGGCTGGTGGTGCTGGTCATGCGGATCGCGCGCAGCACCATGGGGCGGCGCGACTAAAGGCCTTTCGCGGGCCGGATCAGTTCACCTCGTCGGCGACGTCCTGCTTGATCTGGTCCTCGATCTTCTTGCGCGTTTGGACCGTGCCGGGATCGGCGGGCATGTCCACGACCTGTTCGCGCAGGTCAGGATCGGGCTGATCGATTGTCGCTTCGACCTCATCGGCGGGAACGTCGTTGGAACAGCCGGCCAAGGCGAGCAGAGCCGCAGCGCCGGTGGCGGAAAGCACTTTGCATTTCATGGCAGTTTTCTCCGTTGCTTAGTCTGGCAACGGGTCGCGAATGGCACGGTTCCGAAAAGGAACCTTACTCCTCGGTCCTGACCAGCACCGTCTCGCCCACGAACAGGAACAGGAAGAACGGCGCCCATGCCGCCAGCAGCGGCGGGTAGCCGCCAAAGCTCGCCATCGCGAGCGCGGCATTATCGACCACGAAATAGGCGAACCCCAGGGCCATCCCCAGTACCGCGCGCGCCAGCAACTGACCCGAGCGCGCCAGGCCAAAACCCGCCACCGCGCCCAGCAAGGGCATCAGCACCGCCGAGAGCGGCCCCGAAATCTTGTGCCACCACTTGGCCTCCAGCTCGGCCGTGCGGCGACCGGCGGACTTCAACGCGTCGATACTGCTGGAAAGCTGCGGCAGTGGCTCGCTGTCGGGATCGATCCGGCGCAGCTCGGTCTGTGCGAGCGTAACGCCGGGGGCCACGACGGTCCCGTCGGGCAGGTCTTTCTCGGTCGCGCTGGCCACGCTGAACACCCGCGCCCCCTCCAGCGCCCAGCCGGGGTTGGCGAAGGTCGCCCGGTCCGCGCGGATCTGGCGTGCGATCATCCCGGCATCGTCGCGTTCGTAATAGCTGACGCCGGTGAGCACGCTGTTCGCGCCCTGCCCGCTCATCACCGAGGCCATCAGCACATCGTTGCCGTCGTTGAAATAGACGTTGGTGCGCGCATCGGGTTCGCGCGTGATCGGGCCATAGTCGACCGCCTGCCACGCCTTGAGGGTCATGGTCGAGCGCGTCACCACCCGCTCGTTGAAGGCGAAGCTGCCGACCGACACGATCAGCGCGGTAAGCAGCAGCGGCGCGAGGATCTGGTGCGCGGAGAGCCCCGCCGCCTTCATCGCCACCACCTCCGAATTGGCGTTCATCGCCGCCAGCGTGATGATGGTGGCCAACAGCACCGAATAGGGCAGGAACCGCGCAATCAGCTGCGGCAGGCGCAGCGAGGCATAGCGCAGCAGTTCGGGCTCGCCATTGCCGGGAGCGGCAAGGATATCGCCCGTCTCGCCCAGCAGGTCGAGCATCATCAGCACCAGAACCAGCATGCCGAGCACGGCAATGATGCGGACCGCGAAGGTCTTGGCCAGATACCAGGTCAGCTGGCGCGACGGGAAGAAGTCAAACAGCACCCAACGATCCCTCATCCTCAGCATCGGAGATCCGCAAGGCCTTGCGCCGCCTGGCTCCGAACAGCTTTTTCACCCGCTTGCCCAGCTTGGCAAAGAGCCTCTCAAGCACGCCCAACGCCTGCCCGCCGGGGACGAAGGCGACCTGATAGTACATCCACAAGATCATCGCCGCGAGCACCGCAAACGGCCCCCACAGCGCGAGGAACGGGTCGACCCGGCCAATGGCAGCGACCTCGGCACCGTACTGGTTCACCTTGTGATAGGCGACCACGACCACGATCGAAATGAACACCCCCAGCGACGAGGTCGAGCGCTTGGGCGGGATCGCCAGCGCCAGCGCCATCAGCGGCAGGAGGATCATCATCACCACCTCGACCATGCGGAAGTTGAAATTGGCCTGGCTGCCCGCACGCTGGTCGGCGCTGCTTTCGGGGCTCCAGCCGATCTTGAGCAGTTCGGGCAGGACATACTCCTGCTCGTCGGCCCCGCGGGCGCGGAAGTCTTCCAGCGCCGGCAGGTCGATCGGCAGGTCGTGCTGGCTGAAGCTGAGCACGCGCGGCGGGCCGTCTTCCACGTCGTGGATGATCGTGCCGTCGGCCAGCCGCAGGATGATCGTGTTGCGATCCTCGCGGTTGGCGAGGAACCGCCCCTCGCGCGCCGAGATCGACAGCACCTGCCCCTTGTCGTCGGCGAGGCGGGCGAAAATGCCGAGCAGGCGGCGCCCCTGATCCTCGCTCGCCTCGATGCGCAGGGCCACCCGGTCCTCGATGGTGTTGAACTCGCCAACCTTGATCGAGGCCCCCAGCGCGCCCGAACGCAGTTCGTACTCCATCTCCTGATAGGCGAAGCGCGCCTTGGGCTGGAGATAGCCGACAATCGCGAAGTTCAGCCCCACCAGCACCAGCGTGATCAGATAGGGCACGCGCAGCAGCCGGGTGTAGGACCAGCCGACCGCGCGCATCACATCCAGCTCGCTCGACGTGGCGAGCTTGCGGAACGCAAACAGGATGCCCAGCATCAACCCCAGCGGAATCGCCAGCCCCGCATATTCCGGGATCAGATTGAGCAGCATCTTGAACACGACGCCCACCGGCCCGCCTTCGAGCGAGACGAACTCGAACAGGCGCAGCATCTTCTCAAGCAGCAGCAGGCTGGCCGCGAGCAGGAACACCCCAACCATTGGCACCACCACGAGGCGGAAGATGTAGCGGTCTACTGAGGTGATAAAACGGGACAATAGCTTGGCTTGCTGCGAAACGGGGCACTCTGGCCTTAGCGGGTAATTATCCCGCGGTCATGCCCCTTAGCGCCAAAGCGGTTGAACGGTCGGTTACAAGTGGCGAGAGGGTCACGCCTTTTCGAGCGTGCATTGCAACGGATGCTCGTTTTCGCGCGCGCAGTCCATCACCTGATTGACCTTGGTTTCGGCCACTTCATAGGGGAAAATCCCGCAGACGCCGACCCCGCGCTGGTGCACGTGAAGCATCACCCGCGTGGCCTGTTCGAGATCCATCTTGAAGAAGCGTTTGAGGACCATCACCACGAATTCCATCGGGGTATAGTCGTCGTTGAGCATCAGCACCTTGTACTGGCTCGGCTTTTTCGGTTTGGCGCGGGTCTTGGTGGCAAGCGCGGCCTGACCCGAGCCGCCGCCGACGTTGCCCTCGTCGTCGTCGCGTCCGGGCCCGGCATGGGGAACCAGTGCGGGCAAAGCGCAGTCGGGGCCGCCTGCGGCGGGGTGAGGCTGATCGGGGCTGGTCATTGTTGCCACCAAATATCGTATCGCATGGGCCACCTGCAAGACAGGCCGGCGCATTTTGTTGCCAGCCAGGGCTTACCCGCAGGTTAACCCGGCCATTCCCTCTGCCCCACAGCCAGACCGGCCAGACCGGCCAGACCGGCCAATAGCCGCGCGGCAGGCCCAAAAAGATCAAGGCCGGGCGATCACAAGGATCACCCGGCCCGATCGGCTACCTGGGAGAGGAGGAGAGGTAGGTAGCCGGTTTAGCGTGGGAAGGCGCCTCAGGCGGCGACCTTCGACATCTTTTCAGCAGCCATGTTCACGCGGCCGCTGATCGGAGCGACGGTGTCGTTGGCGAGCTTCATCATCGCATCGGTGCCCTTCGAGGCATTGGCGATCATGGCATCGAAGTTGCGACGCATGATCTTGCCCTGGAGCTGGAACAGCTCGGTCGGGCTCTTGATCGAGGCCATTTCCTTCATGTCGGCGGTGGCGGTCTCGTAAGCCGACTTGGCGTCGTCAGCCAGCGACTTGCCCATGCCCTGCACGCCGTCGGCGAGGATCTTGCCCGATTCCATCATGGCGTCGACATTGCCCTTGGCGAACTCGGTCATCTCGGTGACCATGCTGGTGCTCTTGTCGTAGGCTTCCTGCATCTTGGCCTGCACTTCGGCGACGGCGCCGCTCATGGTTTCGGTCATCGTGGCGGTGAAATCGTTGGTGGTCATGATCTTTTCCTTCAATTCGGTGACGCTGGGGGCAGCGCTGGGTACGGTGGGCTTGGTATTCGCAGCAGCCTTCCGGGCCGGGGCAGACTTCGCCGGGGCCTTGGCTGCAACGGGGGCAATAGGAGCGGCAGCGACCGGAGCCTTGGGCCTGGTCGACTTGACCGGAGCCTTCCTGGCCACGGCCTTCTTCGCCGGAGCCTTCTTAACAGGCGCAGGCTTGGCCGGCTCAGCCTTGGCAGGAACCTTGGCCGCAGCAGGCTGCTCCTTCACTGCCGGAGCGGGTGCCACAGGCTTGGCCTTCCCGGCCACCGCCTCTGCGGCAGCGGCTTTCGGCTTCACACTGCCAGCAGCATCGGCATAGGCCTTTTCCGCGGCTGCATCGGCGCTGGCGTCTTTCTTGCTGGGCTCGTCTGCCATCGATACCTCGCTTCTGCGATCACCGGCTGCCGACTCATCCGCAGCAGACCGCCAAATCACTTTGTTGCAGTGCACAAATAAGGTATCGGACTGCATCCGTCAAGGAACTTTTGTGCAGCGCACAATCGGCGTGCCTTAGGCGGCAAACGCCTTAGCGCTGGCGCACATAGCGACCCGGCGCATCCTCGATTGCGGGGTTGGCCTTGCCCCCCGGCTTGCGCGCGCCCTTCACCTTCACCTCTTCAGGCCGCAACTGCTCGATCCAGGCGAACCAGTCGGGCCACCAGCTGCCCTTGGTCTCGCTCGCCTTGGCCACGAACTGGTCGAGGCTGTCGACCCGGTCGGGGCAGGTCCAGTGCTGGTACTTGCCCGCAGCGGGCGGATTGACCACCCCGGCGATATGCCCGCTGCCCGCGAGCACGAACCGGAGCGGCCCGGAGAGGTGACGGGTAATCTCGAACACGCTTTCGGGCGGCGCGATATGGTCCTCGCGGCCTGCCTGCACATAGGCGGGCGTGGTGATCCGCGTGAGGTCGATCGGCGTGCCATCTGCCGTCAGCGCATCGGGCACCACCAGCAGATTGTCGCGATAGAGATTGGTGAGATAGGCCTCGTGCCATTTGGCGGGCAGATTGGTGACGTCGCCGTTCCAGTACAGCAGGTCGAAGGCGGGGTAGTCTTCGGCCAGCAGATAATAGTTGACCACGTAGTTCCAGATCAGGTCCGTGCCGCGCAGCAGGTTGAAGGTGGCGGCCATATAGCGCCCGTCGAAATAGCCGCAGGTGCTGGCCTTGCGGATGAAGTCGAGGTTCTCCTCGTCGACAAACAGCTTCAGCACCCCGGCATGTTCGAAATCGACCTGCGCGGTGAGGAAGGTGGCCGAGGCGACCTTGTCCGCCTCACCCCGCCGCGCCAGCACCGCGAGCGTCGCCGCCAGCGTCGTGCCCGCCACGCAGTAGCCGACCGTGTGGACATCGCTCACCTTCAGCCGCTCGCGCGTGACCTCGATGGCCTCGATCTGCGCGCGCACGTAGTCGTCCATGGTGATATCGGCGAGGCTCGCATCGGCGGAGCGCCAGCTCACCAGCAGCACGCTCAGCCCCTGTTCGAGCGCCCAGCGCACGAAGCTCTTTTTCGGGTTGAGGTCGAGAATGTAGAACCGGTTGATCCACGGCGGGAAGATCAGCAGCGGCGTCTCCAGCACCTTCTCCGTGGTCGGCGTGTAGTGGATCAGCTGGAACAGCTCGGTTTCGTAGATCACCTTGCCGGGGGTGGCAGCGATGTTCTCGCCGATTGTGAAGGTGCTGGTGTCGGTGTGCGTCAACTGACCCGCTTCGAGATCGTGCGTCAGCCGTTCCAGACCCTTCACGAGGTTCTCGCCCTGCGTGGCAATCGTGCGTTCGAGCACCACCGGGTTCATCAGCGGGAAGTTGGCCGGGCTCATCGCGTCGAGCATCGCCTGCGTGGCAAAGCTCATCTGCTCGCGCTCGAAGTCGTCGAGTCCCTCGGCCCGCTCGATGGCGGCCGTAATCCGTTCGGTCATCAGCAGGTAGGTCTGGTGGATCAGCGCGAAGACCGGTTCGGCCCGCCAGGCGGGATCGGCAAACCGGCGATCGTTGCGCCACAGCGCCTCGATCTGCGCATCGGCCCCACCCTGCTCGGTGTAGTGGCCGAGGATATTGCGCCACAGCTCCAGCCCGTCGCGCCACATGGCCTGCTGCGCATCGAGATCGAAGGCGGGCATGGTGGCCGCCAGCTTGTGCATGGCATCGAACCAGGCCGAAGGGTGCGCGTCGGGCAGCGGCGGCCTCGCCTGCTTTTCCCCCGGCAGAACCATGTCGAACCAATTTTTCTGGGCGGCCAGCAGGGCCGCGCCGAAATCGTCGATCGCCGCCTTGTCGGGGAGCGACTTCGCCGCCTCGGGGGCAAAGCCCGCCATCATCTGGCGCGCCGCCTCGCCCTGCATGCGCAGCATCTCGGTAAAGATGTCGGCCACGTCCTGGCCGGTTTCGCTATTCTCACCTTCGCCCAATGCCATAGCCCCGGCTCCTTCCTGCGCAGCATAGCGTGCCACATTCCGATTGGCACCACAAAGCGCACGATGCGCCACGCGGCGCGTTGCGCAAACTTTGCGTTTGCTTCACAAGGGCCGCCCTTATCAACAACAAGGAAAAAGCCGAGCAAGGCCATGGATACCGATTTCTACCGCATCAAGCGACTGCCGCCCTATGTCATCGCCGAAGTCAACGCGATGCGAGCGGCCGCGCGAGCGGAAGGGCGCGATATCATCGACCTCGGCATGGGCAACCCCGACCTGCCCCCTCCCCAGCACGTGATCGACAAGCTGTGCGAAGTGGCCCAGAACCCCGATGCTCACGGCTATTCGCAGTCGAAGGGCATCCCCGGCCTGCGCAAGGCTCAGGCGAACTACTACCAGCGCCGCTTCGGGGTCGAACTGGATCCCGAGAGCGAAGTCGTGGTGACGCTGGGCTCGAAGGAGGGCCTTGCCAGCCTCGCCACCGCGATCACCGCGCCGGGCGACACCATTCTCGCCCCCAACCCGAGCTACCCGATCCACACCTTCGGCTTCATCATCGCCGGAGCCTCGATCCGCTCGGTGCCGACCACGCCCGACGAGCGCTATTGGGACGAGCTGGAAAAGGCGATGAACTTCACCGTTCCGCGCCCCACGGTGCTGGTGGTGAACTTCCCCAGCAACCCCACCGCCGAAGTGGTCGATCTCGCCTTCTATGAACGGCTGGTCGACTGGGCGAAGTTCCACAAGGTCTGGATCCTGTCCGACCTCGCCTATTCGGAGCTGTACTTCGACGGCAAGCCGACGCCTTCGATCCTGCAGGTGCCCGGCGCCAAGGACGTGGCGGTGGAATTCACCTCGATGTCGAAGACCTATTCGATGGCGGGCTGGCGCATGGGCTTTGCCGTGGGCAACCCCACGCTGATCGCCGCGCTCACCCGCGTGAAGAGCTATATCGACTATGGCGCCTTCACCCCGATGCAGGCGGCCGCCGTCGCCGCGCTCAACGGGCCGCAGGATATCGTCGAGAAGAACCGCCAGCTTTATCACAAACGCCGCGACGTGATGGTCGAGGCCTTCGGCCGCGCGGGCTGGGAAATCCCGCCCCCGCCCGCCTCGATGTTCGCCTGGGCCCCGCTGCCCGCGCCGCTGAAGGAAATGGGCAGCATGGAATTCGCCAAGCAGCTGCTGATCCATGCCGAGGTCGCGGTCGCGCCCGGCGTGGGCTATGGTGAGGACGGTGAGGGCTATGTGCGCATCGGCCTGGTCGAGAACGAGCAGCGCCTGCGGCAGGCGGGGCGGAATATCCGCCGTTACCTGCAAAGCATGGGCGTGAACTCCAGCGCGGCCTGACACACTTCAAAGATAGCACGGCGCTGCCCGGCACTCGGCCCCATCCCGTTGGCGGGAGCGGGCCAGCCTGCTGGACAGCGCCGTGCCATATCTGCGATAAATCGCACGGCCCGCCAGCTGTAGCGAGCAATTCTCTGCCCAAAGCGCCTTGCAATGCGCCAACGCTTCTGGCCTAAGTTACAGCCAGACCGTGAGCATGCTAAGGACTCGGTCGGGGAGAAGATCGCAAATGGCTAGTCAACCGGCAAAAACGCTGGACGTATCCGCGTTCCTGCAACAGCTGACCTTCACCAGGTTTCACCTGCACATTCTGCTGCTCAGCTGTCTGGTGACCTTTTTCGACGGGCTCGATTTCGCGCTCGTGTCCGTCACCCTCCCCGAAATCCGCGACGATATGTCGCTGACCGAAGCGCAGATGGGCGACGTATCGACCGCCGCCTTCATCGGTCAGATGATCGGTTCGCTGATCGGTTCCTATATCGCCGATATCGTTGGCCGTCGGCCGGTCATCATTTTCTCGACCCTGGGCGCAGCCGTGCTCACCTTTGTGACCGGCTTTGCCGGATCGCCCGAGATGCTGTTCACCCTGCGCCTGATGGGCGGCCTTGCCATCGGCGGCCTGCTCGCCCCGATCTGGTCGCTCAACATCGAATCGATGCCGAAGAGCATGAAAGCGACCTCGGTCACGATCATCATGCTCGGCTTTTCGGTCGGCAGCGCGGGCGCGGCGCAGACGGCCAACCTGCTGGCCTCGCCCGAGGGCTGGTATGCCGGGCTCTATGCGGCGGGCGCGGTGCCTTCTTTCATGGCCGAGCCGAGCTGGCAGATGGTGTTCTTCTTCTGCGGCGGGCTGACCGCCCTGCTGGCGATAATCCTGTTCACCTTCCTGCCCGAAAGCGCGCGCTGGATGGTGGCCTCGGGCAAACCGGCGAGCCAGATCGCACCGATGCTCTCGCGCTTCGATCCGAATTTCAGCGCCGGCGAGTTCACCGCCTTCGCGCTGTCCGACGAGCGCAAGACCGACGACAAGCAAGACCCGCTCAGCAAGCTGCGCGAGCTGTTCAAGGGCTGGCTCGCCTATATCACCCCGCTGATCTGGGCCGCCTACTTCTGCAGTTCCTTCGCGATCTACCTGAAGACGGCCTTCGGCGTGGTGTTCCTCGAAGAACTGGGGGTGACCGTGGATATCGCGCGCGACATCAGTTCGGTCGGCGGAATCGCCGGGGCGATTGCCGGCGTGTTGCTGCTGATGTTCACCGAACGGCGCGGCCCCGGCTGGATCACGCTGGCTCCGCTGGTGGCCATTCCCTTCGTGCTGCTGCTGGGCTTCGGCATTGTGCTCGACGGGCCGGCCTTCATACCGGTGGTGCTGGTGGGGATGATCCTGGTCGGCGCGGGCCATGCGGCGGTGATTTCGATCACCTCCATCTACTACCCCAGCGCCGTGCGCGCGACAGGCGGCGGCTGGGCCAGCTTCATGGCCAAGTTCGCCGCCGTGGCCGCGCCGCTGATCGGCGCGCGGATGTTCCTCGGCTCGCAGCAGGCCGTGCTCGATGGCTATGTCGCGACCGCGGTGTGCCTGGCAGGCATCGTGATCTGCATTCTGGCGCTGTCGCACTATGCGAAGAAGCTGAAGGCCGCCACGGAAGCCGATCAGCCGCCCGCAGGAGCAGCACAAGCAGCTGAATAGGCACCGGAAGCCCGGTATATCGCCTGCAACCCCCGCCTGAGCGCAAATGCAGCCTCGGGCCGGAACGAGAGCCCCTTCGCCCCGTTGATCGGGCAAGACAGGCACTGTGCCTGCCCGACATCAAGGAGCAGTAAAATGGGTGAACTCAAGGACAAGGCCAAGGGCCTCGCCAATCAGATTGCGGGTTCGGTGAAGGAGCAGTCGAACGATCCGGAAACGCGCGCGGAAGGCAAGGCGCAGAAGCTCAAGGGTCAGGCCCAGAACCTGAAGGGCGACGTGAAGGGCGCGCTGGGCGACAAGATCTGAGCCTTTGCGGCCATGAGACAGACAGGCGAGGCGTCGGGCAACCGGCGCCTCTTCTGTTTTGGGGAAGAAAGATGCCGCAGGCGATCAAAGTGATTGCGCGAAGGCGCGGCATTCGCTAGTTGGCGCGCCTTCCGGCCCGATGGCGGAGTGGTTACGCAGAGGACTGCAAATCCTTGCACGCCGGTTCGATTCCGGCTCGGGCCTCCACTTCCTGCAAGTTTGCGCATTGCAGCCCGCTGCGCGCAAACCTAAAGGACGATGAGCGCCGCTTTAGCTCAGTTGGTAGAGCACATCATTCGTAATGATGGGGTCACAGGTTCGAGTCCTGTAAGCGGCACCACCCACCCTTCCCAGAGCGTCCAAAAATCCTCGCAAACCCGCAGAAATGCTGGTAAAATTGGCCATTGGCCTTCCGCTCGCGTGCGCCCCAATCCGCCCCCTTCCGGCCGGTTTGGGGGCCTCGGTGGGGGCCCCGGGAAAATGGTCAGAGTCGAGGCCCCCAAATGGCGATAAAAGCTTTAGAGATCAGCAGGCTACAGCCGAGAGATTCATCGTATAAAGTGGCCGACGATCGCGGTTTGTACCTTCAAGTTCAGCCCTCGGGTGCAAAGTTGTGGCGATTGAAGTTTCGATTTCGAGGTGTCGAGAAGAAGCTCGCGCTCGGGAAATACCCAGATGTGTCGCTCAAGGAAGCTCGTGCGAAGCGTGACGAAGCCCGGCGCTTACTCGCAAACGGTATCGATCCAGCTGCAGCGAGGCGTCAGGCGATCATCGAGGCGACGATAGGTGCCGCGACAACCTTCAAGCTGGTAGCGGATGAGTACATCGAGAAGATGGAACGCGAAGGAAAAAAGGCGGCCACCATAAAGAAGTCTCGCTGGTTCCGGGATTTGCTCGACCGCGACATCGGGCATCGTCCCGTTTCGGAAATTACGCCACACGAGCTTCTCACCGCACTTCGCAAAGTGGAGCGGAAGGGGCACCACGAGACAGCACAACGGCTTCGTTCCTTTGCTGGCCGCGTATTTCGCTATGCCATCGTCACGATGAGAGCACAGGAAAATCCGGCAGACCTGCTCCGTGGTGCGCTCACGGCGCCGCAGGTGAAGCACCATGCGGCTATCCTAGAACCCGAGCTCTTTGGCGCGTTGCTGCGCGCAATCGAGGGCTATTCCGGGAAACCCGAGACGCTGATCGCTCTTAAGATCGCTCCCCATGTGTTTGTGCGGCCAGGCGAGTTGAACCGCCCCGCGATTGCCGGAGGCCCCAACTCCTGAGAGGAAGGGTCTATGAGCAAGACGACGAACAAGTTTTCACCCGAGGTTCGCGAGCGGGCGGTGCGGATGGTTCTCGACAGCGAGAAGGATCATCCCTCGCGCTGGGCCGCGGTGACATCGATTGCCGGCAAGATTGGCTGCTCGGCCTACACGCTGCTCGAGTGGGTGAAGAAGTCCGAGGTCGACAAGGGCATGCGTGCTGGCGTTCCGTCCGAGCTGGCTGACAAGCTCAAGGCGCTGGAACGCGAGAACCGCGAGCTGCGCCAGGCCAACGAGATCCTGCGCAAGGCGTCTGCTTATTTTGCCCAGGCGGAGCTCGACCGCCCACTGAAGCGATGAGCGGGTTCATCGACGAGCATCGCGAGGAGTACGGGGTCGAGCCGATCTGCAGGGTTTTGCCGATCGCCCCATCCACCTACCACGAGCGTGTCGCGCAGCGGCGCGATCCCTCGCGAATGTCGGCCCGTGCCCAGCGCGATCAGGCCCTGAAGCCCGAGGTGCTGCGCGTGTTCTCCGAGAACTTCGGCGTCTATGGTGCAAGGAAGGTGTGGCGGCAGATGAAGCGCGAAGGCTTCGACATCGCCCGATGCACGGTCGAGCGGCTGATGCGCGATCTTGGTCTGCAGGGCGTGATCCGGGGCAAGCCGGTGAAGACGACGGTGAGCGACAAGGCGGCGCCTTGCCCGCTCGATCAGGTCAACCGGCAGTTCCATGCCCCGGCGCCGAACATGCTGTGGGTGTCGGACTTTACGTACGTCGCGACTTGGACCGGGTTCGTCTACGTCGCCTTCGTGATCGACGTGTTCGCCCGCTATATCGTGGGCTGGCGAGTGAGCCGGACCGCGCATGCCGGGTTCGTCCTGGATGCCCTGGAGCAGGCGATCCATCATCGGCGGCCCGTCCATCATGGCGGTCTTATCCACCACTCCGACCGCGGTAGCCAGTACGTCTCGATCAAGTACACCGAGCGTCTCGCCGAAGCCGGGATCGAACCTTCGGTGGGCAGCGTTGGCGACAGCTACGACAACGCTTTGGCCGAAACGATCAACGGACTCTACAAAGCCGAGGTGATCCACCGACGCGGGCCGTGGCGGTCGTTCGAGGCTGTCGAACATGCCACGCTCGAATGGGTGAGTTGGTTCAACAACAGGCGGTTGCTCGAGCCAATCGGCAACATCCCGCCCGCCGAAGCCGAAGCACGATACTACGCCATGCTGGACGAACGCCCGATGGCGGCATAACTCAAACCAAATGGCCTCCGGCAATCGCGGGGCGGTTCA